>DASQCF010000012.1:0-72470 GCA_035634815.1 Solirubrobacterales bacterium | reverse complement strand
CCTGCTGGTTTTCCCCAGCCAGCTCGACGACGTGGCGCTGAAGGGCCTGGCGCTCTCCGCCGTCCTGATCCTCATCGCCCGGCCGCTGGCGACCTTCGCCGCCACCGCCTTGGCGCCGCTGAACGCGCGCGAGCGGCTGATGCTCGGCTGGGCCGGCCTGCGCGGCGCGACCCCGATCTGGCTCGCGACCTTCCCGGTCGTCGCCGGGATCGCCGGCGGCGAGGAAGAGTTCGCGATCGTCTTCTTCGTCGTCGTCACCTCGACCCTGGTCCAGGGGGCGAGCTTCGAGCCGCTGGCGACCCGGCTGGGGCTGACCACCGACGAGCCGGCGCTGCCGCGGCGGCTGCTGGAGTCCGGGCGCATCCGCCGCATGGGCGGCGACGTGATCGCCTACCGGGTGCCGGAGGGAGCGGCGATCGCCGGCCACCGGGTCCGCGAACTGGAACTGCCGCGCGAGGCGCTGGTCAACGTGATCGTCCGCGACGGCAACGCGATGCCGCCGCGCGGGTCGACCGAGCTGCAGGAGGGCGACGAGCTGCACATCCTCGTCCGCAGCGAGCTCCGCGACGAGGTCGAGGGCCTGACCGGCCACTGGGCGAAAGGGCCGATCGGGAGGCCGGCGCCGCCGGCGCTGCCGCGGCGGGGGGCCTCGCAGGTCTTCACCGTTCGCCCGGCGCGCGGCGACGGGGAGCTCGGCGAGGAGATCGACGGCGTCCCGATCGTCAGGGTGATGCGCGACCGCAGCGAGCGGGGCGCCTACCTGGTCGCCCTCGCCGACGGCCGCTACGCGGTGCTGAGCGCCGGCCTGGTCGCGATCGGCGGCCGCCGGGCGCTGGCCGGCTGGTGCGAGGGCCGCGCCGCACGCGAGGACGTCGACGCCTCCGAGCGGGCCTGGTGGCAGGAGGTGACCGGGGCGCTCATCGCGCGTGGGCGTGCGGGCGGGGGTGTCCCCCTTCTGGGAGCACCTCCGCCGAGTGGAGAGTCACCTGGCTGACGCCTCGGACCGGGTTGGCTCGGCTCCATGCTGAGTACCCAGAAGGGGACACCCCCGCCCGCTTTGCCAGGAACTCAGGAGGCGCCGGCAGCAACTGCGATGGCGGTGTAAGAAGCTGCCGGGTCTTGGGCGCCGAAGATGGCTGAGCCGGCGACGAAGAGCTGGGCGCCGGCGGCGGCGAGCGGTGCGGCGGTCTGGCCGTCGACTCCGCCGTCGACCTCGATCGCGGCTTTGCCGGCCAGCGGCGCCAGGCGCTCGACCTTCTCCGGCGAGGTCTCGATGAAGGACTGGCCGCCCCAGCCCGGGTTGACCGTCATGCAGAGGACGATGTCGGCCATCCCGCGCAGCTCGGCGACGGCCTCGACCGGGGTGCCGGGGTTGATCGCGATCCCGGCCAGGCAGCCGAGCTCGCGGATCGCAGCGAGGGTGCGGTGGGCGTGCGGCGTCGCCTCCTCGTGGAAGGTGATCGAGTCGGCGCCGGCCTTGGCGAAGTCCTCGATCTGGCGCTCGGGCGCCTCGATCATCAGGTGGACGTCGACGGCGCCGCCGGCCGCATGGACCTGGTCGGCGATCCCGCTGAGGACCAGCGGCCCGATCGTGATTGGCGGCACGAAGTGGCCGTCCATCACGTCGAAGTGGATGACCCGGGCGCCGGCGTCCATCACCTCCGCGACTTGTGATCCCAACCTGCCCATGTCGGCGGAGAGGATCGAGGGCGCGACCCGCGGCTGGGCGATTAGCTCCTGCAGGCGCTCGCTCACGCGCCGCAGCCTACTCGGACGCGCCTGGCTGCGTCCTCAGTCGCTCGCGTGCAGAGCACGCCACGCTCCCTGCGTCTTTGCCAGCCACGCCCGACTAGGCCGCGCGGAGCATGGATGCGCCGCACGACTGACATTCCATGTCGGCGGTGTTGGTCATCCTGGCGATCGTCTGGTGCTCGCCGCAGTTGGGGCACTGGGAGACGAGTTCGAACCGGGTCAGGCAGTTGACGCAGCGCAGCCTGCCGGGCAGCTGGGTCGGGCGCAGCCAGGGCTCGCCGCAGTTCGGGCATGGGGCGCGGCCCAGGGGGTTCGAGTCCCCCTGAGTCGACTGGTTGGGGTGGCTCATCGCCCTAATCATGCCCTATCCCATTAGTCACATCTGCTGAACCGGGCGATGAAGAAGCCGGTGGTGCGGTCGCGGTCGGGCCGCAACTGTAGGCAGCGGCGCTCGGCGGGCGCGGCCAGGGCGGGTGCCAGGGAGCCGAGGTCGTCGAGCCGCAGCGGCGGCACCTCCCCCGCCTCGGAGGCGCGCAACAGCGCCGCGACCTGCGCCTCGTTCTCGCGCCGGGAGAGCGTGCAGGTCGAGTAGACGAGGGTGCCGCCGGGCTTCAGGACCGCGGCCGCGTTCCGCAGCAATTCGCCCTGGACCTCGGTCAGCCGCCCGATCGTCTTCGGCGACTTGCGCCAGCGGGCGTCGGGGCGCGAGGCGAGGGCGCCGAGGTCCGAGCAGGGGGCGTCGAGCAGGACCCGGTCGAAGCCGGGCCCGATCGCCCCCTTGGTCGCGTCGGCCTCGATCACGGTGACGCTGCGCAGGCCGAGCCGGGTCGCCTGGGCGGCGACTTCGGCGGCCCGGTCGGGGTCGAGCTCGACCGAGATCACCTCGCCGCGGTCGCCCATCCGCTCGGCGATCTGGCCGGTCTTGATCCCCGGCCCGGCGCAGAGGTCGAGGACGTGGTCGCCCTCCTGCGGGTCGAGGATCTCGACCACGGCGGCCGAGCCGCGGCTCTGCGGCGTCAGCTCGCCGGCGGCGATCGCCTCCGGCACCGCCTCGCCGGTGCGGCCCTCGATCGCGATCTCCTCAGGCACATCCAACGGCCAACCCGCCTCGGGGACCCGGACCTCCACCCCGGCCTCACCGAGACGCGCGAGCATCGCCTCGCGATCGGTGCGCAGCATGTTGACCCGCATCGCCACCTCCGCCGGCTCGTTGCAGGCAGCAAGGACGCCGCGCGCGGCCTCGGCGCCCAACTCCTCCCACCACATCTCCGCCAGCCACTTCGGCGCCGAGTGGGCGACCGCGGCAGCGGCCGGGGTCGAGTCGTCCTCCAGCAGCGCGGCGGTCAGCTGCGCCCGCTCGCGGATCGCCCGCCGCAGGATCGCGTTGGCGAAACCGGCAGCGTGGGCGGCGTCCGCGCTCTTGACCAGCTCCACCGCCTGGTCGACGGCGGCGTGGTCGGGAGTGGCGTCGGCGAAGAGCAGCTCGTAGAGGCCGAGGCGGAGCGCCGCCAGGACCGGCGGGTCGAGCAGCCGGGTCGAGCGCCCGGCCAGCCTTTCGATCGCGACGTCGGCGGTGCCGCACCGCTGCACGGCGCCGTAGACGAGGCGCTGGGCCTGGGCGCGGTCGCGACCGGTGAGGCCGAGACGATCGGCCTCGGCCCGGAAAGCGCGCTCGGTGAAAGCGCCGTCCTCGAAGCTGGCGCGGATCGTCGCGAAGGCCAGAGCGCGCGCCGGCGAAACCCGCTCGAACTGCATCAACTTCTACACCCAGCAGAAGTAGAAGTTGATGCAGTTCGGGTGTTGGGGCTCATAGGCGCGGCGGCTCGTGCCCGCGCAGGTAGGCGTCGGCTGGCATCGGCTTGCCCCCGGCCGGCTGGACGACTTCGAGCCGGAGCGAACCCTCGGCGGCGCCGAGCAGCAGATCGCCCTCGCGCTCCTCCAGCTTCCCGGGGTCGAGACGCTCTCCGACCGCCTGGGCGCGGCGCACCCCAAGCCGCTCCCCGCCCGCGAGCTCCAGATAGGCGCCGACGTGCGGGGTCAGGGCGCGGACCTTCGCCGCCAGCTCGGCCGCCGGGCGCTCCGGGTCGAGGCGGCGCTCGCCGGGCTCGATCTTCTCGGCGTAGGTGACCCCGGCCTCGTCCTGCTCGGCGAACTCGAGCTTCCCGGCGGCCTGCAGGTCGAGGGCGCGGACGAGGAGGTCGCCGCCGATCGCCGCCAGGCGGGCGGAGAGCGCTTCGAAGTCCTCCTCAGGGTCGATCGGCGTCTCCTCGCGCAGGGCGACCGGGCCGGAGTCGAGACCCTCCGTCAACCGCATCACGCAGACGCCGGTCCGCTCGTCGCCGGCCATCATCGCCCTCTCGATCGGCGCCGCCCCGCGCCAGCGCGGCAGCAGCGAGGGATGGACGTTAAGCATCGGGAACTCGGAGAGGAGCGGCTCGCGGATCAGCTGCCCGAAGGCGCAGACAAGCACCGCCTCCGGCGCCGCGGCGCGGATCCGCTCCAGCGCCCCCTCCTCGTTGACGCTCTCGGCCTGCAGCAGGTCAATCCCCAGCTCGCCGGCGGCGATCGCGGCCGGCGGTGGCTTCACCTTGCGGCCGCGGCCCTGGCGACGGTCGGGCGGGGTGACGACGAGGCTCGGTCGGTGGGGCGAGGAGGCGAGGCGCCGCAACACGGTGGCGGCGAAGTCCGAAGTGCCGAGGTAGGCGGTCCTCACGCGTCGGTGCGGGGCTCGCGCAGCTCGTCGGCCTCGTCGATCTCTTCCTCGGAGGAGGGGCTGTAGCTCTCGCCTTCGCGCAGCGCCCGCAGCGCCGCCTTGCGCTGTTCGCGCGGGGTGCGGTCGAGGATCAGGACGCCGTCGAGGTGGTCGATCTCATGCTGCAGGACCCGCGCCTCAAGGCCGGCGGCCTCGATCACGATCGGCGCCCCCTCGGCGTCGCGGCCGCTGAAGCGGGCGTAGAGCGGGCGCTCGACGTCCATCGAGACCCGCGGCAGGCTGAGGCAGCCCTCCTCGGCGACCGCCATCTCGGCCGAGAGCCACTCGACCTCCGGGTTGATCAGCGCGGTCGGCTCGCCTTCGGGCCCGGCCTGGAAGACGAGTAGGCGGCGGAGGACGCCGAGCTGGGTCGCGGCCAGCCCGATCCCGAGGCCGTCGCGCATGATCTCGATCATCCGCTCGACCTCGGCCCGCAGCTCGGGACCGAAACTCGCCACCGGCGAGGCCTTGCTCTTGAGGACCGGGTCGCCGAACTTGACGACGTGGGCGAGCGCCGAGTCGCGCCGCTCCAGCATCTCCAGTTCGAGCCGCCGCTCCTCGGCCTCGCGCTCCTCCGTTTTCACCTCGTCGCTCATGCGGGCCTGAGTCTAAAACTCCTCTCCGGTCTGATACTTCCTGCGCAGAGACGATGAGGAGACTGCGGATCGCGATCGCCACCTGTGCCGGATACGACGACCTCAAGGTCGACGACCGGCTGCTCCAGGAAGCGCTGGCGGCCCGCCTGGCCTACCCGCCGCAGTACGTCTGGGATGGAGAGCAGCCCGAGTGGGGCCAGTTCGACGCCTGCCTGATCCGCTCGACCTGGGACTACCACGACAAGCACGAGGAGTTCCTCGCCTGGACCCGTCACGTCGCCGCCGGGACCCGCCTCTGGAACCCACCTGAGCTGGTCGCCTGGAACTCCGACAAGGCCTACCTGCGCGAGCTGGCCGCCGCGGGCGTGCCGATCGTCCCGACGGTGTGGGTCGAGCGGGTTGACGAGATCGACACCGAGGTGGCGCTGAGGGAGCGAGGCTGGACGGAGGCCGTGATCAAGCCCACCGTCGACCTCGGAGCGAAGAACCTGCACCGGGTGCGCGCCGGCGCCGGTGAGGCCCAACCGGCGCTGGCCGCGGTCCTCGAGCGTGGCAAGGCGATGATCCAGCCCTTCCTCCCCTCGCTGGAGACCGAGGGCGAGCTCTCGCTGATCTACATCGACGGCGAGCTCAGCCACGCGGTGCGCAAGCGCCCCGCCGCGGGCGACTTCCGCGTCCAGTCGATCTGGGGCGGGACCTTCGAGCCGGCCGAAGCCGGGCTTCGTGAGCAGGAGATCGCCGCGCTGGCGCTCGACCACCTCGACGAGGTCCCGCTCTACGCCCGCGTAGACCTCGTCCCCGGCCCCGACGGAGACCTCTGCCTGATCGAGCTGGAGCTGATCGAGCCCAACCTCTACCTCGTCACCCGCCCGCCCGCGGCGGCGATGCTCGCCGAGGCGGTGCTATTGCGGATCGACGTCGACGCCGATCGCGACGTCCTTGAGTGAGCGGTCGGCGGCCCGGGCCTCGACCACCTCGCGCACCGCGACGATCGTCCCCGCCCGGTCGTCGGCCTTGATCAGGATCCGCCGCCGGTGCCGGTTGCGAACCCGGAACATCGGCGCCGGCCCGAGCAGTTCGGAGCCCTCAGGCAGACCGCGGCTGAGCTCGCGCGCGACCGAGATCGCGACCTCGTCCAGCTTCGGCTCGGCTTCGGCGGAGAGGTTGATCCGGACCAGGTGCGAGTAGGGCGGGTAGTGGAGCACGCGCCGGCGCTCCAGCTCGACCTCGAGGAAGCCGGCGGAGTCGTGGCGGGAGGCGTGCTCGATGCTCGACGCCCCAGGCGCCAGGGTCTGGACGATCACCTCCCCCCCGGCCTCGCCGCGGCCGGAGCGGCCGGCGAGCTGGGCGACCATCGCGAAGGTCCGCTCCTCGGCGCGGAAGTCGGGGAAGCGGAGGGTCGCGTCGGCGTCGAGGATCGCGCTCAGCGTCACCTCCGGGAAGTCGTGGCCCTTGGCGACCATCTGGGTGCCGACGAGGACGGCGCTCTCGGCTTCGTCGAAGCGGGCGAGGATGCGGGCGTGGGCGCCGCGCTCGGCGGCGGTGTCGGAGTCGAGGCGAAAGACCGGCATCGGGTCCAAGCGATCGGCCAGCAGCGCCTCGATCCGCTCGGTGCCGGCGCCGGCGCGCGAGAGCGTCGTCGAGCCGCACTCCACGCAGGCGCTCGGCGCGCGTTCGGAGTGGGCGCAGTGGTGGCAGACGAGCCGCCCGCTGTGGCGGTGGACGATCAGCGAGACGTCGCAGTTGGGGCAGTCCCAGTGGTGGCCACAGGAACGGCAGGTGAGCCAGGGCGCGAAGCCGCGGCGGTTGATCATCACGATCGCCTTGGCACGGGCGGCGCGGACGCCCTCCAGCGCCTCCCACGTATCGGCGTGGACCGGCCCCGAGCGGGGGTCGACGCCGCGCATGTCGACCAGGTGGACCGGCGGCATGCGGCGGCCGTCGACCCGCCGCGGCAGCTCCAGGCGCGGCAGCTCCAGCCAGCTCTCCGGCCGCGGCGTCGCGGTCCCGGCGACGAGCACGGCGCCGTTGTCCGCGGCGCGTTTGCGGGCGACGGCGCGAGCGTCGTAGGTCGGGTCCCCCTCCTGCTTGTAGGAGGGGTCGTGCTCCTCGTCGATGACGATCAGGCCGAGGTCGCGGACGGGGGCGAAGACGGCAGAGCGGGGGCCGACGCAGACGCTGGCCTCGCCGCTGCGCAGCCGGCGCCACTCGTCGTAGCGCTGGCCGGCGGAGAGGGCCGAGTGGAGGACCGCGAAGCGGTCGCCGAGGCGGGCGCGGAAACGGGCCACCGCCTGCGGGGCGAGGCCGATCTCGGGGACGAGGACGATCGCGCCCTTGCCGCGCTCCAGCGCCGCCTCGACCGCGGCCAGGTAGACCTCGGTCTTGCCCGAGCCGGTGACGCCGTGGAGGAGGAGCTGGCGCGGCGCGCCGGCCTCGCCGTCGAGCGCGGCGACCATTCCCGCGACCGCCTGCTGCTGCTCGGGCAGGAGCTGCGGCCGGGTGGCAGCCGCCGAGAGGCCGGACGCGGCCGGGGCGCGGCGGACGTCGGAGGAGCGGGTGGCGATCAGGCCGCGCTGCTCGAGGCGGCGCAGCGTCTGGCGGTCGGCGGCGACCGCGGTCGCCAGCTCTCCCGCCGACATCTCCCCCGCCCGCAGCGCCTCCAGCACGGCGCGCTGCTTGGCGCCGAGCCGCTCGCCGCCGCCGAGGGCGGCCTCGCCGGCGGGGAGGATCGCGGCGCGAAGCTCGGTCTTGGCGCGGGTGGTGCGGCCGCCGCTGCCGGTCCCGGTCCCCGGAGGCAGCACCAGCTGCAGGCCGCGAGAGGGGGTCGAGCAGTACTCGCGGGCGACCCAGAGGCCGAGCCGCACCAGCTCGGGCGTGGCGCCGGCCTCCAGCGCCTCGATCGGCTCGGCGAGGCGCTCGGGCGGCAGCTCGGAGGCCTCGGCGACCTCGACCACGACGCCGAGCAGCCGCCGCGGGCCGAAGGGGACGCGTACGACGCTGCCGACGCCGAGGTCCGGCATGGCCTCCGGCCGGCGGTAGTCGAAGGGACCGCGCAGGGCGCGGGCGGTGGTCAGCGGCTCGACGCGGAGGATCGCCACCCGATCGAGGTTATGGGTGCGCGGGGATGGTCTGGCCCACGGCCGGTCGAGGTCATATGCTGGCCCGCATGAGCATCAACCTCCACCCCGGTGAGCGGGTGATCTTCGAAGGCCACCCGTCCTGGCGCGCGATCCTCGGCTTCTATCTCAAAGGCGCCCTGGTCGCGGTCGTCCTGGGCTTCATCGCGAACCTGATCGACGGCGGCGCGACGACCTTCGTCGTGGTTCTCGTCGTCCTCGCCCTCACCGTCCTGATCGGGTTCGTGAAGCGGGTCGCGACGACCTACACGATCACCGACCGCCGCCTCAACATCAAGCGGGGGATCATCTCCAAAGAGGTCCAGGAGACGCGCCTGGAGCGGGTCCAGAACGTCAACTACCGCCAGTCGGTCTACCAGCGCCTGATGCAGATCGGCGACGTCGACTTCGACACCGCAGCAACCGACGACTACAACTTCGTCTTCGTCGGGGTGGCGGACCCGGGCGACGTGGTCCACAAGGTGGACCAGGCGACGGGCGCAGCCTCCGCCGGCACCCACGGCCTGGGCGAGGCCCAGCCGCCGGAACAACGCGCTTAGCGGCTGCAAGGCGCGGCCACCCTGCACCCTCACTGAGCGGGTAAGGGTGCAGGGTGGCCGCGTAAGTTCGCGACCGTCTTGGTGAGGATTTCGCGGACGTGCCGGGGTTCGTGCTTCACCTGGTAGTGGGAGAAGCGGAGCGGGGTGCGGCCGTTTGCCACGTGGACCTGGAACCGCAGCGCGTCCCGGGTCTGGGCTGAGGGCGTGCGGTGGTAGCGCCAACCGTCGGTCTCGACCACGAGTCCGAGGTCGGGCCAGAAGAAGTCGACCTCGAACTTGTCGACCATGACTTTGGTCTGGGGCGTCGGCAGGCCCGCCGCGGCAGCGAGCGGTCGAAAGAGCCGTTCCAGCTCGTCGTCGGAGAGGCGGAAGGTGTGCTTGTCGAGGACGTGGCGGAGTAGGCGAATCCCGGGCTGGCCGGGGTGATCGTCGAGCGCTTTGCGCAGCGAGTCGGCGTCGATCACATCGAGCTTGTCCGCCTCGTTGACCGAGCGCTCCAGGATCGTCGGGCCGGTGACGGTCGCCAGGTCTAGGAAGGTGCGGACGGGCGTGGTCACCGGGATGCCGAAGCGGATCCCGACGTCGCGGTTCCAGAGCCCCGGCCGGTCATGGGTGCGGATCCCCGGGCGCCGAACCCCGCAGTGCCGCCGCACGCTGATCTCAATGCAGTCCGAGTGCTCCTCGCCGAATCCCCACAGCGCAGCCGCGCTGCGATGGCTGAGCTTCGCTTCGGGTCCGCAGGCCAGCACAGCCGCCATCCAACGCCCCTCCCGGCTGATCAGCGGTCGCCCCACCGCGTAAACGCCCCTCCGAATCGGATGAAGCCGCCCAGTACGAAGCCGGTGTTCGATCGCGCTCTTACCGAATCCCAAGGAGAGCAACTGAGCACGACCGACCACTCCATGCTGCCGTCTCGCCATTTCCCAAGCCAACCGACTGGTCGTTTCCACCCTTTGCCTCGCCATAACGAGGACAAGGATGGAAACGACCTCGACTCGCCCCCCTCCCGGCTGGCCTTACCTGGCCGGCCCCGGCTTACCTGCCGGACGTTGCGCTGATTACGCCGCGGCGGCCTCGGCGCCCGCGGCACTGCGCAGGGCGTCGGCGCGGTCCGTGTTCTCCCAGGTGAAGTCGGCGTCGGCGCGGCCGAAGTGGCCGTAGGCGGCGGTCTTCTGGAAGATCGGGCGGTGCAGGTCGAGGTACTCGCGGAAGGCGCCGGGGCGCATGTCGAACTCGGCCTCGACCAGCTGGGAGATCTTCGCGTCGGGCAGCTTGCCGGTGCCGAAGGTCTCGACCATCAGGCTGACCGGGTGGGCGACGCCGATCGCGTAGGCGACCTGGACCTCGCAGCGCTGCGCGAGGCCGGCGGCGACGACGTTCTTCGCCACGTGCCGGGCGGCGTAGGCGGCCGACCGGTCGACCTTGGACGGGTCCTTGCCGGAGAAGGCGCCGCCGCCGTGGCGGGCCATGCCCCCGTAGGTGTCGACGATGATCTTGCGGCCGGTGAGGCCGGCGTCGCCGACCGGGCCGCCGATCACGAACTTGCCGGTCGGGTTGACGAGAAACTCGCCCAGCAGCTCGTTCTCGTCGAAGCGGCCGGGGACCTCCGCCTGCAGCACCGGGAGGACGACGCTCTCCCAGAGCTCGGGCTTGATCTGGCTCTGCGAGTCGACCTCCTCGGCGTGCTGGGTGGAGATCAGGAGCTTTTCGACGGCAACCGGGCGGCCGTCGGCGTAGCGGACGGTGACCTGGGTCTTGCCGTCGGGGCCGAGGTAGCCGAGCGAGCCGTCCTTGCGCACCGCCGCCAGCCGTTCGGCGAGCCGGTGGGCGAGGTGGACCGGCATCGGCATCAGCGCCTCGGTCTCGTCGGAGGCGTAGCCGAACATCATCCCCTGGTCGCCAGCGCCGGCGACGTCGAGCTCGTCGTCGTCGGAGGGGTCGACTCGCGTCTCGTAGGCCTTGTCGACGCCCTGGGCGATGTCGGGCGACTGCTCGTCGATCGAGACGATCACCGAGATGTGGTCGCAGTCGTAGCCGTAGCCGCCGCCCTGGTAGCCGATGTCCCGCACCGTGTCGCGGACGATGTCCGGGATGTTGAGGTGGACGTCGGTGGAGATCTCGCCGGAGACCACCGCCATGCCGGTGTTGACGAGGGTCTCGCAGGCGACGCGGCCGCCCGGGTCCCCGGCCATGATCGCGTCGAGGACGCCGTCGGAGATCTGGTCGGCGACCTTGTCCGGGTGGCCCTCGGTGACTGACTCCGACGTGAAGAGGTACTCGCCCTCGGCGAGCGGCTTGGAAGTAGGCATGGCGGGAATCCTAGAGGAAGTTCGACTGGCGCTCGCCGGTCAATCTCCGTAGCGGCGGCGACCGGAAGCGGGGACGAAATCGATGATCAGCGGGACCCCCTCCAGCTCGTAGGTCTCACGCATCCGGTTCTCCAGGTGGTAGGCCCAGTCGCGGACGATCAGCCGCCGGTCGTTGACCTGGATCGCGATCCGCGGCGGGCTCTCCCCCACCTGCGCGGCGTAGTAGAGGCGCAGGCGCTTGCCGCGCCGCGACGGCGGCGGGTGCTTGGCGACGACGTCGGCGACGAACCGGTTCAGCTCCGGGGTCGGGATCCGCTCGGCGGCCTTGTCGGCCAGCTGCAGCGCCTTGGGAAGCAGGGTGGCGACGTTGCGCCCGCGGGTCGCCGAGGCGGTGACCGCCGCCGGCCGCAGACGCAGCTTGCGCTCGACCCGGGCGCGGGCGTCGTCGACGTCGATCTCGCCGACGTCCCACTTGTTGAGGACGAGGAGGGTGGCGCAGCCGGCTTTCATCGCCATCTCCGCGACCCGCAGGTCCTCGGCGGTAACCCCCTCGGTGGCGTCGCAGACGACGAGGGCGACGTCGGCCCGCTCGACCGCGCGTTCGGAGCGCAGCTGCGCGTAGTAGTCGACCGTCCCGGCGACCTTCGCGCGGCGGCGCAGGCCGGCGGTGTCGACCAGGATCACCCGCCGGCCGTCGACCTCCAGATCGGTGTCGATCGCGTCGCGGGTGGTGCCGGCGATGTCGGAGACGATCACCCGGTCGGAGCCGAGGAAGGCGTTGACGAGCGAGGACTTGCCGACGTTCGGCCGGCCGATCACCGCGACCCGGACGGAGTCGTCGTCCTCGGGCCGCGGCTCGCGGTCGCCGAGCGCGGCGACGATCGCATCGAGCAGGTCGCCGGTGCCGAGCCCGTGGGTGGCGGAGACGGCCAGCGGCTCGCCGAGGCCGAGGGCGTGGAACTCGGCGCCGATCCCGAAGTCGTTGGCGCGGTCGGCCTTGTTGACGACGACGAGGACCGGGACGCCGCCGCCTCGCAGCGTCTTCGCCAGCTCGGCGTCGCCGGCGCGGAGGCCGGCGCGGCCGTCGACGACCAGCAGGATCGCGTCGGCTTCGGCGATCGCGATCCGCGCCTGGGCCTGGACGTCGCGGGCCAGCTCGGCCTCGTCGCCGAGGTCGATGCCGCCGGTGTCGATCAGCTCGAAGGCGACCCCGTTCCACTCGGTCGCCAGCCGCTTGCGGTCGCGGGTCACCCCCGGCTCGGGCGAGGTGACCGCCTCGGCGCCGCCGACGAGGCGGTTGACCAGCGTGCTCTTGCCGACGTTGGGGAAGCCGACGACGGCGACAGTCGCGACGCTCATGGTCAGACGATGCCGCGGTCGCGAGCGAGCTTCACGATCTCCTCGACGACTTCGTCGATCGAGCGTCCAGTCGTGTCGAGCACGACGGCGTCCTTGGCGGGTTTCAGCGCGCTCAGCTCTCGCACCGAGTCCAGCCGATCTCGCTCTTCGATTGCCGCCAGAACGTCGGCTAGGAGTTCATGCGTCTCCAGCGATCGCCTCCTGGCCCGCTCCTCTGGCGTGGCGGTGAGGTAGATCTTCAGTGGGGCGTCGGGGGCGACCACGGTCCCCGTGTCACGACCCTCCGCGACGTACCCGCCCTGGGAGAAGAGCTGCCGTTGCCGCTTCACCATCGCCGCCCGAACCTCTGGATAGGCGGCTATGTGAGGCGTGGCCTTCGTCACCTCGGCCGATCGAATCAGGCTGGTGACGTCTCTGTGGCCGATCAAGACCCTCTCGCCGTCGAAGTCGATCTCGGTCGAGTCGGCTATCTCACCGATCCTCGCATGGTCGTCCGGGTCCGCCCGCTGCTCGAGGACGACCAGGGTGACGCTGCGATACATCGCGCCGGTGTCGAGGTAGGTGAAGCCGAGGGAGCGGGCGACCGATCGGGTGACGGTTGACTTGCCGGCGCCGGCCGGGCCATCGATGGCGACCACCCGGGGGGCCCCGCCCTTCTCGGCCGGACGCACCGCATCGGCAGGCACCGGAGGCCTCCCTACCGCGGCCCGCATGTCCCTCACGTGCGCCAGGCTCCCGACCTTCACGCTGAGCTCGTCGGCTCCGATCATCACCGCAACCGCGTCCCGCTCCACCCGCTCGTACGTGAGATCGCCGGAGACGTCCAGATAGAGGTCGACGGGACCCCGGTCGGTCTCGACTTCCACCCTGCGAGCTTCGCCGTCCCGCACCCACACCGCCTGATGCTCGCCGACCTCGAGCAATTGCCGGATTCCGTCCACCTCGTCGCTGGGCACGAACAGGTCGAGGTCGCTCGGAACGACATCCCAGCCCTGGAGGACCAGGGCGCTCGATCCGATCACGACGAAGTCGCAATCGGAGTTCGCGAGCGAGGCCAGCAGATCGCGCAACCTCAGCTGGCTGGCCACTGGCTTCGATTCTCGATGTAGGTTGCTCTGATCATGGTCGCTGGGGCGAACGGACCGCGAGACACCGGCGGACCGGGCTTGCTGGTCCTGACCGGGCCCTCTCACGCAGGGAAGACGACCGTCGCAGAAGAGGTGCTGACGATAGCTCGAAGGCCAGCAGCCTATCTTTCCGTCGACGACGCGCTGGAACGAACCCTACAGCGACCCGCCGGAGATATCTGGGCTGAGATTCCGCTCGCCTACGAGCTGATTTGCAGCGATCTGAAGGTTCTGCTGGAGAGGGGATGGCTGGTGATCGTGGAGAGCACTTTCACCTACATCTCCCCGGAGGGAGACGGGGAGTTGCACCGAGATGCGCTCGCCGAAATGCTCGAGATCGCCGCATCGCGCCAACTTCCCTGGTGGGTGGTGCAACTGACCGCCGAACGGGAGACCCTCCTCGCTCGCGCCGACCGCACCTCACGCCTCGACTCGACCGTGGTCTCCGGAACCTTCGCCCTGCATCAGGACGGCGCGGCGCTCCTGGCTGCGACCCAGGTCGTCGACACCGACTCCCTCGACCCCCGGGATGCGGCCACGGCGATCCTGGCGCATCTGGCCGAACCCGCGGCTTAGCTGCCGATCGCGTTGATCAGCGCGGCCAGGGCGACGCCCAGAATCGTCACGAGGACAAGGTAGAAGCCAAAGACGATGATCCGGTCGATTGCCTTGTCAGAGCTGGCGAGCACCACCTCGGTGGTTTCGGCAGTCCGCTCGAGGGCGGCTACGCGTGCTTCCACCTTTCCGGCATTCGAAAAGAAGGCGAGCTGAGGAAGGGGTTCGCTGGCATGTGGATGGAAGAAGTTTCTCAGCAGCTTGTCGGAGTTCGGGATTTCGAGCTCCTCCATCGCGAGGATCTTCCCTCCGAGCTCATCCCTCCGTGAATCCCCCTCCAGCTCGAGGAACTGAATCGCCGCCACACAGGTCCTTTCGGGCTCGATCTTCAGCGTCTCCATGCCGAGATTCGCAAGCTGGAAGTGCAGCCTCTCTCCCTCCTCGGACTCGATCCAGGCCCCGGCCTTCTCCCGCAGGCGGCCATAGCCCGGGTCGACGAGCATGCCCCCCATGATCAATAGCCCGTCAAGGGCTAGACGAAACTTCGGCGCGATGTTTCCGGCCAGGTTCCATGGCATCCGCAGCTTCTCGACGCTGGAGACGAACGCCACCTGGCCCGGCTCCAGCTCGAAGCTTGCCAGCATCGCCCGATTTATCGGGTCCGGGGAGTCGGGCCAGAACCGTCTCCCGTCGGGAAGAATCAGGTAGTCCGGAGCTACCCGGAGCTCGTACGAAGCGCCCCTGACGCAGCTCGAATCCCAGCTTTTGGGAACGAAGATCTGCTCTTCGAAGTTCTCCGAGCGCAGCCGTGCGTTGAGTTCGTCGCGGGCGAGGATCGACACCGGGCCGAGCATAGGCGGGTCCTCCAAAGCGAGGTGATCGCTGAACGCTCTATGCGAGCAAAGAATTCAGGTCCGCCTCGAAGCCGGGATAGCTGACGGCGGCGGCGTCCATGCCGTGGACCTCCACGCCCTCGCGCGAGGCGAGGCCGGCGACGGCGCCGAGCATCGCGATCCGGTGGTCGCCATGGGACTCGATCGAGCCGCCGACGAGGCCGCCGGTGCCCTCGATTTCCATCCCGTCCGCGGTTGCCTCGATCTTGCCGCCGAGCGCCCGCAGCGCCGCAGTCACGGTCTCGATCCGATCGGACTCCTTGCGGCGCAGCTCCTCGGCGTCGCGAATCACGGTCGTCCCCTCCGCGAAGCAGGCGGCCAGGGCGACGAGCGGCAACTCGTCGATGGCCAGCGGGATCTCGGCGCCGGAGACTTCGGTGGCTTGAAGTTCTGACTCGAACGCAACGAGCTGGCCGATCTTCTCCCCGCTCTCCTCGCCCTCGTCCTCGACCTCTATCCGTGCACCCATGCGCTGCAGGATTGTCAATAGCCCCGTCCTGGTGGGATTCAGACCCACCTCGTGAAGTTCAACCTCGCTGTCCGAAACGAGGAGGGCAGCCACCATTGGGAATGCCGCCGACGAGAAATCGACTGGGACAATCATCTGCCCGAGGTGCAATCTCTCCTCCGGCCTCGCCACCACGACATCGTCCTCGCGTGATATTCGGGCACCTGCCGCAGCCAGCATCCGCTCGCTGTGATCTCGGGTGCGTTGCGGCTCGTGGATCCGCGTCTCTCCCTCTGCGAGCAAGGCAGCGAACAGCAAACAAGACTTGACCTGGGCGCTCGCGATTGGGAGCTCGTACTCGATGCCCCGTAACGGCGCACCCGAAATCTCCAGGGGCGGCAGGCGATCTTCACGGCACCTCAGCTTCGCGCCCATCAGCCCCAGCGGCACAGCAATCCGGTCGACTGGGCGCTGGCGGATCGAATCGTCTCCGTCGAGGACCCACTCCTCCCCCACCTGCCCTGCCAACCATCCAGGCAGCAGCCGTAACAGAGTGCCCGCATTGCCGACGTCGATCGCGCTCGCCCGCGCACCCCGCAGGCCGACACCGCGAATTGAGTAGGCGGGTTCGCCAACGACGCCTTCCAGCCGCTCGACCGTGGCTCCCAGCCCCCGTACCGCATCTAGCGTAGAAAGAGTGTCAGCGGCCTCAAGGATCCGGAAGACCTTGCTCGTCCCCTCCCCCATCGCCGCGATCAGCGCCGCGCGATGCGAAATCGACTTGTCCGAAGGCGGGCGCAGCGATCCGCGCAGCGGTCCGGCGGGCTCGAAGCGAACGCTGCTCACGGCGCCAACCTACCTACGAGGCCGGGGCGTCGAGCACGGTGACGGTGTGGCCGAGGCCGCGCACTAGCTCAGCCGCCTTGCTCGCCTGCTCGCCGCCGCGCACCCAGAGCGAGACCGCCCCGGAGGTCATGTCGGGGGCCGGGTGCAGCGCCATGTCCTCGATGTTGACCCCGGCCTCGGCCAGCGCCAGCGCCAGCTCGGCGATCGTCCCCGGCTTGTTGGCGACGACGATCCGCAGCTCGCGCAGCGGCCCGCCCTCGGCTTCGGATTCGAGCAGGCAGTTGCGGTCCTCGCCCGCCGCGGCGTGCCAGGCGGCGAGCGCCTCACGGTCGCCGGAGCGGATCAGCTCCGCCGCCTCGCGCAGCCGCGCCGCGACCGCGTCGACCGCGTCGGCGACCGCGTCGCGGTTGGAGGCGTAGATATCGGCCCAGATCGCCGGGTTGGAGCCGGCGACGCGGGTCGCGTCGCGGAAGCTCGGGCCGACGTCGGGGAGTCGCTCACTGTCCTTGGTCAGCGAGTGGGCCGCCTCGGAAGCGAGTGCGTTGGCGAGCACGTGCGGGAGGTGGCTGACCGCCGCCATCAGCCGGTCGTGGCCGGCGGGGTCGATCGCCTGCGGGCGCGCCCCCAGCCCCATCAGCGCCCGCTGCAGGCGGTCGTAGAGCAGGCCGCTGACCTGATCGGTCGGGGTCAGGTACCAGCGGGCGCCCGCGAAGAGATCCTCGCGGGCGTTCTCGACCCCCGCGGTCTCGGCTCCCGCCAGCGGGTGGCCGCCGATGAAGCGCTCGTCGCCGCCCACCGCCGCGACCAGCTCGCCCTTGGTCGAGCCGACGTCGGTGACGGCGGTCTCCGGCCCGGCGGCCGCCAGCGCCTCGCGCGCCTGCTCGGGCAGCGCCGCCACCGGCGCGCAGCAGAAGACGAGGTCGACGCCCTCGCAGGCCTCGGCGAGCGAGCCGGCGGCGCGGTCGATCGCCCCCAGCTCGACGGCGCGCGCCAGCCGCTCCGGGCTGCGCCCGTACCCGACCACCTCGGCGTCGAGGCGCCGCCGCGCAGCGAGCCCGATCGAGCCTCCGATCAGGCCCACTCCGAGGACGGCGATCCTCATGGGCGGGCGCAGCTCCTCATGAACCGCGCCGAGCCTCCACCGCAGCCGCGAACCGCTCCAGCGCCGAGGCGGTGTCCTCCCAGTCGATGCAGGCGTCGGTGATCGACTGCCCATAGGTCAGCTCCTGCCCCGGGACCAGGTCCTGCCGGCCCTCGACCAGGAACGACTCGAGCATCACCCCGACGATCGCCTTGTTGCCGTCGGCGACCTGGTCGGCGATGTCGCCGGCGGCGAGGAACTGCTTTTCGGGGTCCTTGCCGCTGTTGTCGTGGGAGGCGTCGATCACCAGCCGCTCCGGCAGCCCGGCGACGCCGAGGGTCACCAGCGCGTCCTCGACCTCGGGCGGGTGGTAGTTCGGGACCCCGTGGCCGCCGCGCAGGATCAGGTGGCAGTCGGGGTTGCCGGTGGTGTGCAGGATCGCCGGCATGCCGGCGTCGTCGATCCCGGCGAAGGCGTGGGAGGCCGCCGCCGCCCGCACCGCGTCGACCGCGATCTGGATGTTGCCGTCGGTGCGGTTCTTGAAGCCGATCGGCATCGAGAGGCCGGAGGCGAGCTGGCGATGGGTCTGGCTCTCCGAGGTCCGCGCCCCGATCGCGCCCCAGGCGACCGCGTCGGCGATGTACTGCGGCGTGATCGGGTCGAGGAACTCGCAGCCGATCGGCAGCCCGGTGTCGAGCACCTCCAGCAGCAGCTTGCGGGCGATCCGCAGGCCGGCGTTGACGTCGCCGCTTTCGTCCAGGTGCGGGTCGTTGATCAGTCCCTTCCAGCCGGTCGTCGTCCGCGGCTTCTCGAAGTAGACCCGCATCACGATCAGCAGGTCGTCGCGCAGCGCCCGCGCCGTCGCGCTTAGCCGGGTCGCGTACTCCATCGCCGCTTTCGGGTCGTGGACGCTGCACGGCCCGACCACGACCATCAGCCGCGGGTCCTTCCCCTGCAGCACGTCGCGCACTTCCTCGCGGCCGCGGACGACCGCCTTCGCCCGCTCCTCGCCGAGCGGCAGCTCCCCGAGCAGCCGTTCCGGCGGCACCAGCTCGACCACTTTCGCGATCCGCTGGTCGCGGACGCCGTCTCTTTTCGCCCCCTCCATGCCGATGAACATTTTGCCTTCGCCTTTCTCCAAACCACGGAAATCGTACTTTCTGGTCGCCCGCTGCCGGATTGGGTCGGCGCGCACGCGACACGAACCTTGAACGGCGCCCGACCGGAAGATGTGATTCTTCGGGGCGGCTTGCGGGCCGCCGGGCCGAGCGCCTAGCTAAATCGCCAATACCAGAGGGTGAGGTGGCCGCGCGCGACGGCGCTGGCTGGGATGCCGGTCGCGATGTTGGCGGGCTCGAACCTCACGGTCCAGAGGTTGTACCACGCGCGCCGCTTTAGTCAAGTAGTTCCGATAGGCCGCGCAGGAAGCGCTCGTTCTCCTCGGCGGTCCCGTAGCTGACCCGGATGTGGCCGGGGTCGCCGAGCGCCTTGCCGGGACGGACCGCGATCTCGCGCTCGGCGAGGCCGCCGATCACCGCGGCTTCGTCGGCGTCGCCGAGGTCGATCCAGGAGAAGTTGGCGTGGGTGTCAGCGGTCCGCAGGCCGAGCCCGGCGAGCCCCTCCTCGACCGTGAGGCGGGCGGCGACGGTGGTCTCGATCCGGCGCCGGACGTCGTCCTGGTGGAGGATCGCCTCGGCCCCCGCCGCCTGGGCGAGGGCGTTGACGCTGAACGGCTGGCGTACCGCGTCGATCGCGGCGCGGAACTTCGGCGAGCCGACCGCGTAGCCGACCCGCAGCCCGGCGAGGCCGTAGCACTTGCTGAAGGTGCGCAGGACGACCAGGTTCGGGAAGTCGTCCAGCAGGTCGAGCGTGGCGTCGGGGTCGTCGTGGGTCTGGAACTCGACGTAGGCCTCGTCGAGGATCACGGTGACGTGGGACGGCAGCGCGGCGCAGAACTCGGCCACCTCGGCGGCGGGAACGTGGGTGCCGGTCGGGTTGTTCGGGTTGCAGACGATCAGCATCTGGGTCGCCGCGGTCACCTCGGCCGCCATCGCGTCGAGGTCGTGGACGTCGCCCTCGGCGAGCGGCACGCGGACCTCGCGGGCGCCGGTCAGCGCCGGCAGGTACGGGTACATCGAGAAGGCCGGCCAGGCGTAGACGATCTCGGCCCCCGGCTCGCAGAGCGCCTCGGCGGCGGCGAGCAGGATCTCGCAGGAGCCGTTGCCGACGGCGACGCGGGCCGGCTCGGTCTCGTAGCGCTCGGCGAGGCGGCGGCGCAGCAGGGTCGCGTCGGGGTCCGGGTAGCGGTTCATCGTCCCGGCCGCCGCGGCGATCGCCTCGACCACCTTCGGGTGCGGCGGCGCCGGCGACTCGTTGGAGGCGAGCTGGGCGATGTTCCCCGAAGCGATCGCCTCGGGCGCCTGCCCCGTCGGGACCCCGGCCTGGTAGCCCGGCATGCGGGCGAGCTTCTCGGCGAAGGTGATCGTCATCGCGACCGGATTGTGACGGACGGGGGCGGAGAGCCCCGCCGAGCCCTACTGGGCGGCGCCGAGCCCCGCCGAGCCCTACTGGGCGGCGCCGAGGTCGGCCCGCAGCTTCTGCGCCTCGCCGACGTAGACGTGCTCGGGCACGTGCCCGGCCGGAGCGTAGAAGTGGAGCAGGACCCGGATCACCCGCGGCATCGAGCCGGGTACCGGGATCTCGCGGCAGCACATCAGCGGCACCATTGTCAGGCCCAGGTCCCGCGCCGCCACCGCCGGAAACTCCGCGTCGAGGTCCTCCGTGGTCGTGAACAGGCAGCTGACCATCGCCTCCGGCTCGAGGCCGTTGCGCTCGATCAGCCCCCGCATCAGCTCCTCGGTCGCCGCCAGGATCGCCGCCGGCTCGTTCGCCTCGGCCTGCGCGGCGCCGCGGACCGCGAAAAGGCGCTCCGCTGGAACCTCCGAAGGTCCGCGAGGGATGTCGCCGTTTCGGCCCACCATGCGCATCTTCCCAAACAGCGCGGGGGCGAGATGGATCGCGGTGCGCCTTATGTCCACATGGCGAACAAAATGCGCACCGATCTTGGCCAGGCCCTGGCACGTCTGACCGATCGCCAAGGCGGCGTCGTCTCACGCGCCCAGCTGCGCGACTTGGGGTTCAGCGAGGCTCGTATCCACCGTGCGATCGCGGAGGGACGCTTGCGCCCCGTCTTCCGCGGAACGTTCGCCACCGGACCCATTGATGGCCGCGGACGGATGCGCGCCGCCGCCCTCGCCTGCGGACAAGGTGCAGCGATCTCCCACCGCAGCGCCGGAGCGCTCCTTAGGTTTTTCGACAAGGGGCCGGTTGTCATCGACGTGATCGCACCGCCGTCCCGAGGGCGCAAGATCGACGGGATCCGATTCCACCGGGTGCGGACGCCGCGGCGCGATGAGACCGGGACCGTGGACGGCATCCCCTGCACGAGCCCGGCGCGGACGCTGGTCGACCTCGCCGGCACCGTCGGCGACCGGACGCTACGCAGCTGCTTCGAGCGGGCGGCGCAGCGGAAAATGCTCGACATCCCGGCAATCGAGGCGTCGATGGACCTGGGCCGGCGTGGGACCCCGTCCCTGCGCGCCCTGGTCGACGAATGGCGCCGCGCCGCGCCGCTCACGAAAAAGGGAAAGCTGAAGAGCCCGCTGGAGGCGAAGGTGCTGCCGCTGCTCGTCCATCGCAACCTTCCCGCCCCGCACCTCAACGCCCCGGTCCAAATCCAGAACGGCCGCATCGAGGTCGACTTCCTCTGGCCCGACCACCGCTTCGTCGTCGAGGCCGACAGCCGCGACTTCCACGGGACCGACCTAGCCTTCGAGCGCGACCGCTGGCGCGACCGCGAACTCCTCCGCGTCGGCTACGGCACCCTCCGCGTCACGCACCAGCAGGCCGAACGCGAAACCACCGCCGTCGTCGAGGCCATCGCAGCGCGCCTCGGCCTAATCACCCAGGCCGGGAGCAAAGCCGTTCCACCAACGCAGCAGGCAGGGGCCGCCTCACCCTCCCACCCAGCAAAGTAGGAGGGTGAGGCGGCCCCTACCGGGAGGCTTCTCGCAGTTCGCCGATCTCAGCGTCCGAGAGCCGCCGCGCGGATCCGGGTTGCAGATCGTCAAGCGCAAGCGGGCCGAACTTGACACGTCGCAACCCCACCACCTCGTTTCCCACTGCTTCGAGCATCCGCCGCACCTGGCGGTTGCGGCCTTCGCGCAGGGTGATCTCGATCTCGCGCTCGCCCAGCCGCCGGACCTCTGCCGGGCCGGTAGGCCCGTCGTCGAGCGCGACGCCCTTGCGCAGGCGCTGGAGGTCGGGCTCGGCGATCGGCTTGCCGAGCTGGGCGACGTAGGTCTTCGGCACCTCGTAGCGCGGGTGGGTGAGCTGGTTGGCGAGCTCGCCGTCGTTGGTCAGCAGCAGCAGGCCGGTCGAATCGGCGTCCAGCCGCCCGACGGGATAGAGGCGCGCCCTGGTCTCGACCAGCTCGACTACGGCCAGCCGGCTACCGGGCTCCCTCGCCGTCGAGACCACCCCGGCGGGCTTGTTCACCGCCCACACCTCGCGGACCTCGACCACCACCGGTTCGCCGTTGACGCGGACGTCGTCCCCCTCCCCCACGTCACGGGCCGGATCGGTGACCACCTCGCCCCCGACCGTCACCACCCCCTTGCCGATGATCTCCTCAGCTTTCCTCCGAGAAGCGACGCCCCCATGGGCAAGGAACTTCACCAACCTCACGAGAAGGGACCCGGGGAGGTCTCATCCGGACCCTCCCCATCAGTTGTCCGGAGGAGACCTCCCCGGGTCCCCACGCTCATGGCTGCAGGCGTTGTTCCCCGGCCTTCAGCAGGCGCTCGCGCAGGTCGCGCTCGTCCTCCGGGCTGGGGTCGAAGCGGGAGGGGTCCGGCAGCTGGTCGAGGCCGCTGAGGTCGAAGAGCCGCTCGAACAGCTCCGAGGTCTTGAAGATCGCGGCGCCGAACTGGGAGCGGCCGGACTCTTCGATCAGGCCGCGCTCGGCCAGGCTCTGCACCGCCGACTCGGAGGTGACGCCGCGGATGCGGGCGACCTCGGGGCGGGTCACCGGCTGCAGGTAGGCGACGATCGCCAGGGTCTCGGCCTGGGCCTGGGTCAGCGGCGGCGTCCGCGGCTTCGAGAGCAGCCGCCGCGCCGCTTCCTCGGTGGCGGGATCGCTGGCCAGGGCAAAGCCGCCGGAGACCTCGCGCAGGACCACCCCGCGCTTGCCCTCGGCGAGGTCCTCGCGCAGCAGCTCGATCGCCTCCGCGACCTGCCCCTCGGTCGCCTCGGTCGCCATCGCCAGGTCGGCGGCGGAGACCGGCTGCGGCGAGAGGAAGAGCAGCGCTTCGACGGTGCGGGAGAGGTCGCTCATCCCTGCTTGGTTATCTCCGCGGTCGGAAGCGTCTTCTTCACCCGGATCGGGCCGAAGGCGCGGTCCTGCTCCCAGGTGATCTCGCCTTTGCGGTAGAGCTCCAGCAGGCCGAAGACGGTGACCGCCTGCGTCAGCCGGTCCTCGCCGCCGAACTCCTCGTCGAAGTCGAAGCTGGAGCGGCTGCGCAGCACGTCGCGCAGCGCCCGCAGGCGGCGCTCCAGGGAGACGGTCGGGCGGATGTGGCTGATGTCGACTTCGGGCGGCTCGGTCAGCAGGTCGCCGAGGGCGGCGCCGAGCGCGTCGGGGTCGTAGACGGCGGTGGCGGCGTCGACGGCGACGCGGCGCAGCTCGGCCGGCAGCGGCGCCGAGCGGTACAGGTATCCGCGCTGGCTCTCGAAGCGGTCGGCGAGCACCTTGGAGGCGTCGCTGTAGCGGCGGTACTCCAGCATCCGCGCCAGCAGCTCCTCGACCGCCTCCTCCGGGCTGAGGTCGTCGAGCTCTTCCTCCGGCCCCGGCAGCATCAGCCGCGACTTCAGCTCCAGCAGGGCGGCGATCAGAACGAGGAACTCGGTCGCCACCTCCAGCTCCAGCTCGCCCTCGCGCTCCAGGTGCTCGACGTAGGCGACGACGACCTCGCCGAGCTGCAGGTCGAGGAGGCTGATCTCCTCGCGCAGGACGACCGCCATCAGCAGGTCGAACGGCCCGGCGAAGACGTCGAGGTCGAGATCGAGGTCGAGGTCGGCGACCGCCATCGAGGGGAGAGTAGCCTTCACCCAGGAGGTAGATGAGATGGGTCTGTCCCTGGCCCTGGTAATTGCGGCCTTTGCGCTGCCACCACCCCTCCCCGCCCCATCCGAATTCGCGCCGCGGGTCGACAACCCCTGGTTCCCGCTGAAGCCGGGGTCGACCTACGTCTACCGCGGCCGCAAGGACGGCGACCCGACCCGCGAGCAGGTCGCCGTCTTCACCGCGACGAAGACGATCCTCGGCGTCCGCGCCACGGTCGTCGGCGACAAGCTCTACGCACGGCGCGGCGGGCGCTGGTCGATCGCCGAGCGGACCCGCGACTGGTACGCCCAGGACCGCCGCGGCAACGTCTGGTATCTGGGAGAGGCGACGGCGGAGATCGGGGCGGGCGGCGCGGTCCTCAGCCGCGACGGCTCCTGGCAGGCCGGCGCCGACGGTGCCCGGGCCGGAATCTTCATGCCGGCCCACCCCCACCGCGGCCAGAGCGGCATCCAGGAGATGTACGCGGGCGAAGCCGAGGACCGCTTCCGCGTTCTCAGCCTCTCCGCCTCGGTGCGGACCCCCGCCGCCAGCTCAGACCGCGCCCTCCTGACCCGCGAGTGGACGCCGCTGGAGCCGGGCGTGGTCGACCACAAGCTCTACGTGCGGGGGATCGGAACGGTCCGCGAGAAGACCGTCAAGGGCGGCGACGAGCTGAACGAGCTGGTCGCGGTACGGCGCTAAGCGGCGGAGCCGTAGCCCATCCGGGCGCGGACGTCGGCGAGGACCGGGGCGGCGATCGCCCGCGCCTTGCCGGCGCCGGCGGCGAAGATGCGGTCCAACTCGGTCTCGTCAGGGCGCAGCTCGGCATAGCGCTCGCGGACCGGGGCGAGGTAGTCGACCACGGCCTCGGCGACCGCCTTCTTGAAGTCGCCGTAGCCGGAGCCCTCGAACTCGCTCTCGACCTGCGACTGCTCGACGCCGCGGGCGGCGGCAAGGACGTCGATCAGGTTGGTTATCCCCGGCTTGTCGAGAGCGCGGACGATCTCGCGGCCGGAGTCGGTGACCGCCGAGCCGAACTTCTTGCGGATCGCGCCGGGCTCGTCGAGGACCAGCACCGTCCCCGCCTCGGTGCCGCCGGTGGTCGACATCTTCCGCTCCGGCTCCTGCAGGTCCATGATCCGGGCGCCGACCCCGGGGACGCGCAGCTCCGGCACGACCAGGGTCTCGCCAAAGCGCTCGTTGAAGCGGCGGGCGATCTCCCGCATCAGCTCCACGTGCTGGCGCTGGTCGTCGCCGACCGGCACCTCGGTCGCCCGGTAGGCGAGCACGTCGGCGGCCATCAGCACCGGGTAGTAGAAGAGCGCCGCCGAGGCGAGGTCCCGGTCTTTGCCGACCTTTTCCTTGAACTGGTGCATGCGGTTGAGGTCGCCGTGGGCGGTGACGGCGGAGAGCAGCCAGGTCAGCTCGGTGTGCTCGGGAACGTCGGACTGGCGGAAGAGGATGCAGCGCTCGGGGTCGAGGCCGGCGGCGAGCAGGATCGCTGCCGTGTCGTAGACGCGCTCGCGCAGTTCGGCCGGGTCGTAGGGGACCGAGATCGCGTGCAGGTCGACGATGCAGAAGATCGCCGGGTCGCCGCGGTCCTGGCCCTCGACGTACTGGCGGATCGCGCCGATGAAGTTGCCCAGGTGCTTGCGGCCGGTCGGCTGGATCCCGCTGAAGATGATCGGCTTCGACATGCGGGCCGCAGCCTACTCAGGCGGGCTCGGGCTCCGGCGCCTCGCCGGAGCGCTCGCGTTCGGCGCAGTCGGCGTCGCTGCCGTGGCCGCACTCGCCGGCTTGGGCAGAGCCGCGGCTTGCGATCGCTTGCCGCTGGCGTTTCGGGTTCTCGATCCCGAAGCCGGCGACGACGCCGCCGAGGATCATCAGGATCCCGGCGATCCCGATCCCGAGGCGGAAGGACGAGGTCGAGGCGTCCTCGGCGGCCTGCACCACCCGGTCGGCTTCGGCCGCGGGCAGGTCGTTGGCGGCGGGTACCGCGAGCGGCTTTTCCTTCGCTTCGGAGACCGCCGAGGCGCCGGCACTCGACAGCGGCGCGGCGCCAAGCTGGTCGTCGAGCTTGGCGCCGAAGCTGGCGGAGATGACCGCGCCGAGGACGGCGATCGCCAGCAGCCCGGCGACGCGGGAGACGCCGTTGTTGACCCCGGAGGCGATCCCGACCCGGTGTTCGTCGACCGAGTCGAGCACGGTCGCGGTCAGCGGCGCCACCGTCGCCGAGAGGCCGACGCCGAAGACGAGCAGGCCGGGGAGCACGTCGACGAGGTAATTGGCCCCCGGGCCGACCCGCATCAGCAGCAGCAGGCCCAAGCCGCCGCCGATGGGGCCGGCGGTCATCGGCAGCCGCGGGCCGGTGCCCGAGGCCATCCGCCCGAAGCGGGGCGAGAGGAAGAACATCAGGATCGAGATCGGGGTCGTCGCCAGGCCGGCCTCCAGGGGCGAGTAGCCGACCACCTGCTGCAGGTAGAGGCCGACGAAGAAGAGGCCGCCGATCAGGCCCGCGTAGGTCGCGAGCGTGGTCAGGTTGGTGACCCAGAAGTTGCGGATCCGGAACAGGCCCAGCGGCAGCATCGGGTGGCGGGCGGTCGCCTCGCGGACGACGAAGAGGGCGAAGCAGAGGATGCCGAGCGCCATCGTCCCCCAGACGACCGGGTCCGACCAGCCGCGCGCGGGCTGCTCGATCAGGGCGAAGGTCGGGGCGCCGAGGCCGATCGCCGAGAGCGCGATCCCGGCCCAGTCGATGCCGAGGAAGGCGTCCTCGTCGCGGCTCTCCTGCACCGAGTGGAGGGTCAGCATCACAGTCGCCGCGATCAGCGGGATGTTGACCCAGAAGATCGCCCGCCAGGAGGTGAAGCCGATCAGGGCGCCGCCGCCGGCCGGGCCGATCACGGTCGCGATCCCGGTCCAGGCGGTCCAGGTCCCGACCGCCTTGCCGCGCGCCTCCCCCTCGAAGGTCGAGGCGACGATCGCCAGCGAGCCGGGGACCAGCAGCGCCCCGGTGATCCCCTGCAGGGCGCGGGCGCCGATCAGGAACTCGCTGGTCGGCGAGATCGCGCAGAGGACCGAGGTGAAGCCGAAGCCGACGAGGCCGATGACGAAGATCCGCCGCCGCCCGAACTGGTCGCCGAGGCTGCCGCCGACGAGCAGCAGCGAGACCAGCGCCAGGGTGTAGGCCTCGACCACCCACTGCTGGCCGGCGAGGCCGACGTCGAGCCCATCGCTGATCGCCGGCAGGGCGACGTTGACGACGGTGCTGTCGAGGAAGACGACCGTCGAGCCGAGGATCGTCGCGATCAGCGTCAGTCGCTGGGACCGGGACATCGGCCGAGTCTAGGGACCTCCGGGCGGCGCTCGCGCGTATAGGGGTTATGCGAAAGGTCTGGCTCGTCCTACTGGTGATCGCAACCGCCATCGTGCCCGCGAAGGCGAGCGCCGACGGCCTCGGCATCCTCGGCGCAACGCCCAGCTTCACCGACCCTCCCTACCGCTACGTCGCCCTCACCCCACGCACCCGCCACCCGCTCTCGGTGGTCGAGCGGATCGACCTGCGGGACTCGACGATCGACCGCTGGTGGTACCTGCGGGGGAGCTACTACCTGCCGGCGGTCGCCCTCGACGGCAGCCCCGGCGGAATCTCCGCCAACGGCATCCTCGTCCTCTCGACCTCTCCCCGGAGGTACCCGCCGAAGCAGAGCCGCTTCGCGATCCTCGACACCCGTCTCTTTCTCGCCCACCC
Organism: Solirubrobacterales bacterium; assembly: GCA_035634815.1. Taxonomy (GTDB): domain Bacteria; phylum Actinomycetota; class Thermoleophilia; order Solirubrobacterales; family 70-9; genus VAYN01. The sequence goes on along the minus strand of DASQCF010000012.1, from coordinate 45,162 downwards.
AAACCAAAACGCGAGCGGCCCGCGACACGCGGTCACCCGCCTCAGCCTTCCCGGCGCATACAGCTTCGACGCGATCTCGCCCGACGGCTCGCGGATCTACCTGATCCACAACGTCTTCAGGGGACGCGAAGTGAGCCGCTACGAGGTGCGGGAGCTCGATGCCGTCAGCGGCCGGCTGCTGCCGCGGCCGATCGTCGATCCCGAGGAGCCGGACGAGCGGATGCAGGGCTCGCCGGTCACCCGCGTCTCCAGCCCCGATGGGCGCTGGGTCTACACGCTTTACACCGGCAGCCGCGAGACCTTCCTGCACGCGCTGGACACGGTCCACGGCCGCGCCGTCTGCGTCGACCTGCCCCAGCTGGAGGGCCTGCGCGAACCCTTCCAGCTGCGACTGGGGCTCGCCGACGGCGGCTCGCGGATCCTCGTCTCCAGCCGGGACACGAAGGACGCTCCCGCCTCCCCGCTGCTCGAAATCGAGACCGGGACCTTCGAGGTGCACGAGCCGATCTGGGTCCGGCTCGGCCTCCCGGCCAACCCGTTCCGGGTCTTCTGATGGGCGCGCTGCTGGCGGTCCTCGCGCTCCTCGCGCCCGCCCCCACGCACCCGGACACCGACGGCAACTTCCTCGCCTTCGCGGAAACGCCGCGGGGGCCCGGGAACCTCCTGGGGCGCAACAAGGTGGTCGGCCACTCGGTGCAGGGACGGCCGATCGCGATTCACCAGATTGGCGACCCGAAGTGGAGCGGCGAGCTGCTGGTCTTCGGCTGCATCCACGGCGACGAGTGCGGCGCCAGCGCGGTCGAGCCGACGACCGGCGGCTGCCCCGACCCCAGCGCCGACATCTTCCTCGTCCCCGACCTGAACCCCGACGGCGAGGCGGCGGGCTCGCGGCTGAACGGCGACGGCGTCGACCTCAACCGCAACTTCAACTCGCGCTGGCGGCCCGCCGGCCGGCCCGGCGACGCCGAATACTCCGGACCGCGGCCGTTCTCCGAGCCGGAAACGCGGCTCGCGGCGCGCATCGTCCACGCCCTGGAACCGGCGGCGACGATCTGGTTCCACCAGTACCGCGGCCGGCGCCCCTTCGTCCGCGCCTGGGGGCAGAGCGAGCCGGCCGGCCGCCACTTCGCGGCCCTGGCGCGGATGCGCTTCCGGGCGATGCGCTGGCCGGCAGGGACGGCCCCGAACTGGCAGAACCACCGCCTCGCGGCGCCAGCCTTCGTCGTCGAGCTGCCGCAGGGGCAGCTGGCGCCGCAGATGCGCTCCCGGTTGGGCAAGGCGCTGGTGCGGATGGGGCGCTGGGTGAGAGAAGATTGAGATGCCGGAAGGAGGCGGGAGGTGGCAGCTGAGAGCGATGCGGACGAGCGGCGACTCGTGCGCGAGGCCCAGGACGGGTCCGGCGCGGCGATGGCGCGGCTCTACTCGCTGCACTGGCGCGGCGCCTACCGCGCCGCCTACCTCGTCGTCCACGACACCGCCGCGGCCGAGGACATCGCCCAGGACGCCTTCCTTGCCGCGGTCGACGCTCTGGACCGCTTCGACCGCCGCCGGCCCTTCCGCCCCTGGCTGCACCGGATCGTCGTCAACCGGGCACTGGACTGGGCGCGGCGCGAGGCGCTGCGTCGCCGGGTCGACGGCGCCGAGCGGGTCTTCGAGCCGCTGCCGCCGCCCGAAGAGATCGGCGGCGAGATGATCGCCGCGCTGAAGGAGCTGCCGGCCGAGCAGCGCGCGGTGGTCGTCCTCCGCCACCTGCTCGAGTACACGCCGGGCGAGATCGCGCGGATGCTGGACCTGCCGCGCGGGACCGTCAACTCGCGCCTGCGCCGCGGGCTGGATCGCCTGCGCGAGACGGCCGATGCGCGGCGGGTCGAGGAGGTGCGGCGATGAGCGACGAGCGCCTTCAAGACGCCCTCCGGGACGCCTCGATCCCCGAGCCGGCCGGCGCCGAGGAGCGCGGCCGTCGGATCGTCGAGGCCGCCTACGCGGAGCGGCGGCCCCCCACGGTGGACGATCGCGCCGCGCACCCGTCCCTCCCCCGCCTCGCGCTCGGGCTCTCCCTCGCGGCCCTGCTGGCGGTGCTTCTGCTCTCGCCGGCGGGAGCTTCGGTGCGCGACTGGGTCGGCGACGCCTTCACCGCCTCCACCCCGCGCCCGGAACCGACGCTGGCGCGGATCCCCGGCGGCGGCCGCCTCCTGGTTCAGACCGGCGTGGGCCCCGTGGTCGTGCAACCCGACGGCTCGCGCCACCTGCTCGGCGACTACGAAGCGGCGACGTGGTCCCCGCACGGCCTGTTCGTCGCCGCGGTCAAGAAACGGACCTTGAGCGCGCTGGAGCCGGACGGGACGCAGCGCTGGTCGATCGCCGCCGCTCAGAGGGTCGCCGTCCCCCGCTGGTCGCCCTCGGGCGAACGGATCGCCTACCGCTCGGGCTTCGACCTGCGGGTGATCGCCGGCGACGGCAGCGAAGACCGCCTACTGGCCGGATCGATCGCCGCCGGGACCCCGCCCGACGCGAGGATCTCCCCCGCCTACGTCCCACCCGCCTGGTCGCCGACCGGTGAGGACGCGCTGGCCTACGTCACCGGCGCCGGCCGCCTGCGGATCCTCGACAGCGAGACCGGCGCCGTCCTCGCCGGCGCGCCCGCCCTGGGCCGCATCGTCTGGATGGACTGGGGGGACGGCGGCAGAAGGATCCTCGAAGCCTCTCCGGGAACGCTGCGGCTGCGGCCGGTCTGGCGGGCCGGACACCCGTCGCGGCCGGCGCTCGGCAAGGCCCGCCGCCTGCAGCTGCCACCGCGGGCGAGCCTGGTCGACGCCGCCCTCGCACCGCAGACTCCGCTCGTCGCCGCCTCGATCACCCACTGGCGCAAGCACGGCACCTACAGCGAGATCCTCGTCTTCCGGCCGGGCCAAGGCCCGCGGACCTTGCTCAGCGTCCCCGGCAGCCTTGGCCAGGTCGAATGGTCGCCGGACGGCAAGCGCCTGCTGATCGCCTGGCCCGGCGCCGACCAGTGGCTCTTCCTGCCGCTCGGCCGCGGCAAGGGCAGCGCCATCGCCAACATCTCCAGGGCCATCTCTCCAGACGGCCACCCGCACAGCTTCCCCCGGATCGAAGGCTGGTGCTGCCAACCGGGCCCCTGACCAAGCAGATCAAGGACGAGAGAGGGTGTGTGCTCTGCACATGACCGAACGAGGACGCCGAGATGCGCCGTGTCAGGGACCCGGTTCGCGCAGCTGCGCCGCTGGGGTGAAGAAGTGGCGGTAGGCGAGCAGGGTGGCGACAAGGGCCGAGATCGAGACGCTTCCGAGCAGGGCGTAGAGGAGGATCAGCTGCAGGCGGACGGCGTCGGTGGGGCTGGCGCCGGCGAGGAGCATGCCGACCATCGTCCCGGGGAAGAAGATCAAGCCGGTGGTCTTGGTCGAGTCGATCAGGGTGATCATCCCCGAGCGCAGCGAGCGGCGGACGGTCGGCGCCGCGGCTTCGCGCGGGGTCGCGCCGAGCGAGAGGGTCGCCTCGATCCGCGCCCGCGCGTCGGCCATCTCGTCGCCGAGGCGGTTGAGGGCGACGGCGCTGGCGGTCATCGCGTTGCCGATCACCATGCCGCCGACCGGGACCAGGTAACGCGGCGTCGGGTCGAAGATCCCGAGGGCGACGACGAGGCCGAGGGTGGTGCCGCCGGCCAGCGCCAGGGCAATCAGCAGCGGCCCGAAGGAGCCCGGCACCTTGTCGGCGCGGTGGCGGGCGGTGATCGCCCCGAAGAAGACCATCACCGCCAGCAGCAGGAGCACCAGCCAGATCGAGTCGACGTCGAAGATCAGCTTGATCGCGTAGCCGACCAGGGTCAGCTGGACGATCGAGCGGACGGTGGCGACGGCGATGTCACGCTCGAGGTCGGCCCGCTGCCAGAAGGAGATCGCCGCCGCCAGCGCGACCAGAACCAGCGAAGCGCCGACCTGCCAGAGCTCGACCTGGATCGAGGTGCTCACGCCGGCATCTCCACGACGGTTTCGCCGAGCCGCCGCGCCTGCTCGGGGTCGTGGCTGACGAGCACCAGCGAGAGGTTCGACTCGGCCCGCAGCCGCGCCAGCGTCGCCTCGATCGCGTCGCGGGCGGCATGGTCGAGGGCCGAGGTCGGCTCGTCGAGCAGGAGGACGGCGGGTCGCTGCGCCAGCGCCCGGGCCAGCATCGCCCGCTGCTGCTCGCCGACCGAGAGCTTGGCGACGTCGCGCTCGGCGAAGGACGGATCGAGGCCGGCGCGCCGCAGCGTCTCGTCGAGGTCGAGCTCCTCACCGGCGAGGCCGGCGGCGTAGCGCAGGTTCGAGCCGACCGTGCCCTCGAGCAGGGCCGGCAGCTGCGGGACCAGCGCGACCTCGCGCCGCAGCGCCAGCGGCTCGTATGCGCTCAGCGGCCGGCCGCGGTAGGAAACCTCGCCGCGATCGGGGTCGGCGAGCCGGTTCAGCAACCGCAGCAGCGTCGACTTGCCGGCGCCGGAGGGGCCGACGATCGCGGTCGCGCCCTCCGGGATCCGGGCGCTGAGCCCGTCGAGCACGGTCCGCTCGCCGCGGTCGAGGCCCACGTCTCGCAACTCGAAGAGCACCGGCGCATGATCCCCTATCGAGTTGTTCCTTTTGCTTGCTCAGCAACCAAAAGGAACAACTGAACGCAAGATGGCTGCCGCTGTGGCCGACTCTGTTGAAGGCCGGCGTTCGCCTGGAAGAATCCCGGGTAGGAGGTCTTGACGAATGGCTAGAGCAATTTGGAGCGGAACCATCAGCTTTGGGCTGCTGAACGTGCCGGTGCGCATGTTCAGCGCCGTCGCCCGGCGCAACATCGCCCTGCGTGAGATCCGCGATTCCGATAGCGCCCGGATCAAACACCGGCGCGTCGCCGAAGGGACCGACGAGGAGGTTCCCTACGAGAACATCGTCAAGGCCTACGAGCTCTCCCCCGGCCAGTACGTGCCGCTGAGCAAAGACGAGATGGCGGCGCTGGCGCCGGAGAAGACCCGCGCGATCGACGTCCAGGACTTCGTCGACATCGAGGAAATCGACCCGATGTACTTCGACAGCCCCTACTACCTCGGCCCCGACAAAGGCGCCGAGAAGGCCTACTCGCTGCTCGCCGCGGCGATGGAACACTCGGGCAAGGCGGCGGTCGCCCGTTTCGTCTTCCGCAACAAAGAGCACCTCTCGGCGATCCGCGCCAACGACGGCGTCCTCACCCTGACGACGATGCGCTTCCACGACGAGGTCGTGCCGCCCTCCGACCTCGACGACGCGCTGCCGGACAAGAAGCCGAAAGTCGCGAAACGCGAGCAGGAGATGGCCGAGCAGCTGATCGACTCGCTCAGCACCAGCTTCGACCCCAGTGGCTACAAGGACGAGTACCGCGAACAGCTCCTCGCCCTGATCGAACAGAAGGCCGAAGGCAAGGAGATCGTCGCGCCGGAGGCGGAGGCGCCGGAGGCGGAGGCGCCGAAGGCGACTAAAGCCCCCGACCTGATGGCGGCGCTGGAGGAGAGCATCGCCGCGGTTAAAGAGAAAGGCGGCAAGAAACCGGCGAAAGCGAAAGCCAAGCCGAAAGCCGCCAAGAAGGGCAAGGCGAAAGCCAAAAGCTCTTCCCGCTCCAAAGCCAAAGCCTCGAAATAGGCGCCGGCCGTGGGCGAGACGCGGCAGGTCGAGGTCGACGGCAAAGAGCTGCGGCTGACGAACCTCGACAAGGTGCTCTACCCGGAGGTGGGGTTCACCAAGGGCGAGATGGTCGACTACTACGCCAAGGTGGCGCCGGCGATCGTCCCCCACCTGCGCGGCCGCGCCGTCACCCTGCGCCGCTTCCCGGAAGGCGTCGACGACCTCGACTCGGCCTTCTTCGAGAAGCGCTGCCCCAAACACCGGCCGAAATGGGTGAAGACGACGCGGGTCCAGGCGGGCCCGAACGCGGGGAAAATCGACTTCTGCGTCTGCGACAGCCGGCCGACGCTGATCTGGATGGCGCAACTGGCGGCGATCGAGCTGCACCCCTCGCTCTCGCTCGGGCGGGCGCCGAAACGGCCGACGGTCCTCGCCTTCGACCTCGACCCCGGGCCGCCGGCCGACGTCGTCGACTGCTCGCGGGTGGCGCTGCGCCTGCGCGAGGTGCTCACCCAGCTGGAGCTCGAGTCCTTCGTCAAGACCTCGGGCTCGAAGGGCATGCAGCTCTACGTCCCGCTCAACGGTAAAGCCACCTATGAGGAGACGCGGCCCTTCGCCCAGGCGCTGGCGCAGCTGATCGCCAAGCAGACCCCAGACGAGGTGCTGGCGAAAATGGGCAAAAAGACCGACCGCAGCGGCAAGGTCCTGATCGACTGGTACCAGAACAACGAACGCAAAACGACGATCGCCGTCTACTCGCTGCGGGCCCGCGAGCGGCCGACGGTCTCGACCCCGGTCACCTGGGAGGAAGTCGAAGCCGTGGCCGAGTCAGGCGACGGGTCGAGCCTGGTCTTCGAAGCGAGCGACGTGATCGAGCGGATCGAGGAGCACGGCGACCTCTTCGCCCCCGTGCTGGAGCTGGAGCAGAAGCTGCCGCAGCTTTGACCCGGCGGCCGGGTTGAATGACCATGCGCATTGCGACTATCTCGATCCTTCTGCTTGCCCTGGCGCTGCCGGCGACCGCCGGCGCCTCGCCCGAACCGCCGCCGCCGGGGACGCCGCCGTCGCTGACCGGGCTGGAAATGACCGAGCGGACGATCCTCTCGCCGAGCACGCCGAAGAGCACCCGCTCGCGGCTGCCGCGCCAGACCACCTTCTCCTTCTTCCTCAACGAGAACGCCACCGTTCACGTGCTCTTCAAGCAGGTCCTCCAACGAGGCCGGCTGGTCCAGCGCGGCTCGATGGCGATCGACGGGGTGACCGGAAAGAACAGAATCCACTTCGCCGGCAAGACGCCGAAGCCGAAAGGCGGCGTCCAGTTCTTACCCGCCGGCCGCTGGCGGGCGTTCTTCAAGGCGCGCAACGAGAACGGCGTCTCGGCTGAGAGCTGGATTGGGTTCCGGCTGGTGCGGCCGAAGAACTAGCCGCACCGTGCTCAGCCGAGCGGCTGGCGCACGACCGGTTGCCGCGTCGCTTTGACCTCGTCGAGGCGGCGGACCGGGGTCGTGTAGGGGGCGCTCTTCGCCACCTCCGGGTCCTCCTCGGCCTCGGCGAGGATCTTCTCGACCGCCTCGGCGAAGCCGTCGAGGGACTCCTTGGTCTCGGTCTCGGTCGGCTCGACCATCAGCGCCTCCTCGACCAGGAGCGGGAAGTAGACGGTCGGCGGATGGAAGCCGAAGTCGAGCAGGCGCTTGGCGAGGTCGAGGGTGGCGAGGCCGAGGTCGCGCTTCATCGGCTTGCCGGAGAGGACGAACTCGTGCATGCAGTGGCGGTCGAAGGCGATCGGCAGCCGCTCGCCGGCGCGGCCCTCGGCGAGGCGCGCCTTCAGGTAGTTGGCGTTGAGGACGGCGGTCTCCGAGGCCTCCGAGAGGCCGTCGCCGCCGAGGCTGAGGATGTAGGCGTACGACCGCACGAAGACGCCGAAGTTGCCCTGGAAGCCGCGCAGGCGGCCAATCGACTTCGGCCGCTCGAAATCGAGGTCGAAGCCGGGGCCGTGGCCGTTGGAGCCCTCGCGGCGGACGACCTGAGGCCGCGGCAGGAAGGGCTCGATCCGGTCGGAGACGGCGATCGGGCCGGCCCCGGGACCGCCGCCGCCGTGCGGCTGGCTGAAGGACTTGTGGAGGTTGACGTGGACGATGTCGAAGCCCATGTCGCCCGGCCGCGAGTGGCCCATCACCGCGTTCAAATTGGCGCCGTCGTAGTAGAGCGTGCCGCCCTCGGCGTGGATCAGCTTCGCGATCTCGGCGATGTTTTCGTCGAAGACGCCGAGCGTGTTCGGGTTGGTCAGCATCAGGCAGGCGACCTGCCCGGCGTTCTCGGCCAGCTTCGCCCGCAGGTCGTCCATCTCGACCCCGCCGACACCGTCGGTCGAAACCTTCACCACCTCGTACCCGGCCATCGTCACCGAGGCGGGGTTGGTCCCGTGCGAGGTGTCGGGGGCCAGCACCTTGGTCCGCTCTTCACCGCGGTCGGCGTGGTAGGCGCGGGTCAGCAGCAGGCCGGCGAGCTCGCCGTGGGAGCCGGCGCTCGGTTGCAGGCTGACGTGGGGCAGGCCGCAGATCTCGCCAAGGCTCTCCTGCAGCAGCCACATCAGCTCCAGGGCGCCCTGGGCGCGGCGCGGGTCCTGGGCGGGGTGCAGGCGGGCATGGCCGGGCAGTGCCGCGACCCGCTCGTTGAGCCGCGGGTTGTGCTTCATCGTGCAGGAGCCGAGCGGGTAGAAGCCGCTGTCGAGGTCGAAGTTGCGCCGCGAGAGCCTGTTGTAGTGGCGGACGATCTCGGGCTCGGCGATCTCCGGCAGCCGCGGCGGCTCGGCGCGCAGCAGGTTCTCGGGGATCAGCTCGGCGAGCGGCTGCTCCGGGACTTCGGACGCCGGCAGCGCCGCGGCGCGCCGGCCCGGCTTCGACTTCTCGTAGATCGTCCGCGCGCGTTCCGCCTGCATCGGGGTCTCGGTCAGGGCCATCAGGCTGCGACCTCCTCGCGCTCGGCGGCGACGGCGGCGCCGAGCGCCTCGGCCAGCTCGTCGATCTGGGCCTTGGTGCGGCGCTCGGTGATCGCGACCAGGAGGCCGTCCTCGAACTCGGGGTACTCGCGGCCGAGCGGGTAGCCGGCGGCGATGCCGCGCTCGGCGACGCGGTCGAGGACCTTCGCGACCGGGGCGTCGAGGCGCACCGCGAACTCGCGCGCCACCGGCGCCTCGTGCAGCGCCTCGACCCCGTCGACGGCGGCGAGACGCTCGCGCGCGTAGGCCGTCCGCTGGACCAGCAGCTCGCCGAGCTCGCGGAAGCCGTTGCGTCCCAGCCAGGCGAGGTGGACCATCGCCCCGAGCGCGTTCAGCGCCTGGGCGGTGCAGATGTTGTTGGTGGCTTTCTCGCGACGGATGTGCTGCTCGCGGGTCTGCAGGGCGAGGACGAAGCCGCGGCGGCCGTCGAAGTCCTCGGTTTCGCCGGCGATCCGGCCAGGCATGCGGCGGATCTGGGCCTCGGTCGCGCAGAAGAAACCAAAGGATGGCCCCCCGAAGTCCAACCGGTTACCCAGCGGCTGGCCCTCGCCGAGGGCGATGTCGGCGCCGCACTCGCCCGGCGGCTTGAGGATCCCGAGCGTCATCGGGTCGCAGGCGACGACCAGCAGCGCCCCGTGCTCCTTCGCCGCCGCCCCGAGCGCCTCGACGTCCTCGACCGCGCCGAGGAAGTTCGGGCTCTGGAGGAAGACGGCGGCGGTCTCCCCGTCGACGGCAGCGGCCAGCGCCGCGGCGTCGGTCAGCCCGCCGTCGAGCCCGACCTCCACGATCTCGGCGCCGTAGCCGACGGCGTAGGTCGCCAGCGTCTCGCGGCTGTGCGGGTGGAGACCGCGGGAGACGACGAACCTGGCGCGTTTGGTCGCGCCCATCGCCAGGTAGCCGGCCGAAGCGACCGACGAGGGCCCCTCGTAGAGGCCGGCGTTGGAGACCGGCAGCCCCGTCAGCTCCGACATCGCCGTCTGGAACTCGAACATCACCTGCAGCCCGCCCTGGGAGATCTCCGGTTGGTAGGGCGTGTAGGGGGTGAGGAACTCGCTGCGCGAGGTGATCGCGTCGACGATCGCCGGCACATAGTGGTCGTACATCCCGGCGCCGACGAAGCAGACCTGCTCTTCGGCGTCGGCGTTGCGCTCGGCCAGCGCTGTCAACCGCGCGTAGACCTCGGCCTCGCCGAGCCCGTCGGGCAGCGCCAGCGGCCGGCCGAGGCGCAGCGGCTCGGGAATCTGCTCGAAGAGCTCGTCGACCGAGGAGACGCCGATCGCGTCGAGCATCTGCCGCCGGTCGTCCGGCGTCGCGGAGGTGTAGCGGGTCACGTCGCTAAGGCTAGGGAAGCGGGTGGCTGGGCTTTTGGCCTAGCGGTCCAGCATCTTGCGATATTCGGCGCCGCCGAGCAGCGTCTCGGCCTCCTCCGGCGAGGTCAACTTCACCTTGACCAGCCAGCCGTCGCCGTAGGGATCCTCGTTGATCTTCTCGGGGTTGTCCTGCAGCGCATCGTTGACCTCGACGATCTCGCCGGAGAGCGGCGCGATCACGTCGGAGACGGCCTTGACCGACTCGACCTCGGCGTAGGAGGAGTCTTTCTGGATCGTCGCGCCGACCTCGGGCGGGTCGAAGAAGACGACCTCGCCGAGCGAGTCCTGGGCGTACCAGGTGATTCCCATCGTCGCCACGTTGCCCTCGATCCGGGCCCAGTCGTGTTCCTCGTGGTAGCGCAGGTCGTCGGGATAGGTGGCGTCGGTCACAGGTCAGCTCCTTTTCGCGTAGAGGGGCTTGGAAGCTATCCGGGCGGGGCGCCGCTTGCCGCGGACGTCGATCTCGACCTCGGTCCCGACTTCCGCAAGCTCGGACTTCACGTAGGCCATACCGGCGCCGAGTTCGAGCGAGGGGGCGAAGGTGCCGCTGGTGACGACCCCGACCTGCTCGCCGCCGGCGAGCACCGGGTTGCCTTCGCGCGGGATCCCCTTGTCGGAGAGCTTGAAGGCGACGAGGGTCTCGGCGCTGCCCTCGGCGCGGGCGCGGGCGACCGCCTCGGCGCCGACGAAGCCCGTCTCCTCTTTGCAGCACCAGCCGAGGCCGGCTTCGATCGGGTTGCGCTCGGGGCTGAGCTCGTTGCCGTGCAGCGGGTAGCAGACCTCCAGCCGCAGGGTGTCGCGGGCGCCGAGCCCGCAGGGGACGACGCCGGCGTCGAGCAGCTCGGTCCAGATCGGCGCCGCGACCTCGGGGTCGATCTGCAGCTCGACCCCGTCCTCGCCGGTGTAGCCGGTACCGCAGACGAGCGCCGGGCGGCGGCCGACCCGGGCGTGGGCGACGTGGAAGCGCGGCGGCAGCTCGATCCCGAGCGCCGAGCCGAGGACGGCGCGGGCGTGCGGGCCCTGGACGGCGAGCATCGCGTAGCGGTCGGCGACGTCGCGGACGATGACGTCGAAGGCGCGGCTCTGCTGGCCGAGCCAGGCGAGGTCCGACTCGTGGTTGGCGGCGTTGGTGACGATCAGGAAGCGGTCGCCGCCGAGTCGGTAGGCGAAGAGGTCGTCGAGGACGCCGCCGTCCTCCTGGCAGAGGCACGAGTACTGGGCGCCGCCGATCGCGATCTTGGCGACGTCATTGGAGAGCGCGTGCTGCAGAAAGGCCAACGCGCCGGGGCCCTCGACCTCGACCTCGCCCATGTGGGAGACGTCGAACATGCCGACGTGCGTGCGCACCGCCGAGTGCTCCTCGCGGATTCCCTCGTAGGTGACCGGCATCTCCCAGCCCGCGAACGGAACGACCTTCGCCCCCAGCTCCTGGTGTTGCTCGAAGAGAGGGGTGCGCCGGGCGGCCGCAGTGGTCACCCAGTCAGCGTATTAAGCCGCGCCACCCGGTGAGTGCCACGGCGTCGGAGACCAAGCCAGGGCGTGCCGGCCGAACACCCAGGTAGCAGCGCTACCTGGGTGGAGGACGGTGCGGCATGGCGAAGGTATCCGGCGGCGTGACGCCGCCGGGGCCTACTCTTTGAGGAAGCCGGGAACGTCGATGTCGTCGTCGCTGACCCGCAGTTTCCTGATGTCCGTGTCTTCGGCGGAGACCCGCGGGCGGCTCTCGTAGCGACGGCGGACGCGCTGCGGCGAGCGGGCCAGCAGCTCGAAGCCCTCGAAGCCGGTGGCGATCACCGTCACCCGAACCTCGTCCTTCATCGACTGGTCGACGACCGAGCCGAAGATGATGTTGGCGTTGTCGTCGGCCTCGGCCTGGACCAGCTGGGCCGCCTCGTTGACCTCGAACAGCCCGAGGTCCTCGGGGCCGGTGATGTTGAGCAGCATCCCGGTCGCGCCTTTGATCGACTCCTCGATCAGCGGCGAGGTGATCGCCGCCTTGGCGGCGTCGAGGGCGCGGGCCTCGCCAGAGGCCGAGCCGACGCCCATCAGGGCCGAGCCGGCGTCGCGCATGATCGTCCGCACGTCGGCGAAGTCGAGGTTGATCAGGCCGGGGATCGTGATCAGGTCGGTGATGCCCTGGACGCCCTGGCGAAGGATGTCGTCCGCCTGGCGGAAGGCCTCGAGCACGCTGGTGCGCCGCTCGACCGCCTGCAGAAGCTTCTCGTTCGGGACGATGATCAGGGTGTCGACTTTGTTGCGCAGTTTCTCGATCCCCTCGAGCGCCTGCTGCATCCGCCGTTTGCCCTCGAACTCGAACGGTTTGGTCACCGCGCCGACGGTCAGGGCGCCGATCTCCTCCTTGGCGATCTCGGCGATCACCGGGGCCGAGCCGGTGCCGGTGCCGCCGCCCTCGCCGGCGGTGACGAAAACCATGTCGGCGCCCTTCAGCGCCTCCTTGATCTCGTCGCGGCTCTCGGCCGCGGCGCCGGCGCCGACCTCGGGGTTGCCCCCGGCGCCGAGGCCGCGGGTCAGCTCCTGGCCGATCGAAAGCTTGATGTCGGCGTCGCAGGCCTGCAGCGCCTGCGCGTCGGTGTTGACGGCGACGAACTCGACGCCGCGAATTCCGGCGTCGATCATGCGGCTGACGGCATTGGTGCCGCCGCCGCCCGCGCCGACGACCTTGATCACTGCCAGGTAAGTGGATTCCATGTGAGTTGAGCCTTTGTTTCCGTCCGACCCTTCAGCAACGCTCTAGGGTTCGAGCCTCCCGCTGAAGGACGGAAATTGCGCTCAACGTAGGGCATTCCCACGTCTCTGTCAAACGAGCGCCAGCCATCCTGCAACGGCCAAGTCTCGACCACTAGTTGAGGGTTCTGCCACTCTCACCCTCAGGTCGAGACTTTTCGACGCCGCTCTGCAAAGCCCTTTTCCTGGGACTGGAGAAGGTTCAGGGTGGCGGCGGGAGTTCGTGTTCGGAGCCCTCGTACACGGGTCGGCTCGGCGCGACCACGTTTACATAATCGAGCGCGGTCACCGAGGGATCGGCCAGGATCGCGGCGGCGGCGTTCCACTTTCGCCGCGCCTGGGTGGCCTGGCCAAAGCGGATTTCGATCCCGGTGGTGAGTTCGACGTCCACCCCGCTCTCGCCGAAGAAGCTGCGGGCAAGGTAGGGCTGCAGCTGCTTGGGGGCAGCGGCGAGGACCCGCACCTGTTCCAGCGCCGTGCCTTTGACCCGGCCGCCTTTCGGCACCTCTTCCAGCGGCAGCTGCGGCAGCGGCGGTTCTTCGGGCGGGCGCAGCCAGCGGACGGCGGCGCCGCTGCCGGCGATGCCGACCGCTTCATCCCCTTCGCCGATCGTGGCCGCCAGCTTCGGCACCTGCACCCGCGGCCCGGCGCTCTTGGTGCGGACGACGAACCAGTAGGCGCCGACCGCGAGGACCAGCACCGCGACGAGGACCGCGATCGCCCGGCGGCTCACAGCGCCCAACCGTCCGGCCAGCTGACCTCACCAAGGACCTGGACCTCGGGTTCGAGCTCGACGCCGAAGCGCTCGTAGACCCGGCGGCGGCCCTCGGCCATCAGCTCCAGAACGTCGGCGGTGGTCGCGTCGCGGTCGTTCTCGACGAAGTTGGCGTGCTTCTCGGAGAAGCGGGCGCCGCCGTGGCGCAGGCCGCGGCAGCCGGCGGCCTCCAGCAGCTGGCCGGCGGAGCGTCCCTCGGCCCTCTCGTCCTCGGGGTTCTTGAAGGTCGAGCCGAAGGTCTTGATCCCCGACGGCTGCGCCTCGCGCCGGCGCTCGCGCATGCTCGCCAGGGTCGCCCGCACCTCCTCGGGGTCGACTGGGGTTAGGTGGAAGGCGGCGAGGGCGACGACTTCGCCCTCGCGCAGGTTCGAACGCCGGTACTCGAAGCCGAGCTGGTCGGGACCGCGCCGCTCGACCCCGGCGGCGGTCGCGACGTCGACCCACTCCAGGACCCGCGCCAGCTGGCCGCCGTAGGCGTTGGCGTTCATCCGCACCGCGCCGCCGGTGGTGCCGGGGATGTTGATCCCGAACTCGAGCCCGGTCAGGCCCCAGGCCGGGGTCTTGGCGGCGGCCGAGGGGAGCCGGGCGCCGCCGCCGCAGAGGATGCGCTCCCCGTCGCGCTCGATCGTCGCCAGCGAGCCGCCGAGCTTCAGAGCCAGGCCGTGGAAGCCGGCGTCGGCGACGAGGAGGTTGGAGCCGGAGCCGATCACGCCGACGGCGATCCCCTCGGCGTCGGCCCAGCGCAGGACCGAGACCAGGCCGTCGAGGTCGCGGGGGTGGGCAAACCAGTCGGCGGCGCCCCCGGTCCGCACGGTCGTGAACCGCGCCAGCGGGTGGCCCGCTTTCACACCCTCAGGCGGCGCGCTCATCGCCCTCCTCCCCGCTCGGGTCTTCGGCGACCAGGGTCTCGCCGAGGCGGAAGACGTCGCCGGCGCCGATCGTCACCAGCACCGTCCCCTCGCCGTAGAGGCCGGGGTGGCCGTCGAAGCGGTCCGCCAGCGCGCGGCGGGCGAGCTCGGCGGTGGGCAGCCACCAGACCGGCCTCCCCCCCGCTCGCTCCGCCGCGGCCTGGGCGACCTGCAGGCCGCTGACGCCGGCCAGGTCGCCGACCGGTTCCTCGCGAGCCGGGTAGACGTCGAGGACGGCGACCTCGTCGGCGAGGGCGAGGGCGGCGCCGAACTCGACGCCAAGCGCTTTGGTGCGCGAGTAGAGGTGGGGCTGGAAGACGGCGACCAGTCGGGCCGGTCCCTGCTCGCGCAAGGCCGAGAGCGCGGCGCGGACCTCGGTCGGGTGGTGGGCGTAGTCGTCATATATGGAGACCGGCCCCCGCCTGCCCTTCAGCTCGAGGCGGCGGTTGACGCCGCGGAAGCCGGCCAGCGCCGCGGCCGCCGGGCCGAGCTCGAAGCCGGCCAGCGCCAGAGCGGCCAGGGCGGCGCGGGCGTTGCGGCGGTTGTGCTCGCCGGGCACGGCGAGGCCCAGCTCCGCCGGCCCCGGCGCCCCGGCGTCGAAGCGGGCTCGCTCGCCGCCGACCCGGTCGAGCCAGGCCATTTCCTCGTCCGCCGGCAGGACCAGGCCCCGGGCCGGACCGGCGAAGGCGGCGAAGGCCTCGTGCAGCTCGGCCAGCGACCCCCAGCGCGAGTGGTGGTCCATCTCGACGTTGGTGATCACCGCCACCTCGGGGCGCAGGCGCAGGAAGCTGGCGTCGCTCTCGTCGGCCTCGGCGACGACCCACTCCCCCTCGCCCCAGCCGGCGTTGGCGGCCTCGCCGTCGGGCCCGAGCCCGGGCACCTCGCCGCCGACGAAGAAGGCCGGGTCGGCGCCGATCGCCCGCAGCGCCCAGGCGGTCATCGCCGTCGTCGTCGTCTTGCCGTGGGTGCCGGCGATCGCGATCAGCCGCTTCTCGGCGCAGAGCTCGGCGAGGAGCTGCCCTCGGTGGATCGGCTCGACCCCCCGCTTGCGGGCCAACGCCAGCTCCGGATTGTCCGCGGCGATCGCGGTCGAGACGACCACCTCGGCGCCTTCGGGCAGATTGGCGGCGTCGTGGCCGATCGCCGGTGCGAGCCCGGCCGCCCGCAGGCGCTCCATATAAGAGGAGTCGGCCCGATCGCTCCCGCTCACCGCCGCCCCGAGCCGCGCGCAGACCAGCGCCAGCCCGCTCATCCCAGCCCCACCGATCCCGATGAAGTGAAGCCGCCGCCCAGCCCAGTTCATCGCCCCACCCCCCCGCGAAACCGCAGGAATACGTCTATACGACGACTTCTTGCGGTCTCGGCGATCATCCGGCCGCCTCCAGGACCTGGTCGGCGATCTGCCGCGCGGCGTCGGGCTTGGCTAGGCCGCGGGCGGCGGTGGCCATTGCCTGCAGCCGCGCGCGGTCTTCGATCGCCGCCGCGACCTCGGCCTGCAGGCGCTCGGCGCTCAGCTCCGCGTCGGGGATCACGCTCGCCGCCCCGGCGGCGCGCATCCACTCGGCGTTGGTGCTCTGGTGGTCGGCGGTCGCGTAGGGAAACGGGACCAGGATCGCCGGCCTGCCGGCGGCGACGACCTCGAAGATCGAGCCGCCGGAGCGGGCGAGGACGAGGTCGGCGGCGGCCAGCGCGTCGCCCAGGTCGGGCTCGTAGGGCAGCAGCGTGTAGCGGTCGGGGTTTGCGGCGGCGGCGAGGCGCGGCTCCAGCTCGGGGAAGTCACGGGTGCCGGCGATGTGGACGACGTCGAAGTCCCGCCCCTCGCGCTCGGCGAAGGCCTCGAAGGCCGCCAGGTTGATCGAGCGCGCCCCCTGGCTGCCGCCGAAGACGAGCAGGCAACGGGCGTCGGCGGCGATCCCGAAGCGACGCCGGGCCGCCTCGCGGTCGCCTTCGAGCACCGCTTTCGGCACCGGGCGACCGGTGACCAGATACGGCTCTCCCTCGCGGCCGGCGATCGGGAAGGCGAGGCAGACACGCCGCGCCCGCCGCGCCAGCAGCCGGTTGGCGAGCCCGAGGTGGCTGTCGGCCTCGGTCAGGACCAGCGGCGTGCGGGTCAGCGTCGCCGCCAGGCCCGCCGGCCCGGCGACGAAGCCGCCGCCGCCGAGGACGACATCCGCTCCGCGGCGGCGCAGGGCCTTGCGGGCCGCGCCGACCGCGGCCAGGGCCTCGGCGCCGGCCCGGGCCGCGCGCAGGGGGTTGCGGCGGTCGATGCCGCGCACCTTGACGAAATCGATCTCGTAGCCGGCTGCGGGAACCAGCTCGGCCTCGATCCGCTCCCGCGTGCCGAGGAAACTGACCTCGGCGCCGCTAGCCCGAAGCTCGTCGGCGACCGCCATGGCGGGTACCACGTGCCCCGCGGTTCCCCCCGCTGCGACCACCACTCTTGGCTTTCCTGGCACCGCTCGATCGGCTCCTTTCGCGCGCGGGCGAACGCCCGCCGTCGACGACGCGCAGTTTGCCAGCGCGGGTGGGCGTCGAAGTGCGCGCTGCCTTCGCGGTGCCGCCGCGGGCGACGTTGAGGATCAGTCCCACCGCCAGCAGGGTCGCCATCAGGCTGCTGTTGCCGTAGGAGACGAAGGGCAGCGGCACGCCGGTCAGCGGCGCCATCCCCATCACCGCGAAGAGGTTGATCGTCGCCTGCACGAGGACCAGCGAGGTGAGGCCGGCGACGAGGATCTTCCCGTACGTGTCCTTCGCCTTCTGGGCGGTTTTCAGGCCGGCGTAGCCGAACATCGCGAAGAGGCCGACGACGGCGGTGATCCCGGCCAGGCCAAGCTCCTCGCCGATCACGGCGGAGATCATGTCGGTGTGGGCCTCGGGCAGGTAGAAGGCCTTGCCGACGCCGTTGCCGAGGCCGTCGCCGAGGATGCCGCCGGAGCCGAGGGCGATCTTCGCCTGCGCCGCCTGGAAGCCGGCGCCGGACGCGTCAGCCGTTGGGTGGAGAAACGAGGTGAGGCGCGCCATCCGGTAGGGCTCGACCACCGCCATCGCCAGCGCCAGGGCGCCGATCCCGAGCGCGATCTTGCCGAGGTCGACTGGCCGGGCCCCGGCGGCGATCAGCATCGCCCCGACCGAGAAGGCGATCACCATCGTCGTCCCCATGTCGGGCTGGAGCATGATCAGCAGCGAGGAGCCGCCGACGACCAGCAGCAGCGGCATGATCCCTTCCAGCGAGCGCACCCGCTTCGGCTTGCGCGCCAGCAGGTCGGCCCCGTAGAGGATCAATGCCACCTTGGCCAGCTCGGAGGGCTGGATCTGGAGGAAGCCGCCGCCGAGCCAGCGGGTCGCGCCGTTGACTTCGGTGCCGGCGACGAGGACCGCGAAGAGGAGGAAGATCGAGCCGGCGAGGAGCAGCGGCGTCAGCTCGCGGATCGCCTTCAGCCCGTGGCGCGAGGCCAGGTACATGATCACCAGGCCGACGCCGCCGAAGAGCAACGTCCGCTTCAGGTAGAAGGCGCTGTCGGAGAGGCCGCCGTCCTGGAGGATGCGGGTGGTCGAGCTGGCCGAGAAGACCATCACCGCGCCGAGCGCGAGCAGGCAGAGGGTCGCGGTGAGGAGGATGTTGTACTCGGGCGGGGCGGGCCGCGAGCGCTTCTTGGCTTTCTTCACCGAAGCTCCCCGACGAGCTGACGGAAACGCTCGCCGCGCGCTTCGTAGTTCTCGAAGGCGTCGAAGCTGGCGCAGGCCGGCGAGAGCAGGACGACGTCGCCGGCCGTGGCCGCGGCGGCGGCGCGGCGAACGGCGTCGCCGAGGTCGGCGCAGCGGTGCAGCTCGATCCCGGCCTCGACGACCGGCGCCAGCTCGCGCGCCATCCGCTCGGCGGTGGCGCCGACCAGGTAACAGGCGCGGGCGCGCTCGCGCAGTGGCTCGGCCAGCGGGCCGAAGGGCTCGCCCTTCTCGCTGCCGCCGAGGATCGCATGGACGCCGCCGTCGAAGGCGCGGATCCCGACCGCGGCGGAGGCGACGTTGGTCGCCTTCGAGTCGTTGACGAAGCTGACGCCGCCGGTCTCGGCGACCGTCTCCAGCCGGTGCGGGACGCCGGCGAAGCCGCGCAGGCCCTCGCGGACCGCGTCGCGGTCGATCCCCATCGAGAGCGCCGCGGCGGCGGCGGCCATCGCGTTGGCGACGTTGTGCTCGCCGAAGAGGCCGAGCTCGGAGACCGCCAGCAGCGGCTCGCCGTCGTAGAAGATCGTCCCCTCGGCGACGGCGACCTCGCACTCCGGGGCCGCCCCGGTGCAGAAGGCGACCCGGCGGGCGCAGCCACCGAGGTCGGCGCCGGCGGCGAAGGGGTCGTCGGCGTTGTAGACGGCGACGTCGTCGTTGCCCTGGTTGGCGAAGATCCGCAGCTTCGCCGCCAGGTAGGACTCCAGGTCGCGGTGGCGATCAAGGTGGTCGGGGGCGAGGTTGAGGAAGACCGCGCACTCGGGCGCGAAGGCAGTCGTGTCCTCGAGCTGGAAGCTAGAGCACTCGCAGACGACCGTCGCCTCGGGGTCGACCGTGCCGACCAGCTCGGAGAGCGCGGTGCCGACGTTGCCGGCGACCGCGACCGGCTCGCCCGCGGTCCGGTAGACGTGGCCGAGCAGCTCGACCGTGGTCGTCTTGCCGTTGGTGCCGGTGACGGCGAGGAAGCGATTCGGGAGCGCCCGCCAGGCGAGCTCCATCTCCCCCACGACCTCGATTCCGCGCTCCAGCGCCCGTGCGATCACCGGCGCCTCCCGGGGTACGCCCGGGCTCTTGACGACGGTCCGCGTCCCCTCGAGCTGTGCAACTCCATCCGTATCCAGGAAGACTTCGACGCCCGCCCCCTGCAGCCCTGCCGCCCCCTCGGGATGGCCGGAATCGACCGCCCGCACGACCTCCCCCCGCGCCGCCAGCATCCGCGCCGCCGCCTGCCCCGAGCGGGCAAGCCCCAAAATGAGGAAAGGTCCTCGCGGCAGAGGGGGGCGAAGTTCCTTGGCCTGGACCCTTGGGGACACATGCCACAGCTTCGCGAGCGCCCCCGATACCCCTCTGTCCAACCGCCGCCGGGTGATGATGTACGCTTATACACCATGAATCGTCGCACCCAGATCTACCTCGACGAGGAGCAGACCGCGGCGCTCGACGAGCGAGCCGCGGCCGAGGGGACCACGCGCTCGAAGCTGATTCGACGCGCCATCGACGCCTACCTCGCCCAGGAGACGCATGAAGCGGCAGCTTGGCGCGAGCAGTGGCAGGAGGCGGTCGCGGAGACGGCGGGAATCGCTCCCCATCTCGAAGAGGGCGTCGAGTACGTCGACAAACTCCGCCGAGCCGACGCCGAGCGGCTCGAGGAACTTGGTTGGTGAGCGTTCTCCTCGACACGACCGTCCTCATCGACCACCTCCGAGGATCCGTCCCCGCGGGCGAATACATAGCCGCGCTCGGCGCTCCCCCCTCCTGCTCGGAGGTATCGCGAGTCGAGATCCTGCAAGGCGCTCGATCCGCGGAACGCCGACGGATCGAGCGCCTGTTTGCGCTGACTACCTGGATCCCGGTCGACGAGAAGGTGTCCCGCCGCGCCGGTGAGCTCGGCCAGCGCTGGCTCCGAAGCCATCCTGGTATCGGCGTAACCGATCTGTTGATAGCCGCCAGCGCCGACCTACTCGAGATCCCGCTAGCCACCAGCAACCTCAAGCACTTCCCGATGTTCGAGGGTCTCCGCGCCCCCTACTGAGCGGCGAACTGCCTGATCTCGCGCGCCAGCGCCTGCGGCTGGTCGATCGGGATCAGGGTGTAGCAGTCGGGCAGCTCGACGTAGGTCGAGTTCGGAAACGATTCCGCCAGGCGGCGGCCCTCGCTGTTGGGCATCATCGTCCCCTCCTCGTCCCAGACGACGAGCACCGGCCGCTCGAAGGAGCGCAGCTTCGGCGTCGCGGCGCGGATCTCGCGCCTGCCGTGGCGAACGTCGCGGACGTAGCGGCGGGTGTCGCGGCGGATCTCCGCCCGCTTCAGCGGCTGCAGCCAGGCGTGCATCACCTCGTCGGGGACGCCTCGCTTGCTCATCCGGCCGTAGGTGAAGGGCAGTTTCCGCAGCAGCGGCGAGGAGAGGGCAAAGCGCATCACCCCGAAGCCGCCCGGCATAAAGCCCGAGAGCGCGGCGATCTGGCCGGCCACCCCGGGCGGGTAGTTGTTGTCGGTCTCGCAGGAGACGAGGACGAAGGCGCCGACCCGCTCGGCGCCGCCGTGGGAGATCATCGTCTGGGCGCCGCCCCAGTCGTTGAAGCAGACGACCGCGTCGTCGAGGTCGAGCCGCTCGAGGAACTCGGTGACGATCCGGCCCAGGCCCGCCAGCGAGAGGTCGGCGTCGCGGCGCAGGGGTTTGCGCTGCGCCCCCAGCGGCAGCACCGGCGTCAGGCAGCGGAACTGCGGCGCCAGCTCGGCGACCACCCCGTCCCAGAGGCGCTCGTCGTGCGGCAGCCCGCCGATCAAGACGAGCGGCCTGCCCTCGCCCCCGGAGTCGCCGTAGTCGATCGGCCCGGCGCTGACCTCTACCTCTGGCACGGCCTCAGATGATCCTCGGACGGCGGGCCGATTCCACCGAATCGGTCACACAGACCACTAGGACCCGATCGACTGCTGGTAGAGCGTGAAACCGATGCCCGAGCAGACCGCGGCGATGATCCAGAAGCGAAGCATGATCTTCGTCTCCGACCAGGCCATCATCTCGAAGTGGTGGTGGAGCGGCGCCATCAGCAGGACCCGGCGGCGGAAGGTCTTGAAGGCGAAGACCTGGAGCAGGACCGAGAGCGCCTCGATCACGAAGATGCCGCCAATGATGATCAGCAGGACCTCGGTCTGGGTCATCACCGCCAGGGCGCCGATCGCGCCGCCGAGCCCGAGCGAGCCGGTGTCCCCCATGAAGATCGAGGCCGGGAAGGCGTTGTACCAGAGGAATCCGATGCAGGCGCCGACCAGGCAGGCGGAGAGCAGCGCCAGGTTCTGCTGCTCGTTGGCAACGAAGGCGATCGCCGTGTAGGCGAGGAGGACGATCGCGCAGGAGCCGGCGGCGAGCCCGTCGAGGCCGTCGGTGAGGTTGACCCCGTTCGAGGTGCCGGCGATGACCAGGAAAACGAGGACGAAGTAGAGCGCCGGGCCGAGGTCGACGCTGCCGTCGCCGATCCGGAAGTAGAGCGTCGGCTCGAGGCCGACCTCGTGGCGGGCGACCCACCAGAGGCCGAGGGCGAGGAGCAGCTGGCCGAGCAGCTTCCAGCGGCCGGCGAGGCCGAGCGAGCGGCGTTTGACGATCTTGATGTAGTCGTCGGCGAAGCCGAGGACGGCGCAGCCCATCGCCACGCCGAAGACGGCCATGCTCTGCGGGTCGCGGTCGGAGAGGACGAGGAAGGGGACGCAGATCGAAGCGAAGACGATCAGCCCCCCCATCGTCGGCGTCCCGGCCTTGGTGTGGTGCTCCTGGGGCCCGTCCTCGCGGATGTGCTGCCCGAACTCCTTGACCCGCAGGTATTCGATGAATTTCGGGCCGAGGAAGATGCAGATCAGCATCGCCGCCATACCCGCGATCAGGACTTCGCCCATCAGCCCTCCTCCGCCGGGACGAGGTCGACCAGCTGCTCGGCGACGGCCTCCAGGCCGGCCGAGCGCGAGCCCTTGACGAGGACGGCGTCGCCGGGCTCCAGCCGCTGGGCAAGCAGTTCGGCGGCCTCGCCGGGGTCGGCGACGAGCTCGTCGGGGTCGTAGTCGCGGGCCGGCAGGCCGACGCCGACGACGAAGTCGACGCCGGCGGCGCGGGCGTGCTCGCCGACGCCGCGGTGGTAGCCGGCCGAATCGGGTCCCAGCTCGCCCATTTCGCCGAGCACGGCGACGGTGCGCTCCGCCTCCAGGCTGGCGAGATGGTCGAGCGCCGCGCGCATCGACACCGGGTTGGCGTTGTAGCAGTCGTTCACGAGGACGATCCCGCCGGGGAGCTGCAGCCGCTCGCCGCGGAAGCGGGAGAATCCTATGCTCGCAGCGCGGTCGGCCATCCCCGCGGGGTCGGCGCCGAGGGCGACGCCGGCGGCGATCGCGGCCAGGGCGTTGGTCAGGTTGTGGGCCTCGGCGAAGGGGAAGTGGAAGCGCCGGGCGCCGAGCGGGGTCTTGACCAGCGCCTCGGTCACGCCGCCATCGACCTTCACCTCGGTCGCCTCGACGTCGCCGCCGGGTCCGAAGCGCAGCTGCTCGGCGATCGGCGCCAGGTGCGGCTCCAGCTCTCCGGCCTGCACCGGCGCCACGGCGGTGCCGCCGGGCGGCAGGTCGTCGAGGATCTCCGCCTTCGCCGCGGCGATCGCCTCGACCGAGCCCAGCAGCTCGACGTGGACGGGACCGACGTTGGTGATCACCGCCACCTCGGGCTCGGCGATCGCGGCCAGCTCGGCGATCTGCCCCTTCCCCCGCATCGCCATCTCCAGGACCAGCGCGTCGGCGTCGTCGGGCGCTTCGAGGATCGTCAAAGGCAACCCGATCTCGGTGTTCAGATTCTCGCGGTTGGCGTGGACGGTGCCGGGCAGCAGCGCCCGGGCGATGTCCTTGACCGAGGTCTTGCCGACCGAGCCGGTGACCCCGACCACGGAGGCCCCGAGGGCGCGCCGCCAGGCGCGCGCCAGCGCCTGCATCGCCACCAGCGGGTCCTCGACCACAAAGACCCATGCGCGGCAGAGGTTTTCCCTCTCATGGATGGAAAAGCTCTGCCGCGACTCTTCGTCAAGGACCGCCCCCCAGGCGCCGGTCTCGATCGCGGCCGGGGCGAACTTGCCGCCGTTGTGGTTGGCGCCGCGGAGGCCGAAGAAGAGGTCCCCCGGCCCCGCTTCGCCGGAGGCGATGGTCGCCCGCCGGGGTGAGCTCGGCTCCCCCTCGGCCACGACCTCGGCGCCGAGCGCGGCGGCGATCTCCTCCGGCGTCAGCCTCACGCCGGGCTGCCCAGCTTCCAGAGCTCCTCGCGGGCGACCTCGCGGTCGTCGAAGGGGACCTTGCGGCCGTCCTCGAACTCCTGGCCCTGCTCGTGCCCCTTGCCGGCGATCACCACGGTGTCGCCGGGAGCGGCGCGGCCGAGCGCCAGGGCGATCGCCTCGCGGCGGTCGACGACGACCTCCAGCTGGCTCGCGCCTTCGGCGCCGGCGGCGACTTCGGCGACGATCGCCGCCGGGTCCTCCGAGCGCGGGTTGTCCGAGGTGACGACGGTGAGGTCTGAGTGCTCGGCCCCCGCCCGTCCCATCTTCGGGCGCTTGTCGCGGTCGCGGTCGCCGCCGGCGCCGAAGACCGAGATCAGCCTGCCCTCGGTAAGGCGGCGGGCGGCGCGCAGCACGTTCTCCAGCGAGTCGGGCGTGTGGGCGTAGTCGACGAGGACCGAGAAACCCTGCCCCTCGTCGACCGGCTCGAAGCGGCCCGGCACCCGCGCCGCCCGCGCCAGACCGGCGGCGGCGATCTCGGGGCCCACACCCATCGCCTCGGCGGCGGCGAAGGCGCCGAGCGCGTTGGCGACGTTGAAGTGGCCGGGCATCCCCGTCCGCAGCTCCATCTCGCCGACCGCGAAGCGGGCGCCGCCGGCGTCGAAGGAGACGTCGCGGGCGCTGTAGTCGGCCTCGGCTCCCTCGGCCGAGAAGGTGAGGCACTCGAACTCCTCCGCCAGGCGCCGGCCGTAGGGGTCGTCGACGTTGACGATCGCCGTCTTCGGCTCCATCTCGAAGAGCTTGCGCTTGGCGAGGAAGTAGTCCTCCATGTCGGCGTGGAAGTCGAGGTGGTCCTGGGTGAGGTTGGTGAAGATCGCCACCTCGAAGTGGATCGCGTCGGCGCGGTGCAGGGTCAGCGCGTGGGAGGAGACCTCCATCGCGCAGGCCTCGTCGCCGCCGTCGAGCATCTGCCGGAAGGTCGACTGCAGCTCGATCGCCTCGGGCGTCGTCCGCACCACCTCCTTCTCCACCCCGCCGACGATCTGCTTCACCGTCCCCAGCAGCCCGCACGGGTATTCAGCCGCCTTGAGGATCTCCTGAACCAGAAAGGCCGTGGTCGTCTTCCCGTTCGTCCCGGTGACCCCGACCACCCGCAGCTCGGCCGTCGGGTCGCCGTAGAAGCGAGCCGCCAAAGGAGCCATGGCCGCCCGCGAGTCCGGGACCACCACCTGAGCCACGTCGAGTTCCGTCAGCTCCCGCTCGACCACCAGCGCCACGGCCCCATCTTCCACCGCCCGAGCCCCGAAAGAGTGCCCGTCGACCTTCTCCCCCACCACGCAGAAGAACAGCGTCCCGGGCTCCACCCTGCGGCTGTCGAACACCAGCTCCCGGACCCCGACCGAGCCGTCGCCGACGATCCGCGCCCCGGGAAGCTCCTCCACCAGCTCGGCCAGTCTCATCATCGACTGCCCGATTCTAGGAAGCAGATCGGCTCGTCCTTATTCCTGGGGCACGCCGAGATAGGGCAGAGCGAATTCGGCGATCCGCCCGAAAGCCGGCGCCGCCACCGACCCACCGTAGATTTCTCCCTGCGGCTGATCGACGATCACCGCCGCCAGCAGCTGCGGGTTCTGCGCCGGCGCGAAGCCGATGAATGAAGCCACGTATTTGGTTTTCGAGTAGGTGCCGTTTTCGGCCACCTCAGCGGTTCCCGTCTTGCCAGCCAGCGTGTAGCCGGGGACGCTGACCTCCGAGGCGGTGCCGCCCGGCGCCAGCACGCCCTCGAGCATTTCCCGCACCTCGGAGGCGACCTGGGGCGAGATCACCCGCTTGCCCTTCGGCTCGTCGACCGGTTCGTCGCCGATTCGCTTGATCAGCTGCGGCGGGCGCAGGGTGCCGCCGTTGGCGATCGCCGTGTAGCCGGCGACCATCTGCATCGGCGTCACCGAGAGCCCCTGCCCGATCGACTCGTTGCCCAGGGTCGATCCCGAGTATTCGTCGAGGTCGAGCAGCAGCCCCTGCTCCTCGGCCGGGTACTGGACCCCGGTCGGGCGGCCGAAGCCGAAGCGGCGGATCCATTTGTCGAATCTTTCGGCGCCGACCTCGGTCCCGATCGTCGCCGCGCCGACGTTCGAGGAGTGGGCGAGGATCGTCGCCACGCTCATCGTTTCGGTCCCGCGCGGCTCGGCGTCTTCGATCGTGCGGTCGGCGACCTGGAGCGTCGGCGGCAGGACGAATTCGCTCTCCGGCGTCACCAGTTTTTCCTCCAACGCGGCGGAGATCGTGAACGCCTTGAAGGTCGATCCGGGCTCGTAGGTGAACCCGGTCGCCTTGTTCAGCAGGTCTTCGTTGCTGACTTCGGAGAGATCGGCGGGGTCGACCGGCGGCCAGTTGGCCATCGCCAGGATCTGCGAGCTGCGCGGGTCGACGACAATCGCCGTCGCTCCCTTCGGCGAGTAGGTTTCGCCGACGCCGTTCAGCGCCGCTTCGGTTTCGCGCTGGATCACCGGGTCGAGCGTCAGCTGGATGTCTTCGCCGTCTTCGGCTTCCTGCACGGTTTCCAGCCGGATCGGTTCCCCGAGCGCGTCGTTGACGATCCGCCGTTCGCCGTCTGAGCCGCCGAGCACTTCTTCCTCGCCGGCCTCCAGCCCGGTCAGCCCCTGGTTATTGATCCCAACCGCACCGATCACCTGCCCGGCCATCTCGCCTTGGGGGTAGGTGCGGCGGGAGTCCGGCAGCTGGCCGAGCCCTTCGATGTCGAGGGCTTCGACCTTGGCGGCGGTGCCGAGGTCGACTTTCTGGGCGACGTAGGAGAAGCCGCCTTCGGCGGTGAGCGCTTCCAGCACTTCGTCTTTTGGCTCGCCGAGGATCGGCGCCAGGCGAGCGGCCGCGGCCGGTGGGTTCTTCACCTGGTAGGGCGTCGCGTAGATCGTCGCCGCGTCTTCGGAGGCGGCGAGCTTGTTGCCGCTGCGGTCGAGCAGGTCGCCGCGCAGGCCGGGGACGGTGACCACCTCGGTCTGCTGGTAGGCGGCCTGCGAGGCGAGGCTCGCGCCCTGCACCCCCTGCAGCCAGAAGGCGCGGCCGACGATGAGGAGGAAACAGAGGAGGAAGCCGCCGAAGAGGAGCCCGATCCGCCGCTCGATCAAGCGCATCGGGTCGGCTCTAGCCCCCCGCGGCCGCGAGCCGGGCGGCGGCGGTGGCGACGTCTGCGGGCTGGTATTCGATCAGCGCCGGCTCTTCGGTGGTCGGCATCGCCAGCCCGGCGGCCGCGCCTTCGTTGCGGATCCGGGCGGTGCTGAAGAACTTGGCCTCGCGGCTTTCGAGCATCGAGATCTCGCCTTCGAGTGAGGTGATCTGCTCGTCGATCTTGCCCGCCGAGGCGCCGAAGCTGAGGGTGGCGACGTTGAGGGAGACGATCCCGACGAGCAGCACCCCGAGGACCGCGATCCAGGCGCGGCCGCGGGTCATCCGCACGACCAGGCCCGAGTCGGGCAGCTGGCGGACGGCGACCGCGGTGCGGCCGGCGGCGACGGCGAGTTTGGGGCGGGCGGTCGCCGGGGCGCGCCTGGGCGCCGGTCGGCGGGCGGGGGCTTTCGCGGGTGCTGCGGTGCGGGTGGGTTTCCGCGCCGGCGGTTTGCGTTTCTTCGGTGCCGTCGTCCGCGAGGGCGCGGACGCCGGGACGGCGGTGCTGCGGCGGGCGGGAGCGGCGACGGCCATCAGCCGGTCCCCCCCGCCGGCTGCTCGGCGGCGATCTTGATCGCCGCCCGCAGGTGGGCCGAGCGCGAGCGCGGGTTGCGCTCGGTCTCCTCGGGGCCGGGCGAGATCGCGCGGCGGGTCAGCAGCTCGGCCTCCGGCTCGTGGCCGCAGACGCAGACGGGAAGCTCGGGCGGGCAGACGCAGCCGCGCGCCTTGGCGGCGAGGAACTGCTTCACCGGCCGGTCCTCCAGCGAGTGGAAGGAGATCGCAGCGAAGCGGCCGCCGAGCTTGAGCTGCGACCAGGCCAGCGGCAGCGCCTCGGTCAGGGCCTCCAGCTCGCCGTTGACGGCGATCCGGATCGCCTGGAAGCTGCGCTTGGCCGGATGGCCGGCGCCGAAGCGGGCCGAGGGCGGCATCCCGGCCTTGATCGCGGCGACCAGCTCGCCGGTCCGCGCCAGCGGCCGGCGGGCAACGATCTCGCGGGCGATGCCGCCGGCGTGGCGCTCCTCGCCGAAGCGGCGCAGGACCTGGGCGATCCGCGCCTCAGGCCACTCGTTGACGAGGTCGGCGGCGGTGAAGTCCTGGCGGGTGTCCATCCGCATGTCGAGCGGCGCGTCGTAGGAGTAGGAGAAGCCGCGCTCGCGCGCGTCGACCTGCATCGAAGACATCCCCAGATCTACATAAACCATGTGTGGGCGTATCCCTTCGCCCTGCAAGGCGCGAAGTCCTGCCGCGAAGTCGCTGCTGACGAACAGGGTCCGGCAGGGCGCTTCGGCGGCGAAGCGGTTGAAGCGCTCCTGGGCGGCGGGGTCGCGATCGATCCCGATCAGCGTCCCCTCCGGCCCGAGCAGCTCGGCGACCCGGCGCGCGTGGCCGCCCCCGCCGAAGGTGCAGTCGACCGCGACCTGGCCCGGCTCCGGCGCCAGCAGCGAGACCAGCTCCGGCGCCAGCACCGGCTCGTGCTCGCTCATGACCACCTCCACGGGAGAGAGCCCCCGAACGGCGACGGGACGATTCCCCTCCATATAGGCGTACTTTCGTCCCGTCGGCGGGGTGGGTGGGAGATTTTGGGCGGCGGCATTAAGTCTCATGGTTACGCGGCGCCGGCGGCGGCGAGGCCCTCGGCGATTTCGGGGGCGGCGGCGTCGAGCTCTTCCTCCTGCTTGGCCCAGGCCTCGGCGTCCCAGATCTCCAGGTACTCCCCGGCGCCGATCACGACGCAGCTGCCGTCGAGCCCGGCGTGCTCGATCAGCGGTTTGGGGACGCGGATGCGACCGGCGGAGTCGAGCTTCTCGTCGAAGGAGCCGCCGTGGAAGCGGCGGCGCAGGGCGCGGGCGTCGGCGCCGAAGGGGCTGTGCGGCGAGAGGAAGCGGTCGGACAGCTGCTCGAACTCCCCGGTCGTGTGCACCCAGACGCAGGGGTCGAACCCCTTGGAGAGAACGATGCCGTCAGCAAGCGAAGCCCGGAAGCGAGATGGGACCGTGAGGCGGTCCTTGGAATCGAGGCTGTGCTCGTAGAGACCCCTGAACGCCACTGCGGCGAGTCCTTTCTGAGCGGGAGGGCCGGAAAAGAGTTGGACCGGAGTGATGAGGTGGGAGGAGCCTCACCACCCCGGTCCTGGGCTTCAACTCGATCGCCACAATAACCCACTCTCCCCCACTTTGCAACACGACCCCCCTCTGCAACCCAGTTTGCATCCGCCCGGGCTTTCGCCTGTTCCTTCTTGTTGCTCCGCAACCAAAAGGAACAGGCGAATGGGGAGGGAGATAGATTGCGCGCGTGGCGACTCCTGAACCGACGCAGCCGGAGATCGAGGAAGCGCGGAGCACCGGCGTTCCCGACGACGCCAACGACATGCGCGGCTACCACTTCAGCCGCTTGATGCGGACGCCGCTGACCCTGATCCTGATCGCGGCGCTGACGGCGATCGTCTTCGTCGCCTGCCTGATCTTCATCGGCGCCGCGATCGGCGCCGGCGGCGCGATCGGCGCCCTGCTGCTCGGGATCCTCGTCGTCTTCGTGATCGCCGACAAGCGGGCGGCCGACGATTTCTTCGAGGTCTACGCGGCGAACCGCGGCCTGACCCTGATCCACGGGCGCGGCCGGCTACCGCAGGCGACGCCGCTGCTGCGCAAGGGCGACGACCGCTACACCGACCGCACCCTGACCGGGCCGATCGCCGAGGGCTTGGACGGCACCCTGGCGCTCTTCACCTACGAGGAAGAGACGCGCGACTCCGACGGCGACACCCAGACGAACTACTACCGCTACACCATCGGCCTGGTCGAGGTCCCCGACTGCGTCGCCTTCGTCCCCGAGCTCTACTGCCAGCGCAAGTTCGGGCTGCGGGCGCTGGAGCGGTTCGAGGACGCCTTCCGCGGCGACAAAGAGCGGGTGACGCTGGAGAGCGAAGAGCTGCTCGACAAGTACGAGATCTTCGCCACCAAGGAGCAGGACGCCGTCTGGCTGCGCCGCCTCTTCTCGCCCACCTTCATCGTCTGGCTCGCCGACTCGGCCCCGGACAAGTTCGCCTTCGAGCTCGTCGGCGGCACCCTCTGCTGCTACGTCAACGGCCACAAGGAAAAGGCCGCCGACCTCGACGCGATCGCCGCCGCCACCGGCGCGGTGGCCAAACGGCTGCGCGACGAGGCGCTGGAGTAGCGGCGATCTGGCGAGGCGGGCGTTGGTGGTGGTCCCCTGGGAGCACCTCCGCCGCGTGAATCGCCCTGAGCTGACGCCTCTTAAGTAGTTGGCGCGGCTCCATGCTGAGTACCCAGGGGACCACCACCAACGCCCTCCCCAATCGAGGCTTCGGTAGGCGTCTCAGAAAAAAGGAGCTTCAGGACCTCGGGCCGTCCGCGAACTGCGGTGGCGAGGGGGTCGTAGGTGTCTCTCCAGACACTCAACATCGAGCCATTGGCGAGATGTGTCTGGGGAGACACCTACGACCCCCTCCTACCGATGCCTCTTCAGAACCCGGCCAGAAAGGTCCCCGCGTTGGCGATCAGCGCTGCGGCGATCATCAGTAGGACCGAGGGGACGAGGACGAGGGCGACGACGAGCTGGATCTTCGGCGCGGCGCGGGCGGCGCGCTCCTCGGTTTCCCGGCGGCTGTCGCGGCGCAGCGCCGTCGCCTGACGGCGAAGCTGATCGGCGAGCGGCGAGCCGAGCCGTCGGGAGCGCTCGATCGCTGCCACCAGGGTCGCCATCTCGCCGCCCGGCACCCGCCGGCGCAGGGACTCCAGCGCCGCGCCGAGGGGGACGCCGCTGGAGACCTCGGCGCCGACCGTCCGCAGCTCCTCGGCCAGCGGCCCCTCCCCCGCCTGCGCCAGCTGCTCGATGCCCGCCGCCGGGCCGCGTCCCGAGCCGGCGCTGACCGCGAGCAGGTCGAGGGCGTCCGGCAGCGCCCGCAGCAGGCGCCGGTGGCGGCGCCGCTGCCGCCGTTGCCGCAGCGCGTCGGGGACGAGGAAGCCGGCGGCCGGCATCCCGACGAGGACCAGGACCGCGGTGCGGCCCGGCGCCGCGGGCGCGGCGAGCAGGCCGGCCGCTCCGCCGGCGAGGGCGCCGGCGAGCTTCTGCGGCAGCAGGGCGGGCAGCGAAACGCGGCCCGCCAGGGCGGAGACGAGGCGCTCGGGCCGCAGCTCCCTCGCCGCCGCCGCAGCGAGCAGCACCGCGATCGCCGCCAGCAGGCCGGCGTCACTCACTCGACCACCTGCGAGAAGCGGCGGATCGCGAAGAAGCCGACCGCCTGCAGGGCCGCGGCGAGGGCGAGGAGGACCGCCGCGGGGGGCGAGGCGAGCAGGGTCGCGAGGAAGCCGGGCTCCAGCAGCTCGGCAAGCAGGGCGCCGCCGGTCGGCATCGCCACCACCAGGAGGCCGGTGAACCTCGCCTGCGCGGTGGCCGAGCGGGCGTCCTCGGCGACCCGCTCGCGTTCCGCGGCGCCGACCGCGAAGCGGCGCAGGAGGCCGGCGAGGTCGCCGCCGGCGAGCCGCTGGCTGAGCAGCGCGGCGGCGAAGGCGTCGACCCGCTCGGAGCGCATCCGCCGGCGCCAGCGGGCGACCGCCTCGCCGGTGCCGGCGCCGAGCTCCAGCTCGCCGGCGAGGCGGCCGAGCTCGCCGGCGCCGGGCCCGTCGAGGGAGGAGATCGACTCAGCCAGCGAGGCGCGCAGCGAGCGACCGGCGCTGAGCGAGTCGGCAATCGCCGTCGCCATCTCCGGCAGCGAGCGCTCGACCGCGCGGCGATAGCGCCGGCGGCGGGCGGCGATCGCCCAGGCGACGGCCGCCGGTCCCGCGAGCGCCAGCGGCAGCGCCAGCGCCGGGCCGCCGAGGAACCAGCCGGCGGCGATTGCCGCGCCGGTGCCGAGCGCCGCGAGCCGCCGCCGCTCGACGGTCGAAGGCGCGTAGCCCTCCTCTCCGGCCCGCCGCAGCGGCTCCAGCGCCAGCCGCACCCAGCGGGTCGCCGCCGGGCTCGACGGCAGCGCCTCGCGCGCCGCCAGCGCCGCGAGGACCGCCGCCGCGGCCGCGAAGAGCGCCGCCGGGCTCACCCGACCTCGGCGATCTCACTCACCCGCCGCGAGCCGTCCGCTTCGCGACGAAGGTGGACGACCAGGTCGACGCCGCGGCGGACCTGCTCGGCGACGGTGGCGTGCGGCAGGCCGACGCCGGCCATCAGGACCAGCGTCTCCAGCCGCCGCAGCGCGTCCTCGGGGGAGTTGGCGTGGACGGTCGAGAGGGCGCCGTCGTGGCCGGTGTTCAGCGCGGTCAGCAGGTCGAGCGCCTCGACGCCGCGCACCTCGCCGATCACGATCCGGTCCGGGCGCATCCGCAACGCGTTCCGCAGCAGGTCGCGGATCGTCACCTCGCCGCGCCCCTCGACCCCGGCGGGCCGGCTCTCGAGCCGGACCACGTGCGGCTGCTGCAGCCGCAGCTCGGCCGCGTCCTCGATCGTCACCACCCGCTCGCCCGGCGCGATGAAGCTGGAGAGGGCGTTCAGCAGCGTCGTCTTGCCCGAGCCGGTGCCGCCGCTGACCAGGACGCTGCGCCGCGCCGCCACCGCCCGCTGCAGAAGGAGCCGCTGCTCGGCGCTCAGCGTTCCCAACGCGACCAGCTGGTCGGGGCCAGGCCGCTCGGCGCCGAAGCGGCGGATCGAGAGCGCCGGGCCGTCGATCGCCAGCGGCGGAATCACGACGTTGACCCGGGAGCCGTCGGCGAGGCGGGCGTCGACCATCGGGCTGAGCTCGTCGACCCGCCTGCCGAGCGGGGCGAGCACGCGCTCGATCGCGTCGCGCAACTCCTCCTCGCCGGCGAAGGCGACGTCGGTCGGCTCCAGCAGTCCCCGCCGCTCCACATATATGCGGTCCGGGCCGTTGACCATCACCTCCTCCACGCTGGGGTCGGCGAGGAGGACCTCCAGCGGGCCGAGGCCGACGCTGTCGCGGACGATCCGCTCGACCACCTCCTCGCGCGCCGCCGGCGGCAGCACCGCCGCGTACTCCTCGACCACGGCGCCGGCGCTGGCGGCGAGCTCCTCCCCCACCCTCTCTCCGCCGGCGGCCGCCGCCCGGCGGCGCTCGACGATCCGCGCCCGCAGGCCCGCCGCCAGCTCGGCGATGTCGCGGTCGCGCGCCCCCATCAGCCCCTCGGCAACACCGTCAGCCGGCGGGCGAAGCTCTCGGCGGCGATCAGCCGCAGTGCCTGCGGGCGGGTCAGGCCCAGCGTCGCGGTCGCTTCGCCGGCGCCGCCTTCGGCCCCGGGGCCGAGCGCCAGCAGCGGCACCCCAGCCGCCGCCACGTAAGTGCGGCCGGCGCCCGAACCGCCCGGTTCGGTGGTCACCACCACGTCGACCCTCGACCCGACCGGCTGGGCGCCGAAGGCCGAGAGAGCGCCGGCGCCGCTGATCGCGATCTCCACCGGTCGCCGTCCACGGCCGAGGCGGGCGCCGCCGCCGGTTCGCGGCGTTCGCAGTTGCGAGGCGAGCAGGTAGGAGCCCGCCGGAATCGTCACCGCCGGGACCAGCCCGAGGGCTTCAGGCGCCGCGGCGAGGGCGGCGGGCGGGGCGAAGCGAACCGGCACCCGCCGCACCTCCAGCCCGCTCGCCGCCAGGCGGGGGTCGATCTCCTTGCCGGCCCGCAGGTCGTCGACCGCGACCAGCACCCGGCGCAGCTCGCCGTAGCCGCGGACGACGCTGCGGCCGTAGCCGTCGGCGAGGACTCCGGCGGAGACCGCGGCGAGCAGCGCCGCGACGAGGAAGGCCAGCGCCCGGCCGCGCCGCCTCACCGCCGCTCTCCCGCCAGCGGCAGCTCAAGACGCGCCTCGCTGCCGCCGCAACACCGGCATAGGCGAAAGCTGCCGCCGTGCCGCTCGGCCACCCGTCGCACGATCTTCAGGCCGTGGCCGTGCCGGCCCGCCGCCCGCTGCCCGGGTTCGGGCCGGCGGTGAGATCCGGGCACGCCGCTCGATCCCCCGACACGGACCGCGAACAGCAATCGGCCACCCTCCTCGCCCACCCAGATCTCGACCGGGCCGCGCCCGTGCTCGAAGCCGTTGCTGATCAGGTTGTCCAGCGCCTGGACGAGATCCGCCTTCTGACCCGAAAGCACCGGCTCGGTGGCCTTCCAGGTCAACACCAGCGACCTGCCGACGGCGGCGGCGTGGGGCCGCCAGCGGGCCAGGGCGGCCTCGACCAGCGGCCTGACCGGGACCGATTCGACCAGGGCCGTGGCGGGCTCGCCGTTGATCTCGCGATCGAGCCGCTCGACCGCGACGGCGGCCATCCGCAGGGCGGACTCCGCCGCCTCGCCCCGGTCCGGATCGGCCGGCAGCGAGAAGGCCAGCGCCTGCAGCGGCCGCCGCAGCTCGTGCACCGCCTCGTTCAGCGCGCTGCGGCGCCTGCCCTCTCGCAGGGCGGTGAAGCCAGTTGCCATCGCAAAGGAGGCGGCGAGGGGCAGCCCGGCGGCGATCTGCGCCAGCTCAACCGGCATTTAGTCCCCGCTCCCGTGCCGCGCTCATGGAGGCTTAAGGCCAGGGGCGCGGGTCCTCTCCCCCGCGGCGCGCCGCGCAACGCGCAAAACGCGGACTCCACCGCCCGACGCCTGGGCGCGCCCGTCCTTCCTAGCGGTCTCGGCCAGGCGCGTCGAAGGGACGGGCGCGACATGTAGGACCCCCGCAGGAGACAGATCGGTTCCCAAGTTTTTTCTTGAGACTCAAATCGATTGCAGCGGTCCATCTTTTTTACTGCACGGATCCCTATCGAGATCGGTAACGACGGAGCGTTTTGGAATACTTGTCTAGTAACTCGAGTGCTCCTGCCACCAATCCCTTCCGCTCGAGCGAAGAAACGGAGGTCCTCCCTTGCCACAATCCCGCACTTCCCCAGAGGGCATCACCCAGCAGCTCGCCAAGGCGCTTGCCCACCCGCTGCGCGTTCGCATCCTCAGCTCCCTGCACAAAGGGATCTCGAGCCCGAACCAGCTCGCCCAGGAACTCGGCGAGCCGCTCGGCAACGTCAGCTACCACGTCAAAACGCTGCTCGAATACGACTGCGTCGAGTTGGTGAAAACCGAGCCGCGGCGCGGTGCCGTCGAGCACTTCTACCGGGCCACCGACCGCGCCTTCCTCAGCGACTCCGACTGGGCGAAGATCCCGGCTTCGGCGCGCAAAGGCATCTCCGGCTCGATCCTCGAGTCGATCGGCCAGAGCGCGACCGACGCGATGGCCGAGGGCACGATCGAGGGGCGCAAGGACTCGCACCTCTCCGACACCCCGCTGCTGCTCGACGAGAAGGGTTGGAAGGACCTAAACAAGGTCCTCGCCGACGCCGTCAAGAAGGCCGCCGAGATCCAGAAGGAAGCTTCCGGCCGCCTCGACGACCGCTCCGAAGGCATCTCCACCAAGCTGGCGATCATGCACTTCGAGGTCCCAGCGGCACAGAAGCCGAAGGCGAAGGCCAAGGCGAAGAAGTAGTTCCGGCGCGACGTCCCCGGCGCGCCCGGGGACGTCGCTCTTTCGGCTAGCCGTCGATCAGCCGGTAGCCGATGCCCCAGCAGTTGGAGACGAAGCGGCCCTGCTCGGGGTCGAGCTTGCGCCGCAGCCGCGAGGCGTGCGAATCGAGGGTCCGCGTCTTCGAGGGGCCGCGGTGGGTCCAGATCGCGTCGAGCAGCTCTTCCTTGGTGAAGACGCGGGTGGGGTCGGAGGCCAGCATCCGCAGCAGGGCGAACTCCTTCTTCGCCAGCTGCACCTCGCGGGCGCCGACCGTGACCCGGCGCCGCAGCGGGTCGATCACCAGGTCGCCGACCCGGCTGGGCCCGTCCTTGGGGTGGGTGCGCCGCCGCAGGACGGCGCCGATCCGGGCCCGCAGCTCGCCGTAAACGAACGGCTTCGTCAGGTAGTCGTCGGCGCCGGAATCGAGGCCGCGGACCTTGTCGGTGTCGCCGCCGCGGCCGGTGAGGACGATCACCGGCAGGCGCGGGTCGAAGCGGGAATCGACGCCGTCGGCCTCGCGGATCTCACGCAGGACGTCGAGCCCGGAGGCGTCGGGGAGCGTCAGGTCGAGCAGCAGCAGGTCCGGGTGGTTGTACCGGCAGAGGCGGAGCGCATCGGAGGCGCTCGGCGCCGGCATCACGCCGAAGCGGTCGGCGGCGAGGTGCTCGCAGAGCAGGTCGAGGGTGATGTTGTCGTCCTCGCAGACGACGACACTGGCGATCTCTTCTCGTTGGGGAAGCATGCACGCCTAAGTCCTGATGCCTTCTGTCTCTCCCCCCTCCGGCGAGGGAATCTCTAGGACTTTGCGGGCGCCGCGGTGCCAGAGGACGCGTCGCGGCGGCACCCGGCGGCGGACGTGGAGGACGCGCCCGTCGCGATCGAGGAAGTAGACGTCGAGCGCGAAGCGCATCCCGAAGGTGTGGACGCTGGCGCAGCGCGGGATCAACAGCCCGGGCCCGGCGTCGGCGCGGTCGCGCCAGCTCAAACCGCGCAATCGAGTTCGGAAACTCTTGGCAATGGGAAACTGGGGATGACGATGCATACCCCTATAAGGCCCAAGGTCGCGATTTTCTCCCCCAACCCGATGGTCTCGATCGCGATCGAGTCCTTCAGCGCCGACGGCGGCGACGACATCCACATCCACGCCGCCGGCCAGGGGGTCTGGGTGGCGAAGATGGCGGCCGAGCTCGGCGCCGACCCGGTCCTCTGCGGGTTCATCGGCGGCGAGGTCGGTTCGGTCCTGCGGCCGCTGCTGGAAGAGATGCCGGTCGAGTTGCGGCTGGTCGAGACCGCCGAGGCGAGCGGCGCATACATCCACGACCGCCGCAGCGGCGAGCGCGAGCCGCTCGGCCAGAGCGCGGCGCTGCCCGCCTCGCGGCACGAGGTCGACGACCTCTTCTCGGTCACCGTGGCGGCGGCGCTCGACTGCGACCTGCTCGCCGTCTGCGGCCCCTATCCCGACAACACCGTGCCGCTGGAGATCTACGGCGGGCTCGTCGCCGACGTCAAGGCCAACGGGACGCCGGTGATCGTCGACCTCTCCTCGCCACGCCTCGACAAGGCGCTGGAGGGCGGACCGGACCTGGTCAAGATCAACGACTGGCAGATCGCCGGCTTCATCTCCGGGCCGGTCGACACCGAGGAGCGGATGCGGGCGGCGATGGAGCAGGTGCGGGAGGCGGGCGCCGAGAGCGTGATCGTCACCCGAGCCGGCGAACCGGCGCTGGCGCTCCGCGACGGCAGGTTCCACGAGCTGAAGCCGCCGAAGTTCGAGCGCGGCTCCCGCGAGGGCTGCGGCGACTCGATGATGGGGGCGTTGGCGGCGACGATCGCCGCCGATCGCGAGTGGGAGGACGTCCTCCGCCTCAGCGCAGCGGCAGGCGCGACCAACTTCCTCCGCGCCGGCCTCGGCACCGGCTCCCGCGCCGTGATCGAGGAGCTGGCCCCCCGCGTCCAACTCCGCCCCCTCGATTGATCGTTTCCATCCTTGACCTCGCCGGAACGAGGAAAAGGATGGAAACGACCTAGAGCTGGGGCTCGAAGGGGGGCTTCAGCGGGTCGCCGCTGACGATCGCGCTCGGGGCGGTCTCGGCGATCCAGTCGAGGTGCGGGGCCAGGAGTTCGACCTCGCGCAGGCGCTCCAGCGCCGGGGAGATCCGCACCGGGCGGCCGCCGAGGACGGTGTGGGCGTCGCTGCTGAGGACGTGGACGAGGCCCTTCTCGGACATCGCCAGCATCCCCGCGGCCATGTTCTCGCGCAGGAAGAAGTCCGCGGTCGCCTGGATCAGCGCCCCCTCGGCCACCAGCGCCGCCATCCGCTCGAACATGTCGGCCGAGAGGTGGCGCTCGGGGTGGGCGACGATCGTCCGGTAGCCGCGCTCGGCCAGGTGCCCGACCCGCCGCAGCAGGCTCTCGCCGAGGGGGCCGGGCGCCGGCTCAAGCAGGATCCAGTTGCCCTCGCCGAGCGAGACCTGGGCCAACTCCTCGGCGCTCAGCGCCTCCAGCGCGGTCTCGGCCACCTCCCCGCCCTGGAGGATCCGCACCGCCACCATTTCCCGCTCCAGACGCTCGTTCAGACCCCGCACCCGCCCGGCCAGCTCGGCGATGCGGACGTCGTGGTCGTGGCGGATGTGGGGAGTGGCGCAGACGGCTTTGATCCCGTCGGCCTCGGCCTGGCGGGCCATCGCGACGCTGTCGTCAGCGTCCCGGGCCCCGTCGTCGATCGCGTCGAGGATGTGGCAGTGGAGGTCGATCACGGCGTTCCGCCCGGACTTCTACCCGGTTGCGAGGTGAAGAAGTGCAATTTCGCCGCCAAGGTGCAACCAGGCGTTCAGGCACCGCCCCGATCAGGCACGTCTCTACGATGATCGGCAAGATCATGGACCTGCTCGCGCCGGGCTTGCGCGGGTGGAGTG
The DNA here is from genome assembly GCA_035634815.1 of Solirubrobacterales bacterium. Classification (GTDB taxonomy): domain Bacteria; phylum Actinomycetota; class Thermoleophilia; order Solirubrobacterales; family 70-9; genus VAYN01. The sequence goes on along the minus strand of DASQCF010000012.1, from coordinate 7,189 downwards.
GCTTCAACTCATGGATAAGAAGACGACCCGCAGAGGGAATTACGAGTCCGGCTCCGACTACGTGCTGGAGTACGGCGAGCTCCGCTTCGCTTTCAACGAGGAGGATTTCGGGCAGCGCGTGGAGCAGGCGGCGGTGAAGCTCCGCTTCGTCGACCAGGGACTCAGCGGCGAGGAGCTCGACGACCTCCTCGACCTCGCGGTCAGCGGCGAGATCGCCGAGCCCAGCTCTCGGCTCGGCGAGCACATCAACGAGAACTGGGAGGACCTCGTCGGTCCCTCCAACCGCAGCCTCGTCCACTGGATCCGGCGCCTCGTCTTCCGCGGCGCCTGGCTCGACCAGCGGGTCAAGGAGGGTGAGCTCGACGTCGTCTTCGACGAGCGCAGCCAGACCTTCGGCTACGTGCAGCCGGACCGCAGCGACGAGCTGATCGAGCTCTCCAAAGAGCCAAGCTGGCGCCGCATCGCCTACCGGCGATAGCCGGCTAGTCGCTCTGGCGCTCTAGCGCAGCTACAACGGTGAGCGAGCCGCCACCGGCGGAACCCTGGGTGCGGCCGGCGTCGAAGAAGTCCTTCGCGGCCTCGGCGTCGCCGTAGGCCTCGCCGAGGCGGGTCAGCGAGTCGACCAGCAGGATCACGTCGTCGCCGGCGCCGGCGCGGGCGACGGCCTGGGCGAGAGCATCGCTGGCGTGGCGGGGCTGGCCGGCGGAGACGATCTCGGCCTGCGGCGCGTCGCGCTTCCAGTCGGCCAGCTCCTCCGGGCTGGGGTCGATCAGCAGGGCGACGGGGTCCGGGCCCTTCGAGTCGGCGGCGAGGTCGGCGGCGACGCCGCGCAGCAGCGCCGTGCAGCCCTCGCGGGTCTCGGCGAAGACGAGCGCCTGGCGGCCGGCCTCGGGCGGCAGCAGCAGCCCCTGCAGGGTGACGCCCTGCTTGCCGCGGCGGCCGAAGCGGCGACGCCGGCGGCGGCGCGGGCGCGGCGCCTCGGCGGCGGCTGGGGTCGGGGTCGGCTTGGCCTCGGCGACGGGCTCGGGCGCCGGCTCGCGCTCGGGCGCCTTCTCGGGACGATCGCGCGACTCCCGCGGCTCGCGGGACTCCCGCGGCTCGCGGCGGCGGCGGCGCGGGCGCTCCGGGCGCTCCTCCGAGCCGCTGCGCTCGGGGCGACCCTCGGAGCCGCGCCGCTGCGGTTTCTCCGCCGCGCCGCCGCCGCCGTCGGCGAGCTTCTCCACCAGCTCGGCCTTGCTCAGCATCCGGAACCTCTCGATGCCGGCCTCGGCGGCCAGGTTGTGCAGGTCGGACAGGGGCTTTTTCTCGAGCTCAGCCTTGTTCATCGAGGCGGCACACTATTCAACCGGCCGCGTGGGCGGCCCCCGCCGCCCCGATGGCGGGATCGGTCCCCTCCTCGGCCGCCACCTCGACCCAGGCCTCGGCCTCGCGCGAGCGCCGGCGGCGCCCCCACCCAAGCTCCCCGGCGAGGGCGTCGGCGACCGGCCGCACCGCCTTCGCGCCCCGCAGCTGCGGGGCGGCGAGCAGCCCCAGTCTGGTGCGGCGCAGGAGGACGTCGGCGACGCTGCGCGCCTGCTCGTGGCGGGCGGCGACGACGACCTCGGCCAGCAGGTCGGGACGGCCGGGGACGATCGGCCGCGCCAGCTTCGGGTCCTCGCGGGCGATCGCCAGCACTTTGCGCGCCGCGTGGCCGTAGCGGAAGGCGAGCTGCTCGACCGCCTCCGGGCCCACCCCCTCGGGCGCCTCCAGGTCCTCGGGCCGCGCCGGCATCCCGAGCGGAATCTCGTCGGTGTGGCAGGGCGCCTCGCGCCCCTCGCGCTCGACCAGGCGGTCGACGGTCTGCTTCGCCATCCGCCGCCAGGTGGTGAGCTTGCCGCCGGTGATGGTCAGCATCCCCGAGGAGGTCTCATACAACTCGGCTTTGCGCGAGATGTCGACCGACTTGCGCGGGTCGCCGGTGGAGATCAGCGGCCGCACCCCGGCGTAGGCGCCGACCAGGTCGGACTCGCCGATCGCGGTGCCGAAGAACTCGTTGACCGCGGTGAGCAGGTACTCGACGTCGGCCTCGGCCGGGCGCGGGTGCCGGGTGTCGCCGTCGAAGTCGTTGTCGGTGGTGCCGACCAGGGTGCGGCCGTACCAGGGCAGGGAGAAGATCATCCGCCCTTCGCCGGCGGGGACGATGCAGGCGGCCTTGCCCATCGGCAGCTGCTCGGAGTCGATCAGCAGGTGGGTCCCGCGGCTGGGCGAGATCCGCGGCACGTCCTCCTCGCCGAGCAGCTCCTCGGGCCGCAGCCGGTCGGCGAAGACGCCGGTGGCGTTGACGACGTGGTCGGCCCCGACCTCGATCCGCTCGCCCGAGGTCTCCTCGACAAAGGCGACCCCCGTGGCACGGCCGCCGCTGGTCGTGACCTCGGTGACCTCGGCCCCGTTCAGCATCACCGCGCCGAAGCGCTCGGCCTCGCCGAGGACGGTGAGGACGAGGCGGACGTCGTCGGTCTGGCAGTCGTAGAAGAGGTAGGCGTCCTTGGGGTCGCGCGGCGCCAGCGCCGGCACCAGGTCGAGGACCTCGTCGCGGTCGATCGTCCGGTGGCGGTCGGGCGACCAGTAGTAGTCCTCCCCATCCTGCTGCTCGCGCGAGTTGCGCCCGCGCCGGCCGCGGCCGGCGCGGCTCGTCGCCATCACGTCGTACATGTTCAGCCCGAGACCGAGTTTGCGGTCGCGCCGCTCCTCGCCGAGGGCGGCGACCAGGAACGGGGTCGGGTAGACGAGGTGGGGCGCGAGGCGGACCATCAGCTGGCGCTCCAGCAGCGCCTCGCGGACCAGGCCGAGGTCGAAATTCTGCAGGTAGCGGAGGCCGCCGTGGACCATCTTCGAGGAGCGGCTGGAGGTGCCGAGCGCGTAGTCGCCGCGCTCCAGAAGCGCCACCGAGTAGCCGCGCGAGGCGGCGTCGAGCGCGACCCCGGCGCCGGTGATGCCGCCGCCGACGACGACGACCTCGAAGCGCTTGCCGGCGATCTCCTCGATGGCGCGGGCCCGGGTCAGCATCAGTCGAGGTAGGTAGTGGTGCGGTCGGCGCCGGGACGCTCGGGCGGCGGCTTCTCCTGGCGCGGGTAGCCGAGGTGGAGCAGGCCGACGAAGCGCTCCTCCGCCGCCAGCCCGACGGCCGCCCGACCCTCCTCGCTGCGGAGGATGCCGGGGGTCCGCCAGTAGCCGGCGAGGCCGCGGGCGTGGGCGGCGAGGAGGACGATGTAGGAGGCGGCGGCGGTCGCGTGCAGGTCCTCCTCCTCTTCGACCGGGTCGCCGCTGAGCACGCAGGAGACGACGACGAGGGTCGGGGCGCGGTCGAGCTTGGCGGCGCCCTCCGGGCCGGCCACCTCCTTGAGGCGGCGCAGCGTCTCGGGGCCGATCACCCGGAAGCGCCAGGGAACGGTGAGGTTGTGGTTCGGCGCCCAGCTGGCGAGCTCCAGCAGCTCGTCGATCTGCTCGCGCGGCAGCGGCTCCGGCGCGAAGGCCTTGTGCGTGCGGCGGGTGCGGATCGCGGTCTCGACGTCCATCGGTCGAGGGTATCGGCAGGCAGTCGCGGAAGAACGTCGACGGGGCGCAGGCCTAAAGGCCGTAGCGCCAGCGCATCCAGCCGCTGCGCCCGGCGAGGCCGGCGCCGAAGAGGACGCAGCCGGCGAGCAGGCCGAGGAGGATGGCGCCGGCGGTGCTGCTGCCCGAGTTGTCGGTGGATTCGGAGGCCGGCTCGCCGCTGGCCTGCGGGGCGGCGCTGTCCGGCAGCAAGCTGCCGAGGTCGCCCTCGCCGCCGGCCCCGCCGGGAGAGGGGATCTGCGAGACGGCGCCCGGGGCGATCTTGCCGCCCTTGCCGCCGCTCTTGCCGGAGGGCCCTTTGAGGGCGTTGCCGAGGGCTTTTTCGAGTTCCGGCGGCACGCTTCCCGGTTCGAGACCCGGAGGCACGGCGCCGGCGAGGCTCGGGGGGACCCCGCCCGGGCTGGAGCCACCACTGTTTTTCGCCGTCTTCGGCTTCGGCTCGCGCGGCGGGGCGGCGATCGGCAGGTGGTTGCCGGAGAGCGGCACGAGGACGTCGGCGGTGACCCAGACCGGCGTCGCCTCGAGGCTCGGTTCCTTGAGGAAGTAGCCGGTGTCCGTCTGCAGGCTCTTCATATAGGCGAAGGAGCTCTTGCCGTCGCCGAAGCCGGCCGGGTCCTTGCCCGCCGCCAGCAGCCCGGCCGAGGTCCAGGCCGTCGCCTGGGCGTTGGCGGCGAGGTTGTTGCCGGGGGCGAAGCCACCGTTCTGGCGCTTCGCCTTGCGCAGGTAGTCGAGCGCCCGATCGGAGGCGTCGGAGCCCGGCGAGAGCACTTGCAGCACGGCGCCCGTGATCTCCGCCGTGCTGGGGCTCTTCGGTTCGTTCCCCCAGCCACCGTCCTTGCCCTGGACGTCGCGCAGCCAGGTGACCGTCGGGGTCGCGGCGTCGTTGGCCCCCGCCGCCCGCAGGGCGAGGACCGCGTAGGCGCTCGTCCCCGGCCAGCCCTGGTAGGAGCCGTTCTCGGCCCGCCTCGAAAGCAGGCGGTCGACCAGGTCCTCGCCGCCGAAGCTGCGGGTGTCGACCCCGGCAGCGGAGAGGGCAAGAATCGTGCGGGCGACGTCGCCGGCATCGGAGACTTCGTCGAGGTGGCTGCGGAGGAAGTCGACCGGCGTCTTGCCGGCGTTGGCGACGTCGAGCGGGTTGCGGCCGGTCGCCGCCAGGGCAAGCATCGTCCAGGAGGTCATTTCCGCCCCCGCCTCCTGGCCTGGAGTCGAGGGGAAGCCGCCGCTGGGGCGCTGCTGGGCCGCCAGCCAGGCGGCGGCGCGGGTGACGGAGTCCTCGGCGCGGGCCGGCGCGGGCATGAGCGCGACCAGGGCGAGCACGAGGAGCGCCGCGACGCCACCGCTGCGCAAGGCGCCGCCGATCCCGCCGGGCGGCCTCGCCGGCGCCGTCGCGCCTTCGGCCCGACGCCATTCGAAGCGCTCGCGGAAGCGGGTCAGCATCCGCACCATCGCCGGGCCGGCGATCAGCGCCAGCGCCACGTTGCCGACGACGTGGGCGATTTCGAACGGGACCGCGCGCGCCTCGAGCACGAGGAAATGCCGCAGCGATAGGTCCCCACCGTACGTCGCCATCAGCGAGAAGTTCAGCAGAGCGCCGTACAAAATGCCAGCAAAACCGCAGGTTGCCGCGAGCGTCAGGCGGCCGGCATTGCGAACGCCGAGGGCCAGCACGGCGCCGAGGACCCCGCAGAGCCCCCATCCCGCCATCTGCCACGGCGTCCACGGACCCTGCCCGAACCAGAAGTTGGAGACCAGCGCGGCGAGGGCGCCGACGGCGAAGCCGGGGGCGCCGCCGAGGGCGTAGCCGGCGAAGATGACGATGTCGGTCGTCGGCTTGACGTTGGGGAAGGCGGCGAAGGCGATCCGGCCGGCGATCGCCAGGGCGGCGAGGGCGGCGACGAGGGCGACGACCTGCGCCGGCGGCCGGGAGCGCTCGTACCAGGCGAAGCCGGCGAAGATCACCGCGCCGACGATCAGGAAGCTCGCCACCTCCCAGCTCACGGGCGCTCCTCGGCGAGCGCGGCGGCGCCCTGCTCGGGGGTGACCACGCCGGGCAGGTCGAGTACGCGTGCCACCTCGGTGGCGAAGTACCAGCCGCCGGAGAGGATCTCCTCCACCGGCCCGTCGGCGATCACGACCCCATCACCGAGAAGGACGACGCGCTCGGCGAAGCGCGAGGCGAACTCGACGTCGTGGGTGGCGACGAGGACCGCAGCGGCGCCTGTCGACTTTGTCTCCTCCTGGGGGACAAAGTCGACACGGCCCGCGAGCGCATGGATCAGCGCGACGAGCTCGTCCTTGCGCGCGTGGTCCATCCCCCGCGTCGGCTCGTCAAGGGCGACGACGCGGGGTACCCGCGCGCCCTCCATGCGACCCGCCAACGCGATGGCCAGCGCCAAACGCTGCCGCTCGCCGCCGGAGAGGTCGCGCGGGTCGGCGTCGACCTTCTTCTCGAGGCCGACGATCCGCAGCGCGGCGGCGCCCTCCTTCCCCGGCAGCTCGTCCCCCACCCGCTCGCGGACCAAGTAGTCGCCGGGGTTTTGGGTGAGGAGCGCGATCGAGTCGACCTCGATCTTGCCTGCGACCGGCTCGTGCAGACCGGCCGCGGTCCTCAGCAAAGTGCTCTTGCCGGCGCCGTTGCGTCCCATCAGCGCAACGCGTTCGCCGCGGTTGATCGTCAGCTCGATGCCTTTCAGCACATCGCGCGGGTCTTCGCCCCTGTTGCGTTCTACCCAGAGGTTCTTGGTTTCGAGAGCGAGACTCGGAGCGGGGTCAGATGGATGGGGATCACTCACCCTCCTACTTGCTCGATTAGGAGGGTGAGTGATCCCCATCCCCCGCAGCGTTTGCCGGGCATCCCGAACCCCGACGGGCAGCGGGTCGATGCTGGCGAGGGAGAAGAGCCGCGCGGCTGGAGTCTCCAGAGCGGGGTCGGCGCCCCGCGCCCAGGCGAGGAAGTCGGAGGGTGAGCCGTCGAAGGCGAGGGCGCCGGACTCCATCGCGACAACGCGGTCCGCCGCCGCAAGGCAGCGCTCCAAGCGGTGTTCGGCGAGAAGGACGGCCACCCCCCACTCCTCGTTCAGGCGCCGCAGGAGCCAGATCAGCTCGTCGCCGGCGACGGGATCGAGCTGGGAGGTCGGCTCGTCGAGGAGGATCAGGCGCGGGCGGGTGACCAGGGCGGCGGCGAGGGCGACGCGCTGGAGCTCGCCGCCGGAGAGGGTGTCGACGCTGCGGTCGAGCAGGTGCGGGATCGCCAGGGCGAGGGCCACCTCCTCGACGGCGCGGGCCCGGGCGGCGGGCTTGTCGCCGCGCATCTCCAGCGGCAGCTCGATCTCGGCCGCGACGGTGGTCGAGACCACCTGGGTCTCGGGGTCCTGGGCCAGGTAGCCGACGGCGGCGGCGAGCTCGCCCGGCCCGGCGGCGACGGCGTCGAGGTCGGCGACGCGCACCTCGCCCTCGATCTCGCCGCCGTGGAAGTACGGGACCAGGCCGCAGGCCGCCTTCAGCAGGGTCGACTTGCCCGAGGCCGAGCGGCCGGCGAGCAGGACGAACTCTCCCGGCGCGATCTCAACCGAGACGTCCTCGAGGGCCGCACGGGTCG
>DASQCF010000011.1:0-20108 GCA_035634815.1 Solirubrobacterales bacterium | reverse complement strand
CTCTACGAGCCCGGGAAGCGGCCGTTTTGGCCGCACGTGACCGTCGCCCGCGTGCGCCGTGAGGAACGCGGGTCGAAGCGCCCGGCGCTCGTCGGACGAGCCCCCGGGACTCTGCCGAAGGCTTTATTGCAGGAAGTGAGTTGCGTCCGGATGACGCTCTACCGTTCCGAACTCAAGCCGCAGGGTGCGCAATACACCCCGCTGGCCCAAGTCGATCTGCCCTGATATGGGCGGCAGCGAGGTGAATCAGATGGCAGACAGGAAAGCGGCTTTGAAGGACGCCTCGGCCAAGGACGCCAAGGCGAAGGACGCGGCGCTGGAGGCTGCCGTCACCCAGATCGAGCGCGACTTCGGCCAGGGCGCGCTGATGCGCCTCGGCGCCGACGCCGCGATCCCGATCGAAGCGATCCCGACCGGCTCGCTGGCCCTCGACGTGGCGCTCGGGATCGGCGGCGTGCCGCGCGGCCGGATCATCGAGATCTTCGGCCCCGAGTCCTCGGGGAAGACGACGCTGATCTACCACATCATCGCCGAGGCCCAGGCGAGCGGCGGGATCTGCGCCTTCATCGCCACCGAGCACTCGATCGACCCGAATTACGCGCAGGCGATCGGCGTCGACACCGACGAGCTGCTCGTCTCACAGCCCGACTACGGCGAGCAGGCGCTGCAGATAGCGGACCGCCTGATCGCCTCCGCGGCGGTCGACGTGGTCGCCGTCGACTCGGTCGCGGCGCTGACCCCGAAAGCGGAGCTCGACGGCCAGATCGGCGACACCACGGTCGGCCTGCAGGCGCGGCTGATGTCGCAGGCGATGCGGAAACTGGCCGGCAACCTCAACCGGACCAACACCGTCTGCCTGTTCACCAACCAGATCCGCGAAAAGGTCGGGGTCCAGTTCGGTTCGCCGGAGACGCAGCCGGGCGGGCGGGCGCTGAAGTTCTACTCCTCGCAGCGGCTCGACATCCGCCGGATCGAGACCCTGAAGGAAGGGACCGAGGCAGTCGGCAACCGGGTCCGCGTCAAAGTCGTCAAGAACAAGGTCGCTTCACCGTTCCGCCAGGCCGAATTCGACATCGAGTACGGGGTCGGCATCTCCCGCGAGGGCGGCCTGCTCGACTTCGGGATGGAGCAGGACCTGGTGCAGAAATCGGGCTCCTTCTTCTCCTACGGCGAGACTCGCCTCGGCCAGGGGCGCAACAACGCCAAACAGTTCCTGGTCGACAACCCGGAGCTGGCGCTGGAGATCGAAACCAAGGTCCGGACGGCGCTCGGGATCGACGGTGAGGCGCCGCAGCCGACCGAGCAGGAGGCTCCGGTTGTCGAGGCTGAGGCAAAGGCGGCGTAGGACCGCTTTCGCCTCACGGCGAGCTGGGCGCAGACCTCTATAGGATCACCGCCGCACGATGAGCAACGAAACCCTTTTCTACCTCTGCGGCGGTGTCCTCGCCGTCTCGGCCGTCACCGTCAGCCTCGTGGGGCTGAAAGTGAAGGACTTCCCGGGCCGGGCGCTGCCGATCGTCATCCTCTGGTTCGCGATCTTCGTCGGCGGCGCCACCACCTTCGCGGTGCTGCACGCCCAGGACGAGGAAGCCGCCGAGGCGACCGAGCTCGAGCATGCCGGCAAGGAGATCGAAAACGCCGAGGGCGCGGGCGGGTTCTCCAACGAAGGGGGAGCCGAAGGCGGCGAAAGCGAGAAGGGCGAAGAAGAAGCCGAAGCGGGGCCGGAAGGCGAAGAACCGGTCGGTGAAATCGAAGGCTCGGGGGAAGGCAAGCAGGCCGGGGGAGGCGCCGGCGCGTCGACGACCCTGCAGCTCGCCGCCGACCCCAGCGCCCTGGCCTTCGACAAGACCGAGCTGTCCGCCAAGCCGGGCAAGGTCACGATCGACTTCGACAACCCCTCGCCGATCCCCCACAACGTGGTGATCGAAGCCGACGGGAAGGAGCTGGCCGGCTTCGAACCGATCGCCGAAGGCAAGGAATCCGAGTCAGCCGAACTGCAGGCCGGCACCTACACCTTCTTCTGCTCCGTCCCAGGCCATCGCGAGGCCGGGATGGAAGGAACCCTTACCGTCAAATAGCTCCGGCTCGCGCCGCTAAGCTGACGCGGATGGCGCAGAGGTTTCACGTCACCACCTTCGGGTGCCAGATGAACGTGCACGACTCCGAGCGGATGCGCGGGATGCTGGTTTCGCTCGGCTACGAGGAGGTCGGAGAGCGGGCGGAGGCCGACCTCATACTCTTCAACACCTGCTCCATCCGGGAGTCGGCCGACAGCCGCTTCATCGCCCACCTCGGCGAGGCGAAACGGCTGAAGTCCGAAGATCCGGGGCGGATCGTCGGCGTCGGCGGCTGTTGGGCGCAGTCGGTCAAGGAGGAGGTCTTCGAGCGCTTCCCGTTCGTCGACGTCGCCTTCGGCCCGGGGCAGATCCACAAGCTGGCCGAGTTCCTCAACAGCGACTCGATCAGCGCCCAGGGGTACTTCGAGTTCGAGGACCTCTCCGGCCACCTGCCGACCAGGCGCGAGCGCGAGTTCCAGGGCTGGCTGCAGATCTCGCAGGGCTGCAACTGCGTCTGCTCCTACTGCATCGTGCCCTCGACCCGCGGCCGCGAGGTGAGCCGCGACCCGGGGGAGCTGATCGCCGAGGCGCGGGGCCTGGCGGCCGACGGTGTGTGCGAGGTCACCCTCCTGGGGCAGAACGTGAACAGCTACGGACGCGACCTGCCGCTCGAGGGCAGGATTGGCTTCTCCGAGCTGCTGCGGCAGGTCGACGCGATCGAGGGAATCCAGCGGATCCGGTACACCAGCCCCCATCCGAAGGACATGAAGGAGGACGTGATCCGCGCCCACGCCGAGCTCCCGTCTCTCTGCGAGCAGATCCACCTGCCGCTGCAGTCGGGCTCCAGCGCCGTCCTCAAACGGATGCGCCGGACCTACGACCGCGGCCGCTACATGGACCGCGTGGCGCTGATCCGCGAGCACGTCCCCGACTGCGCGATCACCACCGACATCATCGTCGGCTTCCCCGGCGAGAGCGAGCGGGACTTCGAGGAAACGCTGGAAGTGGCGGAGGAGGTCGGCTACGACGGCGCCTTCACCTTCATCTTCTCCCCGCGACGGGAAACCGAGGCGGCGACGATGGAGGGGCAGCTGCCTCACCCGGTCAAGGTCGAGCGCCTCCAGCGGCTGGTCGAGGTCGTCCAGCGCCGCGCCGCCGAGCGCGCCCAGCGCTTCGTCGGGCGGACGATGGAGGTGCTTGTCGAGGGCACCAGCCGCACCGACGAGACCAGGCTGCGCGGCCGCACCCGCCACGGCAAGGCGGTCAATTTCGACGGCGAAGCGCTTGCGGGGGACTTCGTCGAGGTCGAGATCGAAGCCGCCACTTCGCAGACGCTGAGCGGCGTCCTGGCGCGCCCCCTGACCCCGCTTCTTTGAAAGTCCTCGCAATCTTCGGCCCCACCGGGGTCGGCAAGACCGGCGTCGCGATCGCCCTCGCCGAGCGGCTGCGCGAGCGCGGCGAGGACCCGGTAGCGATCAACTGCGACGCGCTGCAGGTCTACGAGGGGCTGGAGGTGCTGACGGGAGCCGCGACCGCCGCGGAGCGGGGGCGGCTGGAGCACCGGCTGCTCGGTTTCGTCCCGGTCAGCTCCGACTTCTCGATCGGCGACTACATGCCGCTCGCCCACCGCGAGATCGACGCCGCTCTGGAGACGGGCCGGCGACCGATCGTCGTCGGCGGCACCGGGCTCTACCTGCGCGCGGCCCTGGCCGACCTCTCGCTGCGCAAGGTCCCGCCGCACTCGCGGGAGTCCGAGCTCTGGTCGCCCGAGACCCGCCACCCGACGACGATCTTCGGCCTCGACATGGACCGCGCCCAGCTCTACCAGCGGATCGACGCCCGCACCGAGGCGATCGTCGCCGGCGGCGCGGTCGAGGAGGCACGGCGCGCCGATGCCCTGGGGCCAGGCCGCACCGCGCGCAAAGCGCTCGGCTTCGACGAGCTGCTCGCCGGCGACCTGGAGACGATGAAGAAGCGCTCCCGCAACTACGCCCGCCGCCAGCTGACCTGGATGCGGAAAATCCCCAACCTAGTGGCGATCGACCGCACCGCCCTCACGGACGAGCAGGTCGCCGCCCGAATAGGCTCACGCGCGTGAAGATCGAGAAGTGGCAGGCGCTCGGCAACGACTACCTGATCCTCGAGGCGGATCGACTCCCGTGGGAGCTGAGCGAAAGCAGGGTCGAGTGGCTCTGCGACCAGCATTTCGGCGTCGGCGCCGACGGCGTGCTGCTGCTCTCGAGGAGCGAGGACCCGGAGTTCGTCGCCGATCTGCGGATCTTCAACCCCGACGGCTCGGAGGCCGAGTTGTCGGGCAACGGGGCGCGCGAGGCGATCCTCTACCTGCGCCGCAGCGGCTGGACCGACGCCGATGAGTTCGCGATCTCGACCGTCGCCGGGCCGATCCGGCCGACGATCACCGGCGAGCTGACCTGCTCGGTCGATATGGGTCGGGCCTCGACGACGTCGAAGGACTTCCCCTCCGGTCCCGAGGACGGGCGCGGAACGCTGGAGGCAGGCGGGCGCAGCTGGGACTTCCAACACGTCTCGATCGGCAACCCGCAGTGCGCGATCGTCGTTCCGGCTGAGGAGCTCGACGGCCTCGACCTGGGCGCGATCGGGCCGGGGATCGAAGGCCACGAGCTGTTTCCCAACCGGACCAACGTCTCCTTCCTCGCCGTCGACGGCGACCGGGTGCGGGCGCGGATCTTCGAGCGCGGGGTGGGGGAGACGCTCTCCTCCGGCACCGGCGCCAGCGGCGCGGCCGTCACCGCCTTCCTGCGGGGAGCTCCGAACCGGCTCGTGGTCGAGCTCGAAGGGGGAGAGCTGCAGGTCGAGATCGGCGAGGACCTCGCGGTCCGCCTCGACGGCTGGGCCGAGCCGGTTTTCGCCGGCGAGCTCTCGCCGGAGCTGCTGCAGGCGCTGGCCGAGCTGGACGGATAGATTCTCGCGCCCATGGGCATCGCCACCCCCTCAAAGCGCCTGGAGGCCATCCCTCCTTACAAGTTCCAGGAACTCGAGCAGCAGATTGCCGACAAGCGCGCCGCCGGGATCGACGTGATCAGCCTCGGGATCGGCGATCCGGATCAGCCGACCTACCCGCACGTCGTCGAGGCGATGCGGGAGGCGGTCGCGAACCCCGCCTACCACCAATATCCGAGCAACCGCGGCCGCGATGAGTTCCGCCAGGCATTCGCGCAGTTCTACGACCGCCGCTTCGGGGTGCAGATCGACCCGAAGATCGAGGTGATCCCGGCGATCGGCGCCAAGGAGTGCATCTACAACCTCTGCTTCGCCTTCCTCGACCCGGGCGACGTCGCCCTCGCCTCCGACCCCGGCTACCCGGTCTACACCGGCGGCCCGATTCTCGCCGGCGCCTCCGCCGAGCTGTTGCCGCTGGTTCCGGAGCTGGGCTTCGCCCCCGACCTCGGCGCCGTCCCGGCCGAGGTCGCCGCCAAGGCGCGGCTGCTCTTCGTCAACTACCCGAACAACCCGACCGGCGCCGTCGTCCCCGACGGGTTCTTCGAGCAGGTGGTCGAGTTCGCCCGCGAGCACGAGATCCTCGTCGTCCACGACAACGCCTACTCGGAGACGACCTACGACGGCTACGTCGCGCCGAGCTTCCTCGCCACCCCTGGCGCCAAGGAGGTCGGTGTCGAGGTCTTCTCGCTCTCCAAGGGCTACAACATGACCGGCTGGCGCTGCGCCGCGATCCTCGGCAACGCCGAGGCGATCCAGACCTACTGGCGACTGAAGACCAACGTCGACTCCGGCCTCTTCGAGGCGATCCAGATGGCCGGCGTCGCCGCCCTGGAGGGCCCGGGCGAGCCGCTGGCGGAGATGAACCGCACCTACGCCCGCCGCCGCGACCTCGTCGTCTCCGCCCTCGGCGAAATTGGGGTCGAGGTCGCCTCGCCTAAAGGCACGATCTACGTCTGGGCGCCCGTCCCGGAGGGCCACACCTCGACCTCCTTCTGCGAGCTGGTGCTCGAGGAGGCCGCCGTCGTCATCTCGCCCGGCTCGATGTACGGGCCGAGCGGCGAGGGCTTCTTCCGTATCGCCCTCACCGCCCCCGACGAGCGGATCGAAGAGGCGGTAGAGCGGATGCGCGAGCACCTCTCCTAGCGGCGGGGCGGCTTCCTAAGCGGCTTCGCGCTCGGCGCGCTTGCCCCAGTAGCGGTCGAGCCCGGACCACTGGTAGGCGGTGGGGACCGCCTGCAGCAGCTCGTCGACGGTGTCGCCCTCAATGCCTTCTGAGGCCAGCTCGATGCGGATGCGGCGCTCGAGATCCTGGTTGTAGGCATCCTGGTCCATCTGCCGCGCCAGGCCGGCCTCTTCGCGCAGTTTCCTCCGCACGCCCTTGATGTAGCCAGGCACGTCCTCCTCGATCGCGCCGAAGTGAGTTAGCGCCAGGCGCTCGGGCTGCCAGCCGGCAACCGAGTCCAGCGATGCCTCCCAGGTCTCGACGTCGATGTCGGGCGGGGGAGTGGGGGGCACGATCAGGTTCGAGGGTGGGATCCGGCAGGCGGCGACGTCGCCGACGAAAGCGGTCCCGCTCTCCTCGTGCAGGTAGCAGACGTGGTGGGAGGCGTGGCCGGGGGTGTAGGCGACGCGCATCCCGAGGACGGTCTCGCCGCCCGCGAGGGCGCGGACGTTGGCCTCGGGCACCGGCAGGATCTCGCCCCAGAGGTAGTTGAGCTTGTCGCCGTAGAGCCGCTCGGCGCTGGCCAGCAGCTTCGAGGGGTCGATCAGGTGCGGGGCGCCGCGCTCGTGGACGTAGACCTCCAAGTCCGGCCAGCGCCGCACCAGCGCCCCGGTCGCCGCCGCGTGGTCGAGGTGGATATGGGTCAGCAGCACCGCCCGCGGCCGCTCGTCCCCAATCGCCTCCAACACGGTCTGAAGCGAAGACTCCGGCCCAGGATCCACAAGCACCCCGTCAACCTCCCAGCAGCCGATGACGTGAGGACGCCCGAGGTGCATGACGTCTATGACCCTCATCGCCCGCTCTCTCAGGCGACTGGGGCCGGGAACCGCTCGTCGGCTTCCAGCGTCTGCCGCAGGCCCTCTTCCATGCCGCGCGGGGAGTAGCCGAGCTCCTTCTGCGCCTTGTCGTAGCTCGCCCAGAAGGTGACGTTGTCGGCGGAGGAGATCAGCTCGCGCAGGTTCGGCGGCTGCCCCATGACTTTGCCGACCAGCGGTCCGATCGGGATCATCGCCTTCATCAGCCCGGTCGGCAGGTCGCGCTTCGGCGCCTTGCGGCCGCTGACCCGCGCCACGGTCTCGATCGCCTCGCGCATGGTCGTCACCGGGCCGCTGATCACGTAGGTCTCGCCGAGCTTGCCCTTGTCGAGCCCCAGCAGAATGCCGCCGGCGATGTCCTCGACGTGGCTCATGCAGATACCCAGCTCCGGGAAGGGCATCAGCGGCAGTTTGCCGGCGAAGAATTCCTTCAGCAGGTCGGCGACCTGCGAGGTGTCGCCGGGGCCGTAGACGCCGCCCGGCTGCACGATCACCGCCGGCAGGCTCTGCTCGTCGATCATCCGCTGGACGATCTTGTGCGCCTCGAGCTTGGTCTCCTCGTAGTAGGAGGTGAAGTCGGTCTCGGGATTCCGGTAGCTCTCGTCGACCACCTGTTTGCGGGTGTTGCCGAAGATGCCGACGGTGGATACGTAGACGACTCGCGGAACCTTGGCCTCCAGGGCCACCTTCATCACCCGCTCGGTGCCGGCGACGTTGGCCTCCCACATCGCCGGGCGCTGCTTGGCGGGAATCCCGACCTCGTACATCGCCGCGGCATGGATCGCGGCGTCGCAGCCGCTCATGTCCTGGCGGATCGCGGCCTCGTCGCCGAGGTCGCCGGCGGCCAGCTCGCAGCCGAGGGCGCTCAGCTTGGCGGCCTTCCCGGGGCTGCGGACGAGGGCGACGACCTCGTCACCGCGGTCGCGCAGCTGGCGCACGACCTCGCCGCCGATGAACCCGGTGCCGCCCGTGACGAAGACCTTCACGGGCACAACCCTATCCGGCCGGGGGTTGGCCCGTACAATTCCCCTGAGTGCAGACTTCGAGAAACGGCAGGCAGACCCAAACCCGGTACGCGGGCGGGGACAACGGTGCCGGCGTCTCGAATCGCCGCGCGCGGCAGCGGGCGCTCGCGATCGGCGTCGTCGACGGGCGAGCCGACGGCGAGCCGCTGGCCGAGCTGCGGGAGCTGCTGCGCACCGCCGGGGTCGCCACCGCCGGGGTCGCGACCCAGCAGCGGCCGAAACCGGACCCCGACCGCTACTTCGGCCGCGGCCGCCTGACCGAGCTGAAACGGGAGATCGCCGAAGCCGACGCCAACCTGGTCGCATGCGACGACGAGCTCGCCCCCCGTCAGGAGCGAAACCTGGAGGCGGCGCTGGGCGTGCCGGTGATCGACCGCACCGCGGTGATCCTCGACATCTTCGCCGACCACGCCCATTCGGCCGAGGGCAAGCTGCAGGTCGAGCTGGCCCAGCTCGAATACAACATGGCCCGCATGCGGGGGCTGTGGACCCACCTCGAGCGCCTCGGCGCCGGGCGCATGGACGGCGGCATCGGCACCAGGGGACCGGGCGAGAGCCAGATCGAGACCGACCGGCGGCTCGCCCGCGACCGCATCTCCGCCCTGCGCCGCCGGCTGAAGCAGACCGAGAAGAACCGCGGCGTGATGCGCGCCCGCCGGGATAGCTCCTCGCTGCCTCGGGTCGCTCTCGCCGGCTACACCAACGCCGGCAAGTCGACCCTGCTGAACGCGCTCACCGGGGCCGAGGTCGAGGTCCGCGACCGGCTCTTCCACACCCTCGACCCGACCACCCGCACCTTCGAGCTCTCCGGCCGCGACTACCTGCTGACCGACACCGTCGGCTTCATCGCAAAGCTGCCCCACCAGCTGGTCGAGGCGTTCAAGGCGACCCTCGAGGAGACCGTGCTCGCCGACCTGATCCTCCACGTCGTCGACGCCTCGGCGCCGGAGGAGCGGCGGCTGGCCGACATGCAGGCGGTCGACGAGGTGCTCGATGAGATCGGCGCCAGCGAGAAGCCGCGCCTGCTGGTCTTCAACAAGGCCGACCTGCTCAGCGAGGAGGAGCGCGCGGAGACCGGGCTCGACCATCCCGAGGCGGTCCTGATCTCCGCCCAGGAGGGGGAGGGGCTGGACCATCTGCGGGGACGGATTGAGCAGGCGTTCGAGGAGACCCTGACCGAGGTCGAGTTGTTGATTCCTTACTCGGAGGGCGGGCGGTTGCACGAGCTGCACGAGGTCGCCGGCGACCTGGAGCGGACCGAGCGCGAGGACGGGGTTCTGGTGCACGCCAAGGTGCCGGTGGCGGAGATGCATCGGTTCAGCGATTTGGCTGTGGCATGAGCTTGGTGGTGGGGGAGGGGCGGGTGCGCTATCTCCAGACACATCTCGCCAATGGCTCGATGTTGAGTGTCTGGAGATAGCGCACCCGCCCCTCCTGCGACAGGAGTGCTGGCGCGTATAGGGTCCGGGCCGATGGATCTCTTGGTGGCCAAGCTGAAGGACGAGGCGCTGCTTCCTACTCGTGCGCATGAGGGGGATGCTGGGCTTGATCTTTATGCCTGTGAGGCGGCTCATATTGGGCCTGGGGAGCGGTGGAGTGTGGGGACCGGGGTGGCGGTGGAGATTCCGGCGGGGCATGCTGGGTTGGTCCTGCCGCGCTCGGGGCTGGCTCGCGATCATGGGATCGCGCTGGTCAACGCTCCCGGCCTGATCGATTCCGGCTACCGGGGCGAACTTCGGGTGCTGCTGTTGAACACCGATCCCGCCGAGACCTTCCGAGTCGAGCCGGGCGAGCGGATCGCGCAGCTGCTGATCACGCCGATCGCGACGCCCGAACCGGTTGAGGCGAACGCGCTTTCCGACTCCGCCCGTGGCGAGGGCGGCTTCGGCTCATCCGGCCGCTAGCCGGGCCGACTCGTGCGCTGCCTTCTCTAGCTCGTCGGGCAGCGGCTCCAGTTCGGGCCTAGTGCCGTAGCGGCGCTCCAGCGCCAGCGCGATCAGGTGATCGGCAAGCCAGGCGTTCTTCGGCAGCAGCGGGCCGTGCAGGTAGGTGCCGATCACGTTGCCGCGCCGCACCCCCTCCAGGCCGTCGCGGTCGTTGTTGCCGTGGCCGGATAGGACCCGGCCGAGCGGCTCGGCGTCCGGACCGAGGTAGGTGCGCCCACCGTGGTTCTCGAAGCCGGCGATCAGCCGCGGCCCTTCGCCGAGGTCGGCCTCGATCGTGACGTTGCCGATCAGCCGTGGGCCGGGCTCGCGCACCGTCTCCAGGTCGGCGATCCCCAGTCCCGGCAGCTTCTCCTCGCCGAGCTGGTAGCTGTGGCCGAGCAGCTGGTAGCCGCCGCAGACCGCGAGCAGGCCGGCGCCGTCGTCCGCGGCGGCGGCGATCGCCTCGCGCTTGCTGGCGACCATGTCGGCGGCGACGGCGCGCTGGTCGCGGTCCTGGCCGCCGCCGATGTAGAAGAGGTCGTGGGCGTCCGGGTCGATCGCCTCGCCAGGGCCGGCGCCCGTGTGGACGAAGCCGATCCCACGCCACTCGCAGCGCCGGCGCAGGAAGATGATGTTGCCGCGGTCGGCGTAGATGTTCATCTGCTCGGGATAGAGGCTGAGGACCCGGAGCTCCATCAGGTGCTCCTTGCCAGGAGGACGACGATCGAACCGACGTGGAGGTCGGTCGGGGCGATCTCACGGCGGCCGGCGGGAACCAGGCCGACCCCGGCCGCCTCCGCCTCGAGCGCCTCGGCGGCGAAGGTCGCGATCCGAATCTCGTTCGGCTCCTCGCTCAGCGAGCCCTGCGGCGAGACGGTCTGGCGCAGGCGCCGGACGCGCAGTTCGCCCGGCCCTACCGCCACCTCGGTCGCCAGGCTCGAGTAGACCCAGCCGTCCACCTCGCGGACATCGGGGAGGGGGGGAGGTGAGCCGTCGGCCTCGGGCAGGTCTTCGATGATCGCGGCCGCGAAGATGCCGCCGGGACGCAGCGACGCGGCGATACAGCGCAGCGATTCGGCCCGCTCGCCAGGGCCGGTGAGGAGCTGCAAGAGGTGAGTGGGCGCGAGGACGAGCGACGCAGGCGATTCGAGCTCGAAGTCGCGGGCGTCGGCAAGAAGCGGTTTCACGCGCGCTTCCGGTTCCAGCCCCACCCCGCTGTGGCGGATATCGGATGCGCGTTCCCGCAGGACCGCGAGCAGCTCGGGATCGCTGTCGAGGCCGATCACCTCGTGCCCGCGGCGCGCCAGGTGAAGCGCGACGCGGCCGGTCCCACAGCCGAGCTCGAGCACAGGGCTGCCGCAGCGCTCCGCCAGCTCCTCCCAGAGCGGCAGGTCGGCGGCGTAGGCGCCGCACTCGACGTCGTGCCAGATCGCGTTCGCCGTCATCGCGCTCATCGCCAGAATGCTTTCGCCAGGCCGCGGTCGGCGAGCAGCTTGCGCAGCTCCAGCAGGGCGGTGTAGGTGGGAAGGGCGAAGAGCCGCCCCTGGGCGCCGTCGAGCGCGGCGTCGAGCGAGGGCTCGATCCCGGGCACGACCTCGATCAACTCCTCGGGCCAGCCGGCGTACTTGAGGCGCAGCGCCATCTCCGGCGCCCGGGTGCCGGAGCAGGCGACGCGGCGCACGGCGTTGCCGAGCAGCTCGAAGTCGGCGTCCCAGATCCAGGAGACGTCGCGGCCGTCGGCGATGCGGTCGTTGAGCGCGATCCAAAGGTCGACAGGGCCGCGCTCCCGCGCCTCCAGCAGCAGCGTCCGCAGCACCTCGTTCGCCCCCGCCGGGTTCTTGATCAGCAGGATCGAGACCGACTTCTCGCCGACCGGGATCGTCTCGACCCGGCCGAAGGCGGCCCGCATCTCGCCCAGTGCCGCCGCGATCCGCTCCGGCGCGACCCCGAGCCGCAGACCGGCGGCGATCGCCGCCAGCGCGTTGTAGACGTTGTAGAGGCCGGGAAGCGGCAGCTCGATCGCGATCTCGCCCTCCGGCGTGCGGACCTCGACCCGGGAGCCGTCCATCCCGCGCAGCTCGATCGCCGTCGCGGCGACCTCGGGCGCCGGCCGCTCGGCGCCGCAGTTGGGGCACGAGTAGTGGCCGAGGTGGCCGACGAAAGCGCGCTCGTAGGCGTAGGGGTGGCCGCAGCGGCGGCAGTGCTTGGCGTCGAAGGCGTGCTGCAGCTCCGGCAGCGCTTGCGAGGGGTCCTCGATCCCGAAGTAGAGGACGCCCTCGCGGCGCTCGCCCTCGGGATCGCGACCAAGGTCGGCGATCAGCGGGTCGTCGGCGTTGAGCGCGAAGCGGGTCTTGCCGGTCCGGCTCGCCACGGTTTTCGCCCACTCGTCGGCCAGCGCCTCCATCTCGCCGTAGCGGTCGAGCTGGTCGCGGAAGAGGTTGCCGAGAACGATCAGCGAGGGTTCGAGTTGCTCGGTCACCCGCGGCAGCCAGGCCTCGTCGACCTCGAAGAGCCCCTCGCTTCCCCGCTGCTCCAGCAGCGCGGTCGCGACCCCCCAGGTCATGTTCGAGCCGGCCCGGTTGTGAACGGGCTGGCGTCCGTCGGCGGCGAGGATCGCGGCGATCATCCCGGCGGTGGTCGTCTTGCCGTTGGTGGCGCTGACCACCGTCGTGCCGCCGTCGAGCCGCGCGCCGAGCCGCGCGATCGCCTCGCGGTCGAGCCGCAGCAGCAACCGGCCGGGGAGGGTGGTGCCGCCGCCCTGGCCGCTGCGCCGGCTGGCCGCCCCGACCGCTCGGGAGAGCGCCAGCTTGGCGCCGAAAAGGGGGGTCGATCGCGGGTTCGACACCCGTTCAGCTCTTCGCTTCGCCGGCCGGGACGAGGACCGAGAGGCAGCTGGGCAGGACCCGCAGGGAGACGGGGAGGTCGGTGAGGTGGTCGCCGTCCGCGTAGACGGGGAAGGGACGGCTGGCGTCGAGTTCGAGCCGCGAGGCGCGGAAGGTGGTGACCTCCTCTTTGCCGATGTGGTCGCCTTTGAGGACCTCACGCAGGCCGCGCAGGAAGCGCAGCTTGCCGACCTCGGTGATCGCCACCACGTCGAAGAGTCCGTCGTCGATCTCGGCTTCGGGGGCGATGTACATGCCGCCGCCGTAGACGCTGTTGTTGGCGACGTCGACGAAGTAGCCGGTGAGCCGTTTGCGCTCGCCACCGGCGACGACGGTGAAGCGCGCCGAGCGCCAGCCGATCAGGGTGCGGACCATCGAGTAGGCGTAGACGAGGTTGCCGCGGATGAAGTGGGTTTCGTTGGCGAGGCGGTTGCATTCGGAGTCGAAGCCGACGCTGACGATGCCGAGGAAGCGCTTACCGTTCGCCTCGCCGACGTCGATCCGGCGGCTGTGGCCGGCGAGGACGACGTCGACCGCCTCCTCGGGCTCGGTCGGGATGCCGAGCGCCCTGGCGAGGTCGTTGCCGCGCCCGCCCGGGATCAGCCCGACGGGGGTCTCGGAGCCGGCCATGGCGCCGCCGATCGCCCCCATCAGCCCGTCGCCGCTGACGACCACCGGCACCTCGCCGAGCTCGGTCGCGCGCAGCGCCAGGTCGACGCCGTGCTCCAGGCTGCGGGTCCGCTCGACCCGGAAGACCGCCCGGCGGGCGTCCAGCGCCGCCTCGACGCGGGGCAGCAGCTTCAGCGTCTTGCCCCCGGCGGAGGAGGGGTTGACGAGCAGGGCCAGCGGGTTCCCGGCGATCTCCATCGGCGCCCAGCCTAGAGGGAGTCGACGATCGGCCCGCCGCCGCGCAGCCGGCTGACGAAGAAGCTGCCGGAGCCGGCCGCTTCCGACCAGATCGGCTCGAAACCGCGATGGCGGAGACGGCGCCTGTAGAGGCTCCCGCCGAGCCCCGTCAGCGGCGCCTCGCCGCGGCTGACAGCGAGGACGAGGAATCCCCCCGGACGCAGCACCCGGGCCGCCTCCGCCGGGGAGGGGCGGGCGTCCAGCGTGGCAAGCAGGTCGAAGTGGTCGTCGGGGAAGGGGAGAGCCCGCGGACCGCCCTGCTTGAAGGCGATCCGCCCCTCGGGGTCGAGGCCGACTTTCGCCTGAGCCGCGTGGATCTTCTCGGCCGAAGGGTCCACGCCGCGGACCCGCGCGCTGGGGAACTCGCGGGCGAGGAACAGCGTCCCCTCGCCCTCGCCGCACGCCACCTCCAAGATGCGCTCGGGACTGCCGACGTGCAGGACGCCGGCTGCAAGGGGAGTCAGCGGGGGTGGAGAGGTCATCTGGCTTCTGGAACGTTTACTAGGGTTCCCGGCCGTGGAGCAACAGGGTCCCGATCGTCGCTGGCTCGTCCTCGCCGTCTTTGCCGTGGTCGCGGTGGTCGTGGTCGCCGCGGTCCTGATCGGCCAGGGCGGCGGCTCCGAGGACGATACGTCCGCGTCGGGCCAGGCGAGCGGCGACGGCTGCAAGGAAGTCGAAGCGCCCGAACCGAAGAGCGTCACCTTCAAGGCGCCGAAGCAGGTGCTGAAGCCGGGTGAAGAAGCGACCGCCGTGGTCAAGACCAGCTGCGGCACCTTCGAGATCGCGCTCGACACCGAACGGGCGCCGAAGACCGCCAACTCCTTCGCCTTTCTCGCCGAGGAAGGCTTCTACGACGATCTCACCTTCCACCGCGTCGCCCCCGGCTTCGTGATCCAGGGCGGCGATCCGGAAGGGACCGGCAGCGGCGGCCCCGGCTACAGCGTCGACGAGAAACCGCCGGCCAACCTCGCCTACACCAAAGGCGTGGTTGCGATGGCGAAGAGCTCGGCCGAGCCACCCGGGCGGTCGGGGAGCCAGTTCTACGTCGTCACCGCCCCCGACGCCGGCCTGCCGCCCGAATACGCGCTGGTCGGCAAGGTCAGCAAGGGCTACGACGTCGTCGAACGGATCGACGCGCTCGGCGGGCCGGACCAAAAACCGAAACAGACGGTCCTGATCGAAGAGATGACGATCGACCAGGGGTAGCGCCGGGCGTCCTCTAAGCTGGCCCGATGGCCAAGCCCGACGTCGGTGACAAAGCTCCTGATTTCGCCCTGCCAGGCACCGGCGGGAAGACCTACCGCCTCGCCGACTACCGCGGCCACAAGCTGATCCTCGCCTTCTACCCGGGCGACGCGACGACCGTCTGCACCAAGCAGTTCTGCAACTACCGCGACGAAGGCGACCGCCTCGACGAGCTCGACGCAACTGTCCTCGGGATCTCGCCGCAGTCGGTCGACTCGCACGAGCATTGGGTCAAAGAGCAGGAACTGAACGTGCCGCTGCTCGCCGACGAGGAGCTGGCGGTGGCCAAGAGCTACGGGGTGACCGGCTGGATCGGACCCCTCGCTCGTCTCACCGAGCTGAAGGACGCGCCCGGCGGCCGCTACGTGCAGCGGGCGATCTTCGTGATCGACGGCGACGGGGTGATCCGCCACCGCACCGTCTCGCGCACCGGCAGCAGCTACGAGTCCGTCGAGGACCTCGAGCACGCCCTCGCCGCGCTGGCTTGATGGCGGCCGAGCCGCGGCCGTTCACGCTCGGCGAGGCCCCGGCGCTGCGCGGCGAAACGGTGGGAGAGGGACCGCCGGTCGTCCTCTGTCACGGGATCACCGCCACCCGGCGCTACGTCCTGCACGGCTCCAAAGCGCTGCCGCGGGCAGGCTACGCGGTCACGACCTACGACGCGCGAGGGCACGGCGAGTCCGATCCCGCCCCGGCAGGGGAGGGTTATGGATACCCGGAGCTGGTGGCGGACCTCGAGCGGGTGCTCGGGGCGGAGGTCGGCGGCGAGCGGTTCCTGCTCGGCGGCCACTCGATGGGCGCCCATACGGCGATCGCCTACGCGCTGCGGCATCCCGAGCGGCTCGCCGGTCTGGCGTTGATCGGGCCGGTCTACACGGGCGCGATCGAGCCGGAGTCGCTGCGCTACTGGGACGGCCTGGCGGCGGCGCTGGAAGCCGGCGGTGTCGACGGTTTCGTCGCCTACATCGACAGCGAGCAGAGCATCGACCCGCGCTGGCGCGACTCGGTGCTGCGCTTCACCCGCGAGCGGCTGACGCTCCAGCGCCATCCGGAGGCGCTGGCGCAGGCGCTGCGCGAGGTGACCCGGTCACGGCCCTTCGGCTCGCTTGAGGAGCTGGCCAGGCTGGAGGTCCCGACCCTGGTCGTCGCCAGCAACGACGACGCCGATCCCGGGCATCCATACGAGGCCGCCGCGGCCTACGCCGAGGCGCTGCCGAACGCGCGGCTGCTCAGCGAGGACCCGGGGGAGTCGCCGCTGGCCTGGCAGGGCGGCAAGCTCTCACGCGTCTTAGCCGCCTTTTACGCCGAAGCCTTATCTTCCGCGGCGTGAGCTACCCCAGCGAGGGCAACC
The DNA here is from genome assembly GCA_035634815.1 of Solirubrobacterales bacterium. Taxonomy (GTDB): domain Bacteria; phylum Actinomycetota; class Thermoleophilia; order Solirubrobacterales; family 70-9; genus VAYN01. Next base: position 3,698 of record DASQCF010000011.1, on the reverse strand, counting down.
TGCAGCGGGCGATCGCCTTTGCGGCCGCCCTGGGGATCGGGATCGCGACCTACATCGCGGTGGAGGCCGCCGGCGGCGATCCGCCGGCCTGCATCGCCGGCAGCAGCGGCTGCGCCACCGTCGCCAAGAGCTCCTACTCGCACGTCGCCGGGGTCAACATCGCCGTCTTCGGCATCGTCGGCTACGCGCTGCTGCTGGCGAGCGCGTTCTTCGCCAACGACTTGGCGCGCTTCGGCGGCTTCCTCGTCGCCCTCGGCGGCTTCGGCTACAGCGTCTTCCTCACCTACCTGGAGCTGTTCAAGATCGACGCCATCTGCCAGTGGTGCGTTGGCAGCGCCGTGCTGATGACGATTCTCTTCCTGCTCAATGCGACCAGGCTGATCGGGTACGCGGGCACCGAAGGCGGCGCCTTGCCAAATCGGGCATGAGCGAGGGGGACCGCCGGACCCGGTTGCTCCAGCTCGCCGCCGGGGCGGCGTTCCTGGGGCTGGCGGTCGTCCTTGTCCTGATCGTGGTCGCTACCTCAAGCGGCGGCGACGGCGGCGACACCAAGCTGGAGGGCGTCGCCGAGGTCAACCGGGCGCTGCAGGGGATCCCGCAGCACGCGATGGTCCTCGGCGACCCGCAGGCGCCGGTCGAGCTGGCCGAGTTCGCCGACCTGCAGTGCCCGTACTGCAAAGCCTTCACCGAAGAAGTCCTGCCGCCAGTTGTCGAAAACCAGGTCAAGAAAGGCGAAGTGAAGGTCAGCTTCCGCAATTTCACGGTCATTGGCGAGCAGTCGACGCCCGCCGGCGCCGCGGCGCTGGCCGCCGGAGCGCAGGGACGCGGCTGGAACTTCGTCGAGCTCTTCTACCGCAACCAGGGCGCCGAGGACAGCGGCTACGCGGATGACGAATTCCTGGAAGCGATCGCCAAGGGCGCCGGAGTCAAGGACATCTCCAGGTGGAACAAGGAACGCCAGAAAATCACCGCGGATGTCGAAGCAACCACCGCAGAAGCCAAGGAACTCGGCTTCACCGGCACGCCGTCGCTGGCGATCAGGGGCCGGGGGACCGACGGCCTGGAGCCGATCGACACGCCGGGCTCCACGGGGGACCTGGAAGCCGCGCTGGAAGCCGCGGCTTAGGCGATTCCCGGGCTTTCCTTCTTCAGGTTTACATAACCACCATTATCGTGCGTTGGGTCCGGATCGCCAGGCTGCGCCTCAGCGAACGAAGGCAGATATCGCCCGTCCCACTTCCGCGGCCGTGAGCGGGCCGAAGCGCAGCGACCACGAGTTGTCCATGTTCTGCAACAACCGGCATCTGGCCCCGGTGGCGGCAAGCGCCTGGCGGTGCTCCTCGCACCGTTCGTAACCGGATGCTCCCTGAAAGACCGCGTCGAGGCCATATCTGCCGTCGTCCACCGGCCAGAGAGTCAACCGATCGGCAACCGGTCCTGCCGGGTATTCGACCTCGGTTCCGGGCACCCGGGAAGCCTAGGCGACCAGGCGGGCGCTTCCCTTCGCCATCGGGCGGACGATCGGCGGGGCCTTGGGTAGTTCGGGGTGCTCGACGGCGCCCAGCTCGAAGCCGGCGGCCCTGATTCCCGCCACGGTGTCGCGGTTGCAGTGGCAGCCGTCGCCGAGGAAGCGCCACGGCTTTTCGAGCCGATCCTGCCACTTGGCGAGGTCCGGATGGTCGGCGCGGACGTGCTCAAGAAAGAGCAGCTGGCCCTGCGGCGCGAGGACGCGGGAGATCTCGCGCAGCGCCGCCGGCTGGTCCGGGACCGTGCAGAGGACCAGCGTCACCACGACGGTGTCGAAGCTGTCGTCGTCGAACGGGAGCGCTTCGGCGCCGGTTTGGATCAGCTCGGCGCCGGGACAGGCCTTCTTGGCCCGTTCGCGCAGCTGCTTGAACATGTGCGGGTCGGGCTCGGTGACAGTCAGGCTGTCGAGGCCCTCATGCGGGTAGAGCTCCAGGTTCAGCCCCGTCCCCGCGCCCAGCTCCAGCACCCTCCCCCGGGCCCCGCACAGCAGCTCGCGCCGCATCTCACGCAGGCCGGCCTCTTCGCTCGCCTCGAAGGCCCGGTCGTAGAGGGCCGAGAACAGCCGGCTCCAGGTGTTGTCGTAGATCCGTCCCATCGGGTCGTTTGGTGAGATTACGTCCCCCTAGGGGCCGAAGTTCACCAACCGCGGAAAGTCAGGCCGCGTCGCGCTGGTGCTCGGGCGTCTGCTCGCCCTCGGCGACTCCCGGCTCGCTCGCCGCCGCCCGCGCCTCGTAGGCGCGGCGGGCGCTGTGGTCGACCTCGATCATCAGCTTGTCGACCTTCATCGCCCGGCCGAGCGCCTCGCGCCAGCTGCGCGGCAGCGGGCTGAGGATCTTGTAGAGGGCGCCGTTGGCGCGCGGGACGAAGACGTCGAAGCGCGGCACTTCCATCGCGTCGACGATCTCGTTCGCCACGTCTGAGGCCTCGACCGGTTTCACCCACTTCTGACCGACGCCGCTGGTCAGCTCGGTGTTGACGACGGTCGGCATCACGCAGAGGACCTCGACGCCGGAGCCGCGCAACTCCGCCCGCACCGCCTCGCTGATCCCGACCACGGCGTGCTTGGTGCCGGAGTAGGTGGCGATCCCCGGCACGCCGGATTTGCCCGCCTGCGAGGCGATGTTGACGATGTAGCCGCTGCCCCGCGGGCGCAGCCGCTTCATAGCCAGCTGGGTGCCGGTGATGACCCCGTGCAGGTTGATGTCGATCTGGCGGCGGACCGACTCCGGGCTCTCGTCCTCGAACGGCGTCACCGGCATGATCCCGGCGTTGTTGACCACCGCGTCGACCGGGCCGAGCTGGCGTTCGGCCTCGTCGAGGAAGTGGGCGAAGGAATCGCGGTCGGTGACGTCGAGCGCCAGCGCGACGGTGCCGCCGCCCAGCTCCGCCGCCGTCTTCTCGGCCAGCTCGAGCTGGAGGTCGCCGATGGCGACGCGGCATCCCTTCGCGATCAGCGCCCTCGCCGTCGCCTTGCCGATCCCGCGCGCACCGCCGGTGATCGCTACGACCTTGCCGCTGAGTGAACGCCGCTGCTTCGCCATCGTGCTCCTCCTACCCCGTGGGGCGACCTCTCAGGCCGCCGGTTTGTAGACCGTGACCACGGCGGCGCCGCCGAGGCCGATGTTGTGCTGCAGCGCCACCTTGGCGCCGTCGACCTGCCGCTTGTCGGCTTCGCCGCGCAGCTGCCAGGTCAGTTCCGAGCACTGCGCCAGCCCGGTCGCGCCCAGCGGGTGGCCCTTGGAGATCAGCCCGCCCGAGGGGTTGACGACGGGACCGTCGCCGCCGTAGGTGGTGGCTTCGGCCTCGACCAGCTTGTGCGCCTCGCCCTCGGCGGCGAACCCGAGCGCTTCGTAGGTGATCAGCTCGTTGGCGCTGAAGCAGTCGTGCAGCTCGCAGACGTCGACCTGTGCCGCCTCGATACCCGCCTCCGAATAGGCGCTCTGCGCCGCGGTCTTCGACATGTCGGAGCCGACGATCGTCATGCAGTCGGCGTTCTCGTCGAAGGTGCTGCTGAGGTCGGTGACCATCGCCTGGCCGGCGATCTCGATCGCCTGGTCCCAGAGGCCGTGCTTGTCGACGTAGGCCTCGGAGGCGACGATCGCGCAGGCCGAGCCGTCGGAGGTCGGCGAGCACTGCAGCTTGGTCAGCGGGTCGTGGATCATCTTCGCCGC
>DASQCF010000010.1:0-41019 GCA_035634815.1 Solirubrobacterales bacterium | reverse complement strand
CATCCCAGTCCTCGTCCCACTCGCCGCGGATCGGCCCGAACATGTTGCGGCCCATGACGTAGGCCCCCCGAGATCGCATCAGCCACCCCTCCGCCGTAGCGTCGGCCTCGTTAGCCCGCTCGTCGCCGAGGTGCCACCGATGCACCTCCATGCCACGCTTCCCCAGCGGATCGTCCCGGCTCTGTTCCGGCCCGGCGACGAAGCCATCGAGCGAGATCGACATGTGGCAAGTGGTGTCCGGCATCGACGTCCTCCAGATGGTCGCGACTTGCAAACCTCGGCGCTTCCGGAACAGCATTGCGCACCTCCACCCATTCACACGGACCGGCTCACTGCTCAAGAGGCATCAAGCAAACCTGGAGATGCCCTTATAGCCTTCGCGGCGGTGGAGGCCCTGAATCACACGGACACTTGGACCGCAGCTGACGAGGAAGCTCTCCTCGCCCTGCCGGAGGTCGCCGAAATCCCCCAGAAGGTTGCCGGAGAGACACAGTGGTGGTACGAACAGGACAAGGGGGAGGAAAAAGGGGCGAGAGACAAGGCGTACAGGTGGGGGCAGCCCCACCCGCCATCGGATCCGAGGCATGTACACATCCCGCTGACGGAAGAACAGCGGCTCGACATCCTGCGCAAGCAGGTGAGGGAGATCCGCTCCGTGGTCGTCCCCTTCGGCGAGCCCCTGGTCTACTCGTTCGAGGACCGCCTGGCCGGCGCGGCACTGAAGCTGCCGGCCAACATGGCGCCGGTCGGCCCAAAACACCAGGTCTGCCTGCTGAGCTACGGCTTCGACCTGAGGCCCGACGAGGATGAGGTGATTACTCGCGTCAAACCGAAGCTGACCTACAGCACCCCGGCCGGCCTGACCTACTCCATGGTCCCGAACACCGAGCTGGAGGAGCGCTTTCGGGCCCAGACCAACGTCGAGCTCGGCTTCGCGGGCGAGTTCGGCGCCGGGGTGCCCCAGCTCTCGGTCGCCCCCTTCGTGCAGGTCGCCGGCCAAGCCCACGCGAAGACCGAGACGAGCCTGCTCTGGCGCTGGCGGTACCGCGTCCTCAAGGCGAAGGTGGTTGCGTATGGCACGCAGTCGGAATTCGCGGAATGGGACATTGCGAGGGACGGCCTCGTAGGCCAGCTTGAGCTGCACGTCATCCTCCGCCTGCCGCGCAAAGCGAAAAAGCTCGCGCTTGAGGTGAGCGGCAGCTATTCGGTGAAGAAGAAGCGCTTCAAGGCCTTCAAGCGCCAGCGGGATGCAGTGGTCGATCCGATCGTCGTCGCCGGCAAGCTCGTCACGGCCGAGTAACCGGGGAACCTCAGCGCCCCCGGCTGGATTCGAACCAGCGACCGTCGGATTAGAAGTTCAGCCGAAGGTGCCTAAGGGGGCGAATCTGGCCTGATAGCGCCGATCACGTCCAAGGAGTTCGGCTGAGTTCGCTGGAGTTGGGGACCAATTTCGGGACCAAATTCCCAGGCCCTTCGGCTCCCGCTTGTCGAATCGCTGAACCGACCATAGAGCCGTGCGAGCCAGAAACAGATTTGTACCGATCTATTTTCCGATCTCCGCCAAAGTGCTGTCGACCCACCAAAACGTGTCCGTGCTCCATCCAGCGCCTATGCAGGTGGTGCTGCGACAAGAGACGCCGTAGAAAGCGCTGTAGGTCGGAAAACGGAGATTCGAGGTTCCCTGGATCGACCAGCTAGATCCATTCCATTTCTCGGCCAGGGTCGAGGTCGCGCCGTGGCTGCCCCCGACCGCCGTGCAGGACGTTTCGGTAGCGCAGGAGACATCCTGCAAGATGCTCGTGGAGCTCCCGCTGGGATTGGGCGTGCTCTGCAGCGTCCAGGTCGTCACCCCGTTGAAGCGGTAGGCCAGAGGGAGCTGTTCTGTGGCGCTGTTCTTCCAGTTCCCCACCGCCGTGCAGCGGTTTGGCGTCGGCGTGCAGGAAACGTCGCGAAGGGCGGTTTCGACAGCTCCTTCGGGGTCCGTCACGGTCTGAAGGGACCATCCGCCGTTCCAGAACAGAACGAGGCTTTTGACGGTGCCGCCGCTGGTGGTGTAGCGACCAACAGCGACGCAGAAGTTCGACCACAGGCAGTCAACGCCATCGAGTTGACTCGATTTGGCCCCTGCGGGGATCGGGATCGTAGACAGGGACCAAGTCGGGCTTTTCCATCTCTCCGCAATCGCCGTTTTGACGCCGCCGATCACGGCCGACCCCACGGCCGTGCATTCTGCGGTGTTGTTGCAGCCGACTGCCGCGAATTCGCTGGAGGTCGCTTCAGCCGGGATCGGCGTCGTCTGGACGCTCCATTTGCTTTCGTTCCAGATCTCCGATAGGAGCGTCGGGGTTCCGGAGGACTGATAGTTCCCGGCTGCTAGGCACCGGGTTTCCGAGGGGCAGTCCACGCCGAACAAGCGGGTGTGGGTGGCGCCTGACTTTTTCGCAGGAGCCTGTTCAGACCACGAGCTACCGTTCCAGCGCTGGACTATCGGGATGTCTGCCCCCGAAACGGTGCTCTTGCCTACCGACGTGCAAACGCTCGTACTCGGTTCACAGCTGACGTCGTAGAGGTTGCTGTCGCTCGCTCCCGTGGGGTTCGGGGTCGAGAGGATTTCCCACGAGGCGGTGGTGAAGGTCCGGTCTTCGCCTGCGGTCGTCCCGTCGGCGTTGGTCGCCACCAGTCGGAAGTGATAGGTGGTTTCAGCTTTCAAGCCTTCGATCCCGTTCATGACTTCGACGGGGCTGACGCCGATTGATTGAGGCAATGCAGGAGATTTGGAGCCGTATTCGAGCGTCGTGCCGTATTCGAACTGGTAGGTCGTTTCCAAGCCGTTCGGATCAATCATGCCCCATAGCGTGGCGGTGTTGGCATTGATTTCGGTAGCCCCTCCGGTGACCACCGACGGTGCAGTGGCCTGCGCCCACGCCGGCCAGCTCAATAGCACCGCCCCGGTAATGGTCATCGTGCCGACTAGTGTGCGAATGCCTACGCCAACGCTAGCCATCTGATCCACCTCTATCCACCCTGCCGGGCCAGAAACGCTGGGTTGCACAGCTGGAGTCGGACCAACTTCGGGACCGACCTTGACGCCAATTTACCCTCAAGGAACAACAACCCCCGAATCCCGCCGGTTTCTCTCTACCCACTCGTTGTAGCTGTCCTTGAACTGGCCTAACCACTCTGCCGAAGCAGCCTCCCACCACTCCGTAACCTTTCCGGATGGCACCTGTACCAGTCTAGAGAATCCGCCCACTATTAGAGAGGTCGCGACACCCTCGTCTGAACCCTTGGTAAGGTCCAATGGCTCTCCATTGAACGCTGCATTAAGCAGATTCTCATATGCACCTGACGCAGCACCACCAATGACCATGCCAGTCAAGTCGCCTATTACGGCCACACCAACAACCTCCACTACCGCTGGCCCTACAATGCCTGCCATCACCGCTCCACCGACTACTGGGCCCCACTTCCTAGCGAACTTTCCAAAGGCCGAATCAGCCTCAGTAGTGGCGACTAACTCTGGGATACGTTGCGGATTATAAGTGTTGGGGCCGTCTCCCGGACACGGGGGAGGAGGGCAGTCGCAGTCGTCGGCAAAAAGACCCGTAGCGTCCGTTGCGTTGACGGGATTATCCGCCGCGTATGCATACGTCTCACCCGAGAGTCCGCCCAATGGGTCTGGAGTTAGGAACTGCGCCGTTGCCGGATCGTAGGTGCGCGCTCGCAAATAGATAAGTTGATGTTCGGTGTTCAATCGAAGCTCACCGGCAAATCCTATGCGGGTACCGTCAGTGCCCGTATGTTTCCAGACTGCTCCATTGGGACCATAGCGGTAGGTTCCTCCTACGCTCCCCGTTGAGTTCGTCACGACCCGGGTTGAACCCAACTGGTCGTGATGTAGGTAGAGAGCGGTCCCCGAGGTAATCTGCTCAAAAGGCAGTCCATCTGGGCCATAAACGTAGTAAGTCTGCCCCGTCCTGATCAGAAGTGGAAGCTCTGGCGTGGAGTCCCAGACCATCGGATACGTCGAGGCGCCCCTGGTCTCCGTCGCCATAAGACCCGTCCCATCATATTTGAAGGTACCTTCAATCCCAGCGCTGCTGGTCGAGATCAGGTGCCCAGCCTGGTCATAGGCATAAGGGCTGGCCGTCCCACCCGTGGGCGTTTCTTTGACCCGCTGGCCGAGTTTGTTGTATTCGAAAGTGGCATTGCTCGCGGTCGCGATCTGGTCGGCTTTGTCGTAGGTGTAGGTGGTCGGGGAGATCTTCGTAACGTTGTCTGCTTTGTCGTATTCGAAGAGCGTGCCATTGCTCTTCAGGAGTCGGTTGCCCGCGTCGTATTCGTAGGCCCGTTCGGCTTCTTCGGAGAAGCCCGTATCAACCGATTTGGTGATATGCCCGAGGTTGTCTCGCGTGTACGTCATCGAGGCAAGGACTTCAGCGCTCTTCTTCATCGACACGGCCGTTATCTGATCGGCCCGGTTGTATGAGTATTCGTCCACGTTCGCCGTCGTGGCCGGGAAGGTCGTCGCTTTGACCTGCGAATCGCGGTTGTAGCCGAACGTAGTTTCCTTGCCGAGCCAGTCGGTGACCTTTTCCAGGCGGCCGGCTTTGTCGAAGGCGTGTTTAACGGTTTCGCCGTTCGGATAGGTGAGTTCGGTCACCTCGTTGCCGAGGTTGTATTTGTATTTGACGAGTTCTTTCGCGCCATTCGTGACCTCGGTCAGCCGGTCGAGCTGGTCGTAGACCCGGGTGGTGGTACCCGTTCCGTCGAGGATTTCGGTGACGTTGCCGTCTTTGTCGTATTTGTAGGTGAGGTCGTGGGTGGCTTCTTCGGAGTAGTTGACTTCTTTGAGTCGGTCGGCGGCGTCGTAGCTGTAGGAGATCGTCCGGCCCAAAGCGTCTTCGGTTTTTTTGAAATTTCCCGCTGCGTCGTATTCACGTTTCGATTTGCGTTCCAGCGGGTCGATCGTTTCAGTCAGCTGCTCAAGGGCGTCGTGTTCGTATTTCGTCGTATTGGCGTTGCCGTTCGTGCGGCTTTTGACATCGCCCATGCTGTCGTAGGCAGCTTCGCTCGTCGTGCCGTTAGCCTTTTCGACTTTCGTCTGCTCGTCGTCGGCGTCGTAGGTGTATTTAGTCGTATGGCCGAGGGCGTCGGTCATCGATTCGAGGTTGCCGTTTTTGTCGTAGGCGATTTTGGTTTCATGACCGAGGGGGTCGGTGATCTTGATCGGCCGGCCCTGGGCGTCCCGTTCGGTTTTCGTTTCAAATTCAGAGGCTATGGCGCCTTCTTCATTGCCGCGCGGGCTAACCTCCGTCAGCTCTTGGCCGTCTTTGTCGTAGGTCCGAGTGGTCTTATCGCCCGCGGCATCCGTTATGGCTTTGAGGTCTCCGTAGGTGTCATATTCGAATTTGCTTTCGCGGCCGAGGGGGTCGATGGCCGATTCCAGGTCACCGTTGGCGGCGTGTTTGAAGGTCGCTTTCTGGGTCGTTTCGCCCGGCGCGGGGCGTTCGATTGCTTCGACGTTGCCTTTTGAGTCTCGTTTGTAGGTGGTCGTCTCACCCTTGGGCGTCGTTTCGGTCAGGACGTCGTGCGTGGAGTTGTAGGTCCATTTGGTTTCGTCGCTTTCGGCGTCTTTTTCCAGCGTCATGTCCCCGGCGGAGTTGTATTCGTAAGTCGTCGTGTGGCCGAGGGCGTCGGTCGCTTTGGTGAGTGCATAGGCGGTGTTGTATTCTTTGGTGATTTTCCGTTCGAGGCCCGTAATCCCTTTGGCCCTGATCACTTCCAGCGGCTCACCGGCTGGATTGAACTTCTCGAAAGTGGTCGATCCGTTGGGCTCGGTGATCGTCGTCGTCTTAAGGCCGCCGGATTCGCCGTAGGTGAATTGGGTTACCCGTGCCATCGGGTCGGTCTGTTTTTTGACCCGATGGGAAGCGTCGTATTCGGTTTTGACGACGCCCCCCCGCCCGTCGGTCATTTCGGTCAGCTGATGGGAGGCGTCGTATTTGAATTTCCAGCGAGCGGTTTCTTCCCCGGGCAGCGTCACCGAGGCGAGATTGCCCGATTCGTAGGCGTATTTGACTTTGTTGCCCATCGGGTCTTCGATGCTCGTCACATGGCCTTCGGTGTAGGCGAATTTCAGTTCCCTGGCGGCGGCGTCTTTGACCGCCAGGATCAGTCCCAAGAATTGGCTGACGATGAGGGCGTTGCCGTTGCGGTCCTTCTGTTCGGTGAGCCAGCCTTCGGAGTTGAACTTGAGCTTTTCCTGCGTCGGCAGCGTGAAGACGTAGTTTTCCCCTTCCTTGACAAGCTTGGCTTGGACCCAGGAGCCGGGGACGTAGATGCCGCTTACGAGGTTGAAGGTGGCGGTGGCGCCGTTTTCCTGAACGACGGTCACCGCGCCCGATTCTTTGTTGAATTCAAGGTGGGAGCTGTAGGGGCCAGACCAGCCGTAGCCCCAGGGACCGGCTTCTTTGGCTTCGACGGCGGACTGGGAGTTGTAGGTGCGGGTCAGGTGCAGGCCGGGGCCACGGCCGCCGAGGGCGAGATCGGTCTGTTCCTCGAACTGGTTGCCGGTGGCGCAGTTGACGGGAAAGTACGTCGCGTGGCAGTTCCGGAGATTGGGGTCGGACTTGTTCTGGCTGCCATTGGTGTCCGTTGAGGGCACAGACGTGCCAAACGAGCAGGCGAGCGCGTGAGTGGCGGCGAGGGCAGCCGGGGCGAGGAGGGCCAGGAGGCAGACGAGGAGTGCTCTGGCCCGGAGGGTCATCGGATCAACTTGTGTCGAATGGGTTTAGATCCTTGACCATTGGGGTACTATGCCATACCTTTTTTGGAATGCAAGGGTTGAGGGAAGACAAGCTGAGCTATCTCCCCCTTGCGCTGGCGGTGCCGGTGGCTGTTGTCGCCGTGATCGTGGCTACCAGCGGTGGGCCCTCAGTGGCCGAGAGCAAATCGTTCTCCTCCGTGGAAAAGAGCGCGATCAGGCGCACCGAGGCCTTGCTCGCCGGCATTCCTCAGCGTGGCGCGGCCCTGGGGGATCCTCAAGCACCGGTGACGCTGCAGCTGTTCGGCGACCTGCAGTGCGCGGAGGTGAGGCAGGTGATGCTGGGGGCGATCCCGGTCCTGATCCGTCACTGGGTCCGCGACGGCAAGCTGCGCATCGTCTACCGCTCAATACAGAGCGACACCCACGATACGGCTGAATTCCTAAGCCAGCAGATAGGGGCGCTGGCGGCGGGACCGCAGGGGAAGATGTGGACCTTCGTCGACCTCTTCTACCGAGAACAACAACCCGTATTCACCAACTACGCGGACGATGCCTTCCTCGAGAGGATCGCCGAACAGGCGGGGGTCGACTTACGGGGGTGGGCAGAAGAGCGCGAAGCCAACGGGTGGGCCCGGGAGATCGAGTCCCACGAAGCCCTGTACTGGTCCAAGGGATTCCCGGAGCGCACCACGCCTTCGTTTCTGATCGGGCCGACGGGCGGGCAAGCCCGTCCACTCCTTCACTTCGCCTTCGGAGAATCCAAGGTCTTCGACGAAGCGATCAAGGAGTTGCTGTAGAAGCCAACGCCCCCGGCTGGATTCGAACCAGCGACCGTCCGATTAGAAGTCGGGTGCTCTGTCCACTGAGCTACGGGGGCGGGTTAGGCAAGGTTAGGCGCTGATCGGGCGGCTCGCTTAGGATCGGGAGATGGCGAAAGTCGGGGTTGCAGGCAGGGAGTTCCACTACGAGCGGGCCGGGTCGGGTGAGCCGCTGCTGCTGATCCAGGGGATGAGCGGGACGCACCTGTCTTGGGGCGAGCCGTTCAAAGGTGCGATGGAGGAGGACTTCGACGTCGTCGCTTTCGACAACCGCGGGATCGGGCTCTCGGCGCCGGTCGACGGGCCGTTCACGATCGCCGAGATGGCGGCGGACACCGCCGGGCTACTGGAGGCGCTCGGCTGGGAGAGCGCGCACGTGGTCGGGATCTCGATGGGCGGGATGATCGCCCAGGAACTGGCGCTTGCCTACCCCGAGCGGCTGCGCTCGCTGACCCTCGGCTGCACCTACTGCGGCGGAACTGGCTCGATGCTGATGCCCGAGGAGAACCTGCAAAAGCTCGTCGCCGGGATGGCCTCCGGCGACCGCGACAAGGCGATCCGGGCCGGCTACGAAGTCAACCTCTCCCCCGCTTTCAGGGCCGACGAGTCCACCTACGCCGCCTTCCACGAGATGGCGACGGCGGGCGGCGCCGCGAAAGCGACGATCGAACTGCAGGCGCAGGCGATCTTCGGCCACGACACCAGCAGCCGCCTCGGCGGGATCGCCGCTCCGACGCTGATCATCCACGGCACCGAGGACGGCGTCCTCCCCTTCCCCAACGGCGAGCTGATCGCCTCGCTGATGCCGGCCGCCCGCTTCGAGGTCCTCGACGGGATCGGCCACATGTTCTGGTGGGAGCAGCCGCAGCGCTCCGCCGAGCTGATCCGCGAGCATGCGCTCCCTTCGGACCGCACCTGATCGAAGTTGCGATACGCCACCCATGAGGTGGCAAAACGCAACCTCGGCGCAGCTCCCTACTCGATCGGTTCTTCGCCCGGCACCACGGGGCGCTTTTCCGGCTTGCAGCCCGCCGGGTCGAGCTTGCCTTCGACCTTGAAGACGTAATCGGGCTGCGGCGAGGCGAGGTTGTCCTTGACCACCAGCTTCACCGCCGGGTCGCCCTTCACCCAGCCGTAGACGGGGAACTGGTACGGGTTCGGGGTGCCGGTGTTGTAAGGACCGGTGTCCTGCGTGTACTGGCTCAGCACCAGGTAGTCGTAGTCGCCGGCGTTGATCAGCCCTCGCAACTGCCGGCAGCTGGTCGGCAGTCGGTTGGCCCCATGCGGCCCGTGGACGCCGATGTATTCGACGTGGTTGGTCGCGTCGTTGCCGTAGAACCCGTACTGGCCGAAGATGATCTGGCTGGAGCCGATGATCCCGATCTTCTGGTCGTGCAGCTTCTGGGTGTAGACGTAGGCTTCCTTCGGCCCGCCTTCGCCGAGGAACGGGTCCGGGTTGACGTAGTGCTGGTCGGCGTACTGGACCTGCTGCGCGCGCCCGAGCACCACCGCCAGCAGCACCAGGACCGCCGCGCCGACCGCGACCGCCCGCCGGCTGAAGCCCCCCCGCGTCCGCGCCAGCGAGAACGCCGCCGGCGCCCAGACCAGGCACAGCGTCAGGAACACGGTGCCGACGATGTAGGAGGTGAACCACCGCGGCGTCGTCAGCACCGTGATCGCGAAAACCCCGGTGAGGAAGAGCAGGGTCTGCCAGGCGCGCCGGTCGGGCGCCCGGATCGGCCGCGCCAGCGGTAGCAGCGCCATCGCCAGGACCAGCCCCGGCACCAGGTAGCGGGTGTTGGTGAAGAACCCCGTCGGCGAGCCTTCCTGCCCGGCCGCGGTCAGCGGCGTGAAGACGTAGACGACCGCGGTCAGCAGCGAGGCGACGGCGATCACCCGGAGGATCTTGTTGCGCGATTTCCAGGCGATGTAGACGGCGGCGCTGACGGCCATGATCAGGATCAGCGGCCAGAGCGGTCCGAAAGCGTTCTCCAGCTCGGGGAAGAACCAGCGCCGGTAGATGGTCGCGTTGGTGATGTAGTCGATGACCGCGAAGCGAGGCCGCGGATCGAGCGGCATCTGGTCGGGCCGCGGCAGGTTCAGCGGCCCGAATTTGGTGATCGGGATCGGGTTGCCGCCGGTCTTGATCGCCGCCCGCAGGTACCAGTAGCCGCCGACGACGAGCATCGGCAGCCCCATCACCCAGGCGGTAGTCCAGCGCCGGCCGCGGCCGCTGAAGAGGACGACGCCGATCGCGATCGCGACGACCGGGACGAGGAAGGTGGTCTTCACCGAGGCGGCGAGCCCGGCCGCGATCCCGGCCATCACCAGCGGGCCCTTGTCGAGCAGCGGCGCGTCGCGCTCGGGCGCGTCCTGGACGGCCCCCGCCGCCGGGGCTCTTCGCTGGTGGCCGTTGATCAGGAAGGCGGCGAAGGCGAGCAGGAAGGCGAGCCCCATGATGTCGTTGCGCGCCTCGCCGGGCTGGGTTTCGATCATCACCCCCGCGTCGAGGACGATCGCCGCCGCGACCAGGGTCGCCGGCCCGACCTTGTAGGGGCGGCCGATGCACCAGGCGGCCAGCAGACCGATCGGCAGCCAGATCAGGTTCTGCAGCGGCGCCAGCCAGTCGCTCTTGAAAATGACGATCGTCGCCGCGTTGACGAGCTCGGTGCTGGCGGGGTAGAACCAGGCGGCCAGCCGCAGCGGGTCGGTGTAGTGGAGGTGGACCGTCGAGTGTTCCTGGGCGATGAACGCCGAGAAGGGCATGTGGTACCAGGTGGTGTCGCCGCCGAACATCCCGAAGTCGAGGCTCGACTGGGCCGGGAAGGTCCACTCGGCGACGGTCCAGGAGGCGACGCCGAGGGCGATCAGCAGGACGATGTCCTGCACCCGCGGGGCCGCCACCTCGCGACCCTGCCCGCCCGCTTTGGAGCGCCCGAGCCAGGCGGCGCCGAGCCCGACCGCGATGCAGAAGACGACGATCCAGCCGTAGTAGAGAAGGCTGAGGGAGCCGAGGATCTGCAGGCAGACGACGAGCAGCGCCACCGCCAGCGTCGCGTCGGCGAGCCGCGCCAGAGCGCCGCTGAATTCCGGCACGATCCAGCGCCGCAGCCAGTAGCCGCCGAGGCCGAGAGCCGCGACGATCCCGATCAGGGCGAGGCAGCCGGCGATGTAGGAGCCGAAGGAGGGTGCCACGAAGGCCAGGATGCTATTCGCCGCGCCCGGCGGGCACCGCCGCGGTCGAAAACGCCGCTACGCGGCAGGGGCGGGGATGCTGCAGGCGACGCCGGTCCCTTTCAGGCCGCAGTAGCCGTTGGGGACCTTGTGCAGGTACTGCTGGTGGTAGTCCTCGGCGTAGTAGAACTGCCCGGCGGGCTCGATCTCCGTCGTCACCGGGTCCTTGCCGGCGGCGCGTAGGGATTTGTCGTAGGCCTCGCGCGCCATCTCCGCGGTCGCCTTTTGGGCGTCGTTCGTGAAATAGATCCCGGATCGGTACTGGGTGCCGACGTCGTTGCCCTGGCGCATCCCCTGGGTAGGGTCGTGCTCCTCGAAGAAGACCTTGAGCAGGTCGGCGTAGGAGACCTTCTTCGGGTCGAAGGCGACCATCACCGCCTCGGCGTGGCCGGTCTTCGCCGTGCAGACCTCCTCGTAGGTCGGGTTCGGGGTGCTCCCGTTCTGGTAGCCGACCGCCGTCGAGTAGACGCCGTCGAGTTCCCAGAAAAGCCGCTCTGCGCCCCAGAAGCAGCCGAGTGCGAAGTAGGCGACCTCGATCCCCTCCGGGAACGGCGGCTCCAGCGGCGTCCCCAGCACGGCGTGGGTGGCGGGAACGTCGAAGGGCCGCTCGCTGCGACCGGGCAACGCTTCCTCCGCCGCGACCAGCTTCGTCTTCTCCGGGTGCATCATCGTCATCAGCTTTCCGAGTCTGTTCATCGCTCTCCTGGGACGAGGCTCTCCTGGGACGAGGTTACGCCAGCGGGACGGTCGACTCGCAAAACACCGCCGTTCAGAGCCTTATCCTGCGCCCGCCTTTTTAAAAAAATTCAAAGCGAATGGGGAACATGCGTTCAATCAAGCTGAGCTTGGCAGCGATGGCGATAGTGGCAATGGGGGCTACGACGGCCCAGGCCGCGCCGGTGACCGTGGGAAGCCCCCTGACGGGACCGTTCATTCAGGGAGAAGCGTCCGGAGGCAGCGGCACCTTCATCAACCTGTCCCTGGGCGAGCCCGGAGCGAGGGTCACCTCGCCTGTCACCGGCGCCGTGATCGGCTGGAGCGTGATCAAAGCGGCCGGCCCGTTCAGGCTGCGGGTGCTGCGGCCGGCGGGCGGAACGGCCTACACGGCAGTCGGATCGAGCAGCGTCGCCGTGGCCACCGGGCCCGGCGGGGTGGAAACCTTCTCGACCGCGGTTCCGATCCAGGCTGGCGACGCGATCGGTCTCGACATCAGCAAAGGCAACAAAATTGGCATCGCCGACGAAGACCCGGCGGACGTCGCCGCGGCTTGGTTTCCCCCGATCGCCGACGGCGCAACGGCGTCTTTCGCCGGCGCGGAAAACGAAATCGAGGTTGGCTTCAACGCGGTGGTTCAACCCGCTCCGACCCTGACCGGGATCGCTCCGACCTCAGGTTCGATCAAAGGCGGGACCGCGGTGACCATCACCGGCACCGACTTCGCCGGCGTCTCGGGCGTCAGCTTCGGTGGCGTCGCGGCGGCCTTCACGGTGGGATCCGAAGGTCAGATCACTGCGACCGCTCCGCCGGCGAAACGCGGCAAGGTCGACGTCACCGTAACCACGGTTGCCGGGACCACCGCCGCCGCCAAATTCGCCTACACGGGCTGCGTCGTACCGCAGTTGAAGGGCAAGAAGCTGAAGGCAGCCAAGAAGAAGCTGCGGAAAGCAAGCTGCACACTCGGCAAAGTGAAGCTGCGCGGCGATGCGACGACGAAAACCGGAAGGGTCGTAAAGCAGAGCCGAAAGGCGGGCAAACTGCTCGCCCCCGGGACGAAGGTGAACGTCACCCTCGGCTAGGCCCGGGTTTTAAGGGAGGGCCGACGAGGTAGCGTCTGGGAATGGCCTGCCTCGTCGTCCTCCTCGCCTTCATCTCGCCGCGGCTGGCGCTGTTCGCGATCTTCCTCTTCTCCGACCTGCTCAGCCGCGCCTTCGACAGCTGGTTCGTGCCGCTGCTCGGGTTCTTCCTGCTGCCGTGGACGACGCTCGCCTACGCCGTCATGTGGTCGGCGAGCAGCAACCAGGTCACCGGCTTCGAGTGGTTCATCGTCATCCTCGCCTTCGTCATCGACCTCGGCTCCTACGCGAACCGGGGCCGGGTGCGGCGGGACTAGCGACTTTGTTCGGCCCTGCCGAACAAAGTCGACACGCCTAGCGCTCGGTCGGGTAGGCGACCCGGATCTGGCGCTTGGAGAGGACGAGGAAGGGCACCTCGTCCACCTTGCCGTCGGCCAGCGCGGTGATCTTGACGTTGGTCAGCGGCAGGAATTCGAACTCGCCGCGGTTGAGCGAGTCCGAGAAGCGGCTCTGGTAGCCGGCCGGCGGCAGCGTCAGGTCTCCTTCGATCAGCTGACGGTCGGTTTCGAACACGGCCCGCTCGACCCGCCGCCGCTCGCGCGTTTCGGCCGGATCATCGACTTGGCTTCCGAATAGCTCGTCCATCACGCAGTCTCCGTACGTTTTCGACCGACGAGAGGGAGAACTTGACCGTCGCAGGAACTTGGTCCCGCATGCGTTCCACGAAGTTTGCCGACCGAATGACCATTATAATGGTCATATGCCCAGATCGATGACCGCGACCACTGCCAAGGCATCCTTCCTCCGCCTCCTCGACGAGGCGGCTTCCGGCGAGGAGATCGAGATCACCCGCCACGGCAAACCCGTGGCGCGGCTTGTGCCTCCTACCGGCCCGCGCTCCATGGAGGGCATGTTTCAGGGGCTCGCAAGGACGGCGGTCGACGAGGAGAAGCTCATCGACACCGAAGAGATGTGGGCCGACTCCGAGCTGGCCTGATGAGCGCTGCCCTGCTCGATACCCACGCCATCCACTGGTGGTCGGCAGAGCCGAATCGGCTCAGTCGACCGGCGCGTCAGGTGCTGAAGGCAGCCGACGAACTGCTTGTCGCCGCCGTCTCCTGGTATGAGCTCGCTTGGCTGGCAGAGCGCCGGCGCATCGTCATCGACATCCCGACCCGCTCCTGGCTGGAGGGCCTGGCGGCACAGGTGCGAACCGTCGGGGTCACTCCTGCGATCGCCGCCAGCGCGGCAGCTCTACCGTTCTCGTTTCCCCGCGACCCGACGGACAGGCTCATCTACGCCACCGCGATCGAGCATGGCGTCAAGCTGGTGACGAGGGATCAGGCGATCGCGAAGCACGACAAGCCCCACTCGCTCGTCGTCTGGTAGCCGCTACTGCGAGTGCTGGGCGGCCTTCTCGCGCGCTTCGGCCTTCTCCTCGAGCGTCATCGCACCGGGGTGGCCGTCGCCGGGCCAGGGCGAGAGCACCATCAGCAGCCGCGCGTCGGAGCGGGCGACGATCGTCCGCCGCTCGCCGGGCGCGAACTCGAGCAGGTGGCCGGCTTTGGCGTTGGCGAAGTCCGCCCCGTCCTCGGTGGTGACGTCGACCTCTCCCTCGATCACGATCACCCGCGCCCGCTCGTGCACCTCGTGCTCCTGCATCTCCTCCCCCGCCTGCAGCTGCAGGACGATCGTCCGCGCGTCGTCCGCCGAGGCGAGGATCCGCGGCTGATGCGGCTCCACCGCCACCGTTTTCAAATCCCAGCTCTGCATCTGCTCCTCCTTTGGCGTTCTCAGGACAGCTCGCGCATACCCTGTCTGACCCAATCCTTCAGTTCGTCGGACTGAACAAACGGAGCACCCTCGGCTTCGGCCCGCCCGATCACCTCGTCGGCCGAGGCGCCCTGTTTGAGGCCGGCGTAAAGGTAGACCAGGGCCGAGGACCGCGGCCCTTTGCGGCAGGTGACCAGGGTCGGCCGTGGCAGCCCCTCCAGCGCGGCGATCTGTTCCCGGGCGAGGTCCATGTCGGGCACCCGGGGCGGGTCGGAAACGACGTTCGCCGACTCCGGCACCGCTGCCTCGACACTCTCATACGCCATCCCGCCCTCCATCGAGGCGAATTCCTCGCCGCACATGTACAACCAGGATGCAGCGGCGTTCTCACGCGCGAAGGCATCAGGGTCGGAGATCAACCCCCGGTTGAAGACGAGATCGGTCGGCGCCTCGAAGTCGGCCACGGTTTCAGCCTACCCCCGCCTACGAAGGCCAAGCAAGACATGCAATCGGGGTGCCCGGATTCGAACCGGGGACCTCCGCCACCCAAAGGCGGCGCGCTACCAGGCTGCGCCACACCCCGTCTTGGGCAAGTGTAGGTTCTGGGGGCGATGGCGGAGGTGCTTCCTTTCAAGGCGCTGCACTACGACCTCGGGAAGGTCGGCTCGCTCGATGCGGTCGCGGCGCCCCCTTATGACGTGATCGACGCGGCCCAGCGCAGGGCGCTGCTGGAGCGCTCGCCCTACAACGCGGTGGCGATCGACCTGCCGAAACCGTTCGACCCCGCCGACCCCGACAGCAACCCCAGCGGCGACCCATATGCGGAGGCGGCGGCGCGGATCGAGAGCTGGCGCTCCGACGGGGCCCTGGTCCAGGACGAGGCGCCTTCGCTGTGGGCGCTGACCCAGGACTACGTCGCCCCCGACGGCAACCGCTACAGCCGCAACGGGATCCTCGCCCGGGTCCGGGTCGAGGACTACGAGAGCGGCACCGTCCGCCCCCACGAGCGCACCCATCCCGGCCCCTTGCTCGACCGGCTCGAGCTGACCCGCGCCACGGGCTACAACCTCTCCTCGATCTTCTCGCTCAGCACCGAGGATGCCTGGCCGCTGGTGGAGCCGGCGCTCCCGGACCAGCCCTGGGGCGAAGCCACCGACGAAGACGGCACCGTCAACCGGCTCTGGAAGGTCGAGGACCCGGCCGTCCACGCCGCCGTCAGCGAGCGCCTCTCCTCCGCCCAGCTGCTGATCGCCGACGGTCACCACCGCTACGAGACCGCCCGTGCCTTCCGCGACGAGGTCGGCGGCGAGGGCCCGCACAACTACACGCTGATGTCGCTGACCGGGCTCGACGATCCCGGCCTCCTCGTCTTCCCCACCCACCGCCTCCTCTCCGGCTTCGCCGAGGATCCCGAGAAGCAGCAGCGGCTGGGCAACGGGCTGCGGGAGCTCTTCGACATCACCGAGGTCTCCCGCGAGGAGATCGACCCGGCGGGCGAGGACGGCGTCGGCGTCTTCGGCCTCTACGACTCTTTCCACAAGCAGGCCTTCCGCCTGCGGCTCAAGGACCTCGGCGAGGTCGACCGCCGGCTCGAGGGCAAGCCCGAGTCCTACCGCCGGCTCGACTCGGCGATCCTCGAGACGCTGGTCCTCAAGGGCCTGGCCGGGATGAGCGACCACGACATCGACGAGCGCGACGGGCTCGAATACGCGAAGACCGTCGATGCCGCCCTGTCGATGGTCGACGGGGGCGACTACGACGTCGCCTTCATCCAGCGGGGCGTCCCTGTCGAACAGGTCAAGGACATCTGCAACACCGACGCGGTGATGCCGCCGAAGTCGACCTTCTTCTTCCCCAAGGTGATGACCGGGTACGCCTTCAACCCGGTGCGCTGACGTGGTCAAGATCTACACCAAGAAGGGCGACGACGGGACCACCTCCCTCTGGTACGGCGGCCGCGTCCCCAAGCACCACGGCCGCACCGACGCCTACGGCACCCTCGACGAGGCCTGCTCGCAGCTCGGCGTCGCCCGCGCCCTCTGCGGGCCCGAGCAGGCCGAGCTCGCCGCCGACATCCTCCGCCTCCAGGACGACATCTTCGTCGCCGGCGCCGAGCTGGCGACCGCGCCGGAAGCGGCCGAGCGGCTCGAAGACGGCGTCAGCCGCACTACCGAGGCGATGGTCGCCGAGCTGGAGCAGCTAATCGACCGCTACATGGAGCGGGTCGAGCTGCCGCCGAAGTTCGTCATCCCGGGCGGCAACCAGCTTTCCGCCCAGCTCGACGTCGCCCGGACCACGATCCGCCGCGCCGAGCGCCGGATCTCCGAACTGAACGAAGCCGGCGAGATCGCCGAGGAGACCGTGATCCACTTCGTCAACCGCGCCTCCGACGCGGTCTACGCGATGGCCCGATTCGCCGATGTCGACGACCCCGCCCTGTTCCAGGGGCGCGGCAAGGGCTGAGCGTGCGGATCGTCGCCCGCCGGGTCGAGGGTTACGCGCACGACGTCGAGCTCGACGGCAGCCACGACCTGCGGGTCGACGAGCCGGCCGGCAGGGGCGGCACCGACACCGGCCCCCGCCCCACCGAGCTGCTCGGCGCCAGCCTCGCCGGCTGCATCGCGATCACGGTCGAGATGTACGCAGAGCGCAAAGGCTGGGACGTCGGCGCTGTGGAGGTCGACGTCGAGGTGGGATACGAGGGCCACGTCCCGGTCAGCTTCGAGGTCGGCCTCAAGCTGCCGGCCGAGCTCGACGCCGAGCAGCGGCGGCGCTTGCTGGTGGTGGCGACCAAATGCCCCGTCCACAAGGTCCTCGCGGGCGAGGCCCACGTGACCGTAGCCGAGCGGCTGGAGGCCGCCTGATGGACCTCGGCCTCGCGGGCCGCGCCTGCGTCGTCACCGGCGCCAGCAGCGGCATCGGCCGCGAGACCGCGCTGCAGCTCTGCGCCGAGGGCGCCCGGGTGCTGCTGGTGGCGCGCGGCGAGGAGCGCCTGGCGGCGGCGACCGAGGAAGCGGCCCGGGCGGCGGAGCCGGCGCGGGGAGCGGCGGCGGCGCTGGCGATCGACGTCACCGAGGAGAACGCCGGCCGGCACATGCTGGCCGCCGCCGAGGAGCGCTTCGGACAGCTCGACGTCCTCGTCAACAACGCCGGCGCGGCGAAGTGGCGCGACCTCGACGAGGTCCCCGACGAGGACTGGCGGGCCCAGTACGAGCTCAACGTGATGGCGCCGCTGCGGGCGATGAAGGTGGCGATCCCGCTGATGGCCGAGCGCGGTTGGGGCCGCGTCGTCAACGTCTGCTCGACCGCCGGCAAGCGGCCCTCGGCGGCGATGGCCGAGTACTCGGTCGCCAAGGCCGCCGAGCTCTCGCTCTCGCGCCTGTTCGCCGACCGCTACGCAAAGACCGGCGTCCTCGTCAACGCGGTGGCGCCGGGGCCGGTCGAAGCGGAGATGTGGATGGAGCCCGGCGGGCTCCTCGACCAGTCGATGGAGGTCACCGGCGCCGGGAGTCGGGAGGAGGCGCTCGCCGAAGCGGGCTCCAAGCGCCCGATCGGGCGCCTCGCCCGGCCCGAGGAGATCGCCGCGACGATCGTCTTCCTCTGCAGCGAGCGCGCCTCCTACGTCGCCGGCGCCGCCTGGTCGGTGGACGGGGGCACCGTCCAGGTGATCATCTGAGCGGCGACACCGTCGAGGCGGCGGTGCTGCTGCCCCTCTACGGGTGGCCGGAGGAGCCCGGCCTCGTCTTCACCGAGCGCCGCGCCGACCTCCGCCGCCACGCCGGCGAGATCTCGTTCCCCGGCGGCCGCCGCGATCCCGGCGACGCCAACCTGGAGGCGACGGCGCTGCGCGAGGCCCAGGAGGAGATCGCGCTCGACCCCGGCCAGGTGCGGATCGGCGAGGCGCTGCCGGCGACGCGGACGTTCGTCACCAACTTCGTCGTCCACCCATTCGTCGGCTACGTTCCCCACCCGCGGGAGCTGGACCTGCGGCCGAACCCGGGTGAGGTCGAGACCGTCCTCACCTTCTCGCTGGAGCTACTGCGCGAGGGCTACGAGATGCGCCGCCTGATCCGGCGCGGCGTCCCCATCCACACCCCGACCTACGAGGTCGAAGGGCACCTCATATGGGGAGCGACCGCGCGGATCTTGAGCGACTTACTGGACCGGCTCTGCTGAGGCGCTTGCGCCTCAGCGCTTTTAGCTCTTGTTCGGCTGCGGGACGATGCGGATGTAGGGCTTCGGCTCCTCCCACCCGTCCGGGTAGGTCTCTTTCGCCTCGTCGTTGGAGACCGAGCCGGCGATGATCACGTCGTCGCCCTGCTCCCACTGCGCCGGCGTCGCCACTTTGTGGTTGGCGGTCAGCTGCAGCGAGTCGATCACCCGCAGCACCTCGTCGAAGTTGCGCCCGGTAGTCATCGGGTAGACGAGGATGAGTTTGATTTTCTTGTCGGGGCCGATGACGAAGACGTTGCGGACCGTCTGGTTGTCGGCCGGAGTGCGATCGCCGGGGTCGCCGGAGACGTCGGCCGCCAGCATCCCGTAGGCCTTGGCGATCGAGAAGTCGGCGTCGCTGATGATCGGGTACTCGGGCCGCGCGCCCTGCGTCTCCTCGATGTCGTCGACCCAGTCCTCGTGTTTGTCGAGCGGATCGACCGAGAGGCCGATGATCTTGACGCCGCGCTTGGCGAACTCCGGCTCGATGCTCGCCATGTAGCCGAGCTCGGTGGTGCAGACCGGGGTGAAGTCCTTCGGGTGGGAGAACAGGATCGCCCACGAGCCGTCGAGCCAGTCGTGGAACTTGATCCGGCCCTCGGTGGTGTCGGCCTCGAAATCTGGTGCTACGTCTCCGAGCTGCAGAGCCATGAAAGACGCTCCTCTCGCGCTTCTCGTCTATTTACCTGAATCCTTATCGGAGTTTAGCTATTTGCCTTCTCCGGCCAGCACGGCGCGCACCTCCCCCGCGAGACCGCAAAAACCCTCCTTCAGGAAGGGTTTTTGCGGTCTCGGCAGGATGCGGACCGGGATGCGCCAGGTTTGGGCGGCGGCTCGGACTATTTGCTCACCCGGCTCGGTGCCCTCATAGAGGACGCCTCTCACCGGGGTTTCGACCAGGTGTTCCATCAGGCGCTCCAGGCGCGGGCCGTGGATCGCCTCCAGCTCCTCGTCGCTTCCCTCAGTGCCGCCCAGCAGAAGGACGAGGACGGCGACGTCGCCGACCTGCTCCAGGATCGAGCCCGGTTGGTCGGGGTCGGCCAGCGCCGGCTCGATCCCGGCCGCCTCGATCTGCTCCAGCCCCTCTTCGCGCCGGCTGGTCCCGCGCACCGCCCAGCCTTCGGCGAGCAACTGCGCGCCGAGCTCGCGGCCGCGGCAACCGCAGCCGACGATCAGGGCCCGGGCCAACTACCCGGCCTCGAAGGGCCCGCGGCCGCGCAGCCGCAGCTTCTCGTCCTCGGCGACGCTCGCCTGCAGCTCCTGCTCGGTCAGCTCGGGGGCCCCGCGCCGGCGCCGCATCTCGTTCTGGGCCTCCATCATCTGGCGGATGTCGTCGATCTCGTTCTGGGCCTCGACCTCGGGCGAGCGGGTCGGGACCCAGTCGACGAGCCCGGCGGAGCTGCCCGGGTAGTAGTGCCCGACGACCAGCAGCACGCCCACCATGAAGGCCAGGATCCCCAGAGTTCCCAGGATGAAGAGCACACGAGAAGGATACGGTTCGCACCGATGCCCGAGGCCTACGTCGTAGAACCGCTGCGCACCCCGATGGGCGCCTACCGCGGCGCCCTCTCCGGCGTCCGCCCCGACGACCTCGCCGCCCACGCGATCGCCGCCGTGGTCGAGCGCACGGGCGTCGACCCCGAGCGCATCGCCGACGTCTACCTCGGCGCCGCGAACCAGTCGGGCGAGGACAACCGCGACGTCGCCCGGATGGCGGCACTGCTCGCCGGCCTGCCGCAGAGCATCCCGGGCGCGACCGTCAACCGTCTCTGCGCCTCGGGGCTGGAGGCGGTCAACGGCGCCGCCCGGGCGGTCAAGGCCGGCGAAGGCGACTTCTACCTCGCCGGCGGGGTCGAGTCGATGAGCCGGGCGCCCTGGGTGGTCGAGAAGCCCGAGCGCGGCCTCCCGCGCGGGCCGCAGACCATGCACGACACGACCCTCGGCTGGCGGATGATCAACCCGCGGATGGCCGAGCTCGGCGTCTCGACCGAGTCGATGGGCGAGACCGGCGAGAACGTCGCCGAGCGTTTCAGCGTCAGCCGCGAGGACCAGGACGCCTTCGCCCTGCGCAGCCACCAGCGGGCGGTCGCCGCGACCGAGGCTGGGAAGCTGGCCGAGGAGATCGTCCCGATCGAGGCGCCGCGGGGGCGGGAGACCGTTCTGGTCGAGGCCGACGAGGGACCGCGCCCCGACGCTTCGCTGGAGAAGCTGGCGAAGCTGCGGCCGGTCTTCCGCGACGGCGGCACCGTCACCGCCGGCAACGCCTCGACCCTGAACGACGGCGCCGCCTGCATGCTGGTCGCCTCCGAGAAGGGGGTCGAAGAGCTCGGCGCCGAGCCGCTGGCGCGGGTCGTCGCCTCCGGCGTCGCCGGGGTCGACCCCGCTTTCATGGGGATCGGCCCGGTCCAGGCCGTCCCCAAAGCGCTGGAGAACGCCGGCCTCTCCCTCGACCAGATCGACCTGGTCGAGCTGAACGAGGCCTTCGCCTCGCAGGTTCTCGCCAGCGCCCGCGAGCTCGGGATCGAGGAGGAGCGGCTCAACGTCAACGGCGGCGCGATCGCCCTCGGCCACCCGCTCGGCTGCTCCGGCGCCCGCCTCACCGGCGCCCTGGTGCGCGAGCTGAAGCGGCGCGGCGGCCGCTACGGGGCGGTCACCCTCTGCGTCGGGGTCGGCCAAGGTTTGTCCACCGTCTTTGAAGCGGTCTGAACGCTCAACTAGGGTGTTGGAAGTGTTGATGCAGGGGCAACGACGGCTGTTGGCGATCCTCAGCGGGGCGATCCTCGCGCTGGCGCTGTGCGCGCCCGCGGGCGCGTCTGCCCCAGGCGGAGCGCAGGCCTCGATCATCGGCGGCCAGGCGGCGACGATCGAGCAGTTCCCCTACCTCGCCTACATCGAGGCCGGCAACGAACACAGCGGCTTCGCCTGCACCGGCACCGTGGTCGCGCCGCGGGTCGTGCTCACCGCCGCCCACTGCGCCGAGGACGTCGAGACCGGGACCTTCTCCAAGCCGGCCGAATACGCGGTCGCGATCGGCGTCGCCAACCCGAAACAGGCGCAGCCCGAAAACATCTTCTCGGTCGTCGCCACCCACGTCTTCCCCTCCTTCGACCCCGGCGTCGTCCACGGCGACGCTGCGGTCCTGATCCTCTCCCGCCCGACCAGCGCCCCGCCGCTGGCGATCGCCGGCCCGGCCGAGGCGGCCCTATACGAAGGCGGCGCGGGCGTTTCCGTCGCCGGCTGGGGCGTGACCCGGGCGCAGAACCGCCAGGCGCCGGCCAACATGCGGACGACGACGATGACGGTGCAGAAGGACAGCACCTGCCGCGCCAAGACCAAGGGCTTCTACAAGGACTACTCCGGCGCCGTCCAGCTCTGCCTGCTGGCCACGCCGCAAAAGACGTCCGGCACCTGCTTCGGCGACAGCGGCGGCCCGGCGGTCGCGACGCGCGCCGACGGGTCCCCGGTCGAGCTGGCGGTGATCAGCGTCGTCGGCCCGCTCTGCAGCCCGCAGACGCCGAACGTGCTGACCCGGGTCGACTACGTCTCCAGCTGGGTGAACGAATGGATCGCCGCCACCGAAAGCGGCGGGCCGGCGCCGTTCGTCGACCCGGCGGCGCCGCTGCCGCCGATGAAGAAGTCGACCGGCGAAGAGTTCGCGATCTTCACCCTCTTCCACGCCTTCGGCGAGCGCTTCAGCTCGGCCAGCCGCGTGGTCGGCAACTGCAAGCGGGCGAGCAAGACCCGCTTCCGCTGCGAAATCGCCTGGATCGCCAAGGGCACCATCTACGCCGGGCTGATCACCACCTTCTACATCCGCAAGCAGCAGACCTTCGCCTGGGACAGCCACTACCAGGTCCGCTGGGCCCCGCAGCGCTGCGTCGCCAAAGATTTCAAGGGCCGCGGCTGCCGCATCCACAGCAAACACGGCTGAAGCGGCCGTGCCGACCAGATAGCCTCGCCCGCGTGAACGCAGGCTTCGAAGAGCTGGCGAGCGTCAATGGGACCGTCTGCCCGACGAGCGAGGCGACGATCGGCCTCAAGGACGACGGCCTCTACCGCGGCGACGGCGCCTTCGAGGTGATCCGGCTCTACGCCGGCAAGCCCTTCGCCCTCGTCGACCACCTCGACCGACTACAGCGCTCCGCCGCGGCGATCGAGCTCAGCTTCGACCGCTCCGCGCTGGAGGGCGAGATCGACGCCCTGCTCGATCGGGCGGGCCCGGTGGAAGGCCAGATGCGGCTGATCGTCACCCGCGGCGGCCGCCGGATCGCCGCCACCGAGCCGATCCCGCCCCACCCCGAGACGGTCGGCCTCGTCTCCGTCGAGTACTGCCCGAGCGTGATCCTCAACGGGGTCAAGTCGCTCAGCTACGCGGCCAACATGCAGGCCACCCGGATCGCCAAAGGCAAAGGCGCCGACGAGGCGGTCCTCGTCCGCCCCGACGGCACCGTGCTGGAGCCGCCGACCTCGTCGGTCTTCTGGGTCTCGGCCGAGGGCGAGCTGCGGACCCCGGCGCTGACCGACGGCGTCCTGGAGTCGATCACCCGCGACCGGATGATCAAGGCCCTGCACGTCGCAGAGGGCAGCTGGCATCTCGACGACCTGCGGGCGGCAAGCGAGGCCTTCCTGGCCTCGACCACGCGCGAGATCCAGGCGGTCTCCGCGGTCGACGGCCGGGCCTTCCCGGCGGCCCCGGGACCGCGCACGCAGGAGGCCCAGGCCGCCTTCGCCGACACCCTCGGCCGCGAGCTGCGGGAGCTCTGAGATGGACTTCACCTACAGCGACGAGCAGAAGCTGATCCGCGAAACCGCGCGCGAGTTCGCCGAGCGCGAGATCCTGCCGCAGGTCAAGGAGAACGACCGGGCGGAACGCTTCGACCGCGAGCTCGCCCGCAAGCTCGGCGAGATCGGCTTCCTCGGCGCCCCGGTCGCCGAAGCCTACGGCGGCCGCGGCCTCGACTACGTCAGCTACGGGCTGATCGCCGAGGAGATCGGCCGCGCCGACTCCTCCGCCCGCACCGTCGTCTCGGTGGTCACCTCGCTGGTCGCCGGGCCGATCGAGAAGTGGGGAAGCGAGGAGCAGAAGCAGAGGTGGCTGCCGCGGCTCTGCTCGGGCGAGGGGCTCGGCTGCTTCGGGCTGACCGAGCCCGACACCGGCTCCGACGCCGCCAACCTCCGCACCCGGGCGACGAAGACCGGCGGCGGCTGGTCGATCAGCGGCCAGAAGATGTGGATCAGCCTAGGCAACCACTCCGAGGTGGCGCTGATCTTCGCCCAGACCGACCCGGAGAAGAAGCACCGCGGCCTCGCCGCCTTCCTCGTCCCCTGCGACTCGGAGGGCTTCACCACCCAGGAGATCCACGGCAAGCTCGGCCTGCGCTCCTCCGACACCGCGGAAATCTCGCTCGACGCGGTCGAGGTCGGCGAGGAGGCGCTGCTGGGCGAGGTCGGCGACGGCTTCAAGGTGGCGATGAGCGCGCTGGAGAACGGCCGCTACAGCGTCGCCGCCGGCTGCGTCGGGATCTGCGAAGGCTCCGTCCAGTCCTCGGTCGAGTACGCGAAAGAGCGCAAGCAGTTCGGCGTTCCCCTGGCCCGCTTCCAGCTGGTCCAGGAGATGATCACCGACATGATCTTGAAGCGCGACGCCAGCCGGATGCTGGTCCTCCGCGCCGGTCTCTTGAAGGACGAAGGGAAACCGAACCTGACCGAGACCTCGGTGGCGAAGCTGTTCGCGACCGAGTCGGCGGTCGAGTGCGCCAACCTGGCGATCCAGGTCCACGGCGGCTCGGGCTACGTCGACGACTACCCGGTCGAGCGCTACCTGCGCGACGCCCGCGTCACCACCCTGTACGAGGGGACCTCGCAGATCCAGAAGCTGATCATCGGCCGCCAGGCCACCGGCATCAACGCGATGCTCCCCTTCGAGGAGTCCTGACCTTGGCCCTGGTCGAGGTCGCAATCGACGACTTCCACGTCGCCCTGCTGCGGCTGAACCGGCCCGAGGCCCGCAACGCCCTCTCGGCCGAGATGCGGGAGGAGATCGCGGTCAGCCTCGAACGGCTCGACTCCGACCCGAATGTGCGCTGCATAGTGATCGCCGGCGCCGAGGAGTACTTCGCCGCCGGCGCCGACATCCGGGCGATGGCCGAGCGACCGCTGGACGCGCCGCCGGACCCGAAGGGGATGGAATTCTGGAGCCGCTTGAGCGCTATCGGAACCCCGACCGTCGCCGCCGTCTCCGGCTACGCCTTCGGCGGCGGCTGCGAGCTGGCGCTGGCCTGCGACATGATCGTCTGCGACGAGAAAACCCGCTTCGGCCAGCCCGAGATCACCCTCGGGATCATTCCCGGTGGCGGCGGCACCCAGCGGCTGGCGCGGGCGATCGGCAAGCAGCGGGCGATGGAGTACGTCCTCACCGGCCGCCGCTGGGACGCGAAGACGGCCGAGCGCTGGGGCCTGGTGAACAAAGTCGTCGGCAAAGGCACCTGGCTGACCGAGGCGATCGAGCTGGCGCGGCTGGTCGCCGAGCGCCCGCCGCTGGCGGCGCGGCTGGCGAAACGAGCGGTGCTGACCGCGCAGGAGACGACCCTCGGCGAGGGCCTGCGCGAGGAGCGGGCCCTCTTCGACGAGGCGATGGCGAGCGAGGACCGGGTCGAGGGAATGAACGCCTTCCTCGAAAAACGCGAGCCCCGTTTCCAGGGCCGGTGAGCGTCGCCCGCGTCGGCGTCCTCGGCGCCGGGACGATGGGCCGCGGCATCGCCCAGCTGGCGGCGCTGGGCGGCTACGAGACCGTGCTCTACGACGTCGACCGCGAGACTCTGGAAAACGTCGGCATGGCCGTCGGCGAAGACCTCGCCAAAGGCGTCGAGCGGGGGCGCTGGAGCGAGCAGGAAGCCGAAGCGGCGCTCGCCCGCTTTGGGTCCGCCCCGAATCTGGAAATGCTTCGAGGCTGTGGCCTTTTGATCGAGGCGGCGCCGGAGAAACTGGAGCTGAAGCGAGAGATATTCACCTCCCTGGCCGCGGCGGTCGGCCCCGAGCCGGTCTTCGCCAGCAACACCTCCTCGCTGCGGGTGACCGCGATCGCCGAGGGCGTCCCCCACCCCGAGCGGGTGGTCGGGATGCACTTCTTCAACCCGCCGCCGCTGATGAAGCTGGTCGAGGTGGTCGCCGCCGAGCGCTCCGGCGCTGAGGCGCTGGCCGCCGCGACCGAGGTCGCCGAGGGGATGGGCCGGACCCCGATCCGGGCCAAGGACAGCCCCGGTTTCGTCGCCAACCGCCTCGCCCGCCCCTTCTCGCTGGAGTCGCTGCGGATGCTCGGCGACGGGGTCGCCGACGCGGCGACGATCGACCGCGCCGTCCGCCTCGGCGGCGGCTTCCGGATGGGCCCCTTCGAGCTGCTCGACCTGATCGGCCTCGACGTCAATCTTGAGATCGCCCGCTCCTTCTTCGCCCAGGGCGGCGAGCCGGAGCGCTGGCGGCCGAGCCCGATCCAGGAAGAGCTGGTCGCCGAAGGCCGCTTCGGCCGCAAGAGCGGGCACGGCTACTACGAGTACGGCGATGGGCACGAGCGCGAGAGCGATCCCGACCTCGGGATCGCGGCGCCGACCCTCGACCCCGCGGAGCTGGCGAAGATCGACCCCGCCGCCGAGGAGATCCTCACCCGGCTCTTCGCCCAGATCGCCAACGAGGCGGCCTTCGCCCGCGAAGAGGGGATCGCCTCCGACGCGGACATGGAGACGGCGATGCAACTCGGCTTCAACTGGCCGCTGGGGCCGATCGCGATTACCGAGCTGATCGGACCCGCCCGCGCCCTGGAGACGCTCGAGCGCCTGCGGGCCGACCGCGGCGAGGCCTACGCTCCGGCGCCGCGCCTGCGAACCGAAGCGGAGGCCGCGTGAGCAAGCGCCAACCCGCCACGGAGATCACCGCCCGTCGCAACCGCGAAGCCGCGGCGGCGCTGCCGCCCGACGGCGGCGAGGACCTGGCCGAGGCCGAGCGCGGCCTCGTCGCCCGCTTCGAGCCGGCCCGGGTCGAGGGCGACGGCGGCAGGGTCGTCTGGGACCTCGACTCCTACGCCTTCCTCGACGCCGAGTGCCCCGAGACCGCCAACCCCAGCCTCTGGCGCCAGAGCCGACTCAACCAGATCGCCGGCCTCTTCGAGATCGCGCCGGGCTTCTACCAGCTGCGCGGCTTCGACCTCTCGAACATGCACGTCGTCGAGGGCGACGAGGGAATCGTCGTCATCGACCCGCTGATCTCGGCCGAGACTGCTGCCGCGGCGCTGGCGCTCTACCGCGAGCACCGCGGCGAGCGCCCGGTCACCGGCCTCGTCTACACCCACTGCCACATCGACCACTTCGGCGGCGCCGCCGGGATCGTCAGCGCCGAGGAGGTCGCCGAGCGCCGGATCCCGGTCCTCGCCCCCGAAGGCTTCCTCCACCACGCGGTCAGCGAGAACGTCTACGCCGGCACCGCGATGGGCCGTCGGGCCGGCTACATGTACGGGGCGCGGCTGGAGCGCGGCCCCGACGCCGGCGTCGGCTCCGGCCTCGGCCAGACGACCTCGCTGGGGACGCTGACGCTGATCCCGCCCAACCTCGAGGTGACCGAGACCGGCCAAGAGGAGACCGTCGACGGCGTGCGGATGGTCTTCCAGCTGACCCCCGGGACCGAGGCGCCGGCGGAGATGAACTTCCACTTCCCCGAGCAGCGGGTGCTCTGCATCGCCGAGAACGCGACCCACACGATGCACAACGTCCTCACCCTGCGCGGCGCCCTGGTCCGCGACCCACAGGTCTGGGCCGCCTACCTCGACGAGGCGATCGAGCTGTTCGGCGCCGACAGCGACGTCCTCTTCGCCGGCCACCACTGGCCGCGCTGGGGGCAGGAGCGGATCGTCGAGTACCTGCGCAAGCAGCGCGACCTCTACGGCTACATCCACGATCAGACCCTGCGCCTGATCAACGCCGGTCGCACCGGGCCGGAGATCGCCGAGGAGCTGGAGCTGCCGCCGGAGCTCGCCTCCGAGTGGCACTGCCGCGGTTACTACGGCTCGGTCAGCCACAACGCCCGCGCCGTCTACCAGCGCTACATGGGCTGGTTCGACGGCAACCCCGCCCACCTCTGGGAGCACCCGCCGGTCGAGCGGGCCGGGCGCTACGTCGAGGCGATGGGCGGCGCCGAGCGGGTGCTGGAGCAGGCCCGCAGCTCGTTCAAGCAGGGCGAGTACCGCTGGGTCGCCGAGCTCGTCAACCACGTCGTCTTCGCCGAACCGGACAACGTGGAGGCGCGGCAGCTGCAGGCCGACGCGCTGGAGCAGCTCGGCTACGGCGCCGAGAACGCGACCTGGCGGAACTTCTACCCGGTCGGCGCCGAGGAGCTGCGGGGCGGCATCACCGGCACCCCCTCCGACACCCGCGCCCCGGCGATCCTCGCCCAGCTCTCGGTGGCGCAGATCCTCGACGGGATGAAGGTGCGGCTCAACGGCCCCCGCGCCTGGGGCAAGCGGCTGGCAATCGAGTGGCGCGTCACCGACCCGGACGAGCGGCGCCTGCTGCGGGTCGAAAACGGGGTCCTCAACCACCGGCCGTGGCGAGAGGGCGCCGAGGCCGAAGCGGCCCTGGTCGTCGAGCGCCGGGCGCTGAACGAGCTGCTCGGCGGCAGCGCGGACCTGGCGGACCTGGCCGGCAGCGGCCGGCTGCGGGTCGAGGGGGACGGCGAGAAACTGGGCGAAATGCTGGGCCTGCTCGACGAGCCCGACCCCGGCTTCGCGATCGTGACGCCGGAGGCCTGAGGCCCAGCGCCCGATTGCCTCACGGAACTACCTCTCCTTGAGACCCGCCAAGGTGGCGACCAGTTCGCCGGGCCTCATTCCAAGCTTGGCGTCGAGGAGAGCGTGATCCAAGGTCACGAGCTCGGCCGAGCGACCTTGCGCAACTGCCGCATAGGCGGCGTCATAGAGAGTCAATTTGTGGCGTTCAGCCAGTCGAGTCGCCGCTTTCATCTCTTCGGGGCTCGGACAAATGGAAGGGCAGATCTCGAACAGAGCCTCGATCACGATCGCGGTCTGATCGGCACTGGCGCCTGACCTTCCACGCATCAGCGCATTGCCGACCTCGTACTTCGTCAGGTCGAGAACCGAGAGGGCAACAGTCCGTTCCTTGTGGGCATCGAGGAGAGCGCGGGCCGACTCCACTTCGTTCTCACCCTCGGAGTGAAACCACTTCAAGACGATGTTCGCATCGCTAACGACGCTGATCGCGGGCATCGCGCTCCTCTCGCTCCAACCGGATCACCTCAGCGGACTCAAAGCCATCTAGATCCGCCAATGCAGCCCGCCCCCGTAGCAACGCGGCGTCGACTGCCAAGGGATCGGGCCAACCCAATCGGCGCCGCACAGCCTCCTGGAAAAACTCGCTGCGAGTTTGACCAAGGCTTCGGGTCTCTCGGTCGATGCGCTCCAAGAGATCGACCGGCATCGTCACCAGAACCTTCGTCGCCTTCGCCATGCGAGGATAGTAGCAACTGGATATCTAGTAGATATCTAGATGCAAGCTATTTATTTCCGTCGAGGCGCATCATCACCTCGTCGACGTAGCACCAGCTCCAGTCTTCGCCGGGCTCGGCCGAGCGGATGATCGGGTGACCGGTGTCCTGGTGGTGGGCGGTGGCGTGCTTGCCGATCGAGTTGTCGCAGCAGCCGATGTGGCCGCAGGTCTGGCACATCCGCAGGTGGACCCAGTCCATCCCCATCGCCAGGCACTCCTCGCAGCCGGCGACCTCGCCAGGCAGATTGGGGTAATTGACCGAGTCGAGATGGGAACAGGCTGAACTCACGAAGCCAACATATACGTGCCCCACACACGCCTTGTTAAGCCAGGATTCTTAATCCAAGAAGTGGTGAGTCAGGAGCCGGTGGCGATCTCAGCCGGCTCGCCGCCCGGCATCCAGTGCGCCTCGACCGGGACGTCGGCGTCGCGCAGGTAGCGCTCGGCGTCGAGCGCGCCCATGCAGCCGGTGCCGGCCGCGGTTACGGCCTGGCGATAGGTGTGGTCGACGACGTCGCCGACCGCGAAGACGCCGGCGATGTTGGTGCGGGTCGAGCCGGCCTCGGTGACGATGTAGCCGTCCTCGTCGGTGTCGACCTGGCCCTTGACGATCTCCGATTTCGGCACGTGGCCGATCGCGACGAAGGCGCCGTCGGCGGCGATCTCCTCCTGCTCGCCGGTCTCGGCGTTGCGGAGGCGGACCTTCTCGAGCTTGCCGCTCTCGCCGGCGACGAACTCCTCCGGGATGAACGGCGTCTTCAGGTCGATGTTCTCCTTCTCGCGGGCGCGGTCGAACATGATCTTCGAGGCGCGGAACTCGTCGCGGCGGTTGACGATCGTCAGCTGGCTGGCGAACTTGGAGATGAAGATCGAGTCCTCCATCGCCGAATCGCCGCCGCCGACCACGATCACCTTCTGGTCTTTGAAGAA
The DNA here is from genome assembly GCA_035634815.1 of Solirubrobacterales bacterium. Classification (GTDB taxonomy): domain Bacteria; phylum Actinomycetota; class Thermoleophilia; order Solirubrobacterales; family 70-9; genus VAYN01. The sequence goes on along the minus strand of DASQCF010000010.1, from coordinate 10,943 downwards.
GGCGCCGTCGCAGACGCCGCAGGTGGAGACACCGCGGCCGCCGAGCTCCATCTCGCCGGGGACGCCAAGCCGTTTCGGCTCCGCCCCCATCGCCAAGATCACGGTCTTGGCCCGGTGCTCCTCGTCGCCGAGGAAGACCTTCTGGACGCCGCCGTCGGAGAGCTCGACCCGGTCGACGTCGTCGGTGACGAAGCGGGTCCCGAAGCGCTCGGCCTGGGCGCGGAACTGGGCCATCATCTCCGGTCCCATGATCCCCTCGGGGTAGCCGGGGTAATTCTCGACGTCGGTCGTGTTCTGCAGCTGGCCGCCCCACTGGAAGCCCTCGAAGACGATCGGCTCGAGGTTGGCGCGGGCGGTATAGAGCGCCGCCGTGTAGCCGGCGGGCCCACCGCCGACGATGATTACGTTCTCGACCTTCTTCTGCTCTGCCATATCTGCCGCCTGGAGTCTATTACTTTACTTTTTATAGTAGCTCTCTCGGGGGTCGAAGGCAATCGCCGCGACCTCCTCGACCGGGGAGTGGATCTCGCCGCCGCGTTCGCTCGGCAATCCCTCCTGTTCCCAGCGGTGCACGGTGTGGCGGAGCTGGAAGAAGGCGAAGATCCCCGGCGGGATCGGCATCCAGAAGGCGACGAGGCGGAAGATCAGAATCGCCGGGAAGACCGTCTCCTCGGGGATCCCGAAGAGGACGAAGGCGCCGATCATGCCGGCGTCGACCGCCCCCACCCCGGCCGGCGCCAGCGGGAAGAGGTTGGCGACCATGCCGAGGAAGAACCCCTGCACGACCACCGCCAGCGGCACGTGCACCCCGAAGGCGTGGAAGGAGGCCCAGAGGACGCCGATGCTGGCCGCCCAGAAGCCGGCGGCGCCGATCACCGCGAGGCCGCCGCGGCGCGGATGCGCGAAGAGCCCGGCGGCGAAGCGGAAGCCTTCCCCGAGGGTGGCGGGAACTTTGCCGGCGGTCTCCAGCCAACTGCGGGAGCGATCGCTGTGGGCGAAGCGGGCGAGGCGGTGCCCGGCGTCGGGCGGGATCAGGGTGACGAGGACACCGAGGATCAGCAGCAGGCCGGCGATGGCGGCGGGGATGATCGTCAGCTCGACCGAGTCCTTTCCGTTGAGGACCCCGGTCCGCAGCAGGACCCCGAAGACGATCAGGGCGATCGGGTAGAAGGCGTAGTGCAGCGAGACGAAGGCGACCATCCGCCGGGCGACGTCGCGGCGCTGCATGCCCGCCTTGCGCAGCGCCCAGTAGGTGACGGCGATGCCGCCGGCGCCGCCGGCCGAGAACAGCAGCGTCCCGGCGACCCCGGCCATGTTGATCTCGTAGGTCTCCCCCCAGGTGAGGCGCAACGCGTCGCCGCCGACCACCGCCTTGAAGAGGGCGATGTAGGTCGCGTAGGCGAGAACGTTGAAACCGATCGCGATCGCGATCCAGAGCGGATCGGCGTCGTCGAGCTTGCTCAGCGCGTCGCCGAGGCCGACCAACTTCGGGAAGAGGAAGTAGATCGCGCCGAGCAGCAGGAAGACGACGACGATCGTCTGGATCAGCCGCCGCGTGGTGAAGATCGGCATTTCGGCGAAGCGGTTCTCCCCGTTCGCCGGGTTCTCCCCGTTCGCCGAGTTATCCGGAGACACGACTAGGAAATTACCCGCTCGCGATTCTCTCCAGTCGCTGCAGGGTCCCGTTTACCCTGCGTATAAGGGGTTCGGCGAGCGGCTCGCCCTTGCGTACGGCCGCCACCAGGGCGGCGCCGGCGATCAAATCGGTGACGTAGTGCTCGCCGAGGTAGACGAGGGCGAAGCCGAGCGTGCCCGCGTACCCCCAGCCCAGCGCGCCCTCCACCTTCCCCGCCTCCGCGAGCGAGAGCGCCGCCTGCAGGGAGGTGGCGAAGTGGAGCGAGGGCATCGCCGCCCACGGGTTGCCGCCGAGGGCGTCGTACATCCGCTCCCAGGCCCGGCCCCAGGTCGGTTCGCCGACCTCGACCATGATCCGCCGCACCTCTTCGCCGGTCAGGCCCTGCTCGGAGGACCACCAGGGCGGCGCGGTCGGGACCGCGAAGTAGACGGCGCAGCCGAGGTCGAAGACGGCGGCCATCTGGCGCGCGGAGCGCGGGAAGCGCTCGTTGTGGCGGACGAGGATCAGCGCCAGCGAGGCATAGGGCACGATGAACCAGAGCCAGTGGGTCCAGGCGAGGAACTTGTCGAGCGCGCCGACCTGCGGCAAGCGCGCCAGACCGCGCTGCAGGCAGGCATTGGGCAGCCGACCGGCGCCGATTACCCGGTCGCTGCGGATCGGATAGCGGGCCCGGAGCCGGGCGCGGAGCCGCTCCGGGTCGTCATAAGGCAGCTCGTGGGCGACGGTGAAGGCCCACATCTGCATCGCGAAGAGGACGACGTCGCGCCGCTTCGAGCGCGGGCTCAGCACGGCCAGCGCCAGAGGCCCCGCGGCAACCGCGGTCACCGTGACCGCGGTCGGGATCCGCAGGCGACGGCGGAGCAGGGGCACCGCGACGGCAGCGCCGGCGGCGCCGAGGGCGCCGGCGCGCACCGCAAGGCGGAGCGCATTCGATGGCCGGGAGCGCCTCCTCATAAGGAGCCGCGAGTATAGGTCCGCCCCCGTCGTTCGTCTGTTCCTTTCCGTTGCTATGGCCCAGGAAGGAACAGACGAAGGGCCGAAAGGGCGTCGCGCCGCCCCGCCTGAATAGAATGGCCGCGCTTTGGCGTCCCACTCCCCTGGCACGGACCAGATCGACACGCTGTTTTGGATCGGCTTCTTCGCCGCGGCGATCCTGATCGTCGCCATCGTCGGCGCGCTCCTCTACGTCGTCCGCCGCTACCGCGGCGAGCGGGGGGCCGAGCCGCGCCAGCTGCTCGGCGGCCGGGGGCTGCAGTTCCGGGTCGGGGGCGTCCTCACCGTCTTCGCAGCGCTGCTCTTCATCCTCGGCATCGTCTTCACCGACAACGCCCGCGAAAAGCCGACGACCGGCGAAGCGGGCCTCGCCTCGCTGAAGTCGGAACCGCTGAAGATCGAAGCGACCGGCCAGCAGTGGCTGTGGCGCTACGACTACCCGAACGGCGCCTTCTCCTACTACAAGCTGGTGGTCCCGGTCGACACCGCGATCGAGCTCGACCTGCAGTCGACCGACGTCGTCCACACCTGGAACGTCGAAGAACTGGCGCGCAAGGCCGACGCGGTGCCCGGCAAGACCAACAAGGTCCTCTTCAGCACCGGCGACGAAGGCACCTACATGGGCGACTCCGCCACCCTCTCCGGCCAGGCCTACGCGGCGATGCGGACCGAAGTCGAAGTCGTCTCGCCCGAGAAATACGAAGAATTCGTCGAAACGCAGGCGGAGGAGATCGAGGCCGCCCAGGAAAAGGTCGTCGGCCAGATCGAAAACGGAGAAACGCCATGAGCCCCAGCCCGCGCCCCGAGCTCGTCGCCGACGGCTACAGCGCCAAGCGCCCGCGCTGGGCGCAGCTCGCGACCAGCGCCGACCACAAGGAGATCGGGCAGATCCTGATCTGCGGCGCCCTCGGCTTTCTCTTCCTGGCGCTGGTCGAGCTGGTGCTGATGCGGATCCAGTTGCTGGTGCCCGAGAACACCTTCCTCTCCCCCGTCGCCTTCAACCGGATGCTCTCGCTCTACGGCGCCAGCGCGATCTTCCTCTTCGCGCTGCCGCTGACGATGGGGCTCTTCTACTACGTGACGCCGCTGCAGATCGGCGCCCGCGGGACCGCCCTGCCGCGCCTCGGCCAGACCGGGCTGGCGCTCTGGGTCACCGGCGGCGTCGCGCTCTACGCGACCTTCCTCTTCACCCCGTCGGAGGCCGGCGTCAACCCGCTGGCGCCGCTCTCCGAGCTCGCCTTCCTCTCCAACAACGGCGTCGACGCCTGGGTCACCTCGGCCGGGCTCGCCACCCTCGGCTTCGTCTTCCTCGCGATCAACCTGATCGCGACGCTGAAAACGATGCGGGCGCCGGGCATGGCCTGGCGCCGCCTGCCGGTCTTCGCCTGGGCCGCCGCGGTCGGCTCCTGGCTGATGGTCGTGATCGGCCCGGTGCTGCTGGCGGCGCTGACGATGCTGATGATCGACCGCCACTACGACGGGATCTTCTTCGCCGACGGCTCCGGCGGCGCGCCGCTCCTCTGGCAGCACCTGAGCTGGATCTTCTACACCGGCACCTACATGCTGATCCTGATCTTCGCCTTCGGCGCGATCGCCGAAATCGCCGCCGCCTTCTCCCGCAAACCTCTCTTCAACCGCAACGTGGTGATGGTGGCGCTGGCGGCGATCGCGGTGGTCGGGACGCTGGCCTGGATGCAGAACATGCTGACCGCGCCGATCGGCGTCGGCTGGATGTACTTCGCGATGCTGATGTCGCTGGCGCTGATCGTGCCCTTCGGCCTCGTCCTCTTCAACCTGATCGCAACCCTGGCCGGCGGCACCCTGCAGATGCGGGCGCCGCTGCTGTTCGCCGTCGGCGCGATCTTCGCGATCACCGTCGGTCTCGCCTCCGAGCTCTGCCACTCGCTGGTCGCCTCCGCCTGGCACCTGAAGAACACCGTCGACTCGACCGCGGCGACCCACTTCACGCTGATCGGCGGCGCGGTCTTCGGCGGCTTCGCCGCGCTCCACTACTGGTTCCCGAAGATGACCGGGCGGACGATGGGCGAGACCCTGGCCCGGATCTCCTTCTGGACGATCATGGCCGGGCTGCTACTCGGCTTCGTGCCGTTGTTCTTCGCCGGCACCGAGCAGGGGCAGGTGATCGACGCCTACAAGTACTTCGCCGGCACCGGCGTCACCGCCTACAACGTGATCGCCTCGATCGGCGTCTTCGTCCTCTTCGTCGGGATCATGCTGACGATCGCCAACGCGATACTCAGCCGTGAGAACGGCCCCGAGGCGGGCCACGACCCGTGGGGCGGCGACACCCTCGAGTGGTTCACGCTCTCGCCGCCGGAGCCGCACAACTTCGACGTCCTCCCCGACGTCCGCAGCCCCCGGCCGCTGCGCGACATCCGCGAGGCGATCGGCCATCGCACCCGGCGCGCCGAGCGGGCGACGTCGCGCGAATCGCAGCCGGTAGCCTGAGCGCCATGCAATCCGGTGCCGGCGCGCAGACCGCGCCCAATCCGACGGCGGCCACCACTCGCTCGGTTCTACCCACCGTCGTCCGCGACTACCTGACGCTGACCAAGCCGAAGGTGCAGTCGCTGCTGCTCTTCACCACGGTGACGACGATGTACGTGGCGGGCGACCCCTCGCTCGGCCTGATCCTCCTCACCTGCCTCGGCGGCGCCCTCTCGGCCGGCGGCGCCGGGGCGATCAACCACGCCGTCGACCGCGACATCGACCGCACCATGGCCCGCACCGCGGACCGCCCGGTCGCTTCCGGCCGCATCTCCCCCCGCGCCGCGACGATCTTCGGCCTCACCCTGGCTACCGCCTCCTTCCTGCTCCTCTCGCTGACCGTCAACCCGCTGGCGGCGACGCTCTCGCTCAGCGGCTTCGTCGGCTACGTCGGCGTCTACACCCTCTGGCTGAAGCGCCGCACGCCGCAGAACATCGTCATCGGCGGCGCCGCCGGCGCGGTGCCGCCGCTGGTCGCCTGGGCGGCGGTCACGGGCGGCCTCGACGGCATGGCCTTCTACATGTTCGCGATCGTCTTCTTCTGGACCCCACCCCACTTCTGGGCGCTCTCGCTGCTGATGAAGGACGAGTACGCCAAGGCCGGGATCCCGATGCTGCCGGTCGTCCGCGGCGAGGACGAGACCCGCCGCCAGATCCTCCTCTACACCGTCCTCCTCTACGCCGTCACCCAGCTTCCGTTCTGCGCCGGCGGCCTGGGAGTCGTCTACGTAGTGCCCTCGATCCTCCTGGGCGGGGCGTTCATCTACTTCGCGGTTCGGCTGCTGCGGTCGGCGGATCGGCGCTGGGCGCTTCGGACTTACCTCTTCTCTCTCGCCTATTTGGCGTTGCTGTTTCTCTCGATGGCCATCGCCGCCAACGTCTGACCGGCACCCGCCGGGGCGGACTGATAGAACTCCCGGCGATGGACCGCGAGACCGCACGTCGACAGATGCGAGCCGGGCTGGTCGCAGGTGGCATCGCCGCCGGCATCTTCGCCCTCAGCTTCGTCGCCGCCTTCCTCTACATCGCCCAGTAGGACCGAGTCGTGGCTGAGCACCGACAGATCCCCGAGCCCGGCGAGACGGTCTACCTGCCGCGCCCTTCGTGGGCACCGGTCTTCTTCGCGATCGGCGCCCTGGGGCTGATCTGCGGCACCTACGCGGCGGGCTTCATCTTCGCCCCGAAGGTCTGGGGCCTGCTCGGCGCGATCTTCGCCCTCGCCGCCTTCCGCAGCATCGTCCGCGGCTCTGCCCGCGACTACTTCCGCCTGCCGCGCCGCCAGGAGACCCGGGGCGCCGCGCTCCCCGTGGAAACCATCAGCGGCCCCCCGCAGCCCTAGCCGGGCAGCTTCATTTCAGAAGTAGCCCCATCGCTGGTCCAGCAGCGGACGATGTCTCGCATCGAGAGGACGCCGATCGCCTCCGCGTCTTCGAAGACGACGAGGTGGCGGACGCCGCGGCGGGACATCTCGGCGGCGGCCCGCTCGAGGCTCCAGTCGGGGGCGGCGGTGAGGACGCCCTCGCTCATGTGGTCGGCGACGTGCTCGCGATCGGGGTCCTGACCGCGGGCGATCGAGATCAGCAGGTCGCGCTCGGTGACCACCGATGGCGTCGGCAGCTCGTCGTCGAAAACGAGCGCCGCGCCGGTGCCCTTCTCGACCATCTTCTCGGCCGCCTCACGGAGCGTGTGGGACGGGCCCACGGTCAAAGTGATCTCCGACATCCCGTCCTTCACCTGCATCTGTGACCTCCCGTCGCGGTGTTGTAAGAGCTAGTGCGGATCGCCTCAAAGGTTACCCGCCATCCGTGCCTGACGGCACTCTTCCCGTTAGCGCCGACATATAGACTCCGCCCCGCGTCACACCCCATGGCCCGCGCACCGAAACTCATCTCCCCGCTGCTCGCCCTCATGGCTCTGATCGCCCTCGTGGTGGTCGCCTCGGGCTGCGGCACCACCGACGCCGATCCGCAGCGCGGCCGTGAGCTCTTCCGGGTCAAGTGCGGCGTCTGCCACTCCCTGGCCCAGGCCGGATCGACCGCCCAGGTGGGCCCCAACCTCGACCACGCCTTCGCCGCCGCCCGGGCGGAAGGCAACGACAGCGACACGATCGAGGGAGTGGTCAAAGCGCAGGTCGAGTACCCGCGGCCCAGCAACGGCAATTCGGCCGTCTCGATGCCCGCCGACATCGTCACCGGGCAGGATCTCGACGACGTCGCCGCCTACGTCGGCGAATGGGCCGGCGTCCCCGGCGCCGCTCCGCCCAAGGTGCCCGGCGGCCCCGGCGCCCAGGTCTTCGCCAACAACGGCTGCGGCAACTGCCACGTCTTTGCCGCCGCCGAATCCGGCGGCGTCACCGGCCCCAACCTCGACGAATACCTCGCCCCCGACGATGACGCCGCAGCGATCGAAGAGATGATCGTCGAACCCAACGCCGAGATCGCCAAGGGTTACCCGCCGAACGTGATGCCACCGAACTTCGGCGAACTGCTCAGCACCCAGGAACTCGAAGACCTCGTCCAGTACTTGATCGAAAACTCGCCCGCCGGCGGCAACGCCAAGGGCTGAGCGGCAGCGGCCGCAGGGCCGCTGCCAGGATGTAGGGACCGATGCGTGAACGCTTGAGCCGCTTCGAGATCTCTCCGCAGCGCTACGCCCAGGTGACGCTGGTCGCCCTCGCGGCGCTGGCGCTGATCGTCCTCACCGGCGCCGGCGTGCGGCTGACCGGCTCCGGCCTCGGCTGCCCGGACTGGCCCAAATGCTACGGCGGCACCACGCCCCCGCTCGAAGCGCACGCGGTGATCGAGTACGGAAACCGGCTGCTGACCGGGTTCGTCGGCTTCGCCGTGATCGCCGCCAGCATCCTCGCCTTCTTCCGCCGCCCCTACCGCTGGCACCTGGCGCTGTTCGGCGCCCTCCTGCCCCTGGGGGTGATCGGGCAGGCGATTCTCGGCGCGCTGGTCGTCAAGTACCACCTGGCGCCGGGACTGGTGATGTCCCACTTCATCCTCTCGATGATGCTGCTCGACGCCGCCTTCGCCCTCGCCTGGTGCTCGCGCTTCGAACCGTGGGAGCGGCCGCGCTCGCAGGACCGGCTCGGCGTCTGGGCGGTGCGGGCACTGATCCCGCTCGGGCAGCTGACGATCCTCGCGGGCACGATCGCCACCGCCTCGGGGCCCCATGCGGGAGCGCACGAAGGGCAACTCGTCCACCGCTTCGACTTCGAGGGCACGGGGACGCTCGAATGGGTCGTCCAGCGCCACGCGGCGATCGCCGCAATCTACGGCTGCGCGGCGATAGCGGTCTGGTTCCTCCTGCGCCGCCCTGGCGCCGACGGGCGCGCCCTACGGCCCCTGACCCTGGTGATCGGACTGCTCGCCCTACAGGGCGCTGTGGGCGGGGTCCAGTGGTGGCTCGAACTGCCGGCGGGCATCGTCTGGGTCCATGTCGGAATCGCCACCTGCAACTGGCTGGCGATGCTCTGGGCCGTTGCCGCCGCCGGGCGGCTGCAACCCCGGGGCGAACCCTCGCCCTCCTCCGGGCGCGAAGCCGAACGGCCCGCCGCGGCCGCCGCCGGGCGCGCCTGAGGCTTGCTCCCCTTCTGGCTCTCGATCGGGGTCCTGAGCCTCTCGCAGGCCCTCCTCGTCGCCCTGCCCAAGGCTCCATCGGGGCTGCTGCTGGGTCGTTTGCGAAACCGATGGTGGGCGCTTGTCCTACCGCTCTCGATTGTGGTCGTGATCTCTGCGATCGCGCTCGAATCGGCCAGCGCCCGCTTCCTCACCTACCTGGCCCTGATCGCCGTGCCGCCGCTCGCCGCCGCCGCTCTGGCCTGGCTCGTGCGGGGATCCAGGCCGATCCTGGCCATATCCGTCGTGCCGCTCTTCGCTCTCGCCTGGGCGGCCGAGGGAGCGCTCAGCGGCGATACGGCCGCCCTCACCCTCTCGGCCCTCGCCTGCGTCACCCTCGGCTGGCTAGTCGCCTGCATCGTCCCGCCGCGGTGGCTGAAGCTCGGCATCTACACGATGGCGGCGGTGGACGCCTACCTGGTCGGCACCAACCTCCTCCAGGAGCCCAACGCGGTCCTCAACGCCGCCGCCCCGGCCGCCGACCTCCCGCGCCTCCAGCTCGCCTCCTTCGGCTCGGCGCTGATGGGCTTCGGCGACCTCTTCGTCGCCGCCACCCTCGGCGCCCTGCTCGCCAGCGACCGCCGCCTGCAGCTGCGGGGCGCCGCCCTGGCGGCCGTGATCTGCCCCGCCTTCGACCTGCTCTTCTTCTGGGTCGACCAGACCCCGGCCACGGTCCCCATCGCGCTGACGCTGGCGGCGCTGGAGCTCGGCCGGCGCCTTACATCTGAGCGATGATCAGAGCGGCGATGGCGACAAAGCCAGCGATCACCGCGCCGAGCACCCCCACCAGCGTCTGATTCAGGCTCTTGTGGAGGCCTTCGAAGCGCAGGTTCATTTCTTTCTGCATCGCTTCGAACCGGTCTTCCAACTTGTCGAAGCGCTTGTCGACCTGTTCGAAGCGCTTGTCGACCTTCTCGTTGAGGTCGTCCAGCCGCTCGTCGGTCCAGCTCTCTCTCATGGCGACATGCATGTTGCCACCCTACCGAGCTACATGCAACTTTTTGTCGTAGTTCGTAATTTCTCTGTGCCAACTCAGCGCCATCTCTCGCGCGCCCAGCGATATCCGTAGACGCAGGCGGCGATCACGAGCACCAGCCCCAACAGCGCCCCCACCAAAGGCCGCGTCAGCAGCGTCACGCCGACCACCACGGCTCCCGCAATGCCGACGATCACCACCCACCTGAAGACCGCCGCCTCAGAGATTCTCATCGCCCGATGGCCGATCGGGCACCCAGACACGGCGGAGGCGCAAGGCCTCCTTCGCCTCGTCCGCCAGGTCCGCGTAATGGTCGAGAACGAGATCGACGAAGTCGTCAGGGCCTAGCAGGCGCATCTTGGGCATCCCGGAGGCGACCTGCCGTGCCTGGCTGGTGAAGCCGCCGATCGCGACGAAGAGACCGAGCTCGTTCTCGGCGAGGGTCCCGTTCAACGCCTGCACCTCGGGTGAGCCGACGGCCCCCGACCCGGACTTGCACTGGACCTTGAGCAGAGGGCGCTTGACGCCGAGCGGGTCTTCAGTGGCGATGATGTCTATCCCTTGATCCGCGCCGGGTCGCGACACCTGGGCCGTATAACCGAGAGCCTCCAGCACCCAGCCGCAGAACTGCGCGAACGGGTGGCCCTTTAGGTCAGTCTCGAAGGTCTGGAGGATGTAGTCACGCGTCAGTTCGCCGATCCGCTCGGCGGTTGGCTCGTCTTCGGGAGCGGAGGAGTCGACTTCGACCGGCGGTGCCGCCGAACCCTCGCCCACCTCGGCAAGGCCGGCCTTCTGGAGGATCTCGAGACGGTGGGTCTTGACCTTGAAGACCGACATTGCCGAACCCAGCTCGTAAAGACAACCCTGCGAGAAGAGGGTTCGAGGAAGGCCGCCCAGCCACTCCACCGGCCTGCGGTGGGGGTAGCGTTCCGACACCTCGGGTGCGTAGCGATAATCGCCCGAGATACGGCCGATGTTGATGGTGTGGTCGCTCTTCTGTGGGTAGACGACGAGGTCCCCCGACTGCATCACGTGCCGGAAGCGGAGCAGTTGGCCGGCGGCGTTCGCGACCCAGTTCTCGGATTTTTCCGGATAGCTGACCCGGAGGTGTTCCTTGAATTCCTCGCGTTGGTCGGTAAGGGCAGTGATATCGCCAGCGTCGACCCAGCCGATCGCGATGACGCCTTCCTCCACGAGAGGGCGTCCC
>DASQCF010000009.1:0-93737 GCA_035634815.1 Solirubrobacterales bacterium | reverse complement strand
AGTGCTTGCGGACGTCGACGAGGATGCCGTCGCTCTGGCCCTGGCCGTTGAGGCTGGTGCCGCCGGCGCGGAAGGTGACCGGGATCTCGCGCTCGCGGCCGAAGCGCAGGACCTTGGCGACGTCGTCGGCGTCGCGGGCCTCGACCACCGCCCGCGGGAAGCGCCGGTAGGGGCTGGCGTCGGAGGCGTAGGCGACGAGGTCGGAGACCCGGTGAAGGACGCGGCCGGCGCCGAGCAGGTCCTCCAGCTCGCGCCGCAGCGGGGCCGCGACTCCGCCGGCGAGATCGTCCGGCGCCCGGTCGGCGACCGGCTGGCTCGGCGGCGGCGGGACGTGACCGCGGTTGCGCCGCCACCTCGGACCGACGGTGTAGAGCACTCCTGATTCGCTCCGAGAGCCCATCGCGTCCTAGAAGAGCGACATGCCGGGCGAGACCGGGACTTCGACCAGCTCCGGCTGCGAGGAGGCGAGGGCGGAGCTGAGCGCCCCCGCGACCTCGTCGCGCCCCGTCGCCCGCTGGGTGTTGACGCCGTAGCCGGCGGCGACCGCGGCGACGTCGAGCTTCGGCAGGTCGAGGCCGGGCGCGCCGTTGACCTGCTCGACGTCGGCGAACCACTTGAGGATCGCGTACTCCTGGTTCTGGAGGACGAGGAAGGTGACCGGCGCCTGGTAGGCGACGGCGCTCCAGAAGGCGGTGATCGCGTACTGGGCCGAGCCCTCGCCGAGGACGCAGACGACCGGGCGGTCGGGCTGGGCGAGCTGGACCCCGAGCGAGGCGGCGAGGCCGAAGCCGAGGCCGCCGCCGGCGCTGAAGTAGTAGCTGCCAGGGCGCGAGATCCGCAGCTGGTTGCGCAGCGCCAGGGTGCTGGAGGGGGACTCGAGGACGACGATCGCGTCCTCGGGCATCACCTCGGCCAGGGCGCTGTGGACGGTCGAAGGGTTGAGCGGGTCCTCGGCCGGGATTTCCTGCGGGCCGGGGTTCGGCTCCGGCGCCGGGCGCGAGGACTCCGGCACTGCCTCCAGCAGCGCCGCCAGGGTGAGGCCGACGTCGGCGACGATCGCGTCGCCCATCGGCGCCCGCACCGCCTCGTCGTGATCGCTGGTGACCGCCACCAGGCGCGCCCCCTCGGGAAGCAGCGGCCCGGGGATGTGCGGGTAGTAGGGGAAGACCGAGCTGCCGGCGACGACGATCAGGTCGTGGCCCTCCAGCGTCTGCCCGACCGGGCCGATCGCCGGCGGCAGGACGCCGCGGAAGTTGGGGTGGTTCTCGGGGAAGCCGAGGCGGACGCCGCCGGTCGCCGGCGAGGCCCAGACCGGCAGGCGCTGGCGCTCGGCGAGGGCGACCGCGGTGTCCCAGGCTCCGGCCGTGTCGATGTCCGGCCCGGCGACGAGGACCGGGTTCGAGGCCGCGTCGAGGCGCTCGGCAAGGGCGCGGACCGCCTCGGGGTTCGCCGTGGCGCGGCCGTCGACCTTGCGCTCGATCGCCGCCTTGGCGTCGGCCTCGTCGACCTCGGCGTACCAGTCGTCCATCGGCAGCGAGAGGAAGACCGGGCCGCGCGGCGCCAACCCGGCGAGGTGGGCGCCGTGGGCGAGGGCCAGCGGAACGTCCTCGGCCCGCGGCGGCTCGTAGGACCACTTGACCAGCGGGTGCGGCATCCGCGTCGCGTCGCGGTTGGTGAGGTTCGCCTGCAGGGTGATCTGCGCCCGCGCCTGCTGGCCGGCGGTGACCAGCAGCGGCGAGTGGTTCGCCTGGGCGTTGAAGATCGCCCCCATCGCGTTGCCGACGCCCGGCGCGGTGTGGAGGTTGACGACGGTCGTCTTCCCCGATGCCTGCGCGTAGCCGTCGGCCATCCCGACCACGACCGCCTCCTGCAGGCCGAGCACGTAGCGGAAGTCGCTCGGGAAGTCGGCGAGCATCGGCAGCTCGGTCGAGCCCGGGTTGCCGAACATCGTCGTCATCCCGTGGGCGCGGAAGAGGTCGAATGAGGCGTCGCGAACGGTCGGCACGAATCGAACCCTATCCGGCCGTGTTCCAACGCCCAATGCACCTGAGTGTTCTTAAGCAGGATTCAAGGAGCGGGCGTCGTAGCGCCGATAAGGCAGAGGTGAGCCACCGCCTCCTCGCCACCGCCTGGGTACGCACCCTCGCGGTCTTCGCCCTCTCCCTCGCGCCGCTGCTGGCGATCTGCGCCTACGCCGAGGCGGCGCCGGCCACCAAGGTCGTCTACGCCCCCGGCAAGATCGTCCCGATCCCGGCCTCGATCCCCCACGCCGAAGGCGACATGGTCGACCAGCGGATCGTCCCCAACCTGCGCTGGATCGCGAAGCGGTACCCGATCTACATCACCGACGGCTACTCCGGGCCGCTGCCGAACGGCGAACACGTCGGCTGCAACGGCTGCCACGTCAAGAACTCCGACCACTACAACGGCCTCGCCGTCGACATCGTCCCCACCACCCCGAGCTCCAAATGCGACGCCAACTGGGCCGGGATCACCCGCCTCGCCCTCTTCGCCGAGCCCGAACAGAACAAACCGCGGCCGCCTTTCCGCTGGGTCGGCTACGACGGCGACGCCGGCCACGGCTGCGGCAACCACCTGCACCTCTCCTGGAACCACGCGGTCGCGCCGATGTTCCAGCTCGCCGAATGGGTCGAAGTGATCGACGTCAACCTCGCCGGCGTCAAGGGCGTCGGGCGCAAGAAACCGGAGTCGCGGCCGAAGGCCCCCGCCGGACCGCCCGGTGGCGTCTCCCAGGTCAACATGGGCGGCGTCTCCGCCCGCCCGGCCGGCGACTAGCCCAACTGCATCAACTTCTACACCTGCTGGGAGTAGAAGTTGATGCAGTTCGGGTTCGGGAAGGCCGCTCCATAGGATGCGGCGATGCGCTTCGCCGCACTCGCCACCGGCCTGCTCCTCGCCGCACTCGCACTCCTCGCCGGCTGCGGCAGCGCCGACCAATCGACGCCGGTCACCTGCCTGGAAGGCGCCGAGGCCTACGAGCAGGCGCTGAAGGCGGCGCCCGACGAAGTCCTGCTCGGCGACGAAACGCTGATCAGCGAATGCCTGACCCGCAACCAGAGCGGCGGCGACCTCTCGCGGGTTGGCGAAGCGATGATCGAGACGGCGACCGCGCTGAACGCCGAAGCGCGGCAGGACCCCGGCGGCGACGCCAACCTTCAGCTCGGCTACCTGCTCGGCGCGGTCAAGCGCGGCGCCGAAGAGAGCGAAGGGATCCACGCCGACCTCGTCCGCCGGCTCGTCGTCGCCGCCCGCTTCGCCCCCGGCAAGCAGCCGCTGCCACCCGCGTTCCGGCGCGAATATCGGACTGGATACGCTGCCGGGCAGAGCAACGGCTGAATCTAAGGAGACGCATGGCAGAGCAGTTGTGGGGCGGCGAGACGACCAAGGCGGTAGACAACTTCCCGGTCTCGGGCGAGCGGGTACCGGTGCCGGTGGTGCGCTGGCTGGGCCGGATCAAGGGCGCGGCGGCGGAGGCCAACGGCGCCCTCGGCGGGCTCGACGGCGACCTCGCCGAGCGGATCGCGGCCGCGGTCAGGCGATCGCCGAGGGCGAACACGACGACCAGTTCCCGGTCGACGTCTTCCAGACCGGTTCCGGCACCTCGTCGAACATGAACGCCAACGAGGTGATCGCCAACCTCGCCGGCGAGGGGGCCCACGCCAACGACCACGTCAACATGGGCCAGTCCTCCAACGATGTCTTCCCCTCCGCCGTCCACCTGGCGGCGCTCGACGAGGTGACCCACGACCTGCTGCCGGCGATGGGCGGGCTCGAGGGCGCGCTGCAGGAGAAGGCGAAGCAGTTCGCCGACGTGGTCAAGGCCGGCCGCACCCACCTGATGGACGCGGTCCCGGTCACCCTCGGCCAGGAGTTCGGCGGCTACGCTGCGCAGGTGCGGCTCGGCGTCCAGCGGGTGGAGGGCACGCTGCGGCGGGTCGGCCAGATCCCGCTCGGCGGCACCGCCACCGGCACCGGCCTCAATACCCACCCCGAGTTCGCCGCCAAGGTCCGGGCCAAGCTCGCCGCCGACACCGGCCTGGAGATCTCCGGCCCGCTCGACGCCTTCGAGGCGCAGGGCAACCGCGACGCCCTGGTCGAGCTCTCGGGCGCGCTCAAGGTCTACGCGGTCTCGCTCAACAAGATCGCCAACGACCTGGCGCTGATGGGCTCCGGGCCGCGCGCCGGCCTCGCCGAGCTGCGCCTGCCGGAGCTGCAGAAGGGCTCCTCGATCATGCCCGGCAAGGTCAACCCGGTGATCCCGGAGGTGGTGATCCAGGTCGCCGCCCAGGTGATCGGCAACGACGCCGCGATCACCGTCGCCGGCAGCCAGGGCCAGTTCGAGCTCAACGTCCGGGTGCCGCTGATCGCCCGCAACCTGCTCGACTCGATCAAACTGCTCGCCTCCGCCTCGCGCCTGCTGAACGAGAAATGCGTCTCCGGCCTGGAGGCGAACGAGGAGATGACCACCCGCCACGCCGAGGCGACGCTGGCGACCGCCACCGCCCTCAACCCCCACATCGGCTACGACCGCGCCGCCGACATCGTCAAGACCGCGGCCGAGTCAGGCCGCTCGCTGCGCGAGGTCGCGCTGGAGCAGGGCGTCGAGCCCGCGGTGCTGGAGGAGGCGCTGGACCACAGGCGGATGGCGCGGCCGCACGAGTAGCCTGGCGTCGTAGGAATATAACTTTCTGTCCCGGAGTTCTTTTACTTTAGAGAGCGGAGAAATTGTATTCTAGGAGCCGCTGATGGCCTATCTGAAGCGGATTCTGGAGGACGAGCTTGACGAGCTCCACGGCTCGCTGCCGGCGATCGCCATAGAGGGGCCGAAAGCGGTGGGCAAGACCGACACCGCTTCCCGCCGGGCAGCGACCGTGCAGGGACTCGACGATCCGGCGCGGCTGGAGCTCGCCAGGGCAGAACCAAGCCGCCTGCTTCAGGGCGACACGCCGATCCTGATCGACGAGTGGCAGCGTCTGCCGGAGACCTGGGACCTGGTCCGCCGGGCGGTGGACGCCGATCCGAAGGCGGGCCGGTTCCTGCTCACCGGCTCGGCTTCTCCAGATGGAACCGGGACGCACTCGGGCGCAGGCCGGATAGCGAGCGTCCGCATGCGTCCGATGTCCCTGGTCGAGCGCCTCGAGCTCGACGGCTCGGTCAGCCTGGAGGGTCTTCTCGCCGGCGGTAGGCCCAAGCTCTTCGGCGAGAGCCCGCTGGGTCTCGAGGACTATGTCGAGGAGATCCTCGCCTCGGGGTTTCCGGCAATCAGGAGGCTGTCCGGCCGCTCACTGCGGACGCAGCTTGACAGCTACCTCTCGCGCATCGTCGACAAAGACCTTCCGGAGCTCGGGCGTCAGGTACGCAATCCTTCCGGCCTGCGGCGCTGGATGACCGCCTACGCAGCCGCCTCATCGACCGCGATGAGCTTCGAGAAGATCCGCGACGCCGCCAGCGGCGGAGAGGGCGAGAAGCCATCCAACAGCGCGGCCCGGCCGTATCGCGATGCCCTGCAGCGGCTCTGGATCCTCGACCCGGTCCCGGCCTGGCAGCCCACGCGCCGGCACCTCGCAAAACTGACCGCCGCGCCGAAGCATCAGCTCGCCGACCCGGCCCTCGCGGCACGCCTACTCGGAGCCGATGCCTCCTCCCTGCTCGGCGGAAGCGCGCTCGGGCCGCCCGTGCCCCGCGACGGGTCGTTGCTCGGAGCCCTCTTCGAGTCGCTCGTGACCCTGTGCGTGCGGGTCTACGCGCAGAATGCCGAGGCGACCGTGGAGCATCTGCGCACCTTCGCCGGCGAGCACGAGGTCGATCTGATCGTGCGGCGCGGTGACAGCCGCATCGTGGCAATCGAGGTCAAGCTCGCCGCTACGGTGGACGACGACGATGTTCGACAGTTGCGCTGGCTGCAGAGCCGCATCGGCGACGAGCTCCTCGATTCCCTGGTGATCACCACCGGCGACGCTGCGTACCGTCGTCCCGACGGAATCGGTGTCGTGCCGGCGGCGCTGCTCGGCCCCTGAAGGCCGCTCAGCGCGGGTCGGGCAGCAGCAGCTCGACGTTGCGGTCTTTGGCGGCGCCTTCGCCGAGCGGGGCGCCTGACTGGAAGTCGTTGAAGCTCATCGTCCGCGCCGCCGAGGTGAGGTCGTTGAAGTCCATCGACGAGGCCGGGGTGCCGGGCGCGGGGGCCGCGGCCTGGCCGGTGTGGTCGAGGATCGTGCCGAAGATCGAGAGGGTGCCGTCGTGGTTGTCGAAGACCTCCAGCAGGCGGGACTGCTGCGGCCAGTCGGCCTCGGCGGCGACGCGGATGCTCCAGAAGCCGCCCGGGCCGCTCGGGTTCGGGAAGGCGTCGACAACGTTGTCATGGGAGTGGCCGGCGACCCAGGCGATCGCGTTCGGGTATTCGTGCAGCAGACCGACTAGGTCGCTCTCCAGGTGGATCGGGAACGAGAGGCGCGGGTCGAGGTCGCAGCCGGGGTTGATGTCGTGGCCGTGGGAGTCGTTGACGGTGCAGGGCGGCGCCGCCTCGTCGGGGATGTCGGCGACGAGGCTCTCGGGCGCATGGTGGCTGAAGATCACGACCAGCTGGTCGGCCGCGGTCGCCGCCTGCAGCTGCGAGCGCAGCCATTTGAACTGCGGGTCGTCGACGTTGCCGTCGGAGGTCGAGGCGCCGCTCGGGGTGAGGATCGTGCCGGCCTCGGCGACGGTGTCGAGGGCGATGAACCGCATCCCCGGCGCCGGGCTCCAGGAGTAGTAGCCGGCGGCGCCTTTGGAGGCGGTTTCCTGCGCCGGGTCGATCAGGCCGAAGCCGTGGCCGTCTTTCTGTTTGCCGGCCTTGAACACGTCCTTGTACTGCTTCTTGGAGACGAAGCGGCGGTTGGGGTCACCCGGCACGAGGATCGTGTTCTGCGGGCTGGTCAGGAACGAGGACAGCAGCCGCACCGGGTCGAAGAGCGATTCCAGCAGCGCCTGCGCGTTTTCGGGATTGGAGACCGGGCCGATCGGCTTCAGACAGCCGGTCGCGACCTGCTCGAAGGCGGCGTTGGCGGCGGCGTTGCCCTGCACCAGCGCGTCGTGGTTGCCGAAGGCGACGTAGGACGGCACGTTGAGGCCGCTGGCGGTGAACGCCTGCTGGGCGCGGTCCATCAAGCCCGGGTATTTGGGCCAGGCCGAATGCGGGCCGGCGGGCGTGTTGGGGTCGTAGAACTCGGGGTAGGGCCCCTCGAGGTAGTCGTTGTAGTCCTGGACGCCGGTGTAGCGGGCGGCCTCGGCGGCGCCGGGGACGAAGAGGTTGGGGCAGAGCGGGTTCGAATATTTGGTCTTGTCGACGCCGCTGTTGGGGTTGAGGTTGCCGCCCTCCAGCAGGGTCCGCACCCACTGCGTCTCGTTCAGCTGCTGGCTGTCGGCCGAGTCGCCGGTGTCGATCGTGAAGTCCATTTTGCGACGGGCGCCGCTGCCGTCGGCGACCGGGCTGGCCCCCGCGAATTTGTTCACCTGTTGGATCATCGCCTCGTCGATCTGCGGCTCCAGCGCCTCCCAGGGCCGCCAAGCGGCGCCGAAGGGCAGGTTCAGCGGCGTCGAGAGCGGGTCGATCACCTCGACCCGCGCTGGCGACTCCTCGTCGGCGAGCTGGAAGTCCGAGAGCTGGCCGAAGTAGACGAGCGAGGTGCGTTTCGCGGACCGTTCCGTCCCCGCCGTCGCCAGGTCCTGCCGCACCGTGTACGGCTCGCCGGCGCCGAGGCCGAGGAAACGGAAGGCGCCGCTGCCGGTCGGGACCACCCGCTGTTCGACCGTCGTCTTGCCGGCGGTGTCGGATACGGCGGCGACCGCGTTAGGCGCCACGGCGACCGCGGCTACCGCCGCGATCGCCACCACGAACCTCACAACCTCCCGGATTCCCATTCGCGGGAGGGTACCCACTTTTAAGCGGGAAATGTTTTGCGGTGGTTACCGCTCGGCTACTTCGGCAGGGTCAGCTTCAACTTCCCGGCGAAGGTCTGGCTGCCCGCGGTGCCGCCGGTCGGGGTGAACGAGACGAGCGCCTTGAACTTCAGCTTCCCCTTGCTCTTCAGCGTTTTCTTGCCGGCGGCGGTCGGCTTCAGCTTCAGGGTCACGGTGCCCGCGATGGAAACCGTCGCCGTCGCCTTCTTGATCCGTTTCGGGGGTTTCTTCTTCGCATCCACGGCGGTCAGCGTTCCGCCGCCGGGCACGGTCACCTTCAGCGTCGCCGTCCCCCTCTTCTTGTTCAGCTTCAGCTTGCCGAAGGTGAAGGTGTTGGCGGGAGGGCTCGGCGGGGGCGGCGGAGGCGTTCCGATGGAGACGGCGTCGACTCCGGCGTTGAGATAGTCGAAGGTGTCGGCCTCGGCTATCCGCAGCCGCACCGTCCGACCGGCGAGATTCGTCAGGTCGACCGAGAGTTTCCGCGGGGCCATCGTCTGCGGATCGCCGGTTTTGGTCGCGAAGACCGGAGCGAGGATGTCTTCCGGATCGACGGAGACGATCGAGGCGGTCGGATCCATGACGTCGATCCGGTACTGCTGGCTGGGAGATTCGGCAAGGCTGTCGGGGCTCGGGGTGAGCATCGGGGCGTCGGAGACGTAGTAAGCGTCGAGATTCAGCACTTCGCCCGGGGCGCTGCCGACGGTCACGTCCTGGTAGAGGATGTGGGCGCCTTGGCCATCCTGCACGGTGATCGCCGCGAAGTTGCCCTGAGGAGGGGCGGTCAGCGCCGGCGCGCCTTCGGAGGCGAACGGGTTGGCGGTGCCGGAATAGGCGATCCATTCCCCGCTGCCTTGCTCCTCGGTGCTCCAGCCGGTCAGGCTCCCCGTCTCGAAGTCTCCGTTGACGACCGTCGCCGCCGCAGCGCCAGCGGCTCCGAAACTCAAGAACGCCAGCGCCACCACCGCGATCCCCAACAGCAATCGAAGCTCCTCGATCTTCTGCGACACCTCAGACCCCCTCGACGAGATTGGCCCCGCCAACCTACCCCTGCAAGGTGACGAAACGCTCCTCGGTGAGCTCGTAGACCGCGTAGGCCGGGCCCTCGCGGGTGTTGCCGGAGTCCTTGACGCCGCCGTAGGGCTGCTGGTCGGTGCGGAAGGTCGGTACCTCGTTGATCAGGACGCCGCCGAACTCCAGGGTGCGGCCGGCCTGCAGGCCACGGCCGATGTCGCGGGTGAAGACCCCCGCCTGGAGGCCGAACTTGGAGTCGTTGGCGAGGCGGAGCGCCTGGTCGAAGTCGGTGAAGGTGTCGATCGTCGCCACCGGCCCGAAGATCTCCTCGCACCAGACCTTGGCCTCTTTCGGCGGCGCCTTCAGCAGCGTCGGCGCCAGGCAGCGGCCCTCGTCGACAAGCTCGCCGCCGGTCAAGAGCTCCGCCCCGCCGGCGACCGCCTCCTCGACCCACTCTTTGACCCGGTCGCGGTCGTCGGGGGTGATCAGCGGCCCGACGTCGGTCCCCTCGGCGAGCGGGTCGCCGACGGTCAGCTTCTCGACGTTGGCGACCAGGCGCGCGACGAAGTCTTCGGCGACGGCCTCGTGGACGAGGATCCGCTGGATCGAGATGCAGCTCTGGCCGGCGTGGGAGAAGGCGTGGATCTGGGCTTTGTCGGCGGCGGCCTCCCAGTCGCCGTCGTCGTTGACGATCAGCGGCGCGTTGGAGCCAAGCTCCAGGTTGACTTTCTTGTGCGGGACCTTGGAGCGGATGTCCCAGCCGACCGGCGCCGAGCCGGTGAAGGTGATCGCCTTGGTCAATGGGTGCTCGACGATCGTGTTACCGACCTTGGAGCCCGGCCCCGGGACGACCGAGAGCCAGCTCTCCGGCAGGCCCGCCTCGACCAGGATCTCGGCCAGCTTCAGGGCCGAGATCGGCGTCTGCCCGGCGGGCTTGAGGACGACCGCGTTGCCGGCCGCGATCGCCGGCCCGAGCTTGTGGGCGACGAGGTTGAGCGGGAAGTTGAAGGGGCTGATCGCGCCGACGACGCCGTAGGGGACGCGCAGCATCACCCCGAGCTTGCCGGCGCCGGCCGCGGCGGCGTCCATCGGCACCGTGCCGCCGGTCAGCTTGCGCGCCTCGACCGCAGAGAACTCCAGGGTGGAGACGCAGCGTTCGGCCTCGACCGTCGCGGTCTTGATCGGCTTGCCGGCCTCGGCGGCGATCGTCGCCGCCAGCTCGTCGCGGCGCTCGGCGACCAACTCGGCCGCCCGCTCCAGCACCGCGGCGCGCTTGTACTGGGGGAAGTCGGCCTCCTCGAAGGCCTTGTGCGCGGCCTCGATCGCCCGCTCGGCGAGCGCTTCGTCGGCCTGCGCGACCCGCCCGACGACGGTCCCGTCGTAGGGGCTCTTCACCTCGGCCCACTCGCCGGTCTCGGTCCACTCGCCGGCGGCGAGGAGCTTGTGGTCGGTTGCAGTCATGTATCCAGGTTACGTCCCCGGATAGGCAGGCCGCTACTCCTGATTGTTGAATCTGTTGGCTCAGGGATGTCCAAGCTCGTGAGACACCTCCTCGTGACCGCCGCGCTGCTGGTCTTCGCCTGGCCGGCGGCCGCCCAGGCCAGCGTCAGCTGGGTCGTCCACGGGCGCGGTTTCGGCCACGGGGTCGGGATGAGCGCCTACGGCGCCTACGGCTACGCCAAGGCCGGCAAGGGCTACCGCTTCATCCTCGGCCACTACTTCACCGGGACCAGCATCGGGACGGTGGAAAAGGCCCGGGTGGTGCGCGTCCTGCTCGACATCTCGCCCACCGATGTCGGCTTCAGCGGGGCCACCAGCGCCTGCGGCGAGCGGCTCGACCCGCGCCGCAGCTACGAGGCCCACCGCAATGGCGGCTCCGTCGTCCTGCGCAGCTCCGGCGGCAAACGGCTGGCAAGCTGCGGGCGGAAACTGCGCGCGGCGGGGCGCGGCACGATCGCGATCGCCGGCCAGGGAACCTTCCGCGGCGCCCTGGAGACGGTGCCGACCGAAAGCGACGCCGGTTCGCTGAACATCGTCAACGCGCTGGCGCTGGAGCAGTACGTGAAAGGGGTGATGCCGAACGAGGTCCCGCCCTCCTGGCCGACCGAGGAGCTGAAGGCGCAGGCGGTGGCGGTGCGCTCGATCGCCCTCACCGGCGACGTCGGCGGCAACGGCTTCGACCTCTACTCCGACACCCGCAGCCAGGTCTACGAGGGGCTGGAAAGCGAGTACGAGCGCACCAACGACGCCGTCGCCGCCACCCGCGGCCAGGTCGTCATGTACGGGGGCGACGTCGCCCAGACGCTCTACTCGGCCTGCTCGGGCGGCCACACCGAGAGCGCCGTCAACGTCTTCGGCTCGCCGGTGCCCTACCTGATCGGCGTCCCCGACCCCTACGACTACTACTGCCCGCTGCACAAGTGGACGCTCGACTTCAGCGGCCCGGAAATCAGCTCCCGCCTCGGCGCCTACCTGCAGGGGAAGCTGAAACGGGTGGTGATCACCAAGACCGGCGTCTCGCCGCGGATCGTCAGCGCCAAGCTGGTCGGCACCGGCGGCACCTCGACCGTCAGCGGCTCCGAGATCTCGGTCGCGCTCGGCGGCTACGACACCTGGATGACCTTCGAGAAGGTCGTCTCCGGCGGCTAGCCGCCCGCTTCGGGCAGCGCCAGCTCGGCGTGGATCGAGCGGTGGTCGGAGCCCGGCAGGTCTTCGACGCCGTAGTCGACGATGCCCAGGCGCTCGTCGGCGAGGACGTGGTCGATGGTGATCACCAGCGGCAGGTCGTGGTCGCGGTTGGGCCAGGTCGGGACCAGGCCCTGGCCGGCGACGTCGCCGGCGTCGCGGTAGCCGCGGGCGAGGACTTCGCGCAGCCGCAAATGGTCGAGCGTCGCGTTGAAGTCGCCGACCAGGACCCAGGGCGTCCCCGCACCCGTCGAGGGCAGGTCGCCGAGCGAGTCTTCCCAGACGTCGATCCCGGTCCTCCCCGGGGTCAGCGGGTGGACGTCGGCGACCCGGACCTGCCGGCCGTCGGGGAGGCGCAGGGCGACGCGCGGCTGGCGAAAGAAGGTCACCGAGCCGGAGGCGATCGGGCGCAGCGGCAGCCGCGAGTAGATCCCGCCCCCCGCCGCGCCCTGGCGGATCTGGACCACCTGGTGCGGGAGTAGCCGGTCGATCCCAGCCGCGCGCAGGCCGCCGGCGAAGCGGGGCGTCAGCTCCTGAACGGCGAGCAGGTCGGCTTCGTTGCGCTCGACCAACGCGACCAGCGCCACCGGGTCGGCTTTGCCGCGGTAGACGTTGGCCGAGACGACCGCGAGGGTCTCGCGATCGCCGGGGTCGATCGTCCCGTCGCCGATCGCCCGCGGCAGCACCGCGGCGGCGAGGACGAGCGCGACCAGCCCGGCGACCGCCGCCGCGGCCCAGTTGCGCAGCGCCAGGGCGACGCCGGCGACGAGGAAGGCGGCGATGGGGACAAAGGGCGTGAACGCCATCATCGGCACCAGCGGCACCCCGCGGTCGAGGCCGAAGACGCGGATGATCGCCCAGGCCACGAGCGGCGCGACGGGTAGCCAAACCCACCAGTAGCGGCGAGCCCCGGTCGACCAATGTCGACTTACTCTCGTATAGCGAGAGGAACTCGACACTCAGCCGTCGGGGTATGGCTGGATCGGGATGCCGTGGTCGTGCTCGCGCATTCCTAACTCGTAGGCGCCGCCTCCCGGCAGGGTGAGCTCGCGCGGCGGCAGGCCGGGGCGTTCGACGGTCAGCTCGAGGTCGGCGACCGAGCAGTTGACGGTGTGGTGCTCGGGGCCCTTCGGGTCGGCGTAGACCCAGCCGACGAAGTCCTTCTCCGGCGCGGCGACGCGGCCGTGGACGACGACGTCCTTGCCGGGCAGCGAGAAGCTGCAGACGGTCGGCTGCTCCTCGATCCGCGCCGAGCGGATCGCGCCGAGGCCGCCGAGCCGGTGCGCCTCGCCGTCGAGGACCAGCATCCCCGAGGGGATCCAGGGGCTGACCCGGGAGCCGAGGCGGACGCGGGCGGCGCCGGCGTCGAAGTAGGTGTCCGGCGCCTCGGGGAAGCCGGTGCCCTCCAGCCAGACCCAGCGCTCGGCGTGCTCGCTGCCCCAGTTGTGGCCGATCATCCCCGGCCAACCGCTGAGCTCGAACGACTCGTCGCCGACCGTCAGCCGGCCCTCGAAGCGGGCGTCGGGGTACGGCGCCAGGAACTTGGTTTTCGGCAGCGGCGCCTGGTAGAGCCAGTCGGCCGGCAGGTACTTGCAGGGCTCGGCCTCGCCGGCGAAGGTGAACGACCAGGCGGCGCTGAGCGCGTCGGTGTCGACCGAGCCCTCGGCGCGGCCGGGGCCGATCGTCGCGTCGGCGACCCGGATCCAGTCGCCGGCCGGCGCCTCCAGCTGGGCGGCGGGGACGGTCACCTTCGTCGCCCGCGGCGCCGGCGCCTCGCGGTCGAAGAGGCAGAACCAGATCGAGCCGTTCGGCTCGGCGCCCGGGCGCTTGTGGACGGTGTGGCGAATCCAAACCCCCTGCCCCCCATCCGGGCGGCAGGCCTTGATGTAGAAGCTCTCGTAGTGGCCGGCCTTGGCGGCGACCTCGGGGTACCGCGCCCGTTCCTCCATCGGGGAAGCCTAAGGGCATGTCGACTTAGTGGCCCCAGAGGCACCTAACTCGACACGGCTCAGCGCAGGGGAGGCGGCGGGGGCGACTCGAAGCCGAGCATCGCCACCGTCGCCGGGATCACCTCCTCGCCCGAGGCGGCGAGGCGGTCGCCGGCGTCGCGGCGGATCTGGGTCAGCTCCTCGAAGGTCGCCGCCAGCTTGGCGATCGCTTCGTTCCAGCCGCGCTCGTCGAGCTGCATCGGCATCCAGGTCAGGTGGCGGTCGGCGCGGGCGTCGAAGGTGTCTTCGGCGATCGCCCGGTCGGCCCTGGCGATCATCCCCTGCAGCGAGATACGCGAGAGCCGGCGGCGGCTGGTCCCGTCCATCTCCTCGAATTCGGCGTCGTCGACGAAGACGCGCGCCATCCCCCGGTAGACGTGCTCGACCGCCCCCCGCCGCGGGATCGATTCGACGACCTCCAGGCAGCCTTCCTTCTCCAGCTCGCGGAAGTGGTAGGAGGCGAGCGAGAGGGCCTGTTGGTAGCTGTTGTAGCTCTCGCGCGGAACCAGTCCCTCGGCGACGAACTGGCTGGGGCTGCGCGGGCCTTCGTTGAGGACTTCGAGGATCCGCACGCGCAGGGGGTGCTTGAGGGCGTTGAAGATCGTCTCGCTGCGCTTTTTGCCCCCGAACTCCCTCTTGTCCATGCCCTGACCCTTTCGATTGATCGACATCCTAGGAGCGATCACATTAGGGCATAAATGCTCGGACATTGCGGGAATATGGCTAGCTAGAGCCCTTTACTGGAGCCGGTCGAAGTAATAGGAACCGTCATGTCGCCGAGAAGGACGCTTCCGGCGCGGGAAGGAGGTGATGTGTATGCGGTTCAACGGATGCGGGCAGACCTACCCGGCCACCTCCATTCACAAGGGTGGCTGAGGCCTGAAGGGTTCCGCCCCGATGCAGCACCGATCGGCGGGGCGGTCAGGCCTCAGCCGTGTACAGCCGCGTCCCTCAGACCTTGATCGTGATCACGTCGCCGTCCTGGACGAGGTAATCGCGGCCCTCGATCCGCAGCTGCCCCTTGTCACGGGCCGCCGCGTAGCCGCCGCAGGCGACGAGCTGCTCCCAGCCGATCGCTTCGGCTTTGATGAACGCTTCCATGATCTCGGTGTGAATGGTTCCTGCCGCCTCCAGCGCGGTCGCGCCGCGGCGCAGCGGCCGGGCTACGGCCTCCTTGCCCTCGCCGGCGGTGAAGAAGGTGATCAGCTCCAGCAGGTCGTAGGCGGCGCGGACGAGGCGGGCGAGGCCGGAGCCCTCGACCCCGTAGGACTCGCGCATCTCCTCGGCTTCGGCCGGGTCGAGCTCGGCCAGCTCGGCCTCGATCCGGGCGCTGACCGCGACCACCCCGGCGCCGACCGAGTTGGCGTGGGAGACGACGGCTTCGGGCGGTTCGGCGTCGCCCTCGTCGACGTTGGCGACGTAGAGGATCGGCTTCGTCGTCAGCGCCTGCAGGTTGCGCGCCGCGTGCGGCGCGGCGTCGGGCACCGGGATCGAGCGGGCCGGGCGGCCGGCGGCGAGCGCCTCGTGCACCGCCTGCAGCCACTCGTGCTCCACCTGGGCTTCTTTGTCGCCCGACTTCGCCTGCTTGCCGACGCGGGGGAGGCGGCGCTCGACCTGGTCGTAGTCGGCGAGCACCAGCTCGGTCTCGATCGTCTCGATGTCGGCGAGCGGGTCGACGCGGCCGTCGGGGTGGGGCACGTCGGACCCGGTGTGGCAGCGGACGACGTGGCAGATCGCGTCGGTCTCGCGGATCGAGGCGAGGAACTGGTTGCCGAGGCCCTCGCCTTCGGAGGCGCCCTTGACCAGGCCGGCGATGTCGTGGAAGTCGATTTTCGCCGGCACCAGTTCGGAGGCGCCGACGGTCCCGGCGACCTTCTCCAGCCGCTCGTCGGGCACCTGGGCGACGGCGACGTTCGGCTCGATCGTCGTGAACGGGTAGTCGCCCATCTGGGCGCCGCCCTTGGTCAGGGCGTTGAAGAGGGTCGACTTGCCGGCGTTCGGCAGCCCGACGATCCCGACCTTCATCGCGCGGCCGCCATCAGAAGGAGAGCGGGACGATCAGGCCCAGGGCGACGCCGATGAAGGCGCCGGCGAGCACGTCGGACGGGTAGTGCATGCCGAGGTAGGGCCGGCCGAGCGAGAGGGCGATGGCGACGAGGAAGGCGGCGGACATCGCCGGGTCGACGCGGACCATCGCCGTCGCCACCGCGAAGGAGGAGGTGGCGTGGGCGGAGGGGAAGCTGAGCGAGCTGGGGGCGCCGCCGAGCGGCGGCAGGCCCTCGAGCACCGGCCGCGGCCGCTTGACGAGGAGCTTGATGCCGTAGTTGAGGCCGATCGCGACCGGGCCGAGGAGGGCGCAGATCAGCCACGATTCCCATCGCGAGCTGTCGATGACGGCCAGTACCGCGCCGAGGACGAACCAGACGAGGCCGTTGTTGCCGGCCTTGCCGAGCGCCACCGCGGCGCCCTCGATGCCGGGCGAGTGGCCGTGGGTGCGCATCCAGCGCAGGAGGCTGAGATCGAAGTCGTGCATCGGCGCGAGAGACTATTGGGCGATGCCCACCGTCCCGGGGTTCGTCCACACGCCAGGCAACCACTGCGGCTCGACCGCGCTGCGCAACCTGCTCGCCTTCCACGGCGTCGAGATCAGCGAGGAGATGGCCTTCGGGCTCGGCGCCGGCGCCGGCTTCTACTACCTGGCGCTCGACGACACCTCGCCGAGCCGCTGGTTCAACGGCCGCACGGCGCGACTGGAGGAGACCTTCCGCGAGCTGACCGGGGCGGCGCTGGAGCTCTCCACCTTCGCCGAGGAGGACGGCGCCGGAGCCTGGGAGGCGGCGCGGGCGACGGTCGACGCCGGCCGGCCGGCGCTGCTCCTCACCGACATCTACCACCTCGACCACTACGGCAACTCGGCCCACTTCCCGGGCCACGCGGTGGTCCTCGCCGGCTACGACTCCGAGGTCGCGCAGCTCTCCGACACCGGCTTCGAGGAGCTGCAGACGACGCGGCTGGAGAACCTCGCCCGGGCCCGCCACAGCGGCCACCCGGCCTACCCGCTGGAAGGGCACATGTTCACCGTCGCCGGCGACGTCGACCGCGCGGCGCTGGAGGCGGCGGTGCCGGGCGCGATCGCGCGGGCGGCGAGCGAGATGCTGGAGCCGCCCTTCGGCGAGTTCGGCGGCGTCCCGGCGCTGGAGCGCCTGGCGGCCGAGGCCGGCGCCTGGCCCGAGGCGGTGGAGGACTGGCAGTGGTGCGCGCGCTTCGCCTACCAGGTGATCGAGCGCCGCGGCACCGGCGGCGGCTGCTTCCGGCTGATGTACTCGCGCTTCCTGGAGGAGGCGGGACGGGACGAGGCGCCCCTGGCCGCCGAGGCGGCGGCGCGCTGGACCGAGCTGGCGGAGGCGTTCATGGCGGCGAGCGAAGACGAGGAGCCGCGGCCGGAGCTGTGGGAGGCGGTCGGCGCGGGCGCCGGGGCGGTGCTCAGCGCCGAGCGCCGGCTTTGGACTTCGCTGGCGGCCTGATCCGGAACTTCCGCTTCGCCGGGGTCTGGTCGCTGGTGGTCGCGGTGAAGGCGCGGACCTTGACCACGTGCCGCCCCGGCTTCAGGTGCTTATAGGTCTTCGGCGAGGCGCATTTCCGCCAGCGGCGCTTGTCGACCCGGCATTTGAAGGTCGGCTTCTCCTTGATCCCGGTCGCCTTGAAGCGCAGCTTGACGCCGCCGCGCCGCAGCTTCTTCAGCTTCGTGATCTTCGTCTGCGGAATGCAGGCGATCGGCGTCGGCACGAACTCGTAGGCGCCGATGTCGGTGATCGCCACGTCGGGCCGCGTGCAGCTCAGTTCCCGGGGCAGCGCCCGCGGGCTGCCGTTGAGGTCGGTCGGCCCGTTGGCGGGATCGGTGAGACCGGCATCGATGGTCGGCGAGCCCGGCGCCTGTTCGAAACCGCGCGGGTTGGCCGGGGTGAACTGCGGCGCCGCCGTCTGGCCGTTGACCGAGGTCACCTCCCCCTCGGTGGTATCGAGGTTGGAGTGGTCGAAGCCGGCGGTGACGGTGGAGCCGGTCGCTTCCGAGGATTTGCGCACCGAGACGTCGAGCCGACCGCCGGCGGCGATCGTGTTGAACCCCGCAACCGTGAGGGTCGAGTCTTTCGGGATTAGGAACGCGGCGAAGGCGATCGCCTCGATGCCGTCGGCGACGATCGTGTCGTTGCGAAGCTGGACTTGGCCGGAAGCGGTGCCCTGGATGAAGATTCCGACGGCTTCGGGATCGCCTTCGGCGAGGACCACGGAGTTGGCGAGCGTGAAGTTGTTCCCCGGCCGCAGGCCGAGCGATTCGGCCCCGCGGGCAATTAGCTTCAGTCGCTCCAGAACGGTGCCGTCGGCGGGCACGAAGAGCGTCCCTTCGCCGCCGTTGTTGGTCGATTCGAATTCGAGATCCGAGATGTGCTGCGGCACGAAGCTCCGCAGGACCGCTTTGTCGGCGGCGAAGATCCGCGGCTTGGCGACGCCCTGGGCGCCATGGATCCAGAGCGGCGTTTCGGTTTTGATCGTTTCCGCCACCGTGTAGTCGCCGGCGCCGACCACAACCTCGTCGTTGGGGGCGGCGGTCGAGATCGCGTACTCCAGCGAGCACGGCGTCGCCTGCGCGCAGCCGGGCACCATGCCCCCGCCGGGCGCCGCGTAGCGGGTGCCAGCGCTCGCCGAAGCGGGCACCAGTAAGGCGGCGACAAGCGCGACGAGTGCGAAGGCGCGGCTCATGCCGGGATCTTAAGCGCGGCAGGCGGGCGGGCTGGACGCAAGACCCACACCGGTTTGTCGATCCAAACCCGGGGTATTCAGCCGCCATGACCATCGGAGCAGGCATCTTCCTAATAGCCGTCGGCGCGATCCTCAAGTTCGCGACCAACATCCACGTCCAGGGCGTCAGCATCGACACCATCGGTGTGATCCTGATGATCGCCGGAGCCGCCGGCCTTCTGATCGGCCTCTTTCAGGAAATCGTCTGGTCTCGCCGAGCCCGCCCCCTCGCCCCCGGCGAGGCCCCGCCGGGGGCAGTCGAAGAACGCCGCGAAGTCCGCGACCCGGCGTACCGGGATCAGCCCCCGCGGTACTGATTAAGAAATTTCAGGGGGCTTGACCACCCAGAAGGCCTTACTGGCCAAAATCCGCCTCCGAGCGGAAGGCTTCTCGCCGCAAACATCGCCGTGAGCTAGCTCGTCTTCAAGTGGGGTTCTAACAATTCGTTGCTCCTCAGCCCGCACATCTCCGGCCAAAATTCCAACTAGGCCATGCCCAGGCCTGCCTTCGAGAATGGATTCCGGCGTCCGCCCTAGTTCCTCCAGCCGATCTTGCAGCACTACTGACATCCGCAACTCCTCCGGCCGCGGAAAATTCTTGAAGACACCATCTCGCCACTCCGGACCGTCAGCGGTGCGACGGATATGCGCCGGTGGAACCCAGCGAAAGAGGGTCATACCGTCGTCGATACTCGGATCATCGATAGGTGCAGCAGTCACTGCCCCGCGACAAGCTGCTTCGATAGACGATCCCTAACGTCGCTCACCATCTGGGAAGCCGGGGCAGCAGTCAACTCGCCATCGGCATCGATCAGAACGACACCATCCGGCTCCTCCTCATCCGAGATGAAGTCAACCCGGACTCCGCTATCAAGGCGCCATTCCAGTTGCACTCCCCCGTCGGCAAGGGGAACAACCTCAGGCTCGTCAGATATCGAGCCCATCACCTGCATGAGGAACGACTGTGCACGATCCGCATGCTTACGAGAAACAGGATGAGACCCATCGCTGTCCCAATTTGGGGCTAGGCGCTCCAGCTCGGCAAGCCGTCCCAAGAGGTGCTCCTGCCATTTAGGAAGAGGCTTAGCCACATAGCGCTCGCTAAACAGCGCGTAACGCTCCGTAGTGGCCAATGCAAAGTTCGTATACACATCAATATTGAAGGCTTTGATACCGGTGTCTGGCATGGAAATGCTGGTAGCGGTCATTTAGTCCTCCCCCACTGATCATGCATTTGTTTCGTCGTTAAATCTGCAAATCCCCTAACGATCCATTCGTGCCCAAGATCAACTCGCTCAAGAATGGCATCGGTTCCCGTTACGGTCTCCGGAATCTTTACGGTCATCGTGAGTAGGTAGGTGTCGTGCTGATCATCCTGTCGAGTTGCGGGCTCCGCGGATGCAATTAGCCGACCTCGGGGTCCCTGGTCACCAGGGATGAGCCACCGAGCGGCCCATTTTGAATCCTCGGGTTGCGGTAAAAAATCTGCGTCCGGGACAGAAATGGTCGTAAGCGCTCGCTCTGCCGGGAGGCTAGGGCCGCCATCAACATCAAGCTCATTGACGTAGGTCAACTCGGTGAAGTCGGCGGGGAGGCCCTCCGGCATACCAAGCAATGTGGCAGTCGTGTCGATCAACTCCTTGAACTGGGTTCGAAGAGCCCCATACCGCGGGTAATCAATTGGCTGTCCAGACCGGCGCCAATTCAAAGCGATGCGATCTTCCTGTGCCTGTACAAGAATGACGCCGTCTTCGGAAAGAAACCATGCCCTTGGGAGGGTCGAACCAGGTCGAATCGCGAATTGGATCTCGGCCCTCTCATCCAGAGGTTCGACTATGCGCGGAAGAGGATCTCTGAGCTGCCGCACCGGAAGATCGAAGGACAGAGCGTCTGGCAAAGCGGCCAAAAAATCAATCGTGATCGAGGGCTCAGGGAATTGAACAGCGAAAGCTACCTCCTGAACAGGAGGCCGCTTGAATGAAACTAGCTCGAAAGGCGATGAGTGCATTCTTCTCGGGGAGTCTATGTAGAATCGGCGACGCCAAGCGTCGCTTTCCTGCCGATATACTGGCAGAAGACACTTATATCCTGTAGACTTATAAGTGTTTAAATGGGAAGATCTTCTCATGCCGGATAGCGTCCTAACGGCTCTTGGCGCTGCAATTAGGAGCCGACGCGCCGAGATCGACGGCCTATCTCAGGAGGGGTTAGCGGACGTGGCTGAGATGCATCGAACGTATGTCAGCGAGATTGAGCGGGGCCTGCGAAATCCGAGCTATCGGAATCTGACCAAACTGGCATCTGCGCTGGGGGTGCCCCTTTCAGAGCTCATCGCTCGCGCTGAGCAGCACCGCTGACCCCCATTTGAAGGCCCATCCACGTCTAGCCTAGAAGAAGACTCAGAGGCTCAGGCACTGCGGCACGCCGAAGCGGGAGCGACGGGACTCGAACCCGCGACCTCCGGCGTGACAGGCCGGCGCTCTAACCAACTGAGCTACGCCCCCTAGGGGTGCTTCGGGCCGGGTCGCTGGCGCGGCCCGGGGGGCAAATCTAGCGGTTGGCGGGGGGCGACGGGCTCTGAGCGGCTCGGTTGCGGGGGCGCTGCTGGACTTCGAGGGCGGTGCGGACCACGAGGCCGACGGAGCCGAGGAGGAGGAAGAGGAATCCCCAGCCGGGCGAGCCGAGGAGGGTCGCCAGGAGGGCGAGACCGATGGCGGCGTAGAAGAGGATGACGAGGCCCTCCAGGAGCTTCTCGGTCGAGCGCAGGTCGAATGGCATGGTGGGGGATTCGGCGGGTGGCCTTGGTTCCCTGCCGGTCAGGCGACGGCGGGCTCGGGCTTGGCGAGCTCGGGAACGGCGTAGGGCGCCTCGGCGGCGACGATCTCCTCCAGGAGGCCGCGCAGGGCGGCGATCCGCTCGGCGCCGTAGCGCTCGGCCCAGCGCTTCTCGACCTTGGCGAAGAGCTTGCGGCCGTGGGCCTGCGCCGCTTCGCCGCGCTCGGTCAGGCAGATCAGCTTCGCCCGCCGGTCGCCGGGGGCCGGGACGCGCTGCGCGTAGCCGCGCTCCACCAGGTCGTCGACGATCTCCCCCACCGACTGCTTGGTCATCCCCGCCCGCTCGGCGATGTCGGTGAGGCGCAGGCCCTCGCCCTGGACGAAGCGGAAGACGCAGCCGTGGGTCGGCCTGATGTCGCCGTACTCGCTCTGCTCCAGCTCGGCCCGGAACTCGACGAACAGCGCCTCGGAGGCGACGTCGAGCAGCCCCGGGAGGGGGATCCAGGCGGAGGTGTCTTTCGGGTCTCGCGTCATTTCGTCAGGGAGCCTGATAAGGTTGCCTTGTTGTAAGGCAGCCTGACCAGGTTACCTTACGAATTGTACTCGATGACCAGGAGACCTCAAATGGATTCGACCCTCGCAACCAACGACCCCGGCGCCATCAATCGCAAGTGGTGGACGCTCGGCGCGGTTTGCGTCGCCACCTTCATGCTTTTGCTCGACATCACCGTGGTCAACACGGCGCTGCCCGCAATCCAGCAGGACCTCGGCGGCAGCTTCACCGACCTGCAGTGGGTGATCGACGCCTACGCACTCTCGCTGGCGGCGCTGGTGCTGACCGCCGGCTCGCTCGCCGACCGGCTCGGCCGCCGGCGCGTCTTCGCGATCGGCCTCGGCATCTTCTCCGTCGCCTCGTTGCTCTGCGCGCTGGCGCCGGACCCGACCTTCCTCAACCTCGCCCGCGGCCTGCAGGGGGTCGGCGGCGCGGTGATGTTCGCCGTCTCCCTGGCACTGGTCGCCCAGGAGTTCCCCAGCGGCCCCGAACGCGGGATGGCGATGGGGATCTACGGCGGCACGATCGGGATCGCGGTCGCGGTCGGCCCGCTGGTCGGCGGCGTCCTCACCGACGGCCTCGGCTGGGAGTCGGTCTTCCTGCTCAACGTGCCGATCGGGTTGGCGGCGATCGCCGTCACCTACTGGAAGGTCGCCGAGTCCCGCGACCCGAACGCGACCCGGATCGACTGGGGCGGGCTCGTCACCTTCTCCAGCGCCCTCTTCGTCCTCGTGCTAGCGCTGGTCCGCGGCAACGACGAGAGCTGGGGCAGCGCCCTGATCGTCTCCCTCTTCGCCGCCGCGGCGGTGCTGATGGCGGCGTTCTTCGCGATCGAGCGCCGGGTCGCCGAGCCGATGCTGCCGCTCGGCTTCTTCCGCCGCCGCGCCTTCACCGGCGTCCAGCTGGCGGCCTTCGCGGTCTCGGGATCGATGTTCGCGCTGTTCCTCTACCTGACCCTCTTCCTGCAGAGCTTCCTCGGCCTCTCGCCGATCGAAGCGGGGCTGCGCTACCTGCCGATCACCGTCGCCTCCTTCATCGTCGCGCCGCTCTCGGGGATGGCGCTGGCGCGGGTCCAGGCCCGCTACCTGATGGCGGCCGGGCTGGCGCTGACGGGAGTCGGGCTGCTGCTGATGTCCGGCCTGCAGGTCGACTCGGAGTGGACCGCGCTGCTGCTCGGCTTCCTCCTCAGCGGCGTCGGGGTCGGTCTGCTGAACCCGGTGATCGCCGACGTCGCCCTCAGCGTCGTGCCGAAAGAGCAGAGCGGGATGGCGGCCGGGATCAACGACACCTTCCGCCAGGTCGGGATCGCGGTCGGCATCGCCGCCTGGGGAGCGATCTTCCTCGGCGCCGGGGCCGCGAAGACGCAATCGGT
The DNA here is from genome assembly GCA_035634815.1 of Solirubrobacterales bacterium. Lineage (GTDB taxonomy): Bacteria > Actinomycetota > Thermoleophilia > Solirubrobacterales > 70-9 > VAYN01. Next base: position 70,602 of record DASQCF010000009.1, on the reverse strand, counting down.
CGCCGGCGGCTCCCTCGACCACGACCAGGCCCGCGGCCTCGTCGAGGCGACCTCGTCGGGGGCGCTGCCGCAAGCGGTCTCCGCGCTGCCGGCCGGGGCCCGGGACGCGGCGCGCAACGCCGCCGAACAGGGCTTCATCCACGGCCTGAACGAGATCCTCGTGCTCGGCGGGCTGCTGTCCTTCGCGGGCGCCGTGCTGGCGTTGTGGCTGGTGCGCGAGAGCGACATCGAGCGGGAGACGCTGGTCGACACCGCTTTCGAGGTCGAGGCGGAGCCGGAGCCGGCTCGGGCCTAAGGGCTGTTGGTTGGGGAGGGGTCGTGGGGTCCCTCCCCAGACACATCTCGCTATGGCTCGATGTTGAGTGTCTGGAGAGGGACCCCACGACCCCTCTCGACAGTCTTTAGGGTTCGGCTTGTGAGGTTGCTTTCGTTCGATGCCGGGGATGGACCTCGGGCGGGGTTGCTTGAGGATGAGCGGGTTGTGGATGCCTGGGCTCTGCTTGGGGAGCCACATCGGGGAGGACTCAAAGAGCTCATCGCTGACGGGCGAGTCGAGGACCTGCGTGGCCGGATGGGTGACACGGGGGCGCCTTCGCATCCGCTCTCCGCGGTTGAGTTGCTGCCGCCGATCCCGGACCCGGAGAAGATCGTCTGCATCGGGTTGAACTACCGCAAGCACGCGGCCGAGGTGGGGGTCGACGTCGACTCGCTGCCCGACGTGCCGACGATCTTCGCCAAGTACCCGAACGCGCTGGTGGCGGACGGGGCGACGGTGCGGGTGCCGACCGGCAAGACCGACTACGAGGCGGAGGTCGCCTTCGTCGTCGGCAAGCGGGCGAAGGACGTGCCGGAGGCCGAGGCGCTCGACTACGTCGCCGGCTACACGCTCCTCAACGACCTCTCGGCCCGCGACCTGCAGGGGGCGACTCCGCAGTGGATGGCGGGCAAGGTCTTCGACGGCTCGGCGCCCTGCGGTCCCTACCTGGTGACGCCCGACGAGGCGGGACCGCCCGACGGGATCGGGATCGGCCTCACCCTCAACGGCGAGGAGATGCAGAGCGGCGCCACCGACGACCTGATCTTCAGCGTCCCGCAGCTGGTCGCGCAGCTCTCCAAGCTGATGACCCTCGAGCCCGGCGACGTCGTCTCCACCGGCACCCCGGAGGGCGTCGGCATGGGTCGCAAGCCCCGCGTCTGGCTCGCCAACGGCGACGAGGTCGTCGTCACCTCGCCCCAGCTCGGCCGGCTGACGACGCGGATCAGCGCCTAACGCAATTCGTCTGTTCCTTATCCGTGCCCGGGACCGATAAGGAACAGACGAATTACGGCTGCGGGCCTCTGGGGCCGGGCGGGATCTCGTAGGCCTTCGCCGGCAGGCTCGCGGAGAGCGGGCGGGTCGCCGGCTTGGCGCGGGCGGTCGTCACACCGCTCGCCCCGGCGGCGGTCCAGCGGGGCCGGTAGGGGGTGAAGGCGAGGAGCGCGTTCCAGGTTTCGGTGTCGATGATGCCGTTGGCCGGCAGGCCGTGGTCTTCCTTGAAGAGACGGACCGCGCGGGCGGTCTGGCGGCCGAAGATGCCGGTGATCGGCAGGTCGGCGCCGGCGGCGACGAGGTGCTCCTGCGCCCAGACGACCATGTCGCCTGCGGCTTTGCGCTTCAGCAGCGGATGGACGACTTCGAGCCGGGAGCCGGCGACCGGCCGCAGGGCGCTGTCGGCGCCGAGCGCCCCCCACTCCTGGCCGCTGGTCTCCTGCCAGGACCACCAGCTCGGCGCCAGGCCGCCGTAGCTGGCGGCGAAGCGGCGAAAGAGCTTGATCGCGGCGCTGCCCGGCGCTTCGTAGGTCTGGCCGAGCGGGTAGATCGGGTGGCCGTAGATGCGGTTGTAGAGGTAGGTGTGCTCGAAGACGGTGCGGACCGAGGTGCCGATCGTCTTCCAGTACATCTGCGGCAGGTTGTAGGTCGCGCCGCCGGGGCCGAAGAACACCGAGTAGGGGAACGAGGGGTGGTAGTCGACGTAGGGGAAGCCGGCGAGGCCGAGCGGGTAGGCGTCGCCGATGCGGGCGCGCAGGGCGCGGATGTAGCGGTCGGCGGAGGCGTACTTGCCCTCGTAGTCGCCCTCGGCGTCGATCACGAAGCAGTCGGCGCCCTTCTTCACCGCCGCGGCGGCGACCCTGGCCTCGGCGAGGGGATTGTCGCCGTAGACGAACTGCCAGGCGCAGACGCTGAGGCCGCCGCGGTGCAGGGCGGTGACGAGGCCGCGGCTGAACTGGCTCCAGGCGCCGCTGCCGTCGCCGGCCTTTATATAGACCGTGCCGACGTCGTTGCGCTTGGCACGGGCGATGATCGCGCCGACGCTGCCGCCCTCCGAGCGGGAGACGTACCAGACCCACTGGCCCTGGCGGTCGAAGGCCGAGTTGCTGACGTTGCCGCCGCTTTCGATCTGCCCGGCGCCGCCGGTCTCGGCAACCGCACCGCCACCGCCCGCCGCGGCGGCTGCGAGAACGACGAGAGCGAGGGGGAGCGCCAGGAGGATGCGCTTCTTCTGCCGGAGGAGGATCACAACTGGTCCGAACACGGTAGTGATGAAATGGGTGCGCCTGCCCGTCTCCCTCTCCCGCAAGATCCTGTGCGCCGCCGCGCTCGCCGCGGGCGTCCTCCTGCTCGCGCCGGCGGGGGCGTCGGCCCGCCGCCAGCGGCTGCAGCACGCCGACCTCTTCCAGGCGGGCCGGGAGCTGGTCTTCACGGTGCGGACGGCGAAGCCGGTCGCACTGGCGAAGCTGGAGGCGCGGCCCGACGTGCGGCGCGCCCGGGCCCGCTACCTCTGCCTCGGTCTCGGGGAGAAGGGCGCGGCAGGGTCGCGCCTGCTCTGCCTCGGCGGCCGCAAGGCCCACAGGCGGGTCGGGCTCGTCGTCCTCGACGGCAAGGGGAAGCCGGTGGAACGAAGCGCCGTCGCGGCCACGGTCAGGCGCCCGAACCCGGGCAAGCTCGTCGTCGCCTTCGACCCCGCCGACGCCGGCCTCTCCCCCGGCCGCTACCAGTGGCGGGCGCTGCAGAGCAACGGTTGCGCGGTGCGGCGGCGCTGCGCCCAGACGCTGCCCGCCGAGGGCGCCGAGGCCTTCCGCCTGCGCCCGGTGCGCGCCGTTGGCTGCACCGGCGGCAGCGCCGGCCTGGTCACCAACGGCCCCCGCGACCGCCCGGTCGTCGCCCTCACCTTCGACGACGGCCCCAGCGACTACACCGACGACTTCCTCCGGGTGCTGCGCGAAAAGGACGTCGAGGCGACCTTCTTCGAGGTCGGCCAGGTGATGCCGGGACGCGAAGAGGCGATGCGGCAGATCCTCGCCCAGGGCAGCGAGATCGGCGACCACACCATGGACCACGTCGAACTTCCCGGCTACGCGCAGATCGCCGGCGCCGCGGCGCGGATCCGGGACTACACCCACTTCCAGCCGTGCCTGTTCCGGCCGCCGGGCGGCGCGATCGACGCGGGCGTCGTCGCCACCGCCGGCAGCCTCGGGATGCGGACGGTCAACTGGGACGTCGACCCGCGCGACTGGTCCACCCCCGGCAGCGAGGCGATCTACGCCAACGTCGTCGGCCACGCCCGGCCCGGCTCGATCGTCGTCATGCACGACGGCGGCGGCCCGCGGGGCGAGACCCTGGCCGCGCTGCCGCGGATCATCGACACCCTGCGCGGCCGCGGCTACCGCTTCGCCACCGTCACCGAACTGCTCGGCGGTCGCATCCTCTATCGCCCCTACGGGTAGCCGACAACTGGTTTGGAGATCCGATGCAACCGATTGGCGGCGTCCCTCGTAGGGAACTGCCGATGAGGATCGCGATCGTCGGAACCGGTATCTCGGGGCTGACGGCTGCCCACAGGCTGGCGCCCGAGCACGAGATCGTCGTTTACGAGGCGGGCGAGCGGATCGGCGGCCACACCCACACCGTCCCGGTCGCGGCCGAGGATGGAATCCACTGGATCGACACCGGGTTCATCGTCTTCAACGACCGTAACTACCCCGCCTTCGAAGCGCTGCTGGCGGAGCTCGGGGTCGCGAGCCAGCCCTCGCACATGGGCTTCTCGGTCGCCGACGGGCGCGGCCGTTTCGAGTACTCCGGCACCCCCTGGGGGCTCTTCGCCCGCCCCGCGCACCTGCTCAGCCCGACCTTCCTCGGGATGCTGCGCGACTGGCGCCGCTTCAACCGCGAGGCGCGGGCGCTGATCGGGATGAACGGGACCGCGCCCTCGCTCGGCCACTGGCTGGAGCAGCAGGGGTTCTCCCGGCACTTCGTCGAGCGGCTGATCGTCCCCCAGGCGAGCGCCGTCTGGTCGGCCGACCCCGAGCAGATGTGGAACTTCCCGGCCAGCTTCATGGCCGAGTTCTTCGAGAACCACGGCATGTACAGCCTGCGGGACCGGCCGAAGTGGCGGACGGTGAGCGGCGGCTCGCGCAGCTACGTCGAGGCGATCGTCGCGCCTTGGCGCGACCGGGTGCGGCTGCGGGCGCCGGTGCGGCGGATCGAGCGGCTCCCCGACGGGGTGCGGATCGAGGCCGACGGCTGCGAGAGCGAGGAGTTCGACCAGGTCGTCGTCGCCACCCACTCCGACCAGGCGCTGGCGATGCTCGCCGACCCGAGCGAGGCCGAGCGAGAGATCCTCGGCGCCATCCCCTACCAGCCGAACGAAGCCGTCCTCCACACCGACGCCTCGATGATGCCGCGCCGCCGCGCCGCCTGGTCGAGCTGGAACTTCCACCTCAGCGACGAGCCCGCGCGGGGGACCACGGTCACCTACTGGATGAACAATCTGCAGAAGCTGCGGGCACGGCGTCACTACTTCGTCACCCTCAACCGCGGCGACGAAATCGACCCGGCGAAGGTGATCCGCCGCATCTCCTACGACCACCCGGTCTACACCAAGGAGGGCGTCGCCGCCCAGACCCGCCACGCCGAGATCTCCGGCCCCGCCCACCGCACCCACTACTGCGGCGCCTACTGGGGCTGGGGCTTCCACGAGGACGGCGTAATCAGCGCCGAGCGCGTCTCCAACTCCCTCGCCGCAGCTCCCCACATCGAGGAGGTGCTTGCAGCTTGAGCCCGGTGATGGCGGGACGAGGGGTGGGGGTCGCCGGACCCTCCCCGCTGTTGTCCGCCGACCCCCACCCCTCGTCCCGACCGCCCGCGTCAGCGGTGTATGAGGGGACCATCCGCCACCGGCGCTTCGAGCCGGTCGACCACTCGTTCAGCTACCGGCTCTTCCTCATGTACCTCGACCTCGGCGAGCTGCCGCAGCTGCTCGACCGCTTCCCGCTCTTCTCCGCCCGCCGCGCCGCCCCCGCCCGCTTCCGCCGCGCCGACTTCATGGGCGACCCGGCGCGGCCGCTCGACGAGTGCGCGCGCGGGGTGGTCGCCGCCGCCACCGGCGAGCGTCCCGAGGGGCCGGTTCGACTGCTGACCGGCCTGCGCTACTTCGGCCACTCCTTCAACCCGGTCTCCTTCTACTACTGCTTCGACGGAAGCGGCGAACGGGTAGATGCAGTCGTGGCCGACGTGCAGAACATTCCCTGGGGAGAGCGCCATCCCTACGTCTTGGCACGCGGAGAACGGCGGGGTACGGTGCTCGGTGAAGAGCTCGACAAGAGCTTCCACGTCTCCCCGCTGATGGGCATGGACCAGACCTACTCCTTCCGCGCCTCGGAGCCCGGCGAGAGCATCGCCGTCCACATCGAGTCCCGCCCGCGCGCTGATGCCGAAACCGCAGAAATACGTCGTCAGGACGTATTTTCGCGGTCTCGGCGGAGCCGGGGGGCGAAGACCTTTGACGCGACGCTCAACCTGCGGCGGCGGGAGCTCTCTGGGGGCACCCTGGCCGCGATGCTCGCCCGCTACCCGGCGATGTCGCTGCAGGTGGTGGCGAAGATCTACGCGCAGTCGCTGCGGTTGAAGCTGAAGGGGGCGAAGTACCACCCGCACCCCGACGGCAGCCGCCCGAAGGGGTTCGTCTCGCCATGAGCTCGCTCGCGACCCGCGACGCGCTCGCCCGGGCCGGCGTCGGCGCCGTCCTCGGCCGCCTGCGCAACGGCCGCATCGACGTGGTCGAAGGCGGCCGCGAACGGAGCTTCGGGCCGCCCGACGCCGAACTGACGGCGAGGGTGACGATCAACGACCCGGCCGCCTGGCGCGACCCGCTGCACGGCAGCGTCGGCCTCGGCGAGGGCTACGTCGAGGGCCGCTGGGAGACCGACGACCTGGTCGGCCTGATCCGCATCGCCGCCCGCGAGCTGCGCGAGATGGACGGCGTCCGCCGCGCGGTCGCCGCCCCGCGCGGGCTCTGGCACCGGGTCCGCCACCTCGTCCCCGAGAACAGCCGCACCGGCGCCCGGCGCAACATCTCCGCCCACTACGACCTCGGCAACGACCTCTTCGCCGCCTTCCTCGACGAGCGGATGATGTATTCCTGCGCCTACTTTCCCGACGAGGCGGCGAGCCTGGAGCAGGCCCAGCTGGCGAAGCTCGACCGCATCTGCGACCGCCTCCGGCTCAGCCCCGAGAACCACCTGCTGGAGATCGGCACCGGCTGGGGCGGGATGGCGATCCACGCCGCCCGGCGCAGCGGCTGCCGGGTGACGACGACGACGATCTCCCAGCAGCAGTTCGACCTGGCGACCGAGCGGGTCCGCGAGGCCGGCCTCGGCGACCAGGTCACCGTCCTGCTCCAGGACTACCGCGACCTCGACGGGCGCTACGACCGGCTGGTCAGCGTCGAGATGATCGAGGCCGTCGGCTGGCAGTACTTCGACGACTACTTCCGCCGCTGCGACGAGCTGCTCACCGACGACGGCCTGATGCTGCTGCAGGCGATCACGATCGACGACCGCATCTACGAGCTGGAGAAGGCGGCGCGGAGCTTCGCCAACACCCACGTCTTCCCCGGCGGCTGCCTGCCCTCGGAGGGGATGATCGCCGGCTGCCTGGAGCGGGTGACCTCGATGAAGCAGGTCTGGCGCGACGACATCACCGCCCACTACCCGCCCACCCTGGCGGAGTGGCGCGGGCGCTTCTTCGCCGCCTGGGAGAAGCTGCGCGACCGCGGCTACGACGAGCGCTTCCGGCGTCTCTGGGACTTCTACCTGAGCTCCTCGGAGGCGGGCTTCCGCGAGCGGCGGATCGGCGACGTGCAGGCGCTCTTCGCCAAGCCGGGGGCGCGGTGAGCGCTGCCGGGACGGGAGACCGCGAGCCGCTGCTGCTGATCCACGGCCTCGGCGGCACCCGCAGCATCTGGGAGCCGGTGATCCCGCTGCTGGAGCGCGAGCGCGAAGTGCACGCGATCGACATGCCGGGGTTCGGCGGCGCGCCGCCGCTGCCGCCCGACGTCGAGCCGACCGCCGCCAACCTGGCGCGGGCGGTGCACGAGGAGTGCGCCCGGCACGGAGTGGAGCGCCCGCACGTCGCCGGCAACTCGCTCGGCGGCTGGGTGGCGCTGGAAATGGGCCGCTTCGGCTGGGCGGCCTCGGTCACCGCCCTCTCCCCCGCCGGGCTCTGGTCACGCCCGCTCGGCGAGCCCGCCGGCGGCGGCGCCCGGATGCTGCTGCGCGGCTCCCCCTGGGTGAAGGCGGCGCGCCCGTTCCTCTCCCTCGCCCTCCGGTTCCCGCCCACCCGCCGGGCCGCCTTCCAGTCGATCGCCGCCCACCCGGAGCGGATCCCGCCCGACGCGGCGCGGGCGCTCGCCCTCGGCTGGCTCGACGGCGAGGGCTACGACGCTGCCAACCGGGCGATGCGAAACCACGTCTTCGACCCCGCGGGTTACCCGGAGGACGTGCCGGTGACGATCGCCTGGTGCGAGCGCGACCGCCTGGTCGGGCCGCCGAAGCGCCACCGCCGTCCCGCCGGCGCCCGCTTCCTCGTCCTCCCCGAGGTCGGCCACACCCCCACCTGGGACGATCCCGAGCTCGTCGCCCGGACCCTCCTCGAGGGCAGCGCCGTAACCTCCCGGGCGGCCGTTTCCGCGAACGAGGAGGAACAGTGATCGTCGAGAGGACCGAGAACCCGATGTGGCTGTCGAACGCCTACCTGGTCGCCGACCCGGGGCGGGGCACCGGCGTCCTGATCGACGGCAACGACGAGCTGGGGCCGCTGCTGGAGCGGGCTGAGCGCGACGGGATCGAGATCACCCACGTCCTCGTCACCCATCCCCACGGCGACCACGTCGCCGGCCTCGCTGAGGCGCGGGCGCAGCTCGGCAACCCGCCGCTGGTCGCCCACGAGGCCTGCGCGGCGGAGCTCGAAGACGAGGTCGAGATCATCCTCGGCGACGGCGAGAAGCTCGACGCCGGCGGCCTCGAGGTCGAGGCGATCTACACCCCCGGCCACGCCGCCGGCCACCTCGCCTTCCTCGTCAACGGCAGCGACGTCTTCACCGCCGACGTCCTCTTCAAGGGGACGGTGGGCGGAACGATGGCCCCCGGCGCCAGCGGCTTCGCCGACCTGCAGGCCTCGGTGATGCGGCTGATGGAGCTGCCGCCGAACACGACCGTCCACCCCGGCCACCGCGAGCCGACCACGATCGCCGCCGAGTGGGAAGGCAACCCCTTCGTGCGGATCTGGCGCGGCCTCGACTCGACCGGCGAGGAGCAGGTCACCGTCTGGGGCCGCCCCGCGACCCTGAAGCTCTGGGCCCCCGACTACGACGGCGGCAACAAGGCCTGGGTCGTCTTCGGCGACTCCGGCGAGGACGCGATCGTCGGCGGCTCCCAGGTCGAGAGGTAGCTCTCAGGCACGACCTTTAGCGATTTCTGCACATTTGGACGGATGTGCGATGGGGAAATCGCACATTTGTCTCCACACTGCAGCGATGGCCACTCGCGTGCAGGAATTCTTTTTCAACTGGTACCCCGTCTTCGGGGTCGTCTTCATGTCGATCCTCTGCTTCGTCTTCTTGAAAATGGCGCGGGGGATGATGGGGACGACCAAGCCGGAGACGGTCAAAGCTTCGAAGACCGAGGCCGTCCTCTGGGACGAGGTCCAGGGGGTCGACGCCGCCAAAGAGGAGCTGATGGACGTCGCCGCCTGGCTGCGCGAACCGGAACGCTTCGCCGCCCTCGGCGCCCAGGCGCCGCGCGGCGTCCTCCTCCACGGCCCCCCCGGCACCGGCAAGACGATGCTCGCCCGCGCCGTCGCCGCCCAGGCCGGAGTCGACTTCTACGCCGCCTCGGGATCGAGCTTCGTCGAGATGTTCGTCGGCCGCGGCGCCGCCCGCATCCGCCGCCTCTTCAAGGAGGCGCGGAAGAGCGGCCGCGCGGTGATCTTCATCGACGAGCTCGACGCGATCGGCGGCTCCCGCGGCGGTGGTAGCGGCGACGGCGGCACCAGCGAGCGCGAGCAGGCGCTGAACCAGCTGCTGGTCGAGCTCGACGGCTTTGAGAAAGACCCGGGGATGGTGATCGTGATCGCCGCCTCCAACTACGTCGAAAAGCTCGACAAGGCGCTGCTGCGTCCCGGCCGCTTCGACCGCCTGGTGCTGGTCTCGCCGCCCGACCGCGCCGGCCGCGAGGCGATCCTCCGCAGCCACGCCAAGAACAAGCCGCTGGCCCCCGACCTCGACCTCGGCGACGTCGCCCGTAAGACGACCGGGATGACCGGCGCCCAGCTCGCCAACGCGCTCAACGAGGGGGCGATCATCGCCGGCCGCGCCGGCCGCTTCTACATGACCCGCGAGGACCTCGACGAGGCGCTGCTGCGCCAGGCCGTCGGCTCCCAGCAGGCGCGGCGCCTCAACGCCAAGGAGCGGCGGATCGTCGCCTACCACGAGGCGGGCCACGCCCTCTGCCGCCGGCTGCTCGGCCTCGACCCGCCGGAGATCCTCAGCATCGTCCCCCGCGGCCCGGCGCTCGGCTTCGTCGCCCACTCGCCGCAGGAGGACAGCTACCTGAAGTCCCGCGACGAACTGCTCGACGAGATCGTCACCCTGCTGGGCGGCCGCGCCGCCGAGGAGATCGTCCTCGGCGAGTCCTATTCGGGCGCCTCCGACGACCTCAACCGGGTCCACCTGGTCTGCAAGCAGATGGTCTCCGAATTCGGGATGGGGGTCGCGCTCGACCACGACGGCCCGGCGCCGATCGCGCTGCCGACCGGCGACTACGCGGTCTCCGACCAGACCCGCCGCGAGGTCGACCAGGCGGCGATGACGCTGGCGCGGGAGGCCTACCGCCGCGCCCGCGCCCTGCTCTCGGCCAACCTCGAGGTCCTCGACCACCTGGCCGTCCTCGCCCTGGAGCGCGAGACGCTGACCCGCGAGGAGCTCGACGAAATCTTCGACGCCCACGAGCTGCGCGGCCTGGCCGCCCCCGGCTCCGGTGCGGCGCTGGTCGCGATGAGCCGCGAGATGCCGACCGGTCGCACCGGTCTAGACCATTCGGCCTAATTGTCACCCTTGAGTTAGACTGGCTGACCAGACGGCCAGTGAGCGACCCCGAGTACTACTTCCCGCCCGGCCGATCGATGGCTCGCCGGGTCCACGGCGAGCGTTCGGTCGGCCTTCTCTACGGGCAGCGGGCGCTGTTGATCGGGGCGCTGGAACCCCTCACCTACACCGGCACGATGCTCAGCACCAACGCCGGCGACCATCCCTTTACCCGCCTCGCCCGCACCGCCAAGATCCAGGAGACGGTCTTCCTCGGCACCAAGGCCGAGGCCGACAAGGCGCTGGGGGCGGTCCACCGCCTGCACGAGCGGATCGAGGGCGAGCTGCCCGAGGCAGCCGGCGCCCATGCCGCCGGGGCCGCGTACTCGGCCTTCGACCCCGAGCTGATGCTCTGGACGCTGGCGGTGATCGCCGACTCCGGCCGCGCGATGTACGAGACGATGGCCCGCCCGCTGAGCGCGGCCGAGCGCGAAGCCCTCTGGCAGGACTACGTCCGCTTCGGCGAGCTCTTCGGGCTGCCCCGCGACGCGGTCCCCGCCACCTACCTCGAGTTCAAAGCCTGGTGGGACGGCAAACTCGCCTCGCCCGACCTGCACGCGACCGAGCACGCGCTGGAGATGGCGCCGCTGGTCGCCTTCCGCCAGCCGGTGCCGCTACCGGCCCGGCTCAACCTGGAGACGCAGAACCTGATCATCAAGGGCACCCTGCCGCCGCGGGTCCGCGAGATCTTCGGCATCCGCTGGACCGCCGCCCACGAGCGCGCCTTCCGCTCGGTGACCGCTGCCCACCGCGGCGCCCGCCGCGCGATGCCGCGCCCACTGCGCCGCGGCCGCAACGACTACTTCTTCAACGTCGTCACCCAGCGCGAGAAGCGCCGCGGCGGCACCGACGTCCCCCGCGCCGCAGCCTGACACGCCGAGTTGCCGCTTTGTCGCGGCAGGCGAGACAAAACGGCAACTCGCCTAGGGTGAGCCGATGCTCGAGCTGCTCGCCGTCGCGGCGGCCGGAGCCGCGGCGGGGGCGTCGAACTCCATCGCCGGCGCCGGCTCGCTGATCACCTTCCCGACGATGGTCGCCCTCGGGCTGACGCCGCTCTCGGCCAACGTCACCAACACCGTCGGGATCGTCCCCGGTGCCGTCGGCGGCGCCCTCGGCTACAGCGACCTGCTTCGCGCCCAAGGCGAGCGCTTCGCCCGCCTGCTGGTGCCGATGCTGGTCGGCGCAGTCGCCGGCACGGTGGCACTGCTGCTCACCTCCGACGCCGCCTTCGAAGCGATCGTCCCGGTCCTGATCGCCGCCTCCTGCCTGCTGCTGCTCCTGCAGCCGCGGCTGACGGCCCGGCTCTCGCACGCGGGCAACGAGCACTCCCCCTACCTCACCGCCGGCGTCGTCTTCTGCGGCGCCTACGGCGCCTACTTCGGCTCCGCCGTCAGCATCCTCCTCTTCGCGATCCTCGCCCTCTTCGTCGCCGACACGCTCCAGCACTTGAACGCGATGAAGATCGTCCTCGTCGGCTGCGCCAACCTGCTCGCCGCGCTCGCCTACGCCTTCCTCGCCCCGGTCGAGTGGCGCTACGCGCTGACCCTGATGGTCTCCTCGCTGGCCGGGGGCCGCGTCGGCGCCCACTACGCACGCCGCATCCCCGCCGACCCGCTGCGGATCGGGATCGCCGTCTTCGGGCTCGCGGTGGCGGTGGTGCTGGCGCTCCGCGCGCTCTGACGCGGCCTCAGCGCAGGCCGGCCGCGCCCAGCGCGTCCTCCCAACTGCCGTGCGCGCGGCCGCGGCGCACCAGCCCTTCCTCCATCTCGAAGCTCCAGGAGACCTCGACGGCAAATGTCTGCGACCCGCGGGTATCGAAGACGATCCCGCGGACGGCGCCGCGGTCGCCGCGGACCTCGACGTCCCGCACCTGGATGTCGAGGTGTTCAAGCTCTTCGCCGAACTGGGAGAGCCAGAGGTGGACCCCTTCCTCGCCGCGGTACATCGGTTCGCCGCTCCAGACCGTCGGCGACCATTCGGCCCGCGGGTGGACCAGTTCGAGGACGCGCTCGGGGTCGTTGCGCCCCACTGCCTCGAAGAGGCGCTCGATCGCCGTCGTCTTCGCGCGTGCCGGGTGCTTCACGATGGGCGGTACTGGGCTCGAACCAGTGACCCCTTCCTTGTAAGGGAAGTGCTCTCCCAACTGAGCTAACCGCCCCCGGGAGCCCATTATGGCTGGGAGGGAACGGCATTTGAACCCCTGCCGGCCAGGCTGCGTATCTCTCGCCATGACGACCTCACTGCAGCGACCCACGCTCTTGCTCCTCGCCGCGCTCGCCGCCCTCTCCCTCGCCGGCTTCGCCGCGAGCAGGGGCGGAGCGGCCGAACCGACCGCCGGCGCCAGCGCCGCCAAGACCGTCACCATCGTCAGCTTCGCTTTCAAGCCCGGCACGCTGAAGGTCAAGCGCGGCGCCCGCGTCGCCTTCTCCAACACCAGCAACACCACCCACACGGCGACCAAGGCCGGCAGCTTCGACACCAAGGGGATCGCTCCCGGGAAGTCGAAGACGATCCAGTTCAACAAGCGCGGGACCTTCGCCTACCACTGCAAGATCCACCCCTTCATGAAGGGCAAGATCGTCGTCGAATAGCCTCGGTGGGGATGAGCCTCCCGACCGTCTGGCGCGCCGCGTCGATTCAGCTCCTCGCGGTCCTGCTGCTGGCGGGGATCCTGGGCGCCGCCCTGCCAAAGAGCTTCTTCGAGGACTGGGGCTGGATCGCCGGCCCGCTGTCTTGGCTGCTCTGCGCCGCGATCACGTCCTGGTTCGTGCGGCTGCCGCTGAAGCTGGTCCTGCTCGGCGCGGCGCTGGCCGGGCTGCCCAGCGTCCTCGCCGTCATCGTCGGCCTGCACTGGGCCGGCGCCCTGCTGGCGGTAATCCTCTTCGGTCTCTGGTGCGGCTGGCTGCGGGCTCAGCTGCTGCGCGAATACTGAGCCGGCACTACTCGACGGCCGCCAGCTCGGCCAGCGCCTCGTCGCGGTCGGCGAAGACGATCCCGGCCTCGGTCAGGCCGGCGACGGTGAAGATCCGCAGAACCTGGTCCGAGCAGCCGTAGATGACGAGGCGGCCGCCCTCGCCTTCAAGCTGGCGGCGGACCTGGAGGAAGAGGGCGATGCCGGTCGAGTCGACGAACTCGCAGCTCTGCAGGCCGACGAGGATCGCGTCGTTCTGGCGCGCCACCCGCTGCAGCACCGCCTGCAGCCGCTCGACGCTCCAGAGGTCGAGCTCGCCCTCCAGCTGCAGCTCGCAGCGGCCGCCGCCGAGATCGCGCTCGGCGACCTGCAGGATCTGTCCCCCCGCCATGCCCAGGATTCTCCCAGGCCGGCCTCCTCGGCCCGAACTGCATCAACTTCTACACCCAGCAGGAGTAGAAGTTGATGCAGTTCGGGTTAGCGGCGCACCACCACGGTTTCGTCGGGCAGCTCGACGACCGCCTCCCACGGGATCGTCTGCTCCTCCGGCCCACCCGGCCCGCGCAGCCGCCGCCGGAAGCCGCCGCGGTCGAGGATCAGCTCGTCGATCACCACCGCCTCGCCCTCCCAGTGCGCCTTCGCCTCGCGCACCCGGCCGAGGCGGCGGCCGGACTGGTCGACGACCTTGCGTCCCAGCAGCTCGCTCAGCGCCCGCGGCTCGCTCAGTTCCACGGCAGCCTCCTGACGATCCAGCGATCCGGGTCGTCGCCCAGACCCAGGCCGAGCTCCTCGGCTTTCTTGCGCAGCTTCACGGTCGAGGTCAGCTCGTCGACCTCCTCCCAGGGAATCCGCAACGCATTCTTGCCCCAGACCTCCGGCCCGGAGATCCGGCGCGCGAGCCGGGCCAGGCTGCGCGGCAGCCGTCGGGGGTAGAGCCCCTCACCGACCAGCAGGGCGGTGATACGTGGCGGGTCGCCGCTCAGCTCGATGTCGTCGACGCGGCCGACGCGTTTCCCCTCGGAGTCGCAGATCTGCTCGTCGAGCAGGCGGTGGACCACATAGATGTCGCCCTCCGCCTTCATCCGCCCCCCGCGTTGGTCGCCAGCAGCAGCGGGATCGCGGCGAGCGCCAGGACGACGATCACCGCGAAGTAGAGCCAGCCGAGGAAGCTGGCGACGCGCCCGTTCGCGTAGCGGTCCATGAACGAGCGATCGCCGGCGATCAGCAGCACCGGCAGGTAGGTGAGCGGCAGCGCCACGACCGCGAGCACGACGCTGTACTCGGTGATGTCGACCGGGTTGATCCCGCTCTGGGCGATCGCGATCCCGAGCAGGAGGAAGACCAGCCAGGAGGCGGTGAAGCGCGGCGCCTTGCGCGGGCCCTGGTAGCGCCCCCACTCCCAGCCGAGGAACTGGGCGAGGTTGTAGGAGGCGGCGAAGCTGGAGTCGATCGCGGCGCCGCCGACGCAGAAGAGCATGCCGCCGAGCGCCAGCAGCAGCCCGGTCTCGCCGAAGGCGCCCTGCATCGGCAGCGCCACGGTGCCGAGGTTGTCCGGTTCGACCCCGAGCGGGTGGAAGAGAAAGCCGGAGACGATCACCAGGCCGACGGCGAGGATGCCGCCGACGCCGTAGCCGACGATCGCGTTCAGCCGGTTCTCTTTCAGGTTCTCCTCGGTCCACCTCTCCTCGATCGCGCCCGAGGAATAGAAGTGGACCTCGTAGGGCATCAGCGCCGCGGCGAAGACGCCGACGACGAAGTAGAGGTAGAGCGTCGAGGAGTCGATCGAGGGGATGAAGCCGCGGCCGACTTCGCCCCAGTCGGGGTTCTGGTGGAAGACGGTGGCGACGACGACGAGCAGCAGCAGCCCGCCGTAGCCGAAGAAGCGCTCGATGCCGCCGAAGGGCAGCAGGGCGACGATCCCGACCAGGGCGATCGCCGCGGCGACGACGAACATGCTGTACGGGGCGTCGAAGAGAAGTTCGAGGACGATCGCGATCCCGCCCAGCTCGGCGGCGAGGGTGAGGACGTTGACGATCGTGCTGGCGATCAGCGCCGCCAGCCCCATCCCGAAGCCCATCCGCATCCGGATCACGTCGAAGACCGGCCGGCCGCTGACCGCGGCGACGCGTCCCGACATCTCCGCGTAGACGGCGATCCCGACGACGCCGAGGACGACCGCCCAGAGCAGGTCGTAGCGGAACAGCGCCCCGGCCTGGGTGGTGAAGACGAGGTCGCCGATGTCGAGGAAGCCGCCGATCGCGGCGATGATCCCGAGGGCGATTTTGAGGATCGCCCTCACGGCGCGTCCCCGCTCAGCTGGGCGACGATCGCGTCGGCCTTTTCCCCCGCTTCGCCGAGGTGCTTTTCGACCAGTTCCCCGTGGCGCTCGTCGCCGGGGAAGGTCTGCAGGGTCGAGAGCAGGCCGGAGATTTCCTCGGCGACGGCAACCGCCGCGTGGCGCTGGTCGGCGGTCCCGGGTTCTTCGAGGGTGGCGTCGGCGAGCTTTTCGGCCTCATGCTCGGCCTGCTCGGAGAGCGTCCGCGCCATCGCCCGCGCGTAGGTGGTTTTGGTCGCGTCGCGGGCGACGCCGTTGGCGACCAGCCGCCCCTGGGCGGCGAGCGCGCTGAGCGATTCGACCCCGCGGTTCAGCTCGTCGTTGCTGAGGTCGCCGCAGCCGCTGCCGCCGATGAGCAGGGCAACCAGAAGAGTGAGCAGCGCTGCCGACCGAACTCTCTTGCGGCCCGTCGCGGACAAACCGCCCTGGAAATACCCCCTAACCGAGGGCGATGAACATCCTCAGCCGGCGAGCTCGCGGACCAGCTCGGCTGCGGGTCTCACCGTGTCGATCCGGGCGACCGTCTCTCCTGCGTAGAGCGCGCCGGCATCGACCAGCGTCGGCGGCCCGTCGTCGGTCGGCCCCGCAGGAGTGAGCAGGCGGCTCCCGGGCCGCTGCGCCCGGATCATCCGCACTTGCAGCGACGCCGGCGTGTAGCGAGCGCCCGGCGCGAGGAAGTGGTTCAGGGCGCGATTAGCGGCCGGGGCGCGGTTCAGTACCCGGCGTTCGTCCTTTGTTCGTCCTCTGGCTAACAAAGGACGAACGCCGCCCAGCCATCGCTCCGTGGCGGCGTTTGGGACGACGCGGTGCGGCGCCGGCCAGGCGGCGCCGAAGAGGTCGGTGAGGAGCGTCCGCTCCGCGGCGAGCAGTCGCTCCTTATAAAGAGCGTGGGCGCGGCTCTCCTCGCTGAGCAGGAAGCGGGTGCCGGCGACCGCGGCGCAGGCGCCTGCATCGAGCGCCGCCCGTACGTCGCCAGGCTCAGCGACACCGCCGGCGAGCAGCAGCGGGTAGTCCGCGGGCAGCGCCGCGCGCACCTCCTCGAACAGGCGCATCGCCGGGGCGGTCCCACGCAGGTGCCCACCAGCCTCGACGCCCTGGACAATGACGCCGTCGGCGCCCGCGGCCTGCGCCTGCTGCGCCTCCGCAACCGAGCCACATTGGTGCAGCCAGACCCCCGGGGTCCGGCGCCGCGGCCTGCCCCAAAAGGTGACGACGACGTCGGCCTCGCCGGCCGCCTCGAACCAGTCCCGCCGCGCAAACGGCAGCAGCACGTTGACCGCGAGCGGGCGCCCGGTGAGCGCCCGCGCCGCCGCCAGCTCGCTGCGGATCGCCGCCGCCCCGCTGACGGCGATCGTCCCCAGGCCGCCGGCCTCGGAGACAGCCGCGGCCAGCTCGTGCCGGCTGATCCCACCGCCCATCCCCGCCTGGACGACGGGCAGCTCCACCCCCAGGCGCTCGAGCAGCGGCGGCATCCCTCCCAGTCTAGGTCGGCCTCAGAGCTAAGGCGTGCGGTCGGCCTCCGCCCAGACCTCGAGCACCAGCCGCAGCCAGACCGCCTCGACGTCGAGGGCCCAGCGGTAGTGACCCTGCTTCGCTTCGGTCCCATCGCCACCCTCGACCGGCCGCAGGATCTCGCTCTTCGCCAGCGTCTTCAGGTGGTAGGCAACCTGCCCGATGCGCTGATCCATGATTTCCGCCAGCTCGCTCGCCGAGGCACGCTCCAGCGGGCGGTCGAGGTAGGCAAGCAGGATCCGCCGGCGCAAGGGATGGCCGACGGCGCTGATCAGCTCTGAAGAAGAAGGCGGCATGAGCGACCCGGAAAAGTCAAAAGCTCAACCCGTTTCCGGCGCTCCAGATGTTATGGCATAAATACCCTAACACTGGAGTCTTTTAATAGAGAGGCTCCGGGGCGATGCCGCCCCCGCGTCGCAGCAAACCCCGCTCCCCCGAGCACGCTGCCCTCGGCGAGGCGGTCCGCCAGCTGCGCCTGGAGGCGGAGATGAGCCAGGAGCAACTGGCCGAAGCCGCCGGCACCGACCTCACCCAGGTCGGCGGCGTCGAGCGCGGCGTGCGCAACCCCAGCTACACGACCCTGCTGCGCCTGGCCGGCGCGCTGGGCACCAGCGTCGGCGAGATGACCAGCCGGGCCGACCGGCTGCGCGGGTAGGGCCCAGTCGGCCGGTCCCTCGGGGAAGAAACCGGCCGGCTCGCCCCGGAGAGACGAAGGGCGCTAGCCCTGCGGCGTGCAGCTGAACGGGTGGAGGATGGAGAGCTCGGTGTCGTCGCCGAAGCGGACGTGGCCGCGGGTGAGCCAGGTGCCCGTGGGGCAGCTGGCGGTGAGGAAGCTCTTCTTGCGGCCCTTGTAGGCGTACTTGCGGCCGACCTTGAGTTCGAAGTTGGTGACCGAGCCCGAGCCGCCGGCGATCCGCGGGATGGCCGCCTCGATCTCCAGGCCGAAGCGCCCGTGGTGGACCCGGGTGATCGTGGCCTGGACGACGATCGCGGTCGGCGCCGGCACGTTGACGTAGGCGTGGAGGAGGACGGTCGTCGTCTTCCCCTTGGCGCCGGCGTTGAAGAGGACCAGCGGTCCGGTCGAGCGGAACGGCGCCTGTTCGGGGAAGGCGACCTCGACTTCGGCGGAGCCGGAGCCGACGATCGCGTCGCCGCAGGCCTTCTTCGCCGTCGCGGTGTCGCGCGACTCGAGCTGGCCGATCCTGCAGGTCGGCAGGCCGACGGCGTCGACGCCGATCGTCTTGTCGATTTCGATGTCGAGGCTCTGCACCGGGGGCGGATGGGTCCCGTCTTTGGTCGTCACTTCCCCTTTCAGCGCCGCGGTGATCGGCGCTTTCCCGTGGCGCGGCAGCTTGGTCGGGGAGATGCCGCCGTCGTCGGCGACGCAGAGGTTGTCGACACACCAGAGCCTGCGGTTGGAGCTGCCGGAGGCGACTGCGGAGAGGATCAGGGCGGCGAGGGCGAGGAGCGCGAGGAGGAGGATCGGTTTCCGGTTCATGCCCCGATCCTCCGCCCGGGGCGTCCCCGCCGCCTCCCCGATTTGGAGCCTCGCACGGCGCCGGTGCACCAATGTGGGAAAGGCGAGGGGTGAGGCGGTTAGCCCTCGAGCCGCAGGGCGATCTCGAGGTCGGCCAGCGAGCCGCGCAGCGGCCGGCCGAGCAGGCCCTCGATCGCGCCCAAGCGGTTGCGCACGGTGCGGCGGTCGACGCCGAGCGCGGCGGCGGTCGAGGAGATGTTCCGCTCGGCCGCGAACCAGGCGCGCAGCGTCTCCCGCGCGACCTCGCCGTTGTCGCGCGAGCGCGCCAGCGGCTCCAGGTAGATGCGCCGCAGCGAGTCGGCGACGAGGTCGTCACGGAGGACCGCGGCGAGGACGGCGACGTCGGCGTAGCGCAGGAACGGCTCGCGCCGCCGTTCGGCGATCGCCAGCGCCGCCTTCGCCTGCAGGTGGCTGAAGCGCCAGCCGGCGAGCGCCTCCGCGGGCTCCCCGAGCGTGACGAAGACGCCCTTGGGGTCGAGCTCACGTAGCGCCCGCAGCGCCTCCGCGGGGTCGAGCTCGCGCCGCCCGCCGAGCCAGCAGGCCCACTTCGCCTCTTCCTCGCGCTGGACGATCAGCAGCCGGCGGTCGAGGCGGCTCGCCAGCTCCCGCATCGGCCCCTCGGCCCCCTCGCCTTTGGCCATCAGCGCCAGGTGGTGGCCGTCGAAGTCGTACTCGATCTCGGAGTGGTCGACGAGCTCGCCGGCGAGCAGGCTCTTGACGATCTCCCGCCGCCGCTCCTCGGCGTTGCCGCTCGGCCGGTTCGCCGCCTCACGCGCGTGTTCGGCGCTGATCGCGGCGAGCAGCCGGTCGCCGAGCGTCGCCTGCTCGCGCAGCAGCGAGCGCAGGGTCGCGCTCGGCATCTCGGCCCGTTCGGCCTCTTCGGCCAAGAAGTCGCCGAAGTGGGTGTTGCCGGCGAAGTAGCGGCGCAGCACGGTCTCCAGCGCCACCCCGTCGCGGGCGTCGAGGCGCGCCTGCGCCAGCAGCACCTCGGGCACGGCGGGCGCCCGCCGCTCGCCGAGCTCCAGGACCGCGAGCCGGTACTCGACCGCGGCGGCCAGGGCGGCTTTCAGCCCCTCCACGTAGGCAGGGTCGGTTACCTCGTGCGGGTCGGCGATCGCGTACACCCGGGTCGCCACCGCCGCCTGGATCTCCGGCAGCCGCTCGCGCATCTGCGCCGCCACCCGGGCTCGCGCATCCCCCCCGGAACGGGCTCCGCTGCCGCGCCGCTGCACCCTCGCCTTGGCCATCGGGCCACCTTAGCTGGCGCCAGGCGGGTAGTCGAAGGGAGGATGTCGATGACCAACCGAAGGAGGACTCGATGGATTTGCCGCCCGTGGTCTCGCCGCAGGAGTGGAGGTCTGCCCGCGAGGAGATGCTGGTCAAGGAGAAGGAGCTGACCCGCGCCCGCGACGCGCTGGCGGCCGAACGGCGGCAGATGCCGCGGATGGCCGTCGAGCGCGAGTACCGCTTCGAGGGCCCGTCGGGCCCGGTCGACCTGGAGGACCTCTTCGCCGGGCGCCGCCAGCTGATCGTCTACCGCTTCTTCTTCGACCCGGACGTGAAGGGCTTTCCCGAGAAGGGCTGCCCCGGCTGCTCGATGGTCGCCGATCAGGGCGCCCACCTCGCCCACCTCAACGCCCGCGACACGACGCTGGCCTTCGTCTCCCGCGCCCCGCAGGCGGAGATCGCGCGCCTGAAGGAGCGGATGGGCTGGGAGATGCCCTGGTACACGCTCACCGACAGCTTCGACGCCGACTTCGACGTCGACGAATGGCACGGAACCAACGTCTTCCTCCGCGAGGGTGGCGCGATCTTCCGCACCTACTTCGTCGACGCGCGGGGCGACGAGCAGATGGGCAGCACCTGGAACTACCTCGACGTCACCCCCCTCGGGCGGCAGGAGACCTGGGAGGACTCACCCGAGGGCTACCCGCAGGACAAGCCCTACAGCTGGTGGAACCGGCACGACGAATACGGCGAGGGGGCCGCCTAGAGTTTGTATTTCTCCCGGTAGTACTCGATCGACCGCCGCGCCACCGGGATCAGCACCTCTGCCATCTCAGCCGGCGTCCAGGGTTCTTCGCGAAAGTACATGGAGGTCGGCTTCAGCGTGTCATCCCCCACCGCGACCTTGTCGACGAAGATCTCGTTGAGGGGGAAGAACCCGTTCAGGGTCGCCACCCGGTCGCGGATGGAGCTGTCCTCGCCGAAATCGCACCCCTCGCCGAAGCAGACGAACGGCGTTATCCGCTCGCCGGAGAAGAGCGCGTCGATCCCCCGCATGTTCTTCCCCAGGCGCTCGATCGCATTGCCCCGCGACTGTTTCTCCTTCCCTTCCCGCGCCCGAGCGTCATTGGTTCCCTGCCGCTTCACCTCGGCGACAAGAATCACTCGCGAGGGGTCGTCCCACTCCTCGATGGTCCAAAAACCCCCATCGGGCTGCAGCCAGGTGTCACCACCGCGATAGGCCGGCTCGAACGAAACCGGAGCCTGAGCGCCGTAATGCGCGTTCATCGCATCAACGATCGTCGACAGCATCATCCTCTTCTCGACCACCGCCGTCAGCCCAAAGTCAGCCTGGATCGCCTCCTCCATCTCCCCCAGCGCAACCCCCAGCCGGCGCTCCATCTTGGCCGAACGGTCGTTCAGCTGGATCCCAACATGCGATTTCCTCAGCGCGTCTCTCGGCATATGAGCAGCCCTCCTAAACGGCCGCCAGCTTCTCAGCGATTTCCTTGACGTCGACCAAGCTCTCGGTCCCCCGCACCGCAGTCATTGCCGCCCCCCGGACCATTACGTGGCGTCGCCCGAACTGGCTGCCGGCGGTGCCCAGGGCGATCTTCGGTTCGTAGCCGGTCAGTGGGCCGCATTTGGTGAAGGAGGCTTTGACCTCTTTGAGGAAGGAGTTGCCGGCCTCGCTCAGCTTGCCGCCCAGGTAGACGGCTTCCGGACGGAAGACGAGGGTGAGGGTGTGGATGCTGCAGCCGATCAGTCGGGCGGCATCTAACACCGCGGCGCGACCCGGTTCCCAAGCCGGGCTGCCGAAAGAGGCGTCGAGGATCGCCCCGAGCACGTCAGCGTCGTTGGCTTTCTCGTCCTTGAGGAGCTTGGCCACGTCATCGGGTGGCGCCGGGTCGATCCCGGGGGAGTGCTTGATCCGCCCGATGATCGCGCTGCCGCCGGCGAGCGCCTCCAGGTGCCCCAGCTGTCCACATGCGCACTTGTAGACAGGATGCTCGACCGACAGTGGAAGCAGACCGAACCGCTGGCCATCGTCGCGGCGGATCATCGGCATGCAGTGACCCACCTCACCGATCCCCCCGCCTGCGGTGGTCCGCAGAACCTTGCCCTCGGCGAGGACACCGGCGCCGATTCCGTAGGCGGCATGGAGGACGACGACGTCCTTCATCCCGTAAGCCTCGCCGTAGCGGACCTCGGCGCGCGCGGCGATGTCGGCATCGTTGGACACGATCACTTTCTGGAGGCTGGTGAAGTCCTCGCCGAGCTCCTCTTCGAAGCTCGAAGCGATGTGGGGAACGCTGGAGAGGGGGATTTCGAGCGACTTGGTGAGGACCTTGCTCCGGGTCGTGCTGACCGGCACAGGGAGGCCGATCGTCACACCACGGATCTCGCGCGGCTCGACGTCCACCTCTTTCATCCACTGCTTCGCGGCGGCCGCTATCTCGCTCAGCAGCGCCTCACCGACGACATCCTCGTTCCGCGCATAGGTGACGATCTGCCCCTGCACGTATTGGGCCTGGGCGTCAGCCGCCTTCGCCCCTTCCTCCTTCAGCGCCTTCCGATCGTGCTGTGAGATCAGGCGGCCGTTGGAGTCGGCGACGCCGAGCGCGAAGTAGGTCCGACCGACGCTGATTCCCAGTACGCAGCCAACCTCACGACCCACGCCCACATAGTGGGTCCTATTCCCGTTCGCCGCCGTTAGTGCCTTCGGCAGATCCCAATGCTTACCCGTCGCGGCCATCAGGATTTCCGCCGCAGCAGCGTCGGCGACGATTTCTTTTCGCAGATGGTCTTTGTCCTGAATGTCGGGCAGGCGGTCGACGAGCTCGGGGAAAGGCAGCGGCCCCTCTTTCGAAACCGCCGCGATCACCTGATGAATCCGCTCTGCCCTTCTCACGCTCTGCCTCCCCCAGTTCGGTGCATCGTCGAGGTGGACCACCGTATTGGAACCGGTTGCTTCACGCACGGCTCGTACCTAATGAGGAACGGGTCTTTACAACCGCCTTTGGGGCGCTAGAGGATCGGTTTGGCTGACTCGCCAGTCAACCGAGAGACAGAGGGGGAGATGGGGATGAAGGCGTGGCTTCAAGGAGACGTTTCCAAGGTTCCGATCGGCCGCAAGACGGCGGCGACGATCGGGTCGTCGGCACTCGTCCTCTGCGGCTCCGCCCTGCGGTCAGGCGGCTGGGAAGGGCTCTCGCATCTGCTCACCATCGCCTACCAACTCGGCTGGGCGCTGCTCCTCTGCCACCACTGCCTGCACCTCTACGAGCGCTACTTCTCGATCGGCCTCGCGCGCGCGACCTGGTTCGAATTCGCCCTCCTCGTGGTCTGGACCTGCGGCGTCGGTGTCCTTGACCTCCACCCGGACCCAAAGCTCTACATGCTCGCTGGGATCTGGCTGCTCAGTACTGGGCTCCTGTTCTGGTCGGCGACCCAGATGGAGATTGACCGCGAAGCCTTGAAAGAGAAGACCGGCTACCGGGCCCCGCGCGCCACCGATGTAATCCGCGGCTCGTTCATATGGGTCGAGCTCGACAACCGGCTGGCTCAAGCCAAGGACGACACCGTCGACGCGCTTCGGGAGAGGCTCAACGGTCGGGACACCGAGGACGGCAACCTCAGCCATACAAGCTGGGCTCTCTGGTGCTCGACCTTTGCGATCAGCCTGATCGCGGTCGCGGGCGCCGTCGGAAGCACCGTGGCGCCGGAACCACCAGACGAATCCAAAGGCGGAGGCAACGTGCATCACACCCGGCCGGTGAGTGAAGACTGCAGCAGTCGGTACCTGCCGGTCGGGGTTCCCGAACCCCAGCGGGAGGCGCTGGCCCTTGCCTGGCATGAAGTGCACGGCCTGGAAACCGGGCCGATGGAGGCGCTGGGCTTCGACATCGCCGGCTGCCCCGGGCGGGCGCGCCCGATACCCGGACTGTCCAACTCGTGGTATGTGCCTGGCTATTGCGAAGGTCAGTTGAGGGGCATCGCGCTCGCCTTCGATGGCTTGGAGCACCCCGTATACCTACTGGAACAAGCAGCCGAATTCGCCTTGCCGATGATCCGCAACAAGCAACTGATCTCCGCCGAAGACCGCTTCAGTGTGGGTGGCGACGGCGACGCCTACGTGATCGACAGCCGCGACGGTTCCTTTGTCCTGGTCCGCGACGACGCCTCCGCCGGGCCGATTCGCGATGGCGACAATAAGACGGGGTGCGGGCAATACACCGACCGTGACGTCGCCTACACCGTCGCGGGGCCAGGCCTACTGGGACCGTGGCAGGCGATCGCATCAGTCACGCCAGGTGGCGTGTATCCGATAGCCGACGGCACCGCCAATGGGGATGAAGAGCGTTTCGCCCTCCGCAGCACCGAGGCCGGAATCGTCGCAACGGTCCACTGCCTCCCCTCCCTACTCACCTGCGAAGCGAAAATCGGAGGGACCCCCCACCGCTGGTCCGGCGAAGCACGCACCAATCGCGCCGAGGTAAAAGCACTCGTGGAACCGTGAGGGCCGCGTTCGGGGAAAACCGACGGGAGTCGAACCTCCGACCTTCGGCTTGAAAGGACGAATGACCGTCGCGTGAGGAGTGGGATTCCAGAAGCGATGCGACCGAGATGAGACTGGGACCGGGATCTACTGGATCAAAAGGTCTACTTTCTGGCCTCTGCGAGCGTGCACTCGTGCCCGAGGGCTCT
Organism: Solirubrobacterales bacterium; assembly: GCA_035634815.1. Taxonomy (GTDB): domain Bacteria; phylum Actinomycetota; class Thermoleophilia; order Solirubrobacterales; family 70-9; genus VAYN01. Next base: position 45,913 of record DASQCF010000009.1, on the reverse strand, counting down.
CGCGCGTCGGCCAGCTTCACGGGCAAGCTCCTTTCGACCCCTTTTCTCCCACATGTGTCCGATGGCGCATGCGGCGGCGGGAAACCCTAACTCGTCGGCCTCGAGCAACATGCGCTCAGCACCCTCAAAGTCGCCTTCATCGCGACGGTACACTCCCGCTCGATAGATGGTCTCTCTATGGCGAGTATCCAGTACTGCTTGCCAAATCGGGTCCGCAGCCTCTATGCCATCCACTGCCTGCGTAGCACTGGCCAGCCAAAAGAGCACCGAAGGCGTTGATCGGCGTTCTGCCGCAGATTGGGCTCGCTCTCGCGCCAACACGAGATTCCTCGTGCTATTGAGCTTCCCTAAGCAGGCAACGGGTTGTAGCCCCCCTAGCGTTATGGCCTCCTCAAAGGCATTGGCTGCTCCATCGATATCTCCGCCATCTTCTAAATGGTGGCCAAGCATGTGACTGCTCTCTGCCGAGCCAAGGGTTGCCCCCGTTTCGAACGCAGCGATCGCGCGCTCATCGTCCCCGTCCTCGCCTCGGCTCCGATAGAGATTTCCGAGCAATGCATAGGCGATCAACTCTTCAAGGTCACAGGCATGGCGGTATGCCTCAATGGCACCTTGTTGGTCCCGAAGATGTTCCTCTCTCAAAAGACCTAATACACATGCCGCTTCCCCTATACCTAAGTCGGCTCCTTGCAGCGCAACCTTCTCTGCAGATGCGTACTCTTCCCGCCCCATGTAGATAGACCACAAGGAACTCCACGCGCCTCCAAAGCCTAGTTCCAGAGCCTTTCGTAGGGCCCACTCTGCCTGCTTCTCGTCAACCCGCCTAAGCCGACGCCCAAGGACGAAAGCACTCTCCCCATCTCCAGCCTCCGCCCCAGATTCAAGTGCGGCCAACGACCCCTTGTGGTCTCCCATTCGGGTGTAGAGACTGCTCGCCTCGATCGCGACTCCACCGAAGCCCCCATCCAAAAGCCGCTGCAAAGCCTCAGCAGCACCGGATAGATCGCCTTCATCAGATTTCATCCGCGAAATAGACACTGCCGCGCAAAAACAGCCGTCTGCAAGCCCTTTCTCCCACGATTTTCGGGCAAGCTCCGGCTGACTCAGCGTTCGCCATACATGACCCATGGCTACCTCAAATGGCCACCATGCATCATCCAAAGGCTCGTGTTGACGCAGGAACTCCTTCAGCGCGTCCACCCGCGGTTGAAAGCCTCCACCCCCGTATGGGATCCATGCAGCCTCCGAGGGGCCTGCAGCATTGAGAACTCTAAGGTAGTCGCCTTTTTCCATGGTAAGCCGACTCGCTGCCACAACTAGATCGTTACAACGGTACTGCAACTCCTCTCGCTCAAGTAAAGCCATGTCACCAATAACAGGCTCTTGAGCCCAAGCAAGACCTTCCTCAAATTCAACCTCAGATGGCTCGCCTTGAAAGTAATGCATCCACAACTTCTTCAAGCGTTCCCGATCAATTGGCCTAGGTATACCGCATGCGTTCCAGGCCAGCACTGCTTTGGTTACAGCCACGCCTGCGCTCGATGGTGGCGCCTCCGGAGGGAAGCGGCCGGTGTGAAGCTTCAAGAACAGCAGGTCGGCTCCGAGGACGAAGGGGCCAACACCGTGAGCGCGGATTGCCGCAGCATCATCCCGCTGGTAGTCCCCTGCGTCGACCCCCTTCTCTATTACCGCCGTAGTGAGGCCCTTTGCTGCCACACGCACCTGAACGGTACGCTCTGCCAGAACTAAGGATAATACGGTCCCCTTATCGTCGGGAGCTGACCGTCGAGCGCGCGCGATGTCTGCCGACTTTCCGCCAGCAGTGGCTAGTACCACGATAGGCCTATTCGAGTAACGAAGGGTGTTTATGCGAGCCGCAGTCAGTCCAGTTTCATCAGGAGGTACGAATAACTCCAAATCATCCAGCCAGATCAAAAGGGGAGTCCGCGGCTCTGGCGCGAACCGCGCTAGGTCGCCGCGATCCAGCACTGCGGCGAGACTCGATGGATCGTGATGATTCGGCCGGTAAATCCAAGCCTCAGGACAGATGGCAGTCACCGCATCGAACATGGCACGAGACTTCCCGGTGCCCGGCTCTCCAATTAGGACAATGAACCTCATGCTGTCTCGTTCTTCTTGCGCGGGCTTCACCGCCCTGCGAAGCAAAGCGCGAAGCTTGCTATCGACCGGGCGCTCCAACTTTGGGGTCCATCCATCTGCATCGCACGCTCGCCCGGCACGTCGCACTCCTAGCTCTCGCCATGACAGGTCCTTAAGACGAGGTAACTTCCTCACAATCTCTGGGCTCAACGGTTGTTGCGAGCTCTTCTTTAGAAATTGATCAACCCAGGCTGGCCCAAAGAAATCGAGTACAAGGTCCGGACACCCCTTTAATCGCATGGATAGGTCGGCCCGATCATCAAGCCTCACAGAGAGCCCCGGATGCGCGGTGCGCATTGCCGAAGCTTGCTTCTCAAGCTCTTTCAACACCTGAGCCGAGGAGCCATCGGCCGAAGTGCAGATCACAAACTCTTCAGCGAGAGGAGCCCACTCACCTTTGGCGAAGTCCTCCACGGCCGCCTTGATGTCCCGCGACGTCAGCGATTTTCGCTGGCGGCATTGGTAAACAACGTATCGTCCGTTCTTCTTTCGAGCGTATATATCTATTCCACTCTGCGCCTGCCCAGGAGAACCGAAGCGCTTCACAATCTCCGCATCTCCTTCTTCGACCGCGATCTGCGTACATAAGCGCTCGAAATCTTGCCATGAGAGTTCTGCTATCGGAAGCAACTGGCGCGCCGTCGCCGCGGGCGGCTGAACCGTGGATTCCGGGGCTTGTAAGAGATCCGCCGGAATCTGAGGTTGCTGTCCTTTGCTCGGAGAAGGACTCGCGCCTGGGTCGGAATTTGTCGCGGCAGTTCCCATGAGAATATGGTCGCAGATGTCGTTTCAAAGGTGTGCGTCCGTACACCCTCTGCCATCCGGAAGGTGCCGAGCCGATGGTGATCTTCACGCACCGCATGAATCGTCATCACCGATCGTATGCTCGACCGCGTGGAAGCACCCGCAAGACGATGATCACCTGATTCTCGTCATCGAAGCTGAAGCGCACGCGCCAGTCGCCAACCCGTAGACGCCATTGGACTGGGTTGAGTTTCCGAATGTCCCCCTGGCGCGGCGCTGCCACGAACTTGTCGAGGGCATCCAGAATCCGCCTCCGAACCGGTGGATCAAGTCGCTTCAGATCACGCCGAGCCGGTGGCGCAATACGCAGTGACCAACCGGTGGTCAATCGAGATCGAGTTCGGCGCGCAACTGCTCCGAGGAAATTGACTCTCCCCGAATATGAGCGGCAAGCGCCTCAGTCGCGCTAGCGTCCTCATCGGCGTCAGAGGGCTCGTCATCAAGCGGAGCGGACGCAAGCGCATGCAGCATCGGGTCATCGCGCCGACGCTCAACAATCACCAACGCGGCCTCGGCCTCCTGGTCAGAAAGCTCATCGACCAGCTTGTGAAGTCGCTCCTTCGTGGTCATCGGCTCATGGTACCGCCGACGAGCCCCGAATCGAGACTTCAGTCACAATCCTTCGGGATAACCTGCTGGCTGCGTCTGATGTTGACCGCTGTAGAGCTAGGTTTCGCCGGAACATCTGCGCAGGGAATGACTCCCAACAGCCATGCGATTCGATTGCGACCGCCAAATAGGCGTCCCTCGGCATCACGGCTTACTCTCAAGCTAGGAAGCCGTCTCCCCTGCGGCAGTGACGGTGATTTGCCCGTCTTCCGGCTCAGGGGGAACAGCCGACCCGTTATCAAGGACGCCTTTTGCTCCAGCTTTGACATCAGTCTCTTTCGACCTAGCCTGAACATTCTTGAGAATTGGAATCAGCTCGGTGCTAAGGGGGCGCTCGGCCGCAGCTCGAACAAGGCGAACAAGAAGCTGGTGCAGGTCTGGATCATAAGTTGCCCCGCTGTCCCCGGTCATCACCGCAAGGTGGTCACGTTCCCATGCAAGTCGGACACGAGTAAGAGTCGAGAAGTTCTTCTCTTGATCGGTTACTTTGCGAAGGCGGAATTCAACGTCCTTTAGATGTGACCGCTGCACAAGTCGGCTACACACCTCCGGGTGGTCGTGAAGTCTTTGCCCTTTGAGTTTCACGGACGCCAGCCTTGGTGGAATCCCCTCTCCTTCCCCCTCCTCGTCTGCCAAGTCAGAGCCTTTCGGGGAGTCAAAGTTCGCCATTAGGGTGTCCTGGAGAGTCAGTGCGTCGGCTTGAAAGTTCCGGCGGAACAATTCCAAAATCCAGAGTGACCGTGGGTCCCAAGTATTGAATGGGGCATCCGCAAGAGGATCTGGCGCTGCCACAGCGCCTGCCGTTGAGACCTCACCACTTCTCCGTAAGACCGCTCCTATCGACGCTAGGTCGGATGCCCGCCGAGCCGTCACGACTGCCCACTTCTCGTCATTCTGAAGTTTGATGGTGATGTCATCTTTTCGCGGCTTTGGATTGAGCTGGACCGTTCCCATGACTTCGACTGGCGCGACATGGAAGGAGCGCATTGCGCCAGTGATCGTTAAGAACGCCCCATCTGGCGAAAGCGAAACATCCCGGTAGACGAAGAACACCGCTGGCTTGACCTCGACGTAATGCCCCCGGAGGGACTCAAACCCTTTCTTTGCAGCGGCAAGATCGGGGGCTTTCGACAAGGGAAGGAGACGAGATACCAATCCGAAAGCAGCCTCACCTTCAGCTTCTCTGACCGTCAGCCGTGCGACCTCGTCCAGATCATCTTGGTAGGCCTCCGCGAGCGCTTTCGCAAGTGCCGCCTTGTTGGGAAGATTAGTGATGTCTCTTTCGGCGGCAAGCTGAACCAAGTCCTCTACTCCAAGCCGAAGAAAGGCGGCTTTGGCAACAGCCCGACGCTGAACAGGATTCGGGATCTCACCACTGGCGTCAACGGATGGCACCAAGCTCTCGAAAGACCCGACGACCCCTTCAACAATGCCCTGAGCGATATTCACAGCGTCCGGCATATCATTTTCAACGATCAGCGAGATCTCGTCTGCCATCACCACAACATTCCCCATCTGCTTACCGAGTTCCGTCATTTCCTCAAAAATGTCACCCAACTTCTCCACGAGTGACTCAGACGACATAAACAGAGTCTCCTCTGGAATCTCCTCCTTTCGTGCCTGTAAGTACCGTTCGCTGATTTCGAAGCCAAGCAACTCGAAGAACTGCGCCCGGTCCTCTTCTGATGATTGCGAAAAAGAGAGGATCTTTCTCTTACTGATGTCACCTAGAGCTCGCGGATCGTTCATCACCAGCTGCACGGCCATGGCACCAAGAATCCGACCGTTATACGGATCTGGCGATGAAAGTCCCTTCATCGCCGCCACTGCACCATCGAGGGCAGCGAATAGATGCTCCTCCCTAATGCTTCGGAACCTCTTTCCTTTGAAGAAGGATGGGACACCCATATCTTTCGCCTTCTGCTTCTCCGCAGCGGTCATGAAAGTGGGCATGACTAGGTCCTCTTCGACTCGTAATTGATTACGGCTGCAAAGGCTGGCTGGCTCACGATTCCTATTGCCAGTCCAAGCCCTAGAAGTAGGTCTCGAAAGTTAGTTGGCCAATCATGGCCAAACTGTTCCCACCAGGCCCCCGCGGCACCGGCGGCTACGAGTGCGATCACCACGACGATGCCCCACCCGAACCAACCCTGCGTGTAGAAGGGGCTTCGACCCTTCTCCGTCGCCTCGGTGAGCTTGTTCCCAACCGCGAATGCCGCGAACAGCAGGCCCTCCATCGTTATTGAGACAGCAAGCGCTTCTGCCGACGAAAGCGCTTCAGTCGCGCCGGTAGATCCACCTGCCGCAGCCAGATTGGGAACCAAATCAACCAACTCTTTTCAGGGGATCAAGGACGGTTGCTCCTTATAGGGGAGCCCCATTTGGTTAGCGATACGCGAGAGATAGGTGAAGCCTACCCCACGAATACCTTAAAGTGGTGGAAATCGGATTGCCGATTACAGGCAAGCGTCAAGCTGATCTCGTTGCTGAGACACCAGAGGGGTGCGGCCTGGCCCCAATGGGACCCGCGACCTAGTCGATCACCTCCCTAACCTGACCGAAGCTATTTCCCAACGCGTGCGTATACCGCGCCAGCATCGTCTCGACCCTATGGCCCGCGATTTCCGCCAAGTCGGCGTCGTTCACCCCAGCAGCTCTTAGGTGCGTGACGTAGCTGTGGCGGCACTCGTGGGGGCGGATGTCTAGGCCGGAAGCTTCTTGAGCGGGCTTCCAGAGGTCGCGGTAGAAGGTGCGCTCGCGCCAGAGGCGACCGCGCGGGGTCGGGAAGAGGAGGTGGCAGTCGGGGCCGTTGAGGTTGATCTGGGCTTCTAGCATCCAGGCGAGGGTTGCGGGGACGGGAACGACGCGGCCGGCGTCGGGCTCGCCGTGGTCGGTCTTGGTGCCCTCGAGAATCTGTCCCTCGTGGGCGGTGCGGCGGACCTGGAGCGTTTCGCCGTCGAAATCTTCGGGGCGGAGGGGCAGCACCTCCCCCAGCCTCAAGCCGCAGTCGGTGAAGACGCGAACCATTGCCTCGTAGCGACCGGCAGCTTTCGCGAAGCGGTGCATCTCCTCGAAGGTGAAGACGCGGATCGGTCTTGGCTTCTTCTTCGCTCGCGGGTCGTTGGCTCGGATGCGGATGCCCTTGAAGGGGTTGAGGTCGCAGACTTCGTCGGTGATCGCATCCTCGGCCATTGCTGAAAGAGCCCGGAGGATGCCGACGGCTCCGGTGGTGGTTCGACCTTCGGTCCTCAGCATGTGATCGACCAGGGCCAGCGTGTGACGGCGGCGTAGCTCGCGCAGCGGCCAGTCCTTCAGCGGGATGCCCTCGATCTCTACGTCGGCGACACGGCTGATGCGGTGGTCGTTCGTTGCATTGGTCCGTTCGGAGCGTGGGTGGCGCTCGGTCCAGGTGGCGGCATAGTCGCCGAGGGTGTCGGGTCGGTCGGAGAGACCGTAGGCCTCGTCGATAGCTCTCTGAGCATCGGCCTTCCTGGTGAAGGTGCCCTTGCCGCGGTTCCAGGTGGGCTTGGCGATGCGGTACTTGCCATCGCGGCCCGTATAACGGGCGACCCACACAATCTTGCCCGAGGGGTTGCGCCGTTTGAGCGGCGCCTCGCGCCTCATGCCGTCTCGTCCCTGTGCCGAGCAAGGAAGGCCTCGACGTCGGCGGGATCTATCCGCCTCGCCGCTCCGAGCTTGTAGCTGGGCAGGTCGCCGCGCCTGATCCAGTTGCGGATGGTCCGGTCGCTGACCGCGAGGAAGTCGGCGAGGGTGCGCTCGGTGAAGAAACTCGGCTTGCTGGATTTCCTCTCCATGCCACCACTGTCCAAGGTGGGGGTCATCTGCATCGGCCAAGATTTCGGCGCCTTCAGGAGACCGAAGGTCAGACCCCTACCGCCCCTCCCTACAGGCGGCCTCCGCACGGCGAAGCCGTGCCAAAATCGGCCGCCCGGAGGGGCGGTCGGCTCCTCCCGGCGGAGGTTTTGCCCGCGGCTCGGAAACGGGCCGCTCAGGCACGAATCCGGAGGGTTCGTAGTGTGTCGGGGGTCGAGGTTGGAGGTTCGGAGGCTCTCCGGCGATAGTGCGTGAGGGGTCACTTGGTGCCTCCTCCACTTATGAGTTCAAGGACCTCTCGGTCTTCTGCGAGGCACTTCTTCAGGCGTTCTTGGAATGCGTGATCAGCTCTTCGGATTGCGATGTGCCTGTCAATCGCTTCTCTGAGGGCCTCGGATACCGGCATCTCGTCGGCGCGGGCGACCGCGCTGAGCGCGGCCGCCATTTCCCTTGAGAGCCGGACGGTCGAGACCACCACGTCGCTCATGCCTTCCGCCTCCATCGACGGCCCATCAGAGTTCCACCAGCCGAGCGAAGACCACGGCGGTCCTCGTCGGGAGGACGAGCGGGCCGACCTGATGCAAGAGACCGGCTCTCGTGAGGTCACGCACGGCTCGCTCGATTCGGTCGGCCTGGTTGAACACATCAGAAGCGAAGACCATCTGACGCGCCAGCTCGTCGAGCGTCAGAACCTCGGGGTAGATGAACAAGACTTCTTGCAGAACTGCCGCCTGGTCGCGATCGTCCTGGTCGGCGGTGGTCGTGGCGCGCTCATCATGAGCGCCACTAGGCTTGTCGTGCATGGGAGTTCACCCTCCTGTGCCATGCCCCCGGCTGTTCGCGCAGCGCGGGGGCGCTTTGTCTAAGCGTCAAGCCTAGCACCGTTTTGTCGTTTAACCACTAGTTTTAAATCAGGTGGCGCTAAACGCAGGTCATTGAAAACCTGTAATCGATCATGGGACGAGCCGATGAACCTCAGCCCGCGCTCGGTAAAGCGATCCGACAGCTCCGGGAGAAGCGCGGACTGACGCAGGAAGCCCTTTCGCATGAGGCGGGCATCACCACCGGCACCCTCTCGCTGATCGAGCGCGGTCAGTCGAATCCAGCGTGGGGAACCGTCAGCCGGATCGCGGAAGCGCTCGGGTCGTCAATGGGCGAGGTCGGGAAGCTCGCCGACAAGCTCAAGCGCTAACGCTCGGGCGCGAGAGACAGGGTCAGCTACCGCTTAGCCAACGCCTCAGGCGCCGTACTGGTTATTCGGTTGGGAGAAGCGGTTCTCGATCGCGAGCTCCTTGTGAGGCTGGTCCATGGCGAACGAGACATTTACAAGCTGCAATTTTTCCCCGAACGGCGTAGAGACCTCCTGGAGCGTGTAGTTCTCTCCGATGGTCAACTCCTCGGGAGCAAGCGCACGGCCAGTGGAGTCGGTGGTGAATCGACCACCGACTGGCTGGCCGTTCGAGTCGTTGATCTGGAAGGTGAAGCCGCCTCGCTCGAAGCGCCGTGATGGATCGTTGGGGTCGACAATCCTCTTGCGAACGACGACCTTGCCGGTTTTGGGTTTTCCGCCTCCAGGCTCTGGACGCAGCACGGCAGCAGCGAGGCCTCCAGCATCGTAGGGCGGGACGAAGAAGAACCCGACCTTCTCGAAAGTCACGATGCCTTTGCTCGGGTCAAGAAGCGCATCCCGACCGATTTCAGGCAAGGGGAAGTTCAAGTTCATGGCCCAGTCATTGAAGATGACGTCGAACTGATCCAGAGAGGCTTGGAAGCTGACGAACTGAAGTCCCACCCGTAGCCGCCCTTCCACGGTTTCCACGAAGGGCAGTCCCCGGCGGTAGATCTCATTGTCGTCGTGACTTCCGCGTGGACCGACATTGGCAACGTGACCGCTGGGAGGCTGCGGAGGATCCGGCGGCTCGTCATGAGGGTCAATGCCTTTGCCAGCTAAATCCAGCCGATCACCGTTCTCGTTTTTGAGGCGACCAATCACAGCGTCGCGAGCAGCATCGTCGGGGAGGGCGGCGAAAGTTTCGGGATTCTGGACGATTCTTATGAAGGCCAAGTAGGTGCCGTCGTCGGCCCATTGAGGCTCCTCAAGATGACGATCGTCGCGATGGACGAAGACTCTGGTGGAGCGTTCCGAGCTCTTGATGTTGCGTAGGCCATCTTTGTAACCGAAGGGCTCGGTCCCATCGAGCCGTTGATAGCCGCGCTCGAGGTCGAGCCCTTGGATTGCGGGTAGCGCTGCAAGTTCAGACAGGAAGTGGTTAACCCGCGCCTCCATCGTCGCGGCAACGTAGAAGAGGATGTCAGCCTCGACCTTCGGAGCTTCCGAGAGCGGGGCGACCTCGTAAGGCGGGGGCGTTGCAACTTCAGGAAGTTCAGCCCCAGAGGGGGCGCTGGTCCGAAATCCTGCCGGCTTGGCAAGCGGAGGCGTGAACCGTTCTGGCTCGAACAGGGAAGGGGCGAGGCCAACAGCGACTGCAGCCACCTTGCGCCCTCTTTCCATTCCCTCGCCGGGGGGTTCACGCTCAACCAAAGCCGCGATCAATTGGTCAAGGGAGCCAAAAAGGCTCTCCAGCCCGGCCCGATCAAGTTCGGGTTTGAGCTTCGCAAAAACGAAATAGCCGCACGTCTGCGGATTCTTGTACAGCAACTCTTTGTCTTCGCCACGCGGGATTACGCCCTTCGCCTGCGTCATCGGCTCCCCGATCCTTCGTTTCGGTATCTCTGCAACCCCAATTGGTACCACTGGGGTCGGATGGGCCAGAACGTGCTGGTCCCGTTACTGAGACGGAAATGAGACGGAGATGCCCTGGAACCGCGCGGAAGCGCGCGGAGGCCAACGGAACACCGGTTCAGCACTAGACCGAAGACTTGGCTCTGCACCGCGCAATGCGCGGCACGGCCCGGAACACCAAGGAATGCGCCCGACGGGAGTCGAACCCGCGACCTTCGGCTTGAAAGACCGACGCTCTTTGGGCCCCCGAAAGGACCCGTTGACCACTGAGCTACGGGCGCTCGCAAGGAACGATACCCGCGCAAGGGGTTCTGAGCATCTCTGGCGGGGCTAGGGTTGGGGGATGGACCTGGGCCTTGGAGGCAAAGTCGCGCTGGTGATGGGCGCCAGCAAGGGGATCGGGCGGGGCGTGGCCGCCGCTCTGGCGCGGGAAGGGGCGCGGGTTGCGCTGGCGAGCCGCTCGCAGGAGCGCCTGGACGTGGCGGTGGCCGAAATCGGCGAGGGGGCGGGCGCCTTCGTCGCCGACGCCACCGACCTGGAGCGCCTGGCGCGGTTGCCGCTCGAGGTCGCCGAGGCGCTGGGGTCCGTCGACATCCTCGTCACGAATACCGGCGGCCCTCCCCCTGGCGGCGCGCTCGACCACGGCTTCGAGGAATGGGAGGAGGCCTACCGCTCGCTGGTCCTCGCCCCCCGCGTCCTCGCCGGCGCCGTCGTCCCCGGCATGCGCGGCGAGGGCTGGGGGCGGATCGTCAACGTCGGCTCCACGACGACTATCGAGATCAACCCCGCGCTCGGGCTCTCCAACGCTCACCGCCTCGCCACCGTCGGCTTCCTGAAGACGCTCGCGCGCGAGGTCGCCGGCGACGGGATCACCGTCAACACCGTCGCCACCGGCCGCTTCGCCACCGACCGGATGGCCGAGCTCGGCGGCTCGCTGGAGAACGTGGAAGCGGCCGCCCGCTCCGAAGTGCCCGCCGGCCGGCTCGGCACCGTCGAGGAATACGGCGACCTCGTCGCCTTCCTCTGCTCCCAGCGCGCCGCCTACATCACCGGCACCGAGATCCCGATCGACGGCGGGCTGCTGCGTGCCGTCTAGGAGGGATTGGCGAAACCCGCGTGTGCGCCTGGTGATCGCCCACTAACGGCGCATCCGACTTTGAACACACCAGGGTGGGTCGAGAGTCGGCTGCGAGTCTCGACCGACTAGGAGAAAAGCTTGCCCGCGCGGATCCGCTTCGCCATGTCGGCGGATTCCTCGCGGTAGACGCTGCCGTCCTCGAACTCGATCACCGGGTATTTGCCCTGCCCGGAGAGCTGCTCCAGCTCCTCGCGCTTCCCCGGCCGCAGCGGCCCCTTGACGACCTCGTAATCGACCCCCTGCTCGTCGAGCGCCTTCTGCACATTCCAGCAGGGGTGGGCGCCGATCTTCACGAACATCAGCGAGCAGCGGTGGAGCTTTACGGCCATACCGCTGACCCTACTCCCCCAGCTCGCGCATCGCGGGATAGATGATCACGTCCCGCAAGGTCTTCGCGCCGGTCATCAGCATCAGCAGCCGGTCGATCCCCAGGCCGCAGCCGCTCGCCGGCGGCATTCCGTATTCGAGCGCCCGCACGAACTCTTCGTCGTGGGGGTGCGGGTCGGCCTCCGCCCCGGTCTCCTGCCGTTCGCGCTGCTTGATGAAGCGCTCGCGCTGCTCGACCGGGTCGTTGAGGTCGGTGCCGCCGCCGACGATCTCCATCCCGGCGACGATGCCGTCGAAGGCCTCGCAGACGCGGTCGCTCTCCGGGTGCACCTTGACCAGCGGCCAGATGTCGATCGGCAGGTCGATGATGTAGGTCGGCTGGATTAGCTTCGGCTCGACGAACTTGCCCTGCAGGGTGTCGACGACGCCGGCCCAGTCGTCGTCGGGGCCGACCGCGTCGCCCGCCGCCTCGGCCAGCTCGTCGCGGCTCGCCTCGTAGATGTCGAGCCCGATCTCGCGCAGCAGCTCGTCGCGCAGCCGCACCCGCGGCCACGGCGCCGCGAAGTCGATCTCGACGCCGTCGCGCTCCACCACCGTCGTCCCCATCACCTTCTCGACCACGCTCGCGACCAGCACCTCGATGAACTCCATGACGCCGTTGTAGTCGGCGGCGCCCACGAACATCTCCAGCATCGTGAACTCGGGGTTGTGCTGAGGCGACATCCCCTCGTTGCGGAAGAACTTGCCGAACTCGTAGACGTCCTCGAAGCCGCCGACGATCGCCCGCTTCAGGTACAGCTCGGTCGCGGTGCGCAGGAACAGCTCGCGGTCGAGCGCGTTGTGGTGGGTGACGAACGGTCGCGCCGCGGCGCCGCCGGTCAGCCGCTGCAGGACCGGCGTTTCCAGCTCGACCCAGCCGCGCTCGTGCATGTGGGTGCGGATCGCGAACAGCAGGTCGTCGCGCTTCTTGAAGATCTCCCGCGAGTCCTCGTTCGCCATCAGGTCGAGTTCGCGCTGGCGGTAACGGGTGTCCGGGTCGGAGATCCCGTGGAAGAGGTCCGGCGGGTCTTTCAGCGCCTTCGCCAGCAGGGTGCACTCGCGCACCCCGATCGCCAGCTGCCCGCGCTTGGTCACGTGCAGCGGCCCCTCGATCCCGACCAGGTCGCCGATGTCGAGGTCCTCGACCCGCGCGAACGCCTCCTCCCCCAGCGCGTCGCGCCGAGCGTAGGCCTGGATCGTGCCGGTGATGTCGCGGACGTCGAGGAAGGCGGTCTTGCCGTGCCCCCGCTTGCCGGTCACCCGGCCCATCACCCGGTAGGTGAAGTCCTCGTGCTCGCCCTCGCCCAGCGCCGCCGGGTCGTGGGCCGCCTCGATCTCCTCGACGTGGGTGCGGCCGGGGAACGCGTGCGGGTAGGGATCGATCCCTTCCGCGCGCAGCCGCTCCAGCTTCGCCCGGCGCTGCTCCTCGGTGGAGACGGCGACCGAGCGGTCGCCGCTCTGCGGCGGCGTCTCCGCCCCCGTCGGCGCCTCGCTCATCGTCGTCCTACCTCAGGGGGCGAGACCGACGGTGACCCGGTCGTCACCTTCATAGTCCTGAAGCGTAGTCGCCTCGCGCAGCAGCTCGCGCATCGCCGGCCCGTGGTGCGTGTCGTGCTCCATCGCCAGCTTCCAGCCCGACGGCGTTTCCGCGATCACGCCGCGGATCACGCCGAGGCCGTCCTCGCCGCAGTCGCCGGTGACCGCCATCCGCGGCTCCTTCTGGATCTCCGGCGAGCGCTCGAAGATGGTCTCGTCGGTGACGTAGGGCATGTTGGCGATCACCAGGTCGACGTCTTCGGCTTCGACCGAGTCCGGCAGGCCCTTGCCGACCGTGACCTCGAGGTCGAGCCCGAGCCGCTCGGCGTTCTCGCGCGCCGCTTCGACCGCTTCGGGCGAGAGGTCCGAGGCGGTGACCTTGAGGTCGGGGCGCTCGGAGAGCAGCGCCAGCGCGATCGCGCCGGAGCCGGTGCCGATCTCGTGCACGCGGGCGCCCTCGGGAAGCTGGGTGCCGACCTCGACCAGGAGCTCGGTCTCGCGGCGCGGCCAGAGGACGCGCTCGTCGACGTAGATCTCCAGGCCGCGGAACGGGGCGCGGCCGAGGATGTAGGCCATCGGCTCGCGCTCGACCCGGCGCTGGACGTTGCGCTCGATCTTCTCCGCCGCCTCGGCGCCGACCTGGCCGGCGCTCTCGACGCTGAGCTCGCTGGGGGCGACGCCGAGCGCGTCGGCAACCAGGATTTCGGCCTCGGTGCGGGCGTCGTCGACCCCGGCGGCGGCGATGCGCTCGGCCGCGTCGTCGAGGATCGCTCCCACGGTGCGAGCCGAGGGCCCCTCGCTCTGAACGTCTATAGCCGCCATCTGCCTGCCATTCCTTCCCTTAGTCGACCGCTCCAAAGATTTTGCGCAAGATACCAGTGATCGGTGCCCAGTTGACGGTTTGTCTCGGATAGCGAGACAAACGGGCAACTCGGCGAGAGATTTATGCCTCTGCCGCAGCCCTTTCGTTCGCCGCCGGGCGGCCGATGCCTCCGTGGCGACGGCTCACGATAGCGATCCAGAGCGCTCCGGCGACCATCATCGCCAAGCTCTCCAGCTGCGCCGTGGTCAGGCCGATCGCGTCGGTCGCGTTGCGGCGCAGGAACTCGACGAGGAAGCGCTCCGCCCCCGCGTACACCAGGTAGATCGCGAAGAGGATGCCGGCGCGGACCCGGTCGCGCAGCTGCCAGAGGAACCAGGCGCCGAGCCCCATCGCCAGCGTCTCGTAAATCGGGGTCGGGTGGACGGTCTGGTCGGTCGGCACGGTGCCGTCGGGGTAGGACATCGCCCAGGGCCCGTTCCAGGCCTTGCCGTAGTCGCCGTCGCCGGAGAGCTGACAGCCGCAGCGGCCGATCGCGTAGCCGAGCGCCAGCGCCGGCGCGGCGACGTCGAGCAGCGCCAGGCCGAGGAAGCCGCGGTACCAGGCCCAGAGCAGGACGGCGATGGCGCCGCCGATCGCGCCGCCGTACCAGACCAGGCCCGAGCCGCTGAAGAGGTTGCCGAGCAGGTCGTCCTTGACCTCGCTGTAGTTCTGGACGATGAAATAGACGCGGGAGCCGACGATGCCGCCGATCAGCGCCGCGAAGCCCATCTCGTAGGCCCAGTCCGGCGGCTTGCCGATCTCCCCGAAGCGCTTCCAGATCAGCGCCCCGGCGGCGAGGAAGGCGAGCGCGAAGCAGAGCCCGAAGGTCTGCAGGGTCAGCGGGCCGAGGTGGATCTCGGGGTACACGCCTCAGGCCCCCGGCCGCTCGCCGAGCGGGTCCATCGGGACGATCCCGGGATGGGCTTCGACCCGCCCCAGCCAGGCGCGCACCGCCGGCAGCGGCTCGAGGTCGAAGCCGGCCTCCTCGGCGACGTGGGTGTAGGCGAAGAGGGCGATGTCGGCGATCGTCAGGCCCTCGCCGACGAAGTAC
The DNA here is from genome assembly GCA_035634815.1 of Solirubrobacterales bacterium. Lineage (GTDB taxonomy): Bacteria > Actinomycetota > Thermoleophilia > Solirubrobacterales > 70-9 > VAYN01. The sequence continues at coordinate 30,810 of DASQCF010000009.1, read as the reverse complement.
TCGCGCTCGCGCAGGTGCCGCTCCATAGCCTTCAGCGCCACCAGGCCGTCGGCCCGCTTCGCCTCCAGGCCGGGCGGCGGCGTCAGGTGCGCGGGCGCGATCGAGTCCCAGAAGCGGACGACCGCGACCCCAGGCTCGTGCTTGTACTGCTCGAAGAACATCCACTGCAGCACCTGGGCGCGTTCGTAGCTGTCCTCCGGCAGGTACTCGGTGCCCTCGGCGAAGTGCCAGAGGATCGCGTTCGACTCGGCCAGCGGCCGGCCGTCGTCGAGCACCACCGTCGGCAGGTTCAGCGTCGGGCTCAAGCCGCCGAGCACCTCGATGCGCTCGGAGTGGTCGGTCACCGAGAGCACCCGCCGCTCGCACTCGATCCCGAGCAGGCCGAGGATCAGCCGCACCTTGTGGCAGTTGCCGGAGACCGGGTTTTCGTAGAGGAGCGGCATCGCGGGGCGCCTTCGCTACTCGCTGAGGAGCAGCTCCAACAGCGCCTTCTGCGCGTGCAGGCGGTTCTCGGCCTGGTCCCAGACGGCGGAGTGCTCGCCGTAGAGGACGTCGGCGGCGATCTCTTCCCCCGGGTGGGCGGGCAGGCAGTGGAGGACGATCGCGCGCTCCTTGGCGACGGCGAGCAGGTCGGCGTCGAGCTGGAACGGGGCGAGGTCGGCGCGCCGGCGCGCGGCCTCCTCCTCGTCGCCCATGCTGACCCAGACGTCGGTGTAGAGCGCGTCGGCCTCGGCGGCGGCGGCGCGCGGGTCGCCGGTCAGCTTCGCCCCGTGGCCCTCCTCCAGCTGGTAGCCCTCGGGCGCGGCGACGACGACCTCCACCCCGGCGAGCTCGCCGAGGATCGCCAGCGAGCGGGCGACGTTGTTGCCGTCGCCGACGTAGGCGAGCCGCAGGCCCTGCAGGTCGCCGAAGCGCTCGCGCAGGGTCAGCAGGTCGGCGATCGCCTGGCAGGGGTGGTGCAGCGGCGTCAGGCCGTTGACCACCGGCACCTCGGCCGCCGCGGCCAGGTCGGTGACGGTCTCGTGGGAGCCGGAGCGGATCACGATCGCGTCGACCATGCGGGAGAGGACGCGGGCGGTGTCGCCGGCCGACTCGCCGCGGGCCAGCTGCAGTTCGTCGCCGCGCAGCATCACCCCGTGGCCGCCGAGCTCGGCGACGCCGACGTCGAAGGAGATCCGCGTCCGCGTCGAGGGCCTCTCGAAGACGAGGGCGACGCTGCGGCCGGCGAGCGCGTCGCCCCCGACGCCGTCGCGGCGACCGGCTTTCAGCTCGGCCGCGCGGTCGAGCAGCTTGCCGAGCTCGAACGCCCCGAGCTCTTCACCGGTGAGGAAATTGGTCAAGTTTGCGCTCCGCTTCGCTTCGCGATCAACAAGCTTGCGGATACTACGCCGCATGGAGCTGACGGTCCTCAGCTGGAACCTCTTCCACGGGCGCGACTATCCGCCCGACCCGGCGCTGCGCACCTGGCGCTCGCGGCTGCTGCGGATCGAGGAGCGAAACGCGACCCACGTCCAGGTCAACCGCGACCTCACCGCGGAGTTCGCGACCGTCCTCGCCGCGGCCGAGTGGGACGTGGCGATGCTGCAGGAGTGCCCGCCGCGCTTCGCCGAGCCGCTGGCACGGGCCTGCAGCGCCGAGGCCCACCGGACGCTGACCTCGCGCAATGCCCTCGGCGCGGTGCGCCGATTGCTCGCCCGCCAGAACCCGGACCTGATGGCCTCGGGCGAGGGCGGCTCGAACCTGATCCTGGTCCGGGTGCCGGGCAAGCTCGGCGGGATCGCCGAGCGGCGCGAGATGGCGATCCACGAAGGCGAGCCCGAGCGCCGGGCGATGGGCTTCGTCCGCACCGCCTCCGGCATCTGCGTCGCCAACCTGCACGCCACCAACGACTGGCCGAAGCTGGCGGCCGAGGACGTGGTCAAGGCGGCGCGGGCGGCGCTGGAGTGGGCGGCCAGCGCGCCGCTCGTCTTCGGCGGCGACCTCAACCTGCGGCCGGGCAAGCAGCCGCGCGTCTTCGAGCGGCTGCGCGACGAGTTCGGGCTGGCGCCGACGACGGCGCCGGACGCGATCGACCACATCCTCTGCCGCGGCCTTGAGGTGGTCGAGCCGCCGACCCGCTGGCCGCCCGAGGCGCGCGAGCTGCCGCTCGACGGGCGCGCTGTGCGGCTCTCCGATCATGCACCGGTTCAGGCACGGTTCCTTGCGGAAGAGCCACACCTCCTGCGGAATTGAGATAGTCGGTCTCCACCCAGCGGTCAACCAACCGGAGGCAGAACTGATGGCGGAGAAAAAAGCCAAATCGTCGAAAGCGAAAAAAGCGACGAAAGCGAAATCGAAAGCCAAAGCCAAAGCTAAAAAAGCGGCGCCGAAAAAAGCTGCGAAAAAAGCCGCCGCGAAACCGGCTTCGAAAAAACGCTCCGCCAAAAAAGGCACGAAAAAACGCGCCGCGAAAAAAGCTTCGAAAGCCAAAGCCTCGGCCAAACGGTCTTCCAGCAAAGCGACCAGTGGCCTCGACAAGAGCGTCGCGCAGTTCCGCGAGAGCCTCGAGCAGAGCGTGACCCTGAGCCGCGACCGCATCCAGGACGTCGTCGACGACGCCGTCAAACGCGGCCGGATGACCCGCAGCGACGCCGAGAAACTGCTCACCGACCTGGTGAAAAAAGGCAGGAAACAGCGCGACTCGCTGATCAAAGAACTCGAGCGGCTGGTCAATCAGGCGCGCAAAGCGCTGCCGTAGGTGGAGTCGGCCCCCGGCACCACCAAGCCGCGCGCTCCGCGCCGGGGCGAGCTGCTCGATCTGGAGATCGACTCGCTCGCCTTCGGCGGCCGGGGCGTGGCCCGTGCCGGGGGCTTCGTCGTCTTCGTCACCGGAGCGCTGCCGGGGGACCGGGTCCGCGCCGAGGTGACGAAATCGAAGAAGCGCTTCGCCGAGGCGCGGGCCGTCGAGCTGGTCCGCGCCTCCGAGGAGCGCCTGCCGGACACCTGCGTCCACGGCGGCGAGCCCTGCCCCGGGGCGCCGCTGCAGGGCCTCGCCTACGAGCGCCAGCTCGCCTACAAGCAGGAGCAGGTCGACGACGCGCTGCGGCGGATCGGCGGCCTCGACGGGTTCGAGACCGAGGAGATCGTCCCGGCCCTCGAGCAGTGGCGCTACCGCAACAAGCTCGAATACAGCTTCGGCGAAAGCGACGAGGGGCTGGCGCTCGGCTTCCACGCCCGCGGCCGCTGGGACCTGATCGTCGACGTCGACGACTGCCACCTCGGCTCGGCGGCGGGCAACGAGGCGCGGAACGCGGTGCGCGAGTGGGCGCGGGAGGAATCGATTCCCGCCTTCGACCGGCGCGGCGGCCGCGGCGTCCTGCGCAACCTGGCGGTGCGCGAGGGCCGGCGCACCGGCCAGTTGCAGACGCGGCTGGTGACGGTCAAAGCGCGCTTCCCGCGACCACCGGTCGACCTGCACACGATCGTCGAGGCCGAGTCGGGCGGCAGTGACGGCCCGACCGGGGTCCTCGGCGCCGAGCGCCTCCGCGAGGAGCTCTGCGGCCTGAAGCTGGAGATGTCCCACGGCGCCTTCTTCCAGACCAACACCGAGATGGCCGAGCGCCTCTACGCGGTCGCGGCGGAGTTCGCCGGGCTGAGCGGGCGCGAGCGGGTCTTCGACCTCTTCTGTGGGATCGGCACGATCGGGCTGACGATGGCCGCGCAGGCGGGCGAGGTCTGGGGGCTGGAGATCGTCCCCGAGGCGATCGCCGACGCCGAGCGCAACGCGCGGCGCAACAAGATCGGGAACGCCCACTTCATGGCCGCCAACGCGCGCACCGGGGTGCGGCCGCTGGTCGAGAAGGCCGGCCGGCCCGACGTAGTCGTCGTCGACCCGCCGCGGGCCGGGCTCTCGCAGAAGATCGTCCGCCGGGTGCTCGAGTGCGAGGCGGAGAAGATCGTCTACGTCTCCTGCAACCCGACGACGCTGGCGCCCAACGCCGCTCAGCTGGGAGAGGCCGGTTATAAGCTCGCCCGCGTGCGGCCTGTCGACATGTTTCCCCAGACTCCCCACATCGAGTGCGTCGCCCTTTTCGAGCGCCAGGCGGCACGCCGCGGCGCCGCGCAGCCCGATGCCGGGGCGACCGCCGACGGCGGAGGCGACGCCTGATGGGCCGCGCCTTCGGAGTCGCGGCGGGGCTGGACCCGGAGGTAGCGCGGCCGCTGGCGGCCCGCTGCGCCGAGCTCGGCTACGACTCGGTCTGGTCCAACGACCATCCCGGCGCCAAAGGCCTGGCGACGCTGGCCGAGTTCGCCGCCGCGGCGCCGGCGATCGATCTCGGCGTCGCCGTGATCGCCCTCGACCGCACCCCGCCCGAGCAGATCGCCGCCGACGTCGAGGAGTTCGGCATCGACCCGGCCAGGCTCTGGCTCGGGGTCGGGGCGGGCTTCAACAAGAAGCCGCTGACGGCGATGCGCGAGCAGCTGCCCGAGCTGCGCCGCCTGCTCCCCGACGTGAAACTGGTGCTCGCCGCGATGGGCCCGAAGATGTGCGAACTCGCCGGCAGCGCCTACGACGGCGTCTTCTTCAACTGGATGACCCCGGGCTTCGCCGCCGGCGCCCGCGCCAAGGTAGAAGCCGGCGCCGCGGACACCGGCCGCCCCACGCCCCCGGTCTTCGGCTACGTCCGCACCGCCGTCGGCCCCGACGCGGCGGAGCGCCTCGCCAAGGAGGAGTCCTTCTACCGCGACCTCCACAAGGGCTACCGAGACCACTTCGACCGCCTCGCAGAGCCCGAGGGCACGGTCGGCGTCGCCGCCGCCGACAGCGAAGACGCCCAGCGCCAGCTGTCCGCCTACGAGGGCCCCCTCGACACGATCGTCGTCAGGGGCCTGGCCTCAGCAAAGGTCGAGCCAATGACCGCCCTCGCCGCGGCCGCAGCACCCCACTCCTAATTGCGCCACACGGCGGCTAGCTCGCGCGAAAGTCCGCCGGCCCACAGATCGGAGCGCCCCCGCTGAGCCCCAGCAGGTGTGAGTCACCCGTAACGAGAACCGCTTTCTGCCCATAGGCGAGGGCGAGCAGGTACTCGTCCTTCGGGTCAGAGCACGGCAACGGCGCGGGTTGGTCAGGGTCGCGAACCAGCGTCCCCTGCCGCCGGATGAAGGCGAGATAACCAGCTACATCCTCGACAGTCGCGTAGCGGCGGAACTTCTTTCGGAGCAGGACCCCCTCCAACTCCTCCAAGAGCAGCGGGGAGATGATCAGCTCAAAGCCGGCTCCGTGGGCCTGTGCCAGGAGCATTGCCGGAGGACCGGTGGGCTTGATCAGAGCAGAGATCAGAACGCCAGGATCAAGTACCGCCCGCCGCACCCTTCTCCCTGCGCATCGCGTGCAGCTCCTCGTAAGCCAGCGCGAGGCCGTCGTCGTCTTCCGGCACTGGTTTCACCCGCGCCCAAATCCGCTCCAGCTCGTCGAGCCCGAGATCCCGCCGCAGCGATTCCTCGATCACCTCGGAATCGCGCTTGCCCGTGCGGGCAGCCTTGATCCGAACCGCGCGCAGGACCTCTTTATCGACGGTCAGCGTGGTCCGCGTCTTCGCCATAACTGCACTTTAACATCATGATGCAGCTATGCAGAAGGCTCTCAGTACGGCGGCAGGTCGTCGTACCACTCGCCGAGCGTCTTGAAGGCTCGCCAGAAGCGCTGCTTGGCGCCCTCTTCGTCGAGGGAGGCGTCGATGTCCGGGACGTAGAGGGCGTCGATGGTGGGGGTGAAGGCCTGGATCTCGCCCTCGCGCTGCTCGATCGGGCGGGAGAGGGGGACGCTGAGGCCGTTGAGGACGCGGAGGGCGGGTTCGCCCATGACGACGACGATCTTCGGCTGCACGATCGCCAGCTCCTCGACCAGGCGGCCGACGCACTCGCCGGGGGCGAGGTCGGGCTCGGCGATCGGGCATTTGACGCAGAGGGTGCCGTAGACGCCGAGCGGGTCGATGCCGAGGCGTTTGAAGCTTTTCATCAGCGCGTTGCCGGAGCGGCCGTAGAAGGCGACCCCCTCCTCGATCTCCGAGGCCAGCGGCGCGTGCTTGAGCATGAAGACGTCGGCCTGCGGGTGGCCGGAGCCGAGAACCGGCATCAGTTTGCCGCGCGGACAGTGCGGGCACTCCTGGACTTCGCGGCTCATCTGGTTGAGCTCGCGGATCGCCCGCTCCAGGTACTTCTCACGTATCTCGTCGTCGATGCTGCGCATCGGGGCACTCTTTGACGAGGCGGGCGCGGCTCCTTTGCGACGGTCCGTCTGCATCAGGACTTGCTCGTGCGGCGCCCTTCTTTGCGCCGCCGGGGCCGGCCGCCCCGCACCGGTTTCGCGTTCGGCACCCGCCGTTTCGGCGCCTTCGGCCGCCCCGTCGTCTGCAGGAACTTCAGGGTCTGGACGTAGACGAGGTTCTTGTGCTTGCGGGTGATGTCGGCACCGCGCATCGCCTCCAGGAACTCCGCCGGCCCGTCGAAGTCGTGGATCCGCTGCCGCACGCTGCCGAGCCCCTGGGCGACGTGGCTGTCGGAGCCGGCGGCGGGGACGATCCGGTACTTGGCCGCAAACCGCACCGCCTCCTCGTTGAACGAGGTCACCGCCACCCGCGGGTTGAAGACCTCCAGCAGGTCGATCTCCTCGACGATGTCCAGCAGGTGCTCGTAGTCGGGGACCGAGTGGAAGCGGTCGAAGGGGTGCGGCACGTAGACCAGCCCGCCCTGGGCCCGGATCTCCCGGATCGTCTCCGCCATCGTCAGCCCCTTCGGGATCTTCTCCTCCAGGAAGAGGCCGATCACCTCGCCCTGCTCGGCGGTCTTCACCTCCTCGGCGACGATCACCTTGATGTCGCCCAGCTCTTCGGCCAGCTTGCGCGCCTCCAGCGCTCCGGAGACCTCGTTGTGGTCGGTGATCGCGATCGCCCCCAGCCCCCGGTCCCGGGCGGTGTTGATGAGGACGTCGACCGGGGTGGCGCAGTCGCCGGAGTGGTCGGTGTGCATGTGCAGGTCGACCTCGATCAGCGGCCGGTCCGCAATCCGCTCGCGCACCTCGGGGTCGCCGGTCGGGTCGTGGCGCCTGGCCAGCAAGCGGCGGTAGATCGCTTCCAGCTCGTCGGCAACATCTGCCCAATCGGGCTCACCTCCCGCCCCGTTGAACGAGGCCGCGTCCCCGACCTGCTCGTAGCCGGCCGGAAAGAAACGTTCCAGCAGCTCCGCCGTCTGCGGCCGGGTGACCGTCCGGGCGTCGATGCGGCCGAAGAAGATCTCCACGAACGGCCGCGCCACCTGGGTGGAGAGCACCCGCTCCTGCGGGGCGTGGAAGGTGGCGACGTTGAGGGAGAAGGAGTGCCGCAGCGCCGCCGAGGGGGCGCTCGGCGCAAACGGATCGTGGACGTGGACGATGTCCAGCGACCGCGATTTCAGCAGCCGTTTGACCGGGTCTCCGGTCTTGATCCGCAGCACCTCGTGCCCGCGCCGCTCCAGCTCCTCGGAGAGGGCGCCGGCGAACCGCGCCGCCGGGTTCGCCCCGCTCCGGCGAACCGGAAAGACCTGGGCGATCGACAGCGGCGCGGAAGTCACGCCGGAACTTTAGGCCTGAGCAGTGCTGGGCGTCTCAGCCTGGGTGCCCGGAAGGCTCTTGCCGCGCTTGTTGGCGGCGATGAACTCCTCCGTCTGTTCGCGGGCCTCGTCGTCGGGGCGCTGGCTGTGCGGGCTCTTCATCAGGTAGCTGGAAGGCCCGTCGAGCTGGCCGGCGACGCCGTTGTTGAGCGCCAGCTTGATCAGCCGCACCGCGTCGATGACGACGCCGGCGGAGTTCGGCGAGTCCCAGACCTCGAGCTTCAGCTCGGCGGTCAGCGGCACGTCGCCGAAGGCTTTGCCCTCGAGGCGGATGTGCGCCCACTTGCGGTCGGTCAGCCACGGCACGTAGTCGGAGGGGCCGACGTGGACGTTCTCGGGCGGCAGCTCGTGCCCCATGATCGAGGTGACGGCGTTGGTCTTCGAGATCTTCTTCGAGTCCAGCCGCTCGCGCTCGAGCATGTTGTAGAAGTCCATGTTGCCGCCGACGTTCAGCTGGCTGGTCCGCTCCAGCCGCACGCCGCGGTCATGGAACAGGCGCGCAAGCGAGCGGTGGACGATCGTCGCCCCGACCTGGCTCTTGATGTCGTCGCCGATGATCGGCAGGCCGGCATCCTGGAAGCGCTTGTCCCAGTAGTCCTCGCGGGCGATGAAGACCGGCAGGCAGTTGACGAAGCCGACGCCGGCGGCGAGCGCCTGCTCGACGTACCACTTGGTCGCCTCCTCGGAGCCGACCGGCAGGTAACAGACGAGAACGTCGGCCTTGGTCTCCTTGAGGATGCCGACGACGTCCGCGGTTTCGCCCGGAGCTTTGGTGATCTTCTCTTTCAGGTACTTGCCGAGGCCGTCGTGGGTCATGCCGCGCTGGACGGTGATCCCCATGTTCGGCACGTCGGCGAACTTGATCGTGTCGTTCTGCCCCGACCAGATCGCCTCGCCGAGGTCTTTGCCGACCTTCTCGGCGTCGATGTCGAAGGCGGCGACGAACTCGACGTCGCGGACGTGGTAGCCACCGAGGTCGACGTGCATCAGGCCCGGAACTTCGTCGCCCGGGTCCGCGTCCTTGTAGTACTGGACGCCCTGGATGAAGCTGTTGGCGCAGTTGCCGACGCCGACGATCGCGACGCGGACCTTCTCGTCCCCGCGGCCGACGCCGTTCGTGTGGCCGTTTGCTCCGTTTTCACTCATGAGATTCGAAGTCCTCCTGGATTGCGCTGGGTGGCTCTAGACACCTTGCGGCTTCGCTGGTTACACGTCCTCCGCGCCGCCGCCGTCGTCCTTGACGCCGGAGACCTCGCCGGAAAGCTCGTTCCTTACATGCCATACCCGCTGAAAAGTGGTGAATATCGTCAAGGCGGCGATGGCGTAGACCGCCGGCGCCAGCAGCTCGAAATCGCCGATGCCGGCGCCCTTGGCGAAGATCAGGCCGATCGAAAGTATCACCACGCGGACGGGCCTGGTGGCCAAACCGACCTTGCATTCGACCCCCAGCGCCTCGGCCCGGGCGCGGGTGTAGGAGACCATCAGCGAGAAGAGCACCGCGACCACGCACATCGCCGCGGCGACGTCGTCGCCTTCGACGGCGAAGTAGCCGGCGACCGCGGCGAGCACGATCCCCTCCTCGATTCGGTCGAGGGTCGAGTCGAGGAAGGCGCCGAACATGGTCCCCTTGCCGGACATCCGCGAGTAGCGGCCGTCGAGCGTGTCCATCACCGAGCCGAGCACGAAGGCGACCCCGGCGAGGAAGAAGAGGCGCTGGGTGACGAGCGCGGCGGCGACCAGGTTGCCGAGCAGGCCGACCATCGAGATCGCGTTCGGGGTCAGCCGCGACTCGATCAGCCGGTCGCGGGCGTAGGAGCGGAGCTCCTGCCCGTTGCGGGCACCGGCACGGTTACTGCGCCGCGGGGGCGCGGAGGGTCCCATTCGCGCTGAGGGTATTACGCCTCGGCCTCTTGCGGGGCCGGGGCGCGGCCGGGCGCCCGGAACGCCCAGGCTTCGGGCCGGGCCTGGGCGAGGCGCTGGGCGGCGAGGGCGGCGCAGAGCGCGACCATCCAGCCGAGCGCGGCGTCGGCCCAGTAGTGGTTGGCGGTGACGATCGTCACCCAGGAGACGAGCAGCGGCCAGAAGGCCCACCAGCCTTTCGCCCACCAGCTGCGGCAGACCCTGACCCCGCTGACGCCGATCATCATCGCGAAGGCGCAGTGCATGCTCGGCACCGCCGCGTAGGGGTTGATGAAGCTCTTCGCCAGCGCCGAGTCGTGGTTCACTCCGGCGAAGGCGTTGAGGGTGTCGACGAAGCCGTACTGGGGGTACATCCGCGGCGGCGCGGTCGGGAAGAGCGAGTAGCCGACCAGCGCCAGCCCCATCGAGACGACGAACATGTTGCGCACGAAGTAGTAGGACTCGTTGCGGAAGAGGTAGAGCCAGACCAGGAACCCGAGCGCGATCGAGAACTGGGCGTTGAGGTAGATCTGGTTGGCGACGTCGATCAGGCCCTGGGCGGGCAGGAAGAACGCCTGCAGGCTGGGCTCGAAGAAGGTGTGGGTCGCGCGCTCGAAATCGATCACCTGCTGGCCATGCGTCATCGCGATCGACCTCTCGCCGTCGGCGATTCCGCGCACGGCGGTGTAGGCGAGGTCGACGCCGACGAGCACGACGACCTGTCGCCCGAGGTCGCCCCACCCCTTGGGCAGGCGAGCGGTGATTGCGGCAAAGGAACGGGACACGAACAGCCAATTGTAGCCCGGCCGTTAACGGCTCAATAGGGTGGCGCCGGTGAGCTGGAAGCGGCCGGACAAGCGGCGGGTGCGGGCGATCCGGGACCGCCTGCGGGAGACCTATGGCGTGCCCACTGAGGAGCCGCACGGTGACCCGGTCGGCGAGCTGGTCAAGACGGTCCTCTCCCAGCACACCAACGACCGCAACCGCGACGTCGCCTACGCGGCGCTGCTGGAGCGCTTCCCCACCTGGGAGGAGGTGCGCGACGCGCCGCTCGGCGCGCTCGAGGACGCGATCCGCCCCGGCGGCCTGGCGAAGCAGAAGGCGCCGCGGATCCAGGCGATCCTCGAACGCCTCGGCGACCCGCCGGACCTCGACTGGACCGAGACCGCCCCCCGCGAGGAGTCGCTGGAGTTCCTCCTCGACCTGCCCGGCGTCGGCCGCAAAACCGCCGCCTGCGTCCTGATCTTCACCTGGGGGATCCCGGAGATCCCGGTCGATGTCCACGTCCACCGGGTCGGCGGCCGCCTCGGCCTCTTCCCCGCCAAGGCCTCCTTCGAGAAGGCCCACGACGAGATGCTCGCGGTGGTGCCGCCGGAGGACGCGCACGAGCTCCACGTCAACCTGATCCGCCACGGCAGGGCGGTCTGCCGGCCCAAACCCCGTTGCGGCGAGTGCCCCCTGCGGCGGATGTGCCCGTGGTACCGGGAGAACCGCGGCGCCCTGCCGGGACAGCCGCCCCGTGGCGGGCGCCAGTAATATCCGCGCCGCCTTATGAGCAAGCGCACCTTCATCTGGTTCGGGGTCCTGGTCCTCGTCCTCGCGGTCGTCATCCCCTTCGCGGCCTTCCGCGCCAAGGGCGACGGCGAGACCGGCGAGGACAAGGTGCCGGCGAGCCTGGAGGGGGCCCAGTCCCTGTTCGTCACCAACTGCGGCACCTGCCACACGCTCTACAGCGCCGGCACCGACGGCAACTACGGCCCCAACCTCGACGAACTGCTGGCGCCCAACGGGCCGCCGGAAGGCGACAAGGAAACGGTCGAGACGACGATCAAGTCGACCAAGGGCCGGGTCCTCAACGCGATCGAAAACGGCGTCGACAGCTCGACCACGACGGGGCGGATGCCGGCCGGCATCCTCAACCAGGAGCAGGCCGAAGAGGTCTCCGAATTCGTCGCTCGCACCGCCGGCGAGGGCTGAACGAGTTCCTCCCCGGCAGCGATTCGAACTCGCTTAAGCTGGGTTAACAAGATGTAAGGCGTTGGGCTCCAGGCCCGCGGGAGCGCCGTCACATCCAGACCGCTCGCGAGGGGAGCGGCGAACCAGGAGGAGCTCCGACTTGACTCACCGAACCGCACCGACCCGGATCACGGCGGTCGCGCTGCTGGCGATCGCACTCGCCTGCACCGCTTTCGCCGGCATCGCCCAGGCCAAGGCCCGAGGCTCGCTCGTCAACGTGATGACGCGCAACCTCTATCTCGGCGCCGACCTGACGCCGGCGATCGAATCCAAATCGACCTCGGAATTCATCGAAGCCAACGGCGGGATCTACCGCCAGGTCGAAGCGACCAACTTCCCGGTCCGCGCCAAAGGGCTGGCCAAGGAGATCCTGCAGAACGAGCCCGACCTGGTCGGCCTGCAGGAGGTGGCGCTGTGGCGCACCGCTCCGCCCTCGCTCGGCCCGGTCTTCTCCGGCAAGCCGGAAGCGACCACGGTCAAGTACGACTTCCTGCAGCTGCTGATGGCGCAGCTGAACAAGAAAAAAGCCCTCTACAAGCCCGTCGTCGTCCAGGACGAGTTCGACTTCGAGGCCCCGGCCAACGCCAACGGCGTCCCGGGCGACGGCCCCGGCGGCGGCCAGGGCGTGCTCGCTAACGCCGAGACCAACGCCCGGCTGACGATGCGCGACGTGATCCTCAAGCGACTGCACTCGGGCGTCGCCACCTCCAACCCGAAGAGCGGCAACTTCAGCCACCTGCTTGTCGTCAAAGTCGCCGGCAGCAAAGAAATCAGCGTCACCCGCGGCTGGACCAGCGTCGACGCCAAGGTCCGCGGCAGCAAGAAGTTCCACTTCGTCAACACCCATCTCGAGGCCTTCGACAACGAGGCGGAATACCCGAGCGTCCGCGCCCAGCAGGCCTCCGAGCTGGTCGAACCGGGCGGCCCCGCGACCAGCGGCCTGCCGGTGATCCTGCTCGGCGACCTCAACTCCGACGTCAAGACCGAAGTCAAGCCGGGCGACGGGCAGGCCTACCAGGTGATGACCAAAGCCGGCTTCCGCGAGCGGGCGGCGAGTAAACCGACCGGGTGCTGCATCGACAGCTCCTACGACCTCAAAACCGGCAGCAACGCCGAGATGAACCACAAGGTCGACCACATCATGACCAGCAGCCCCAAGAAGGTGAAGCTGCTGACCTCGAAGGTCACCGGCCGCAGCAAGACCAACGGCTACTGGGACTCCGACCACGCGGGGCTGTTCAGCGCCCTCGATCTGCTCCGCTAGGTCTGTCTGACGCGAACGGGGGGAAGCGGGCGCCGCCGGCGCCCGCTTTCGCGTGCTTGCAATCCCTTCACGATCTGCCATACTGCCACTTAGATTTCTATAGCTTGACTAACGAAACCCCTGGAGGTATGCAGAAAGTGGCAAAGACGATCGGAATCGACCTCGGCACGACCAACTCGTGCGTGGCGGTGATGGAGGGCGGCGAGCCCACCGTTCTGGAGAACGCCGAGGGCGGGCGCACGACCCCGTCCGTGGTCGCGTTCGCCGAGAGCGGCGAGCGCCTGGTCGGCACCGTCGCCAAACGCCAGGCGGTGATGAACCCGGAGAACACGATCTTCTCGATCAAGCGCTTCATGGGCCGCAAGGAGTCCGAAGTCAAAGAGGAGGAGACGATCGTCCCGTACACGGTCGAGGCCGGCCCCAACGGCGACGTCCGGGTCGACGCGCGCGGCAAGCAGTACAGCCCGCCGGAGATCAGCGCGATGATCCTCCAAAAGCTGAAAGCGGACGCCGAAGCGAAGCTCGGCGAGACCGTCGACAGCGCCGTGATCACCGTCCCGGCCTACTTCAACGACGACCAGCGGCAGGCGACCAAGGACGCCGGCAAGATCGCCGGCCTCGACGTCAAGCGGATCATCAACGAGCCGACCGCCGCCTCGCTCGCCTACGGCCTCGACAAAGAGGAGGCCGACCACGCGATCCTCGTCTTCGACCTCGGCGGCGGCACCTTCGACGTCTCGGTGTTGGACATCGGCGAAGGCGCCTTCGAAGTCAAAGCGACCGCCGGCGACAACCACCTCGGCGGCGACAACTGGGACAAAGCGATCGTCGAGTGGCTGGTCGCCGAGTTCAAGCGCGACCAGGGTGTCGACCTCGCGGCCGACAAGAACTCGCTGCAGCGCCTCTACGAGGCAGCCGAGAAGGCGAAGATCGAGCTCTCCTCGACCCAGGAGACGCAGATCAACCTGCCCTTCATCACCGCCGTCGAGGGGCAGCCGAAGCACCTCGACCTGAAGCTCAGCCGCTCGAAGCTGAACGAGCTGACCGGCGAGCTGCTCGACCGCGTGGTCGGGCCGGTCAAACAGGCGCTGAAAGACGCCGACACCGAGGTCGACCACGTCGTCCTCGTCGGCGGCATGACCCGGATGCCGGCGGTCCGCGACAAGGTCAAGGAGCTGACCGGCAAGGAGCCGCACCAGGGCGTCAATCCGGACGAGGTCGTTGCCGTCGGCGCTGCGATCCAGGCCGGCGTGCTGGCCGGCGACGTCAAGGACGTGCTGCTGCTCGACGTCACCCCGCTGACGCTGGGGATCGAGACCAAAGGCGGTGTGATGACGAAGCTGATCGAGCGCAACACGACGATCCCGACGAAGAAGTCGGAGGTCTTCTCGACCGCCGACGACAATCAGCCCTCGGTCGAGATCCACGTCCTGCAGGGCGAGCGCGAGATGGCCAGCGGCAACAAGAGCCTGGGCAAATTCCAGCTCACCGGCATCCCGCCGGCGCCGCGCGGCATCCCGCAGATCGAGGTCACCTTCGACATCGACGCCAACGGGATCATCAGCGTCGCCGCCCAGGACAAAGGCACCGGTAAAGAGCAGAAGATCGAGATCAAATCCGGCTCCGGGCTCTCCGACGAGGAAATCCAGAGCATGGTCTCCGACGCCGAGGCGCACGCCGACGAGGACCGTCAGCAGCGCGAGCTGGCCGAGTCGCGGAACCTGGCCGAGAACGCGGCCTACCAGGCGGAGAAAGCGCTGGAGGACGCGGGCGACAAAGTCGACGACGCCTCCAAGGAGGAGGTGCGGGCCGCGGTCACCGACGTGCGCAGCTCGCTGGAGAGCGGTTCGAAAGAGGAGCTCGACTCGAAGCTCGAGGCGTTGAACACGGCGATGACCAAGGTCTCCGAGCAGATCTACGCCGCGGCTTCGGCCGAGTCGGCGGCCGGGGACGGCAATGCCGAGAACGGGACTGCCTCCGATGAGGAGGAGGTCGTCGACGCCGAGGTGGTTGACGAGGACGGCAAATGACGCATCCTCAGGACGGTTCAGGGACTGACGAGCCCCGGCCCGCGGGTCCTGTCGCGGCAGGGGACCCACCCCCTCCTGCGCGGCAGGAGGGGGTCCCCCCTACCACGCCACCCACGGGAGAGGCCGATGAGTCCGGGGCTCGCGAGGTTGAAGCGGACTTCGATGCCCTTCTCGGAGAGGCGCAGAAAGAGCGGGATGAGTATCTGGAACTTGCCAAGCGGACCAAGGCTGACTTCGAGAACTTCCGCAAGCGGGTCGCTGCTGACCTTCAAGCCGCGCAGGCTCGGGGGAAGGCGGAGATGGCGCGGGGCGTGATCGACGCGGTCGACAACCTCGAGCGGGCTTTGGAGGCAGCTGGCGATGACGAGGGTCTCTCTTCGGGAGTCGAGATGGTCCTCGGCGGGCTTCGGGAGACGCTGTCGCGGAACGGGATCGAAGCGGTCGACCCCAAAGGCGACAAGTTCGATCCCACCAAACACGAAGCCCTCTCGACCCAGGCCGTGGACGGAACCGAGAGCGGGATCGTCGTCGAGGTAATGCAGAAGGGCTACACGCTTGACGAGCAACTGATCCGACCCGCCCGCGTGGTGGTCAGCAGCTAGGAGACGAGTGGCAGACGAGCTCTACAAGACGCTCGGCGTCTCCAAGAAGGCGACCGAGGAGGAGATCAAGAAGGCCTACCGGAAGCTCGCCCGGCAGTACCACCCTGACCGCAACCCGGGCGACGCGGCGGCCGAGGAGCGATTCAAGGAGGTCTCCGCCGCCTACGACGTCCTCGGCGACGCCGAGAAGCGCAAGGAGTACGACGAGGGCGGCGTCTTCGCCGGCTTCGGCCAGGGCGGCCAGGCGCCGTTCGGGACCGGCCCTGGCGGCTTCGGCGGCTTCGACTTCGGCGACATCCTCGGCGGCATGTTCAACCGCGGCAGCGGGGGGCGGGCGCAGACGCAGCAGGTCCGCGGCCGTGACCTCGAGACCGAGGTCCAGCTCAGCTTCGACCAGGCGATCGAGGGCACCCAGATCAGCGTCACCGTCCCCAAGCAGAGCCGCTGCACGACCTGCCACGGCAGCGGCGCCAAACCCGGCACCGGATCCTCCACCTGCCCGCGCTGCGAAGGCCGCGGGGTCGAGGCCCAGGGCCAGGGCTTCTTCTCGATCAGCCAGCCCTGCTCGCTGTGCGGCGGCGCCGGCCAGATCATCGAGGACCCCTGCCCGACCTGCGGCGGCTCCGGCCTCACCCAGCAGAACAAGCGCTACAAGGTCAACATCCCCGCTGGGGTCAAGAACGGCACCCGGATCCGGCTCGCCGGCAAGGGCGAGGACGGCCCCCGTGGCGGCCCTCCCGGCGACCTCTACGTGACCACGCGGGTCGCCTCCTCCCCGGTCTTCAAACGGCTCGACGGCGGCAACCTCGAGGTGACGGTGCCGATCTCGATCCCCGAGGCGCTGCGCGGCGGCACGATCGAGGTGCCGACGCTGAACGGGACGAAGAAGATCAAGGTCGCCCCCGGGACCAAGCACGGGACGGTCCAGAGGCTGCGCGGCGAGGGCCCGCCGAAGCCGAAGGGCGCCGGTCGCGGTGACATCCGCTACCGCCTGGAGATCGCGGTCCCGGACGAGCTCAGCGAGGAGCAGAGCGAGGCGGTCGAGAAGCTGGCCGAGGCGCTGAACGGGGCCGACCCGCGGGCCGAGCTGCTGCGCAAGGCGGGTGTCTGATGGCGACCTACCGCCGCACCGTCAAAGCGACCTTCGACGAGGAGCAGGGCGTGTTCATGATCTCGGTCGCCGCCGAGCTGGCCGAGATGCACCCGCAGACGCTGCGGACCTATGAGCAGCGCGGGCTGATCGAGCCGAAGCGCTCGCCGAAGAACACCCGGCTCTACTCCCAGCGCGACGTCGAACGGCTGCGGCGGATCCAGCAGATGACCGCCGAAGGGCTGAACCTCGCCGGAGTGGAAATCGTGCTGGCGCTGGAAGCGCAGGTGCAGAAGCTGCGGGCCGAAGGCGAGCGGCTGCGCAAACGGGTCGCGGAACTGGAGAACCGGAAGAGGAACGGAGAGACGGGCTGATGCAGGCAGACAGGTTCACGGAGAAATCGCGGGAAGCGGTCGCGGCGGCGCAGGAGCTGGCGCGCGCCGGTCGCAATTCGGAGATCGCCTCGGCCCACCTGCTGCTGGCGCTGCTCGACCAGACCGAAGGGATGGCGATCCCGGTCCTGCAGAAGGTCGGCGCCGACCCGGCGACGGCGCGAGCGCAGGCGCAGGAGGCGGTCGCCAAGCTGCCGACGCTCGGCGACGGCGCCGAGCCGCAGATGTCCTCGAACCTGGCGCGGGTTCTGCGCGGGGCCGAGGCGGCGATGGCGAAGCTCGGCGACAGCTACATCACCGTCGGCCACCTGCTGCTGGCGCTGGCCGAGGACGGCTCCGGCGTCTCCGACCTGCTGCCCGACGCCGACGAGCTGGAGCGGGCGGTCAAGGCCGTCCAGGGCCCCGCCAAGGTCACCTCGCCGAACGCCGAGGACAACGCCCAGGCGCTGGAGAAATTCGGCCGCGACCTGACCGCGGAGGCCGAGAGCGGCCGGCTCGACCCGGTGATCGGCCGCGACGAGGAGATCCGCCGCGTGATCCAGGTCCTCTCCCGCCGGACCAAGAACAACCCGGTGCTGATCGGCGACCCCGGGGTTGGCAAGACGGCGATCGTCGAGGGGCTGGCGCAGCGGATCGTCAAGGGCGACGTGCCCGAGAGCCTGCGCGACCGCCGAGTGATCGCGCTCGACATCGGCTCGCTGCTCGCCGGCTCCAAATACCGGGGCGAGTTCGAGGAGCGGCTGAAAGCGGTGCTGAACGAGGTGCAGCAGGCCGAGGGCCAGATCGTCCTCTTCCTCGACGAGCTCCACACGATCGTCGGCGCCGGCGCCGCCGAAGGCGCGGTCGACGCCGCCAACCTGCTGAAGCCGATGCTGGCCCGCGGCGAGCTGCGCGCGGTCGGGGCGACCACCCTCGACGAGTACCGCAAGCACATCGAGAAAGACGCGGCGCTGGAGCGGCGCTTCCAGCCGGTGCTGGTCGGCGAGCCCGACATGAACGACACGATCGCGATCCTGCGCGGGCTGAAGGAGCGCTACGAAAACCACCACGGCGTCCGCATCTCCGACTCGGCGATCGTCGCCGCCGCGACCCTCTCGGAGCGCTACATCGCCGACCGCTTCCTGCCCGACAAGGCGATCGACCTGATCGACGAGGCGGCCTCGCGGCTGAAGATCGAGATCGACTCGGTGCCGACCGAGATCGACGAGGTCGAGCGGCGGATCCAGCAGCTGGAGATCGAGCGCGAGGCGCTGAAGAAGGAGACCGACGAGGCCTCCAAGGCGCGGCGCGAGGCGCTCGAGGAGGACCTCGCCAACCTGCGCGAGGAGGCCTCGGAGCTGCGCACCCGCTGGCAGAACGAGAAAGAGCCGATCGAGCAGATCAACCAGGCGCGCGGTCGCCTCGAGGAGCTGAACCGCGAGGTCGAGCAGGCCGAACGGGAGACCAACCTCGAACGCGCCGCCGAACTGAAATTCGGCGAGATCCCCGAGCTGGAAAAGGAGATCGCCGCCGGTCAGGCACGGCTGGAGGAGGTGCACTCCGGCGGCGGCACGATGCTGGCCGACGAAGTCACCGAGGAGGACGTCGCCGAGGTCGTCGCCAAATGGACCGGGATCCCGGTCAGCCGCCTGATGGAGGGCGAAGTCCAGAAGCTGATCCAGATGGAGGAGCGGCTGCACGACCGGGTGATCGGCCAGGAGGAGGCGATCGCCGCCGTCTCCAACGCGCTGCGGCGCTCGCGGGCCGGGCTCTCGGACCCGAACCGCCCGATCGGCAGCTTCCTCTTCCTCGGCCCGACCGGCGTCGGCAAGACCGAGCTGGCAAAGGCGCTGGCCGAGTTCATGTTCGACTCCGAGCAGGCGATCGTCCGCCTCGACATGTCCGAGTACATGGAGAAGCACACCGTCGCGCGGCTGATCGGCGCGCCCCCCGGCTACGTCGGCTACGAGGAGGGCGGGCAGCTGACCGAGGCGGTGCGCCGCCGCCCCTACGCCGTCGTCCTCCTCGACGAGATCGAGAAGGCCCACCCCGACGTCTTCAACACCCTGCTGCAGATTATGGACGACGGCCGCCTGACCGACGGCCAGGGCCGCACCGTCAGCTTCACCAACACGGTCCTGATCATGACCTCGAACGTCGGCTCCGACCGGATAGTCGGCGAGCAGGTCGACGAGAAGATCCGCGAGGGGATCGAAGAGGTGCTGGCGACGACCTTCAAGCCGGAGTTCCTCAACCGGATCGACGACACGGTGATCTTCCACCGCCTCTCGAAGGCCGACATCGGCCGCATCGTCGAGCTGCAGGTGAACCAGCTTGTCGGCCGGGTGCAGGAGCGGGGGATCGAGATCGAGCTGACCGACGACGCCCGCACCCTGCTCGGCAACCTCGGCTACGACCCCACCTACGGGGCGCGGCCGCTGAAGCGGGTGATCCAGAAGCAGCTGGTCGACAAGCTGGCCCTGAAGATCCTCGAGGGCGAGTTCGGCGAAGGCGACAGGGTTCGCGTCGACGCCGCCGAAGGAGAGATCGCCTTCGAGCGCGCTGGGGCGCCCGCCGCAAGCGCTACTGCTTGAGCGGGGCGAAAGCGCCTCCAGGGCTCATCTTTGCGGCTGTTTCTGCCGAAACAAGAACCTCGTAAAGGTGCTCTTTAATTGAGCCAGCCACCGTAGGCTTAGGGAGAGCACCGGCAAGACCAGATGAGCGACGACCAGACCCCGATCAACGCGCGCCCGAAGCGGCAGCCCCCGGAGGCCATCGAGGACCTCTCCCTGGCCGTGCGCGACCGCGTGCTCTGGCCGCTCGGGGACCGCTTCCTCGGGCTCGACGACGCGGCCCGCGCCGCCATCGCCGGCGGCGCCGTCGTGCTGGCGCTGGCGATCGGGATCGGCGGCTACTCGCTCGCCTCCGGCGGCAGCGACCCGGCGAGCGCGCCGACCGTCGCCCTACAGAGCGAGCCGGTTCCGACCCCGTCGCCGTCGAAGCCCGCCGCGAAGCCGGAGCCCGAACCGACCCTGCAGGGCGCCAACCCGGTCTTCCGGGCGCCTACCGGCGACAAGGCCTCGAAGCTCGACGGCTCCGAAGCCGTGGAAGCCGACGCCAGCGCATCGAGCTCGGGCGCCAACACCGGCAACCCGGCCACCGACACCTTCTCCACCAGCCCGACCGCCGCCGGCACCGCAACCGCCGGCGCGACCGCCTCGCGGGCCAGCGTCGAGGGGCCGCCGGCCGGTCCCGCCGCCGTCGCCGTCGCCCGCAAGTTCGCCGGCGCCTTCGTCGTCTACGAGACCGGCGGCGACACCGCCACGGTCCGCAAGGCGTTCAAGGCGACCGCCGCCCCGCAGGTGACGAAGGCGCTGCTGCAGCGACCGCCGCGCCAGCCGGCCGGGGTCAAGGTGCCGAAGGCCAAGGTCCTGAACGTCGTCGCCGCCCCCTCGCACGATCGCATCTACCCGGTCAGCGTCTCGCTGCTGCGGGTCGGCGCGACCAGCGAGCTGCGGCTGGAGATGGAACAGCTGAAAAACAAGCAGTGGCGAGTGGTCAACGTCCTCGGCTGATGGAGCGCGCGAGCAAGATCAGGGCGGTGATGGCGACCGCGGCGGCGACCGCGGCGCTGGCGGTGCCGGTCGCGGTGGCGCGCGCCGAGGCGACGACGACCGCGGCCCCGGTGGCGGGCGCGGCGCTCGAAGCGCCCGCTCCCAGCGAAGCTCCGGAAACGACCGAAGCGCCCGTCAAGCAGAACGAAACTCTGGTCCCGCCGCCCGCCCCCGCGACCAAGACGCCGCCGCCGAACGGAGGCGTCAACGCCGGCGCGGGCGGGGTCGAAGCGGAAGCTCCCGAAGAAACCGAAGCCGAAGAAGCTCCCGCGGGCGGGGCGACGACCGCCCCGGCCGCCGGCGTCTTCACGATCCCCTCGCTCCCCGCCTCCAGCTGCGCGATCAACGGCGTGCCGCCGGTCCTGATCCCGATCTACCAGGCCGCCTCGGAGCGCTATGGGCTCGGCCCGCAGGGCCCGGCGATCCTGGCCGGGATCAACGCGATCGAGACCGCCTTCGGCACCAACCTCGGCCCCTCCTCCGCCGGCGCCGTCGGCTGGATGCAGTTCATGCCGGAAACCTGGGCGATGTACGGGGTCGACGCCAACGGCGACGGCGTCGCCGACCCGAACAACCCCGAAGACGCGATCTACGCTGCCGCCCGCTACCTCGACGCCGCCGGCATGCCGGAGGACGTCTGGGGCGCGATCTTCGCCTACAACCACGCCGACTGGTACGTCGAAGAGGTGCTCGCCAACGCCGGCTGCTACGCCGCCGAAGTCGGCAGCAACTACGCGATGCTGACCCTCTCGCCGCAGATCGAAGTCTTCAAGTGCAGCCCGGCCGAGGACTTCAAGAAGCAGATCCCCGAGGAGTACCTGGCCGCCTTCGAGGCCGCCGCCGGCCGCTACGAACTCGGCAAGCGCGGGGTCTGGACCCTGGCGGCGATCGCCCGCCTGGAGTCGAACTTCGGCCGCGGGATGACGAAGGAGCAGCTGCGGACCGAAGGCCCGCTCGGCCTCGACCCGATGGAGTGGAACCGCTACGCGGTCGACGGCGACAAGGACGGCCGCCTGCGCCACGCCGACATCGACGACTCGGCAGCGACGCTGGCGCGGATGATGTGGTCGCGCGGCGGCATCGAGCCCGGCGTCTTCACCCACAACCAGGCCGCCTGGTACGTCGACGCGGTCGCCGCCGAGGCCGACCAGCTGGCCGGCAAATGCGCGGTCACCAGCAAAGCCTGGACGATCGTCCTCCCCGGCGACGTCGCCTCGCAGATCAACTGGCAGAACCTCACCCTCTCCAACGACCTGGAGCTGCGCGACATCCAGGCGGGCATGCTCGACCAGCGGGTCACCGGCCTGCTGGCGCTGATGACCAAGGAACACCAGATCACGATCACCGCCCTGCGCTCCGACCACTCGCAGATGACCGCCTCGGGCAACGTCTCCAACCACTTCTACGGCCGGGCGATGGACATCGCCTCGGTCGACGGCGTCTCCTGCACCGACACCTCGACCACCGCCCCCTGCGCCGAGCTCGGCTACGCCCTCGCCAAACTGCCGGCGCCCCTGCACCCCACCGAGCTCATCTACTGCTTCGACCTCGACGGCCCCGGCCCGGCCTTCGCGCTGCCGGACCACTGCGATCACATCCACGCCGGCTACTACGCGTATTAGGAAGAGCTTCCGGAAGAGGGGAGCCGGAGCACAGAAGCTGAAGACCCCGAGGCTTCCTTCCTAAATGCTCTTGAACCTTGGGCCGTGTGCTGCTTCGTGTCGTGAGGGGGCGGGGGTGTTCCTTCTGGGCACTCAGCATGAGGCGGGCCGGCGACCATCGGGCGACAGCGACAGAACGATCTCCCGCCGAGCTGCGCCCAGAAGGGACACCCCCGCCCCCTTCCAACCAAGTAGTTTTGAACCCAAGCCCGATCACGACCTGGAGGGGACGAGATGCCGACTTATCTGATGCTGACCAACTTGACCGCCGAGGGTGTTCGGACGTTGAAGAACAATCCGGGGCGGGTTGCCGAGGTGAACCGGGAGGTCGAACAGATCGGGGCGAAGGTGGTGGCCCAGTACGCGACGCTGGGGCAGTACGACTTCGTCACCGTGGTCGAAGCTCCCGACGAGAAGACGATGGCGAAGGTCTCGGTCGAGCTCGGCTCGCGCGGGACGATGACCAGCCAGACCTTGGCGGCGATGCCGGCCGAGGATCTTTCGAGCGCCCTCTAGCCCGCTTTGAAGGCACTCGTAGTCGGAGGAGGCGGTCGCGAGCACGCGATCGTGCGGGCGCTGCGCCGCTCGCCGCAGGTCACCGACGTGCTCTGCGCCCCGGGGAACGCGGGGATCGCGGCCGATGCCGAGTGTCTGCCCGACGTCGCCGCCGACGACGCGTCGGCGATCGTCGCCGCGGCGCAGGAGCACGGGGTAGAGCTGGCCGTGATCGGCCCTGAGGCCGGACTGGTCGCCGGCGCCGTCGACGCGCTTGAGGCCGCCGGTGTCCCCGCCTTCGGCCCGACCAAAGCCGCCGCCGAGCTGGAGGGGTCGAAGGCGTTCGCCAAGGAGCTGATGGCGGAGGCGGGGGTGCCGACCGCGGGTTACGCGCTGCTGCGCAGCCGCGAGGAAGCGCTGGAGGGGATCGCCGCCGCCTCCTACCCCACCGTGCTCAAGGCCGACGGCCTCGCCGCGGGCAAGGGCGTGATCATCTGCCAGGAAGAGGGCGAAGCCCGCGAGGCGATCGACGTCTTCTTCACCGAGCGGCGCTTCGGCGCCACCACCGTCGTGCTCGAGGAGTTCCTGGAGGGCGAAGAGCTCTCCCTGCTGGCGATCTGCGACGGCGAGAACGTCGTCCCGCTCGCCCCCGCCCAGGACTACAAGCGGATCTTCGACGGCGACGGGGGGCCGAACACCGGCGGCATGGGCAGCTACTCCCCCGTCCCCGGCTTCGGCTCGGCGGAGGTCGAGGAAATCGTCGAGCGGGTGCACCGGCCGGTCGTCGCGGCGATGGCGGCGCGCGATGTCCCCTTCCACGGCGTCCTCTATGCCGGGCTGATGATCGGCGCCGAGGGTCCCAAGGTGCTCGAGTTCAACGCCCGCTTCGGCGACCCCGAGACCCAGGCGGTGCTGCCGCGCCTGCGCTCCGACCTCGCCGAGCTCTTCCTCGCCGCCCGCGAGCCCGGCGGCCTCGCCGGAGCCTCAGCCGAGTTCGAGGACAACTGGGCAGTCACCGTCGTCCTCGCCTCCGCCGGCTACCCCGAGTCCTCCTCGAAGGGCGACGTCATCGCCGGCCTCGCCGAGGCGGCGGAGATCGCCGAGGTGACCCACGCCGGCACCGCCGAGCGGGACGGCGAGATCGTCACCGCCGGGGGGCGGGTGCTGAATGTGACCGGCCTGGGTAGCAGTCCCGCCGAGGCGCGCGATCGTGCATACGATGCCGCCAGCCGGATCTCTTTCGAGGGAATGCAGATCCGCACCGACATCGCCGCCCGCGCCGTCGAGCGCGTCCCCAGCTAACCCATTCACCGACAGATTCCAGAGGAGTGAGATGAGCGAGATCTCAGAGGAGCCGCAGCCGACCGGGACCGCCACGCCCGCGGGGGGCGGTCCTGCCGACCCCACCGAGACGGCGACGATGGCGACCGTCGAGGAAGCCTTCACCGAAATCGACGTCGACGAGCCCCACGTCGGGATCATCATGGGCTCGAAGAACGACAAGCCGAAGATGGAACCGGCGGGCAAAGCCCTCGAGGAAGTGGGCATCCGCTACGAGGTGCGGGTGATGAGCGCCCACCGCGATCCCGAGATGGTCCGCGAGTACTGCCAGAACGCGCGGATGCGCGGGCTCAAGGTGATCATCGCCGGGGCCGGGATGTCGGCGGCGCTGCCGGGAGTCGCCGCGGCCCACACCGACCTGCCGGTGATCGGGGTGCCGATCCTCGGCAAGAGCCTCGGCGGCCTGGACGCGCTGCTCTCGGCGGTGCAGATGCCCCCGGGAATCCCGGTCGCCTGCGTGGCGATCGACGGGGCGAAAAACGCCGGCGTCCTCGCCGCGCGGATAATCAACGCGTGATCCCCCGCTACACCCGTCCCGAGATCGGGGCGGTCTGGACCCAGCAGGCCAAGCTCGACAGCTGGCTCGAGGTCGAGCTGGCGGCGACCGAGGCCTGGGCGGCGGAGGGAGTCGTCCCGGAGGACGCCGCGCGCGAGGCGCGCGAGCGGGCGGCCTTCAGCGTCGAGGCAGTCGAAGAGCGGGAGAAGGTGACCGACCACGACGTCGCCGCCTTCGTCGACGTGGTCGCCTCCTCGGTCGGCGAGCACGGCCGCTGGGTGCACTACGGGCTCACCTCCTCCGACGTCCTCGACACCGCGCTGGCGCTGCAGCTGCAGGCGGCCGGGGAGATCGTCGTCACCGGCGCCCGCGCCTATCGCGACGCGCTGGTGGAGCAGGCGTTTGCGCACCGCGACACCCTCTGCGTCGGCCGTACCCACGGGGTCCACGCCGAGCCAACGACCTTCGGGCTGCGGCTCGCCGGCTTTGCCTTCGAGGCCGACCGCAACCTCCGCCGCCTCACCGACGCCTTCGCCCAGCTGCGCTTCGGCAAGCTCTCCGGCGCGGTCGGCACCTACGCCTCGATCCCGCCTGCGGTCGAGGCGCGGGTGATGGAGAAGCTCGGCCTGGAGACGGAGGACGTCTCCACCCAGGTGATCCCGCGCGACCGCCACGCGGTGCTGCTGGCGGCGATCGCGGTTGCCGGCGCCGGCCTGGAGCGCTTCGCGACCGAGGTTCGCAACCTGCAGAAAACCGAGGTCCGCGAGGTCGAAGAGCCGTTCCGCGCCGGCCAGAAGGGCTCCTCGGCGATGCCGCACAAGCGCAACCCGATCCGCACCGAGCGGATCACCGGCCTCGCCCGCGTCCTGCGCGGCTACTCGCAGGCGGGGATCGAGAACGTCGCCCTCTGGCACGAGCGCGACATCTCCCACTCCGGCGCCGAGCGGGTGATCCTGCCCGACGCGACGATCGCCCTCGACTACATGCAGGCCCTGGCCAGCGGCGTCGCCTCGGGGATGCGCGTCAACGAGGAGCGGATGCGCGAGAACCTCGGCCTTACCTACGGCGCCCTCTTCAGCCAGCGGGCGCTGACCGCCCTGGTCGAGTCCGGCATGTCCCGCGACGACGCCTACCGCGTCGTCCAAGAGAACGCCCAGCGCGCCTGGGACACCCGCACCGAGTTCCGCGACCTGCTCGCCGAGGCGGCCCCCGACCTCGACCTCGACGCCGTCTTCGACTACAACGCCTACCTCACCCACGTGCCCGAGATCTTCGAGCGGCTGGAAGCGCTGCGCGGCTGATCAGACCGGGATCACAGTGAGGCCTGCAATGCCGTTGAGCACGTCGAAGTCGTCGTCCTGCGTCAGCACGGGGATCTCGTGGGCCGCCGCGGTTGCGGCGATCCAGATGTCGTTGACGTTGACGCGGCGTTCGGCCGCCGCCAGGTAAACCCGCATCTGAGCCCACGCCCGAGCAACTTCGTCATCAACCGGGATAACCGGAAAATGTGCTGACGCCTCGAGAGTGGCAATACGACGGTCGCGGAGGGCGACGGTGTCGGCAGCGAACACCCCTACTCGCAGCTCGGCCCTGGTAATGCTCGAAATCGCGCTTGCCGCGGGCATCGACTCCGATTTCAATGGCCGACCAGTCTCAGCGGCAATGAATACCGAGGTGTCGAGAAGTCCCCGCGGGGGTCTGTCCTTCACGAGATCGGCCCAAGGTCGTCGGTGGTATCCCCTGCGAACCGTTCGAGATCGGCTTTGAGGCCAGGATCGGCGGAGAACCGGTTCACGATTTCCGTGACCTCGTCGGGTCCCAGCCATCGCCGTTGCATGGGCCGGTGAGGCACGAGATCCGCTACCGGCTTTCCCCGTCGCGTAATCACGAGCTTCTCCCCGGCTTCGACCCGCCTCAGTAGACCAGCCGTGTCGTTGCGCAGCTCTCTAGAAGCAACTTCTACGCTCATGCTACAAATGTAGCATCTGAACCCGCGATAGCCTGCAGCTCGTGATCCTCTACACCTGT
The DNA here is from genome assembly GCA_035634815.1 of Solirubrobacterales bacterium. GTDB lineage: Bacteria > Actinomycetota > Thermoleophilia > Solirubrobacterales > 70-9 > VAYN01. Next base: position 4,277 of record DASQCF010000009.1, on the reverse strand, counting down.
GGTCAGAAGACGCATGGGCCGGGCTTCGCCCATCCCTGTGCCAAGGCGGGCAAGGCGCTCGACGCGGCCGGTTACGAGTACGAGATCAAGACCGTCGGCGGCTACCGCCTCGCCCTCTGGACCTGGGGCACCCGCAACGCCGACCGCGAGGAGGTCAAGCGCCTCAGCGGCACCAACGAGGTGCCAATCCTCGTGCTCGACGACGGCGAGGTGATCTCCGGCTCCGGCACGATCGCGAAGTGGGCGAGGGAGCATCCGCACTCCCCCGCCAAGTCCGGCGGCTGAGCCTGCCTAGATCTTGTCCGTCAGAACGCCGATGGCGAGCGAAGCCATGAAGGCGATCTGTATGTAGAAGAGCCTGTCGATTCGGGAACCGAGGCCGTCAATGCGGGAGCCGAGATGGTCGATTCGGGAGTCGAGACCGTGGATTCGGGAGCCGAGACCGTCGATGCGGGAGTCGAGCCGATCGTTCATCTGATCCAACCTCGCATCCAATCGCGCAAAGCCTTCCCGCATCTCTTTGAAGCCGTCATCCACGCGGCCGCTTAGTTCGTCCAGCCGCTCGTCGTTCCAGCTCTCCATCTCCGTCCCCCTCTCCAGAAGTGCCTCCATGCGAGGAGTGTAGACAAAAACCTTCGGAAATGTTTTGTCAGACTGGGAGCGGCTCTTTAGCAGGCTGGCGGGCGGTGACGACCACCGGGGTCCCGCCTTTCGGCGAGAGGGTGATGTTGCGGCGGCCGGTGCGCTCGGGCTCCGGGCTCGCCTTGCGCAGCTCGCAGCGGGTGAGGACCTCGCGGAGGACGACCCGCATCTCGAACTCGGCGAAAGTGGCGCCGATGCAGCGGCGGACGCTGCCGCCGAAGGGGATCCAGGAGTAGGTGTCCGGCCCGTCGCCGAGGAAGCGCTCGGGCTTGAAGGCGAAGGGGTCGGGATAGACGTCCGGCCGGGTGTGGGTGAGCCAGATCGCCGGGGTCACGTCGCTCCCCTCCGGGAACGTGACCCCGTCGGCTACGAGCTCCTTCGAGAGCCGGCGCCCGGCCAGCGGAATTACCGGCCGCAGCCGCAGCGACTCGGAGATCGTCGCCCGCAGGTAATCCTCCTCGCCGGCGGCGAGCGAGTCCCGCAGCCGCCCCAACTCCACCGGGTGGCGCAGCAGCAGGTCGAAGGTCCAGGCCAGCGCCGTCGCCGTGGTCTCGTGCCCGGCGAGCAGCAGCGTCATCAGCTGGTCGCGCAGCTCCTGGTCCTCCATCCGCGTGCCGTCCTCGAACTCGGCGGTCATCAGCATCGAGAGGATGTCCTCGCGCTCGGCCAGGTCGGGCCGCTCGCGGTGCTCGGCGATCTCGGCGAAGAGCAGGTCGTCGACTTCGCGCAGCTGGGTCTCGAACTGGGCGAACATGCCGCGACCGCCGAAGCGCTGCAGCGCCAGGCCGAGGACCTGGCGACCCGGTGCGGCAGTTTCGGTGAGCACGGTGCCGAGCATCTCCCGCAGGCGGTCGAGCCGCGGCCCGCTGGAGATGCCGAAGACGACCTGGAGGATCACCTCCAGCGTCACCGCCTGCATCCGCGCGTGGATCGGGAACTCGGCGTTCAGCGGCCAGGAGTCGATCTCGGCCTCGACGATCGCGTTCATCGTCTCCTCGTAGGAGCGCATCCGCTCGCCGTGGAAGGGCGGCAGCATCAGCCGGCGGCGGCTGAGGTGCTCGGCGCCCTGCTGGATCAGCAGCGATTTCGAGCCGAGGATCGGCTCCAGGACGGTGTTGCGTCCCGGCGGCAGCCCGTGGCTCGGCTCGCGGTAGAGCGCCTTGATCGCCTCCGGGTCGGAGATCAGGTACATCGGCCGCTCGAAACCGAGGAAGCGGACGCCGAAGGCGTCGCCGTAGCGGCGGCGGCTGTCCTCCATGAAGGCGATCGGCCGGAAGGCCCAGCGCAGGGTCTGCGAGAGGGGGCTGCGCTTGACTTCGGGAGGGAGCGCCACGGGGGGAAGCATCCCAGAGGTTCCTAATTGCGGGGTGTGACCTCCGTCGCACACCGCTCGGAGAACTTTTCAGCCAGGGAGATGGTTAGCATCGCCACCGATGCCGAACGTCGCCGACCTGAAGCTCCTCTCCTCCGGGAAGGTGCGCGAGATCTACCAGTGGGAGGACGACCTGCTGATGGTCGCCTCCGACCGCATCTCCACCTACGACGTGGTGATGCCGACGCCGATCCCCGACAAGGGCAAGGTGCTGAACCGGATGTCGGTCTTCTGGTTCGGGCTGACCGAGGACATCGTCCCCAACCACTTCATCTCCGAGGACGTGCCCGAGGAGGTCGCCGAACGGGCGATGCGGGTGCGCAAGCTGGAGATGTACCCGGTCGAGTGCGTCGTCCGCGGCTATCTCTCCGGCTCGGGCTGGAAGGAATACAAGGAAGAGGGTGCGGTCTGCGGGATCGAGCTCCCCTCCGGCCTGGTCGAGTCCGACCAGCTGCCGGAGCCGATCTTCACCCCCGCGACCAAGGCCGAGATCGGCGACCACGACGAGAACATCGACTTCGACCGCGCCGCCGAGATCGTCGGCGACCGGGCGCTGCTGGAAGAGCTGCGGCGGGTCTCGATCGAGGTCTACAAGCGCGGCTCCCAGCACGCGGCGCAGCGCGGCATCATCCTCGCCGACACCAAGTTCGAGTTCGGCCGCCACGCCGGCGCCGAGATCGTCCTCGGCGACGAGGTCCTGACGCCGGACTCCTCCCGCTTCTGGCCGGCGGCGAGTTACCAGCCCGGCGCCACTCCCCCCTCCTTCGACAAGCAGTACGTCCGCGACTGGGCCTCGGAGACCGGCTGGGACAAGACCCCGCCCGGGCCCGAGCTGCCGGCCGACGTGGTCGAGCAGACCCGGGCCAAATACGTCGAGGCCTACGAGCGGGTCACCGGAGAGACGTTCTGAAGGCTCGGGTGCTGATCCGCCCCAAGGAGGGAATCCTCGACCCTCAGGGCAAGGCGGTGGAGCGGGCGCTGCCGGCGCTCGGCTTCGAGGGAATCGAGCACGTTCACGTCGGGCGCCTGGTCGAGCTCGAGGCCGAGAGCCCGGAGCGGCTCGGCGAGCTCTGCGAGAAGCTGCTCGCCAACCCCCTGATCGAGGATTACGAGATCCAGACCCTGTGATCTGGGGCGTCCTCCAGTTCCCCGGATCATGCGACGAGCGGGACGCGCTGCACGCCTGCGAGATCCACGGCGACGGAGCGCGGCTCGTCTGGCACGAAAGCCGTGACCTCGACGGGGTCGACGGGGTCGTCGTCCCGGGCGGCTTCTCCTACGGCGACTACCTGCGGGCGGGCGCGATCGCCCGCTTCAGCCCGGCGATGGAGGCGGTCGCCGAGGCGGCCGCGGGCGGGGCGCCGGTGATCGGCATCTGCAACGGCTTCCAGGTCCTCTGCGAGGCGGGGCTGCTGCCGGGGGCGCTGCTGCGCAACGCCGAGCTGCGCTTCCGCTGCCACCAGGTCGAGCTGGTCGAGGAGGACACGGGCGAGCGGCTCTCGATCCCGGCCAAGCACGGCGAAGGGCGCTACTACGCTCCGGAGGAGATGCTCGACCAGATGGAGCGCAGCGGTCAGGTCGCCTACCGCTACGCCGACGGCCACAACTCCAACGGCTCGCTGCGCGACATCGCCGGTGTGACCAACGAGCGCGGCAACGTCCTCGGCCTGATGCCCCACCCCGAGCACGCCGTCGACCCGCTGACCGGGTCGACGGATGGCCTGCGCGTCTTCGAGCGGATGAGCAAGGTGGGCGACTTTGCAAACCATGGGTTGACAAAGTCGCCCCAGGCATGACGGTCGGCACCCCGAAATACCGCGAGCTCGGCCTCACCGACTCCGAGTACGAGCTGATCGTCGAGAAGCTGAGGCGGGAGCCGAACGACGTCGAGCTGGCGATGTTCAGCCTGCTCTGGTCCGAGCACTGCGCCTACAAGCACTCGCGCAAGCTGCTGGGGAAGCTGCCGACCGAGGGCGAGCGGGTGGTGATGGGGCCGGGCGAGAACGCCGGCGCCGTCGACGTCGGCAACGGCTACGCGGTCGCCTTCAAGGTCGAGTCCCACAACCACCCCAGCGCGGTCGAACCGTTCCAGGGGGCGGCCACCGGGGTCGGCGGCATCATGCGCGACGTCTTCGCGATCGGGGCGCGGCCGATCGCGATCCTCGACAGCCTCCGCTTCGGCGAGCTCGACTCGGTCCGCTCGCGCCACCTGCTCGACGGCGCCGTGCGCGGGATCGGCCACTACGGCAACTCGATCGGGGTG
>DASQCF010000008.1:0-44880 GCA_035634815.1 Solirubrobacterales bacterium | reverse complement strand
GGTCGACCTGGTGATCACCCACGGCGGCAACAACACCGTCACCGAGTGCCTGCACTTCGGCAAGCCGATGGTGGTGCTGCCGATCTTCTGGGACCAGCACGACAACGCCCAGCGGATCGACGAGACCGGCTTCGGCGCCCGGCTCGACACCTACCGCCACAGCGGCGCGGAGCTGACGGGGGCGATCGACCGCCTGCTCGCCGACGAGGAGCTCCGGACCCGCCTCGCCGCCACCTCGCAACGGCTGCAAGCCGCCCGCGGGACCGAGCGGGCCGCCGACCTGATCGAGGCGACGGTGCGCGAGGCGGCCCCGTAACTTGAGACGGTGAGCGAGCAACCTGAGCACGTGGCCCGCAACCGCGCCTTCTGGAACGGGGTCGCGGCCGAGTGGGTGCAGCCGGGCCGCGACGACTGGGCGGCCGAGGAACCCCGCTGGGGCGTCTTCCGCGTGCCCGAGGCGGAACTCGGGGTGCTGCCCTCCGAGCTGGAGGGCAAGGAGGCGATCGAGCTCGGTTGCGGGACGGGCTACGTCTCGAGCTGGCTGGCGCGGCGGGGCGCCCGGCCGACCGGCATCGACAACAGCGAAGAGCAGCTGGCGACCGCGCGGGCGCTGCAGCGCGAGTTCGGAATCGAGTTCCCGCTCCTGCACGGCGACGCCGAGCAGGTCCCGCTCGCCGATGCCGGCTTCGACTTCGCGATCTCCGAGTACGGCGCGAGCATCTGGTGCGACCCGTACCGCTGGATCCCCGAGGCGAGCCGGCTGCTGCGGCCCGGTGGCGAGCTCGTCTTCCTCGTCAACTCCGTGTTCACGATGCTCTGCGGCCCCGACGACGAGAACGAGCCCGCGACCGACCGGATGATCAGGCCCTACTTCGGGATGCGCCGTTACGAGTGGCCCGACGGGTCGGTGGAGATCCACCTCCCCCACGGTGAGATGATCGCCGTGCTGCGGGAGAGCGGCTTCGAGGTCGAGGAGCTGATCGAGGTCCGCCCGCGCGAGGGCGCGACCACGCGCTTCTCCCAGTTCGACCTGGCCTGGGCGCGGCGCTGGCCGGTCGAGGAGGTGTGGCGGGCGCGCAAGCGCGCTTAGCCGGTGGCCAGCTCTTCCGGGAGCTCGTCGCCGAGGATGTCCTTGCCGCGCCGGCTCTGGAGCCGGCGCCAGACCTCGAAGCCGAGCCCGACCGCCATCGCCGCGGCGAAGGAGGAGGCGAGCGGCAACCAGAGGCTTTCCTTGAAGGTCTCGCCGCCGAGGTAGCCCAGCATCGAGACGTAGAGCGCCCAGAGCGAGGCCGCGATGGCGTCGGCGACGAGGAACTGCCGGTAGGGCATCTCCAGGGTGCCGGCGGCGAAGGTGGTCGCGGTGCGCCCGCCGGGGATGAAGCGGCCGACGCCGATTAGGATCGCGCCGCGGCGCCGCAGCGCTTCCTCGGCCCACTGCAGCCGCGCCTGTCCTTTTTCGCTGTCGAAGAGCCGGTCGGCGATCGGATCGCCGATCTTGCGCCCCAGCCAGTAGCAGAGGTTGTCGCCGACGAAGGCGCCGAGGGCGACGGCCGGGACGATCACCCAGATCAGCAGGTCGCCCTGCGCCGCGAGCACCGAGGCGGTGATCACGATCGTCTCCGAGGGGATCAGCGGGATGAGGACGTCGGTGCCGGCAGCCAGGGCCAGCACCGGGTAGGTGGCGAGGCTGTGGGAGACCTCGTGGGTGAGCCAGTCGAACACCCTCACCCGCTACCCGGATCGGCTTGGTTTACCAATCCTCAGACGGGTAATTAAGGGCCATGTCAACCGTACTGATCATCGCCATAGTCGTTGTCGTCGCCATCCTGCTGTTCCTCGCTCTGAGGGCCGCACGCAAGCGCAAGGCCGAACGCGAACTGGAACGCCAGCGCCTGAGCGAACAGGCCGGTGGCCATCGCAACGAGGCCGAGGTGCACGCCAGCAAGGCGCAGGAGCACGAGCAGGCCGCCCAGGAAGCGGCCGAGCGCGCCGAGCGCGAGCGCCAGATCGCCGATCGCCACGGCAGCAAAGCGGACGACCTAGAGCAAAAGCTCTAGGCGCACCACTAACAAGGGGAAGCAAATGGTTATCGGAGTCGTAGTGGGAATCTGTGTGCTGCTCTTGATCCTCGGCTTCCTCGTGCCCAGGCTCTCGAATCACGCCAAGAAGGGCACCGACAAAGGCTTCGGCCTCGGCCAGCGCGCCGGCAGCAAGGCGCCCGGCCCGATCGGCACCCTGCTGAGCAAGTCCTTCGGCAAATCCCGCCAGGCTTCCGACAAGAGCCACTCGGCCGGCAAGAAAGCGCGCGAGAAGGCGCCTTTCTGAGCTGAGCTCAGCCACGCCGGGGGAAAACTGGCCAGCCAGCCAGTAGTATCCGCCGGGCGTGGCTGACCAGGCTGAGATCGCTGCTGGAGGAGGGAAGGTCGAGGACGCCCTGGTGCTCGAGCGCGAGCACTGGGAGAACGGGCCGCCGCTGGAGCTGTTCAAGCGGATGCGCGGCAAGTGTCCCGTCCACTGGACCTCCGAAGTAACCGAACTTCCACAGGCGAAGGGGTTCTGGTCGGTGACCGCCGCCGACGACGTCCACAAGGTCAGCCGCGACTGGGAGACCTACTCCTCCGAACTCGGCGGCGTCGTCGTCATCGACGAGGTCTTCCCGATCGAGCTGGCGCGGGCGATGTTCATCGGCATGGACCCGCCCAAGCACGACCGGCTGAAGGCGCTTTTCCAGGCCGGGTTCACGCCGAAGCGGATCGCCGCCCACGAGGGCGCGATCCGGGAGATCGTCACCGGAACTCTGGACCGAATCGAGGGGCGCGAGGAGATCGACCTCGTCACCGAGGTCGCCCAGCCGGCGGTGTCGCGGGTGATCGGCAGCTTCATGGGAATCCCGGAGGAGGACGACGCCGCCTGGGCCGAGCTGATGAACATGGCGCTGGCCGCCAACGACCCCGACTACAGCCCCGATGTCGCCGACGTCGAAGCGACGATCCAGGAGGCGATCCAGCAGATCTTCGCCCGCTGCGGGGCGATGATCGCCGAGCGCCGGGAGAACCCGACCGACGACCTGACCAGCGTCCTCGTCCACGCCGAAGTCGAAGGCCAGAAGCTGGAGGAGCACGAGATCGTGATGGGCTTCTTCCTCCTCGTAGCCGCCGGCAACGACAGCACCAAGGCGACCTACTCCAGCGCGATGCGGGCGCTGATGGAAAACCCCGAGGAGCGCCAGAAGCTGGTCGACGATCCCGCGCTGGTCCCCGGCGCGGTCGAGGAGGCACTGCGGATGTTCCCCGCCTTCGCCCACTTCCGCCGCACCGCGACCAGGGACTGTGAGCTGGGCGGCCAGCAGATCAAAGAGGGCGAGAAGGTGGTCATGTGGTACGCCTCCTCCAACCGCGACGAGACGCGCTACGAGGACCCCGACCGCTTCGACGTCCTCCGCAACCCCGACCACCAGGCCTTCGGCGCCGGCGGCCGCCACTTCTGCCTCGGCGCCGCCCTAGCGCGCCTGGAGCTGAAGATCCTGCTCGAGGAGACGCTGAAGCGCTACCCGAAGATGGAGATGGCCGGCACCCCGGTCTACATGGAGTCGGGCTTCCTCAACCAGCTGAAAACGCTGCCGGTCCGGCTGGCGCCCTAGCGCCCTCTTGCCAGCTCGGGCCACGGCGCTTTAGGGTGCCGCCATGCCGACCCTGCGAGCAGTCCTGACGCTGACCGTGGCGAGCTTCGCTCTCGCCCTCCTCCCCGGCCTCGCGGCCGCCAACGACTTGGCGACGATCGACGCCGAACCCACCTCGCCCGGTCACCTGGCCCAGGACGGGGCCGGCAACGCCTACATCGCCTGGACCACCGCCCCCGACGACGTTCCGCGCTTCTGCAAAGTCGCGCCGGGCGGGTCCTGCTCGCCGATCGTCCTGCCGGTCCCCGGCGGCACCTCGCTCGACGGGGCCTCCGGGGCGTTTCCGGTCCTCGGCAGTGGCGAAACCGTCTACGTGGTGGCGCCGCGCTACGTCCGCGACGACATCGTCGTCTACACCTCGACCAACGGGGGCGCCAGCTTCGGGGGCGGGGTCGAACGCGAGTACTACTCGAACAAGACCAACCCCACCGACGTCCTCCTGCGGGGCTCCGAATTCGCGATCGGGGCCTTCAACGCCGGCCTCGGCTTCAGCAGCGCCGAAGTCGCCGGCCCGGGCGGCGACTCGCTCAGCTTCGCCGACCCCGGCCCCGGCGGCGTTGCGGGCGCCAGCATGGCCCTCGACGGCACCAACCCGGTGATCGCCTACTGGAACCTGTCCAGCCCTCAGTACGGGCTGTTCTTCTACCGCTTCAAAGGTTCCGGCTTGCTCAACACGGAAGCCAACTGGGAAGGCCCGGTGAAGGTGACGGACGGCTACCAGCCGAGCCTGGCCGCGGGCCCGGCCGGGACCTTCATGGTCTCCGAGGACTACGCCGGCGGCGCCTACCCGAGCGCGATCAACCTGCGCCGCTTCACGGGGACGGGCTTCGGGTCGCCGCGGACGATTACGGTGGAGTCCTCGCCCAGCCTGTTCGTCGGCGGCGCGATCGCCCAGTCGGCCGGCGGCGGCCGACTCGCGGTCGCCTGGCCGGGGCCCCGCAGCGACGGCGCCTACGTGATGCGCCTCTTCACCTCGACCGACGGCGGCGCCAGCTTCGCCGAAAGCAACGTCGCCCACATCGGCGACGGCTACGCGATCGACGACAACGCGGACATGACCACGGGCGACGGCGGCAACGGCTGGCTCGTCTACCGCGACAGCGGCGGACTGCACCTCGCCGACCTCACGCCGATCGCCGGCGTGCCGCCGGGCGAACCGCCGCTGCCGCCGATCTACAAGGGCAAGACGAAGGCGATCGTCAAGAAAGTCGGCAACTTCCTGATCGTGCTGCGGCTGCCGAAGAGCTGCCTGCAGTCGCGCCAGCGCTTCTTCATGGGCGTCGGCAAACGGAAGCGCAAACAGCTGTCGAAAAAGCTCGGCGGGACGATCCGCTTCACCAAGGTCGTCTTCATCTACGACGGCAAGAAGCTCAAGGTCAAGAAGAAAAAGCCGTTCCGCTACCTGGTCAACCCCGGCCCGATGGCCGCCGGCTCGGTCCACGTCGCCAAGGCGCGGGTGACGTTGATCCTGACCAAGGGCAAGAAGGAAAAGAAGATCAAGCGGTTGATCAAGGGAACCGTCAGGGCCTGCAAGTAGGCCCGGCGGCCTCCCTAGCCGCTGCTGCCGCTCGAGCTCATAAGCGTCGCCCCCAGGGCGCTGGCGGTCTGCGCCGGCGGGCCGGGGATGCTCCGCACCATCAGCTGCAGCTGGCGCTCGCAGGCGGGGCACTCCCAAGCGGGCCTCGCGTCGGCATCGTCGACCAGGAACCGCCGTAAGCAGCTCCGGCATCGAAGTAGGTCCAGTTGACTGGTCCTGGCCATCACCCTGCCCTCCGGGACGGACGAACCCAGCCAGAATACTCGATATTTCCCTTTTAGAACTTGCGAATACTTGCGCTCGACGGAGCGCGGTCAGGGCTGGGTGACGGGAGTCGCCGGTGGCGCCCCGCTCTGCAGCAGCGTCGCCAGGTAGATGACGACCGGCGAGCCGCCGCGGTTGGCCGCTTCGTGGATGTCGGACGGCTGCTCGATCAGCCACTGACCGGCCCGGATGCGGGCGGTCTGGCCGGCGCCGATCGTCCTCACCAGCCGCGGATCCTTTTCGGCATCGCCTTCCCGCACCACCGCCGAGCCCCGCCGGACGGTGTAGGTAAGGGTGCCGGCGGCGACGCGTGAGATCTGCGTCCCGAGGTGATGGTGGAGCGCCAGCTTCGCTCCCGGTTCCACCACGACGCGGCTCAGCACCATGGTCCGGTTCGGGGCGCCCTGGACCTGTTCGCTGCGGGCGAGGGCGCTGCGGACCGCGGTCGGTTCGCTTACGTCCCCGGCGAAGGCGCCGGGCAGCAGGGCGCCGACCGCGAGGGCGGCGAGCACGCAGAGGGTGACGGTCAGGCCCAACCGGGCTGCGGTCGGCATCGCGGGCAGCCTAGGATCGCTCCCGGATGCCTGGGCCCTAACGCTTGCGCAGGGCTTCTTCGGTCAAGGCGGTGGCGTCGAAGACTTCGTCGGAGTCGGGCACGTCGATCTCGGGCTCGCTGCCGAAGTCGGTGAAGTCCATCTGCATCTCGACCGCCGCCGTCCCCTCAGCGCCGACCTGGGGCTGCGTGTGGACGATCTTCATCCGCCGCATCAGTCCCTTTTCGTCGATCCATGCATCTACGGTGGTCGGCTGGGCTTCGTCTTCGAAGCGCCCGGCGAGTTTCTCGGCATCCAGACCTCGCAGCCGTTCGGCCTCCGTGTCGACGCCGATGGTGCCCCGGTAATGCGTCGTCGGCACGCCGTGCACCTGCGCCTTGTCGAGCTTGCGAACGTCGTCGGTCGCCGTTTCGAGCAGTTCGAGTTCGCCCATCGCGTCGGGGTTGCCGGGGACGGCGCCTTCCGTCTCCTGCCCCAGATCGAGATCGAGCGCCATCCACTTGGCGCCGCCCGGCAGCGAGCCAAACCGCCGCGAGCTCAGGTACATCGTCGTTCCCTCGGTGACCATGTTCATCTGGAACGACTCATCCGAGCCCGGCGGCAGGACGGTCATGACCGCCCGCGACCGATCTTCATCGTCGTAGACCAGGCTGCCCCACATCGGGATCGGCTTCGACCCGGGCTTCGTCGCCACCATCCGAATCGTCGCCCGCCCACCTGGTTCCAGCCGGGTCTTTTCGGCGGCCTGCGCGATCGCGTTCAACGGCCCGCCGCCACCGTCACCTCCCCATTGGGAGGCCAGCACCACGAAGGCGATAACGACAATCGCCAACGCGATCCCACCCTTCGCCAAGCGACCGGTCCGGCGATGTCTACCCGACTGGTCCTCGAAACCCTCAGAAGTCAGTTGATCTCGCGTGATGTCCACCAGAGTATCGGTGCATCTGCACCGCATCATCGGGCGCCGATATAAAGCGGGATCATGAGCCACGACCCGTCCGTCCCTTCTCCGGCCGATGGGCTCCCGGCCGGCGGCTGGCTGCACAACCCCGCAACCGGAGAGATCGCGCACCTGCTCGCGGCGGACGCCGACGGCCGCCGCATCGAGGTCGACCTCTGGCTACAGCCCGGCGCCGCGGTCGCCGGCGCGCACATCCACGACCGGTTCGTCGAGCGCTTCCAGGTGCGCGAGGGCGAGGTCGGGTTCCAGGTCGCCGGCGCCGAGCGCGTCTCCCGCGCCGGCGAGGAAACGATCGAGGTGCCGGCCGGCACCGTCCACGACTGGTGGAACTCCGGCGAGGGCATAGCTCGCGTCCGTGTGGAGGTGGAGGCGACCCCCGAAGCCGCCGGGCAGCCGGCTGCCCGCTTCGCTTCGATGATCGAGGCGATCTGGTCGCTCGGCGCCCTCGGCCGAGTCAATGCCAAGGGCATGCCGGACCCCCTCTGGCTGGCGGCGATCGCGCACGAGTACAAGGACGCCATCCGCTTCGTCAAACCACCGGCCGCGGTGCAGACCCTCCTCTTCGGTCCGCTGGCCGTGATCGCCCGCCGAACCGGCCGCGATCCGCTGGCGGAGGAGCTCCACGGCCCCGATGGAGCCTGCGCCATTCCGGATCCCGGTGAGCAGGGCCTCGCCGAGCTACTGGCCGAGGGTGTCGACGCCCGCGCTGCGCGTCGGCGCTCCTGAGCGACACGTTGGTCTCCCTGCCCTCCCGGAAGAGTCAGGGCGGATCGGCCCTGATCGGCGAGGCTTCGATCTCGTCGAGACGTAGGGCTGTTTGCAACTCGGCGGAGATCGAAGCGAGTGACTGGCCGAGTCGATCTTCGATCACGCTGATGCGGCTTCTTACCGTGCGGCGAGAAACGCCTAGGGCAGCCGCGGCTGAGGTGGTGTTTCCGCCGGCGGCGAAGTAGCCACGCAGGGTCTCCCGAGCGGCGGCGCCACGGTCACGCTCGCGGGCAAGTGGCGCCAGATAGAGCTCGCGCAGCGATCCGGCTAGGAGCTCGTCTTGAAGAGCCGAGGCGAGGAGCGGATCTTCGGCGTAACGAACAATCAAGCGTTCGCCACGGCGAGCGATCGGAAGTATGGCTACCGCTTGGCGATGGGTAAGGCGCCAGCCTCGCGGCCCCTGAGCAGGCTCGCCGAGGGAGATTGGCGCCTGGAGCCTCGACTCGAGGCCTGCGCGGGTCTCGGCGAGCTCTTCGGACTCGAAGGGACGACGGCCCCCCAGCCAGATCCAGCTGACGTCAGTCCCGACGGGGACCTGCAGGAAGACGCGATCCAAAGTCGTGGCCAACTCGCGGATGGCGGGAACATCCTCCTGTCCGGTGGCAATCATGCCGAGGTGCCAAACGTCGAGGTCGTAGCGAAGCTCAGCAGTGCTTCGCAACTCGCCGGCAAGCAGATCGCGGATGAGATCGAGGCGGCGGCGCTGTGTGGATCGCTGGCGCTCGGCGAGTTCGCGGGCGTATTCGGCACTAGCGGCCCCGATCAGCTGATCGAGGCCGGCGGCGAGGCAGCGAAAGAGTTGCTTGAGTTCGGCCCGCGAACCGACCGCGGTCTCGGCCTCCTCGAGGAGGAGGTCGGAGAACTGGCTGTGTCCGGCCACATAGCGGCGGAGCACTGCATCGAGACTGACCCCGGTCCGGGCGGCGAGACGCGCTTGAGCGAGCAATTGGGAGGGGACCGGCGGCAGGGTGCCCGACGGCGCGCCGTCGAGAATCAGAAAGCCGTAATCAAGAGCAGCACCAACGGCGGCGCGCAGGCCGGTGAGATAGTCGCCTTCGCCAGTCTGAGCGGGGTCGTTGATGCTGAAGACTCGATCGAGAGTGGCCTCCTCAAGCTCCGCTCGCCGGGCGACAAGCCGGCAGCGCAGATCCATCATCGGATCCACTGCCGCCCCTCGGCCCGGCCGCTCGCTCACATCTGCCCTTCGCGAAGTCGCTCCTGGTGCATCCCTGCCCGACCCCCGCCGAGCGTTGACTCCTAGAATGGGTGGAGTCTAAGAACTTTCCTCAGATAAAACAAATAGTTCTTTTCTGAAGGAAGGCAACTTACCGCGACGCCTCCAAGCCGATCGATCTCCCCGAAGAGAAAGACACGAACGCGCCCGACAGGATTTGAACCTGTGACCTTCGGTTTCGTAGGACGGGAGAGGGCGGCGCTGTAGCGCCGTCTGCGGGGCAGATGCGGCTGGGATGCAGCCGGAAGGATCGACTAGAGGCTGGACTGGAGACGCTGCGCCGCTTGAACTTCGTGTAGGGCACTTTCGATGGGTACCTCGAGGTGCGTCTGGCGACGTGCCTGCCAAACGCCAATGGAGGTCAACAGAGCTTCTGGGTGCAACTGCTCAAGAGCAGCCGCGTACGGGGCCGCGATGAGCGGTGCCTGGCCTTCAGTGAGGTTCGGGCCATCCCACAAGAGAGCCCGAGCAGCGAGCCCGTTTCCATCAGCCAGAACCACGTCGAGCCGCACCATCAAGGGGCCGGCTGGCCAGGCGAGCACCGTGGTTAGCGCCAATCCTTTTGCGGATCGTCCATCGGCGATGTCAGCAAGGACATAGGCATCGAATCCTGCGAGGACATTGCTATTGGAGGTCGCCATGCTTGGGTTGGGATGGTTCGCCCAACGACCTACCTTGCTGGAATGCAGGTAGCTGCGAGCCGGCGTCGCTCCTTGTTCGTGGTAAGTGGAGACCGCTTTGCGGGCTACGGTGACGGGGACCGTCAAGAAGGCGGGCGGGGGTTCGCTACCAGGTCCGGGTGCCTTGTATTCAGGAACCCGGACCTTCTTGCTCAGCTCGTTCGCGGTGCGCATGCGGTCGCTCCTCGGTGTCGCTAGCTACTCGTCGTGCAGCAGGTCGTTCAGCGAGGACTTGCCTTTGCGCTTCAAAAGCGTCCCGAGCTCCATGTCGCTGCGGACACCGAAGTCGCGGCCGTACTGCTCCTCAATCGTGCCCACATGGGTATCGGCCCGTTTGCGGCGAAGAGGGCCGCTCTCAGTCCTAGAGCGGTTCCCCTGCATCCCCGGTGCGTCGTTAGACCCAGACAAAGCGAATCTCCTTTCCTCGAACAATGGTCCACAGAAGCATAGCACAAAGTCCACAAGGTCTCTAAACTTGCTAAAGTCAATTAACTCACCGAGGTTTACAAAGAAACTAAAGCGGCTATAGTTTTCATGTCCATCCAGAAGGAGGGCTAGGAATGAGCACCACCGACTTCCTGAATGTCAGGCAAACCGCCAAGGAGCTTGGCGTTCACGAGAACACCGTCCGCAACCTCGAGAAAAAAGGCACGCTGAAAGCTGTTCGCTTGCCCGGCTCTGGGTTTCGCCGCTTCCTTAAGGAGGACGTGGATCGGATGAGACAAGAAATGTGGAGCGAGTTTGCTCCAGCTACGGAGATGCCGGCGAACCGGCGGAAACCAAGCAAACGGCGGACGCTTTCTCAAGGCGACTACGCCGCCTGAGGCGTCAGCCGGGTCACGCGGTAGCGTGGCCCGGTGTCGTTAAGGGACTGGGAGAATCGACCGCCCGATCAGGCCTACTACGTCGACCGGGGCAAGCAGCTCAGGCAAGGGGACCTTTTTAGGGATATCCCTCTGGGTTATCCGATGCCGCCTGATGCGGTCGACCATGAAGAGGGGAAACGAAAGTTCCTCTCGGGACCTTTCGAGCCCGGATTCGGCATGTTGATTAGCCCCACCTGCAGCATGCACGCGCAAGGAACTGATGGAGGCTACGCCCATCCCGTTCGGATGCTTGCACCCGTTCTCAGCATCGAGCATCTTCTGGAGCGAGGAGCGATTAAAGAGGCCGCGCTCAAAGACCTTCAGAAATACGACCACCTAGCCAACTACCTCTATCTGCCCCCTATCGAAGACCATGATTTTCCGGCAAGCCTGGCTCTGTTGTACGGCGCCATCACGATCCACCACGACTACCTTGAGGAGCGGCGAATTGCGCAGCTCTCGGCAGAAGCGGCAGTTCATTTGAAGTTCAAGCTAACTGCGTTCTTCGGGGGGTCGCTCTTCTCCCATGAGGACTTCGACGACGACGGGGACTAGGTTTCCTCAGCTGGCACAAAGACATAGGCCTTTCCCGCCTCATCCCAGACCACTCTCCCCTCCTCGCAGTAACCAGCTCGACCAGTTCCGCAGACGAGCCGCGCTCTCATCGGCTTGGCTCGCTCATCCGGCAGCACCGGGAGACCGAAAACCTCATCCCAGCCGAGAATGGCGTGGTTGCCTGGGTTTAGAAGGATCACCTTAGGCTTCTCTGGGCATTCTTTCGCGTGGCTCTCTAGAGCGGCGCGGACATTCATCAGCATCTGAGTCTCAAGCTCGATACCAACTTCCACTCCAGGCCGCCGGATGATTTCGGGTGTTTGGTCTGCCGACAAGACTGCGACTGTACCGAGACCATCCTGGCAGGTGCCTAAAGCTGGCTTGCCTTCCTGGGCTACTCGTAGCTGAATCCAGCCGAGCCGAGAGCGCTAATCAATTGGCGGCAGATCGTCTTCTTGAGCCTTCGAGCTAAGGAGGGGGGACTCAGGGTGCGTAGTGAACCAGGCGTAAAGATCCTGCCTCGCCTGAGAAGTCAGGGCGTACCAGGCATTTTTTCGGTTGCTGTCAAATATCCGGAGCAGAAACACAGCCGTGGCCCATATAAATATGGCGACCGCCGCACTTACTCCCGAGTTTGCCCAGAAATCTGCGTGATATGCCGATAGCGCGTATGCACATGCGCACAGCGCAGCGGCTGGCGGCGCCAGCCTGCAGGCTCCCAACGCGTGGTACATGTCCGCACGGTAACCGTAGTCAGTCTTGATGGCCTCTCCTCCACGCTGCGCTACGTAATTCAACAGAGAACGAACGAGAGCGTTGTTTTCGTACCAGATCTGACGTTCTTCCTTGTCGCGCTCTCCTCCATCATGCCCTAGCTCCTTTACTGGCAGCGGAACTCCGAAGTGGGCTTTGATCCACTTTCCCAGGTCGGGTAGGTCGGCAAGTGGACGCAGGATGGTGCCACCACGATCACGTGGCAGTCGCAGCCGCTTCCGCAGAACACGTGGCTCGGGGCGATAAAAGACATAGTAAGTCTGGTAGAGAGCAAACCCAGCGACCAAGAGGCCAACAGCGGTTGCAATGAAGTTCTGGGTTACGGGATCCAGCGGAACCCCAACGTTGGTGCTCTCACCTACGGTTCCGAAGGACTTCCAGCAGGTGCGGAATAGCTGAAAGTAAATCCCTGCGAGCAACCCAAAGAGGCCGCCGGGAAGGCTGAACCGGATTATCTGGCGACCAAAGTCCAATGTCGAGAGTAGCTGCGGTCTCTTGGAGCCCGCTGCTGCGAAGCTCGTACGGAGGGATTTAGCAACTAGTAGCGTACCTTGAAAGGAATTAGCAGGTAGCAATTCAGCTAACCGCAGATCGGACAGCACTGAAACTCTGGCCAGTCGCATGCGTGTAGCGCGCCAGCATCGTCTCGACCCTATGTCCGGCAATCTCAGCGAGATCGGCGTCGTTGACGCCCGCCGCTCGCAGGTGAGTGACGTAGCTGTGGCGGCACTCATGGGGGCGGATGTCTAGACCGGAGGCTTCCTGGGTGGGGCGCCAGAGGTCGCGGTAGAAGTTCCGCTCGCGCCACATGCGGCCGGTTGGAGTCGTGAAGAGCAGCTCACTTTCGTCGCTGACTTGGAGTTGCGCTTCCAGCATCCAGACGAGGGTTGCGGGGATGGGGGACGACTCGGCCAGCATCTAGCTCGCCGTGGTCGGTCTTCGTCCCCTCGAGAATCTTTCCCTCGTGCGCCGTGCGGCGGACTTGGAGCGTCTCGCCATCGAAGTCTTCGCGGCGTAGCGGGAGAACCTCGCCGAGCCGGAGGCCGGTGTCGGTAAAAACTCGGATCATCGCCTCGTAGTCGCCCGCTGCTTTCGCGAAGCGATGCATCTCCTCGAAGGTGAAGACGCGGATCGGGCGGGGCTTCTTTGTGGCGCGGGGATCGTTGGCTCGGATGCGGACTCCCTTGAAGGGGTTGAGGTCGCAGACTTCGTCGGTAATCGCGTCCTCGGCCATCGCTGAGAGGGCGCGGAGGATGCCGACGACCCCAGTGGTTGCTCGGCCTTCGACCCTGAGCATGTGGTCGACCAGGGCGAGGGTGTGACGCCGACGAAGCTCGCGGAGGGGCCAGTCCTTCAGCGGGATGCCCTCGATGCCAACCTTGGTGACCCGGCTGATGCGGTGGTCGTTCGTCGCGTTGGTGCGCTCGGATCGCGGGTGGCGCTCCGTCCAGGTGGCGGAATAGTCGCCGAGGGTGTCGGGACGATCCGAGAGGCCGTAGGCCTCGTCGATCGCCTTCTGCGCATCGCCCTTCCTGGCGAAGGTGCCTTTGCCGCGGTTCCAGGTGGGCTTGGCGATATGGCGGCGGCCGTCGCGGCCGGTGTAGCGCGCGACCCACACGACTTGGCCGGACGGGTTGCGGCGCTTGACGGGAGAATCGCGCCTCATGGGGCCTCGTCCCTGTGACGGGAGAGGAAGACCTCTACGTCGGCGGGGTCGATCCGCCTGGATGCGCCGAGCTTGTAGCTGGGTAGCTCGCCGCGCCTGATCCAGTTGCGGACGGTGCGGTCGCTGACGGCGAGGTAGGCGGCGAGACTGCGCTCAGTGAAGAAGGTTGGCCCGCCGAGCTTTGCCTTCATGCTCTCCTTGCCACCGGAGAAGGCGATCTGCACGGGGTGAGTTGCCGCCATGCCCCTTCTGTCCGGCGAGACCGGCGGCTGCATCGGAATCCGACCGAAGGTCAGACCCCTCCCGGCCCTCCTTAAAGGCGGCCTCCGCACGGCGAAGCCGTGCCAAAATCGGCCGCCCGGAGGGACGGGAGGCGCGGCTTGAAATAGCCGAATCCGGAGGGTTCGTAGTGTGTCGGGGGCTTCGAGGAGGGCCGCAGGGCCGTAGCGGAGCTGCGTTGTCGGGAGTCTGGGTTTCGTGCATTGGGCTCGGGCTACCTGGCTACGTCTTCGGGAGTGGATCGGGGGGTTTGATCGGGGTCTTAGGTCTCTCTTAGGTCTCTTTGGGGCAATGTGGGACTGGGGGCGGTCCTCATTTGCCCCCGCGCGACGCGGAGAGGGCCCCTTACGCCGCCAGCCGCTCCAGGGTCTTGCGGTCTTCTTCAAGCACCTCCTTCAGCCGCTCCTTGAAGTCAGGCTCACTACGTCGTTCCGCGATGAACCGATAGACCGCCGCGCGGACCAGTTCTGAGACCGGGAGGCGATCCGCCCTGGCGACAGCATTGAGTTCCTCGGCCAGCTCTTTCGGGAGCCGAAGGGTCGTCACCTTGGTGTTCATCCGAACCTCCTGACGGCAAAGGTGCCTCTCGCGCTCGGACCCGGAGCGATCCAGGCGATGCCCTCCAGCAGGCTTTCCACGCGCACATCGAGGGCTCCGGCGAGCCTCATCAACGTGTCTACGCGAGGCAAACGTTGCCCGTGCTCGATCAGCCCGATCTCGGTGCGGTGGAGCGAGGCAACCGCGCCGAGAGCTCCCTGGGAGAAGCCGGCTCGCCGACGGGCAAGCCAGACGTTCCTTCCGAGCTGGCCGGCGACCTCGCGGTCCACGCTTCTGCCGTCCATCAGAGTTCGGCCAGCTCGTGGAAGAGCAGGGCCGCCCTGGTCGGGATGACGCGCCTGGTCTCGGTTCCGAGCAGGCCTCCCTTGACGAGATCGCGGACGGCCCGCCGGTGGCGGTCGCGTTCCTCGAACGTCGCCGCCAGGCCGCCGGTCATTTCCTTCAGCAGCTCCAGTTCCGTCAGCGTCTGCGGGAAGAGCGCGAGAACGTGATTCATGACCGCCGCCTGGTCGCGAACGTCCAACTCGGCGGTGGTCGCGGCGCCGTCATCTTCGGCGCCTCTAGGCTTGTCGTGCATGGGAGTTCACCCTCCTGTGCCATGCCCCCGGCTGTTTGCGCAGCGCGGGGGCGCTTTGTTGATCGGCAAAGCCTAGCAGGGTCGTAGAGACCCCTCTACACGCTCCTAGTCCTTGCGGAGAATCTGCGCTACTCGGGTGAAGTGCAGCCCGGTCTCGCTGGCAATGTCGCGCGTCGAGAGTCCGGCCGCCTGCGCATCTTCGAATGACTTGCGCCGAGCCTCGCGGAGCGCTTCGAGCTTGTCCTGCGCCTTCTCGAAATCAGCCTGTGCCCGCCGCACGGATTTCCGCGCTTTGGCCTGTGGATCGCCCGCCATCGCCGTGGACCCTATTGGGCCTGGGAAATGAGACCAGGATGCGACCAAGACGGGCCGGAACGCCGCGGAACCGCTTGGACGCCAGCGGAACAGAGAATCTGGGTGAAGCCGACGATCTCGCTCTGCACCGGGACACGCACGGCGTCCCACGGCACAGCAAGGAACGCGCCCGACAGGATTTGAACCTGTGACCTTCGGTTTCGTAGACCGACGCTCTATCCAGCTGAGCTACGGGCGCGAGAGGCCGGGTGGTGCCGGCGAAGGACGAGATTAAAGGATGGGGCTGGGTTTTAGGCGAGTCGGGCGTCGAGGGTGATCTCGGGCACGCCGGCCAGGGCTCGGGAGACGACGCAGCCGTCTTTGGCTTTCTCGGCATAGGAGCGGAACGTGTCCTCATCTAGGTCCGGGACGGCGCCGGTGACGTCGAGGTCGATCTTGGCGATGGTCGGGAGGCTGTCGACGATGCGGAGGTGGACCCGGGCCTCGGCCTGGATCGACTCCGGCGGGTGGTCGGCTTCGGTCAGGACCAGGCTCAGCGCCATCGCGAAGCATCCCGCATGGGCCGCGCCGATCAGCTCCTCAGGGTTGGTGCCCTCGCCCTCCTCGAAGCGGGAGCTGAAGGAGTAGTTGCCCTCGAAGACGCCGTCGCCCACCTTGACCGTGCCGCTGCCACCTTTGAGGTTGCCCCTCCACTCCGCGCTGCCGTTCCTCGTCGCCATCGCTCGCTCCTTCGCTCTGG
This sequence comes from Solirubrobacterales bacterium, assembly GCA_035634815.1. GTDB lineage: Bacteria > Actinomycetota > Thermoleophilia > Solirubrobacterales > 70-9 > VAYN01. Next base: position 28,874 of record DASQCF010000008.1, on the reverse strand, counting down.
GTTTGCGAGGAGCAGCTACCCGGTTTGGGCGGTTCCATCTTCCGCGGCGTAGGCGGCGAGGAGCTTTTCCTCGCCCTCCTTGTCCGGGAAGCGGGTGGCGACGAGGAGGGCGCCGAGGCAGATGGCGACGATCCCCGCCACGTAGGCCCAGGTGTCGCCGTGCAGGAACGCTCCGCGCGCCCCTTCGACGATCGATTCGGCGTAGCGCGGGTGCTGTTCGGCCACCGCGGCGGCGCTGGAGAAGGACTTGGTCAGCTCGTTTTCGACGCTGGAGGAGACCGAGTGCGGCGCCGAGGCGACGGCCGCGGTCGCCGCCGCCGCGTAGCCCGCGGTGAGCAGGGCGCCGAGGATCGACTGCATGATCGCGCCGCCGAGGTCGCGCTGCAGGTCCGCCGTCGCCGAGGCCATCCCCGCCCGGCGCACCGGCACCGAGGCGGTCAGCGAGTGCGACGCCGGGGTCCCGGCGAAGCCGACGCCGATGCCGACCAGCAGGTAGCCGAGGCCGATGTGCCAGTAGTGGGCGTTCTCGTCCCAGAGCAGCAGCATCACCAGGAAGCCGGCGAGGCAGAAGGCGTAGCCGACCAGGAGGGTGAAGCGGGCGCCGCGAGTCTCGACCAGGTGCGCCGAGCGCGGCGCGACGATGACCATCCCGATCGCCCCGGGGAGGATCGCCAGGCCGGCGTCGAGGGTCGAGTACTCCAGCACGTTCTGCAGGTACTGCTGGCCGATGAACATCGCCGCCATCAGCGAGCCGAAGACGATGATCCCGGCGCAGGCGGCGACCCAGAAGATGCGGCGCCCCGCCACCTCGAAGTCGTAGAGCGGCGGCTTGGCGCGGCGCTGGCGGAGGACGAAGGCGACGATCGCGGCAAGGGCGACGACCGCGAGACCGGCCGCCGCGGCGCCCGCCCCAGGCACCGGCGCGAAGTTGATCGCCAGGACCAGGGCGGCGACCATCAGCACCGAGAGGATGCCGCCGAGGTTGTCGACCCGGTCGGAGGTCTCGTTGACGTGGGCGGGGACGTAGCGCCAGGCAAGGTAGAGGGCGGCGACGGCCAGCGGCAGGGTGACGAAGAAGACCGAATCCCAGTCGAACTGCTCCAGCAGCGCCCCGGAGACCAGCGGCCCGAGCGCCGAGATCCCGCCCCCCAGCGCCGACCAGAGCGCGATCGACTTGGTCCGCTCCGGCCCGCTCCAGAGCGCGGTGATCAGCGCCAGCGTGGTCGGGAAGGCCATCCCCGCGGCGAGGCCGCCGACGAGGCGGGCGAAGAAGAGGACCGTGATCGAGGGCGCGAAGCCGGCGGCGAGCGAGGCCGGGATCGCCAGCGCCGTCCCCGCCAGCAGCATCTGCTTGCGGCCGTGGGCGTCGCCGAGGGCGCCGAGATAGAGGACCGAGGCGGCGAGGCCGAGCGAGTAGCCGACGGCGACGAGGTCGAGGCCGGTCTGTCCGGCGTCGAACGCCTTGCCGATGTCCGGTAGGGCGACGTTGGCGACGGCGAGGTTGAGGTTGGCGACCGCGGCGACCGCGATCAGCGCCGTGAGGACGAGCTTCGCCCGCGGCGGGCTTGAGGAACTCGATGCGGACGCCGGGGCGGTAGCGGTCGAGGCCATCGATCCAAACCCTATCCCCCTCTCCAAGGGCATAGGCTGGCCGGGTGACCAAGTGGGCGGTACTCGGGGTCCTGGCGGCAGCGCAGTTCCTGATGGTCCTCGACCAGGCGGTGATGAACGTCGCGATCAGCCAGCTGGTCGAAGACTTCGACACCACGGTGACGACGATCCAGTCGGTGATCGCCCTCTACGCGCTGGTGATGGCCGGGCTGATGCTGACCGGCGGCAAGCTCGGCGACATCTTCGGCCGCCGCCGCGTCTTCGCGATCGGGCTCGTCATCTACGCGATCGGCTCCGGCCTGACCGCCGCCTCCTGGAGCGTCCCCTCGCTGATGTTCGGCTGGTCGATCCTCGAGGGGATCGGCGCGGCGATGGTCCTGCCGGCGATGGTCGCCCTGGTCGCCGGCTCCTACCGCGGCGCCGACCGCGCGGTCGCCTACGGCGTCCTCGGCGGCGTCGCCGGAGCCGGGATCGCCGTCGGCCCGATCCTCGGCGGCTGGGTCACGACCGACTTCTCCTGGCGCTACGTCTTCGTCGGCGAGGTGATCGTCGCCGCCGGCATCCTGATCGGCACGCGGCTGATGGCCGAGCCCGAGCGGGCGCCGGGCAAACCGACGCTCGACTGGGTCGGCAGCGTCCTCTCCGCCTCCGGCCTCGCGGTCCTCGTCTTCGGCGTCCTGCAGGCGAGCAACTGGGGCTGGCTGTTCCCGGCCGACTCGCCGATCACCCCCTTCGGCTTCTCGCTGACCCCGTTTGTGCTCGCCGCCGGCGGCCTGCTCCTCGCCGCCTTCGCCTCCTGGGAGCGGCGCTGCGAAGCCCGCGGCACCGAACCGCTGCTGCGCCTCGACCTGCTGAAGATCCCGACCCTGCGCGGCGGGGTCTCGATGCTGCTCGCCCAGAACCTCGTCCTGATGGGGATCTTCTTCACGATCCCGCTCTTCCTGCAGATTGTCCAGGGGCTCGACGCGCTGGAAACCGGGATCCGCATGCTGCCGACCTCGGTCGGGCTCTTCGTCAGCGCCCTCGCCGGCTCGGCACTGGCCTCGCGCTTCGCGCCGCGGCTGATCGTCCGCGTCGGCCTCGCCCTCGTCTTCGTCGCCTCCCTGCTGCTGATGGGGACGATCGAGCCGGAGCTCGACAACACCCCGTTCCTGATCGCGATGGGGGTGCTCGGCGTCGGCATGGGCCTGGTCGTCTCCCAGCTCGGCAACGTCGTCCAGTCGGCGATCGGCGACGAGCAGCGCAGCGAAGCCGGTGGCCTGCAGAACACCGCCCAGCAGCTCGGCTCCTCGCTCGGCACGGCGCTGCTGGGAGCGATCGTGATCACCGGCCTCGCCACCGCCTTCACCGCCAACATCGCCGACGACCCGCAGATCAACGACCGGGTCGAACAGCAGGTCGAAGTGCAGCTCAGCGCCGGCGGCAGCTTCGTCGCCTCCGACCAGGTCCGTGAAGCGGCCGAGGCCGAGCACATCCCGCCGCCGACCACCGATGCCCTCGTCGACCACTACGAAGACGCGCAGCTGGAAGCGCTGAAGCTCGCCTTCCTCGTCGCCGCCCTGCTCGTCCTCGCGTCCTTCTGGTCGACCCGGCGGCTGCCGGCCGAACGACTTACCGCTTGAGGAGCGCGCGCCTCAGCCTTTGAGGCGGACGTGCCAGTGGACGGTCGCGGTCGCGACCCGCTGGCCGTCCTTGTCGGTCAGCTCCACTTCGCAGGGGAACTCGACCTTGCCCTCGGCGTCGAGGGTGGCGAGCGCCGCGGCGGCCTCGATGCCGAGGGTCGCCTTCGCCGTGATCGCCCCGTGGGCGATCTTTTCGTACTCGATCTCGGCCGAGCGGGCGAGCGGGGTGACGTCGCCCATGCGGACCGCGAAGGCGCCGACGAAAGCCGCCCCCGAGGCGGTCTCGGCGGCGGTGAAGAGGGCGCCCGCGTGCTGGGAGCCGACGTGGTTGTTGAGCTCGGCTTTGCGCGGCAGGACGACGGTCGCCTCGCCGGGCCCGACCTCGACGATCTCGAGCTCGAGGAAGGCCGCGAAGGGAACCGCCATCGAGAGGCCTTTGGCGATCGCGTCGAAGTCGACATTCGGCATTCCTGGGACTCCCGGCATCGGCAGCAGCCTACCGTCAGCGACCGTGAAACTCGGCGTGGCCGGGGCCGCCGTGATCGAGGAAGGTCTGGACCGCGTTTTGCAGGTCCTCGGTCGCGAAGAGGTCGGCGGCTTCGGTCCGCACCGCCTCGTCTGCGGCGGGGATCCCGCCTTCACGGAAGCGGCGGAGGATGTGCTTGGTCATCGCGTGCGCCTTGGTCGGGCCGTCGGCCAGCTCGCGGGCGAGCTTGCGCGAGGCGGCGTCGAAGTCGTGGTGCTCGAAGAGCAGGTTGACGACGCCCCAGCGCTCCATCTCCTCGGCGCCGAAGATCCCCCCGGACATCACGAAGTGGCGGGCACGGCCGCTGCCGGCGCGCTCGGCGAGGCGCTGGGTGCCGCCCATCGAGGGCGTCAGCCCGACCACTTTCTCGACCAGGCCGAACTTCGCCTGCGGCGAGGCGACGATCAGGTCGCAGGCGAGGGCCAGCTCGAAGGCGGCGGTCAGGGTCAGCGCGTGGGCGGCGAAGACGACAGGCGCCGGCAGGGTTTCGACCTTGTCGATCATCTCCAGCAGCTCGGTCCACAGCGCGCTCGCCTGCTCCGGGCTCAGCCCGGCGAAGACGTGGACGTCGACCCCGCCGGAGACGGCGCGGCCGTCGGCGCGGATCAGCAGCGCCCGCGGGGGGTCGGCGGCGACCGCGTCGATCGCCGCGCGCAGGTCGTCCATCATCCGCTGGTCGAAGAGGTTCAGCGGCGGGCTGTCGAGGGTGATCGTGGCGAGGGCGTCCTCGCGCTCCAGCTTCGCTGCCGGGTTTGGGCTCATAGCTCCGGAACCCTATGGACCTCGAACAGGTTGGTGCCGAGTTCCTGCCCGTCGAGGCCGGCGGTGATCGCGACCAGCTCGCCGGGCTCGGCGATCCCGTGCTTGGCGGCGAGCCCGGCGCAGTGCCCGAGCAGGCTGCGCAGCTCGGTGCCGAAGTCGCTCTGCACCGCGGTGATCCCGAAGAGGACGCTGACCCGGCGCACGGTCTCTATATACGGGGAGACCGCGAGCACCGGCACGTTGGGCCGGTGGGCGGAGACGAGGCGGGCGGTGCGGCCGGTGTTGGTCGGCACCACCACCGCCTTGAGGCCGAGCCGGTAGACGGCGCCGACGGCGCTCTGGGCGACCGAGTCGGCGACGTCCTGGGTCGCCTGGTCGGTGCGGCCGAAGAGCCACTCGACGTAGGGCAGGTCGGGCTCGTTGGCGCGGGCAATCCGGTCCATCACCCGCACAGCCTCGACCGGGTTCTGGCCGACCGCGGTCTCCTCGGAGAGCATCACCGCGTCGGAGCCGTCGTAGATCGCGTTGGCGACGTCGGTCACCTCGGCCCTGGTCGGGCGTTTCTCGGTCACCATCGAGGCCAGCATCTGGGTCGCCGTGATCGACGGTTTCGAGACCTTGCCGGCGGCGCGGATCAGGCGCTTCTGCTCGATCGGCAGCTGCTCCAGGGGCACTTCGATCCCGAGGTCGCCACGGGCGACCATGATCCCGCCGCTGGCGACGCGGACGATCTCCTCGATGTTCTCCGCCGCCTCCTGGCGCTCGATCTTGGCGATCACCGGAATCCTGGAGCCGAGCTCTTTCAGCCGGGTCTCCACCGGCAGCAGGTCGGCGGCGGTGGAGACGAAGGAGATCGCCAGCAGGTCGACGCCGTTGGCGACCGCGAACTCGACCCAGTCGAGGTCGGTGCCGGTGGTCGCCGGCAGGTCGACGCCGCCGGGGATGTTCATCCCCTTGTGCGAGGAGAGGGTGCCACCGACCTCGACCTCGGCGCCGACGCCGGCGTTCTCCTTGTCGCCGACCCGCAGCCGGATCGCGCCGTCGGCGAGGTAGACGAGCTGGTCCTGCTCCAGATCGGACACGCCGGCCCAGGAAACCGGGATCGTCCCCCCCTCGCCCACGACCTCCTCCGGGGTGAGGGTGACGTGCATGCCCGTCTCCAGCTCGGCGACGTCGCCGCGCAGGGAGCCGATCCGCAGCTTCGGGCCCGGCAGGTCGCCCAGGATCGCCACCTCGCACCCGACCCGCTCGGCCGCGCCCCGGATCGCCGCGATCGTCTCCGCCTGGCGCTCCGGGCCGGCGTGGGAGAAGTTGAGCCGGAAGACGTCGGCCCCGGCCGCGACCAGCTGCTCCAGCACCTCCGGCGCCCAGCTGGCCGGCCCGACGGTGGCGATGATCTTCGTGCGGCGACCGCCGTGGTCGCCCGAGGTCCCGCTTGCGTTCATCCTGCGCAGGGTAGACGGGAAACACCGCGGCGGGCTCAGTACCTACAATCGAGCCAAGCGCGCGATACTTGCGTATCTGGAGAGGTGGCCGAGTGGCTTAAGGCACTCGCCTGCTAAGCGAGTAGAGGGCTATAAAGCTCTCTCGAGGGTTCGAATCCCTCCCTCTCCGTTCGATGTCGCGGATAGGCTGGCGCCGTGTCCGCTCCTCCGCCCCAGACCCACGAGCGCTACGAGCGGGTCTTCGCCGAAGTCGAGGCGCCGTTCGCCTTCGTCGACCTCGACGCGATGTGGGCCAACGCCGACGCGATGCTGGAGCGGTCTGCGGGCAAGCGCGTGCGGGTGGCCTCCAAGTCGGTTCGCTGCCGGGCGCTGATGGAAGCGATCCTCGGCCGCGACGAGCGCTTCCGGGGGCTGATGACCTACACCCTGCCGGAGACCCTCTGGCTCGCAGAGCAGGGGTTCGAGGACCTGCTGCTCGCCTACCCGACCGCCGACCTCGGGGCGCTGGAGGAGCTGGCGCTGCGCTCGGCGGCGGCGCCGGAGGGGGCGCCGATCGTGATGGTCGACAGCGTCCGCCACCTGGAAATGATCGAGTCGGTGCTGGGCAAGGGGGCGCAACCGCTGCGCGTCTGCATCGACGTCGACGCCAGCTGGTGGTGGCTCGGCGGCCGGGTCAAGATCGGCCCCAAGCGCTCGCCGATCCACTCGGTCGAGCAGGCGGTGGAGCTGGCGCGGGAGATCGAGAAGCGGCCGCAGATCGAACTCGACGCGCTGATGGCCTACGAGGGGCAGATCTCCGGGGTCGGCGACCTGCCGCCGGGCCAGCGCCTGCGCGGCGCCGCGATCCGCTTCATGCAGAAGCGCTCGGCCGCGGAAATCGCCGAGCGGCGGGGGGCGATCGTCGCCGCCCTGAGCGAGTTCGTCGAGCTGGAGATCGTCAACGGCGGCGGCACCGGCAGCCTCGAATTCACGGCCGCCGAGGAGGCGGTGACCGAGGTGACCGCCGGCTCGGGCTTCTACGCGCCGGTCTCCTTCGACCACTACAGCCGCTTCAGCCTCACCCCGGCAGCGGCCTTCGCCCTGCCGGTCACGCGCAAGCCCTCGGAGTGGGTGGCGACCGCGCTCGGCGGCGGCTACCTCGCCTCCGGTCCCGGCAACCCCGGCCGCCTTCCCGCCCCGTGGCTGCCCGAGGGGCTGCGCTTCGACGAGGAGGAGGGCGCCGGCGAGGTGCAGACGCCGCTGCTCGGCCGGCCGGCCGGTGACCTCGACGTCGGCGACCGCGTCTACCTGCGCCACGCCAAAGCCGGCGAGCTCTGCGAGCGCTTCGACACCCTCCTCCTGGTCGAAGGCGAGAAGATCGTCGACGAGGTCCCCACCTACCGCGGCGACGGCAAAGCGTTCCTCTAGACGCCGACGGGCCGAAAATACGCCGATACGGAGGAAAATCGTCCCGTCGGCGGAGTTAGGGGCCGAGGACGCGGTCGGTGTACGCGTTGGCGAAGGTGCGCTGGGGGTCCAGGGCGTCGCGGGCGCGCTGGAACTCGTCCCAGGCCGGGTAGCGCGGCGCCAGGGTCGCGGCGGTCTGGAAGTGACGCTTGCCCCAGTGGGGGCGGCCGCCGTAGGAGTCCATGATCGCCTCGACCGCCTCGAAGTAGGGACGCCACTCCATCCCCCGGTACTGGTGGACGGCGATGTAGGCGGTGTCGCGTTCGTGCGAGGGGCTGAGACAGGCGTCGTCGCCGGCGGCGACCCGCATCTCGATCGGGAAGAAGACCGGGAACTCGTTCTCCCGCACCCACTCGATCACCCGCCGCGCCGCCTCTGGCCCGGCCTCGCGCGGCACCCCGTACTCCATCTCGGTGAACCGCACCCGGCGCTCGTTGACGAAGACGCGGTCGCTGCGGTCGCTGGTGCGGCTGCCGCTGGCGAGGCGACCGGCCAGCCGGGCGAGGGCGGGGATCGTCCGCGGCAGCTTCTTGCCGATCCCGGCCAGCAACCCCAGCGCCCAGTTCTCCAGGACGACGTCGTTGAGGTAGGCGGCGGCGCGACCGCGCGGCTCCGCCGGCCCGCCGGTGCGGTTGCGCTCCAGGACCAGCGCCGAGTCGGCGTAGGGAAAGGTGAAGAGCTCGAAATGCTCGTGCGCCTCGGCGCGCTCGTCGAAGCTGTCGAGCACCTCCTCGCGCGGGTGCGGCGCGTCGACCCGCAGCAGGTCGAAGGCGGGGACGCAACGCAGGGTGACGGCGGCGATCGCGCCCAGCGCCCCGACCCCGACCCGCGCCGCCCGCAGCAGCTCCGGGGTGGTGCCGGCGCTGAGGTGACGGACGCTGCCGTCGCCGAGGAGGAGCTCCAGCCCCTCGACCTGGGCCGAGATGTTGCGCAGCCGGGCGCCGGTGCCGTGGGTCCCGGTCGAGATCGCGCCGGAGATCGTCTGGCTGTCGATGTCGCCGAGGTTCTCCATCGCCAGGCCGAGCCCGGCCAGCTCCTCGTTCAGCTCGGCCAGCCGGGTGCCGCCGGCGACCTTGACCAGGCCGGAGCCGGGGTCGGCGTCGAGAACCCCGCTGAGCCCGCCGAGGTCGATCATCGTCCCCCCGGTCATCGCCGCTTCGGTGAAGGAGTGCCCCGAGCCGGCGACCTTGACCCTCTGCCCCGCCGCCGACGCGGCGGCGATCGCCCCGGCCAGCTCGTCGCGGCTGCCGGGGCGCAGCAGTTGCGCGGGCCGGCAGCGCTGGTCGCCCGCCCAGTTGACCCACTCGCCGCTCGCCGCCCGGCGCCGCCGTGCCATCGGTCGAGCCTACTCAGCCCGCCGCCGTCTGCAGCTCGCCACCCGGCTGCATAAACCGGTAGGCGTAGAGAACCGTGGCCAGCAGCAAGGCGGAGATCACCAAGCTCGGGAGGACGTTGCCGGTGAGGCTGGCGACCACCCCGCCGCCGACGGCGCCGATCACCTGGCCGGAGGCCCAGCCCATGTTGGAGAGGCCGGCGGCGAAGCCCTGGTGGAGGCGGCTCGACTCGGCGATGTCGGAGAGCAGGGTCAGCGCCGGGGCGAAGCAGAGGCCGGCGCCCAGCGAAGTGAGGATCAGCGCCCCGATGACGCCGCCGAGGGAGGCCGCGACCGCGACGCCGATCATCGCCGCCGCGCAGATCGCCAGGCCGCTGACGTAGGGCAGGCGGCGGCCGATGCGGTCGGAGATCCGGCCCGCCAGCGGCGCCAGGACCGCCTCCAGCGCCGCGCCGGCGATGAAGCCCGCAGCGATCACCCCGTGGCCGCCGCCGAGTTCGTCGATCCGCAGCGGCACCAGCACCTCGATCGCGCCGAACATCACCGAGGGGACGGCGACGAAGGCCGCGGCCTCCATGACTGGTCGGCTGACGAGGGTCGCCAGCACCTCGCGCAGGTTCTGCTCCTCGGGTGCCCGGGTCTCCGGCAACCGCGAGGCGGCGAACGAGAGCAGGATCGTGATCAGCAGGACCGAGCTGAAGACCGGGCCGGTGCCGACCGAGCCGGCGACCGCTCCGAGCGCCGGCCCGAGCAGGGCGCCCGCCACCGCGGTGCCGAGGGCGGTGCCGATGACCGAGCCCCGGTTCTCCTCCGGCGCGGTGGTGATCAGCCAGGTGAGCGCGCCCGACCAGATCAGCGCCCCGGCGATGCCCTGCACGAACCGGGCCCCGTCGAGCAGCAGGATCTCCTCCGCGAAGCCAAAGACGACGCTGGATACGCCGAGCAGCAGCAGCCCGTAGATCACGGTCCGTCGCGGCCCCATCCGGCTGGCGACGTAGCCGGCCGGCAGCGAACCCAGCAGCGTCCCGGCGGCGTAGGCGGCAGAGAGGATCCCGGCTTCGGCCTTGTTGAGCCCGAGTTCGTCTACGTACTGCGGAAGCAGGGGTGCGATCGCCGCGAAGAAGGCGACGTCGAAGAAGATCATCGCCGAAGCCAGGATGAGCAACCTGCGCACCCCTGCATACAATCAGTGAGAGCAACCTGAGCGCTCTGGAGGGGTGGCAGAGCGGTTGAATGCGGCGGCCTTGAAAGCCGTTAGGCCGCGTAAGCGGTCTCGTGGGTTCGAATCCCACCCCCTCCGCTCCCCAGCGCGCCCGGCAGGAAAGCGGCCCGCACGGACGAACGAGCAAGCCATGGAGAACGCCGGCAGGCGTGCCGATCGCCGCGAGGTCTGGCGGGGGCGCGCGGAGAGGGTCAGGGACGCGTTCGGGCTGGTCCTCGCCCTGGTGCTGCTCACCTACGTGCTCGCCTCCCTGATGGAGAACCGCGGCTGGTCGGCGGTGGTCCTCACCCTGGCGACCAGCGTCACCTCAATCGTCGCCCTGACCAGCTCCCACGTCAGGCCGCGAACCGTGCACGCCTCGATCTGGCTCTCCGCCCTGACCGTCCTCTTCGCCGCGACCGCCGCCGCGAGCGGCGAGAAGACCCTCCTCAACATCGGCTCGCTGATCCAGATCTGCCTGCTTGCGTTCGCGATGGCGGCGGTGCTGTGGCGGGTCGTCTCCAGCGCCGAAGTCGGGTCGCGGACGATCCTCGGCGCGATCAGCGTCTACGCCGTGCTCGGGATCCTCTTCACCTTCGCCTACGGGACGATCGACCGGATCCAGGGCGGCCCGTTCTTCGAAGAGGTCGCCCACCCCAGCGGCAGCGACTTCATCTTCTTCAGCTACACGACGCTGACCACGACCGGCTACGGCAACCTCGTCCCCGGCGGGCAGCCGGGGCGGATGATCTCCGGCCTGGAGATGATGCTCGGCCAGATCTTCCTCGTCACCCTGGTCGCCGGGCTGGTCAGCCTCTGGCGCCCGGGAGAGGCGCTGCGGCGCCGCCGCGAGCGCCGCGAGGCGCCGGGCGAGAGCCCTTCTTAGGCCTCGTCGAGCTCGACCCGTTCGATCGTCTGCGCCTCGAGCGGCTTGTCGCCGGCGTCGGTCGGCACCGACTCGATCGCGTCGACGACGTCCATGCCGTCGATCACCTCGCCGAAGACGGTGTGCTTGCCGTCGAGCCAGGGCGCGGCCCCGGTGGTGACGATGAAGAACTGGGACCCGTTGGTGTTGGGCCCGGCGTTGGCCATCGCCAGCGCCCCGCGCACCACCTTGTGGTCGTTGAACTCGTCCTCGAAGGTGTAGCCCGGACCGCCGCGGCCGCTGCCTTCCGGACAGCCGCCCTGGATCATGAAGTCCGGAATCACCCGGTGGAAGACGAGCTGGTCGTAGAACCCGTCCGCGGAGAGCTTGCGGAAGTTCTCGACGGTTTTCGGCGCGTCCTCGTCGTGAAGCTCGAGCACGATCGCCCCGGCGCTGGTGTGAAGCGTCGCTTGCGACATGGTCCGAACCCTAGCTTCCCTGGACCCGGATCGTCACCGGCGCCGAGGACCCCGGCGCGTAGGGCCAGCGCTCCTCCGCCAGGGCGGTGGCGCGGAGCCGGATCGCCGCCCGGCCGGTGACGTAGCGGAAGCGGTAATGGGCGCGGAAGCGGCCGTGATGGTCCGTCCGCGTGACGAGTACCGGCCGCCAACGGTGGGTCGCCTGCTCCAGGTACTGGATCGCGACCAGCTTGCCGCGGCGGGGGATCGGCGCGCCGCGGCTCCTGACCTTGCCACTGAGGCGGACGACCTCCTCGGTGCGCAGCGCCCGCGGCGCGGCGCGCAGGGAGACGCCGCTGCGGACCCGCAGCTCCAGCGGCTTCCGGCTCGCCTTCTCGAGGCCCTCGTCACCGGCGAAGACGACGTTCACCCGGCGCGAAGGGCCGGGCGGCAGCCGCAGCTCGAAGCCGCCCTCCTCCCCCGTCCGCACGGTGGCGACGGCGGCCGGGACGAGCGCCCCGCGAGAGGGGCGCGAGACAACCCGCACCTCGCGACCGGCCAGGCCGGCGCCGTCGGCGGCGCGGGTGAGCTGGCCGCTGAGCAGCGCCGGGGCGGCGAAGGGGACGGTGAGCGAATCGCCGCGACCGTGGCCGCCCCGCAGCCGGGCGAAGAGGCGCGACTTTGCCCGCGGGACGCGGGGCGGGTGCGGCGGCGGCACCCGGCGGACGGCCATCTGGGTACCGTCGGCACGGAGGCTGGTGGAGGCGGCGTTGCCGGCGGCGTCGGTCGCGTCGGCGCGGAAGACGAAGGTGCCGACGCCGAGCTCGGGCATCGGCGCGCTCAGGGTCGCGGCGCCGGCCTCTCCCGGGACCAGCTTGGTCGGCAGCTCGATCCAGCGCTCGGCGTCGACCCGCCGGTAGAGGATCTCGCCGCCGGCCGGGCCCGAGTGTTCGTCGGCGACCTCGGCCACCACCCGCTCGCCCGGCTCCCCGTCGGCGAAGGCGAGCTTCGGTTTGAGGTCGTCGAAGCGCAGCGGCACCGTCACCGCCGTGCCCGCCGCCTCGTTGCCGGCCTCGTCGCGCAGCCACAGCTGCAGCGACCAGATGCCGGCGGCGGGGACGCTGAGGTCGGCGAGGCTGCGGCGGTCGTGCCCGGCGGCGAAGCGGATGCCGCTGTCGTAACCGGCGGTGCCGAGGAGCCGCCAGGAGGCGCCGCCGACCGGGCTGGCCTGGCCTTGGTCGGGGTTCTCCCAGTCGAGGTCGAAGTCGTTCGTGCGCCGCCAGTCGTCGCCGCCGGCGAGCGCGACGGCCTTCGGGTGGGCCGGCGGGTTGTTGTCGATCCGCACGGTGAGCGGAGCGAGGCAGCGCTGGTTGCCGGCGAAGTCGGTTGCGCAGGCGGACGCCTGGTGCGGCCCGTCGCCGAACAGCGCGGTGTTGACAGCCTGGTGCGCCCAGGCGTCGGTCGGGCAGGGTCGCATCGCCGTGGCCCGCCATTCGCCGCCGATCAGCGCCTTGGCGCAGGGGTGCTCGGTCGAGCCGATCCGGGTGCCGTCGAGGAAGCTTTCGGCGAAACGCACCCCGGCGCCGAGGTCGGCCGCCCAGATGGCGACATCCTGGTTGCCCTTGCGCCAGCCGCCGCCGAGCAGGTCGCCGCCGATCCCGGCGTCCGGCAGGTGGTCGTCCTCCAGGGTGAGGGTCAGCCCCCGCAGCGAGGACCAGGAGCCCTGTTCGAGCGAGCACCACTTGCTGTCGGCGCGGGCGCAGAGGAGGCGATCCTCGATCGCCGCCACCGGCGACGGAAACCCCTTGCTGAACTCGCGCAGAGCGGTGTCGGTGGAAGCGGAGGAGAGGAACGGCGCGAAATTGCCGGCGGCGTCGAGACCGCCGAGGCGCTGCTCCATGCCGTCGTGCAGGGCGTGCCACCAGGTCCCGCGCACCGCGGTGATCCCGGTCCCGGCGGGCGCCGTCCAGCGCCAGCGGGCATAGCGGTTGCCGGTGACGCTGACCTGCCCGTCGCGGGTCAGGCTCTTGACGTGGACGCCGGCGAAGCTGTCGCCCCCGGCCGGCACGCAGAAAGCGTCGGAGCGGAACTTCGTCCCGCCGGTGGTGTCGGCCCAGCTCGCGTCGGCGCCGACGTACCAGCCGCACTGGGCGACGGCGTACTTGCCCGCCTCCGCCTTCGCCGCCGCCAGCAGCAGCATGCTCAGCGCCAGCAGCAGTCCCAGCGCCACGGTCCTTCCCACGGCCAGCCTCGTCTCCGACATCGTTCCTCCTCCACTCGGGTGCGTACCGAGGGCCAAGGGTTTGGCGCGGTCGAACTCTCCCCCCGGGGAGCTCCCGAGTTACCGCCTTTGCGAGAATCGAGCCAATGTCTCTTCCGACGCAAGACCAGATAACCGAGAAGCTGAAAGCAGTGATCGACCCGGAGCTGCGCCGCTCGATCGTCGAGCTGGGCATGGTCCGCTCGATCGAGGTCAAGGAGGACGGCCGGGTCGAGGTCGTCGTCTCGCTGACCACCGCCGGCTGCCCGATCCGCTCCCACTTCGAACAGGCCGTCGCCGCGCAGGTCTCCCAGCTGGAAGGCGTGACCGCGGTCGCGGTCGGCTTCGACGTGCTCTCCGACGAGGAGAAAGGCCAGCTGCAGCAGACGCTCGGTCGCACCAAGCTGCCGCAGGGCGCGCTGGCGAAGGTGAAGAACGTGATCTGCGTCTCCTCCGGCAAGGGCGGCGTCGGCAAGTCGACGATGACCGCCAACCTCGCCGCGGCGCTGACCGCGGAAGGGCACCCGGCCGGAGCGCTCGACTGCGACGTCTACGGCTACTCGATCCCGCGCATGCTCGGCGTCAACCACAAACCGGAGGTCAACGCCGAGCGGAAGATCCTGCCGCTGGACTCGCCGAGCGGCGTCAAGGTGATGTCGATCGGCTTCTTCGTCGAGGACAACTCGGCCGTCGTCTGGCGCGGCCCGATGCTGCACAAGGCGATCCAGCAGTTCCTCGAGGACGTCGCCTGGGACGAGCTGGAGTACCTGCTGCTCGACCTGCCGCCGGGGACCGGGGACGTCTCGATGACCCTCGCCCAGCTGCTGCCGCAGGCCAAGTTCCTGGTCGTCACCACGCCGCAGCCGGCGGCGCAGTCGGTCGCCCAGCGCGGCGCCGAGATGGCGAAGAAGTTCGACCTGGAGATCCTCGGCGTGATCGAGAACATGTCCGGCTTCACCACCCCCGACGGCGAGCGCTTCACGATCTTCGGCGAGGGCGGCGGCCAGCTGCTCTCCGACGAGCTCGACGTGCCGCTGCTCGGCAAGGTGCCGCTGTCGGAGCCGCTGCGCGAGCACGCCGACAACGGCTCGCCGCTGGTGATCGACGACCCCGACGCCCCCGCCTCGCAGGCGATCCGCCAGGCGGCGCGCGGCATCGTCGCCGCCACCCCGCAGGAGCTGCCGGTGCTGCAGTCGACGCCAAGCCCGGCGGAAGCGCCGCCGGTGGGCGGCACCCCGCTCCCGGTCGTCCAGTAGCTGAGTGACCAAGCGCACACTGGCACTCGCAACTTTCGCCTGCGACCTACGTTAAGGTCTGCACACAAACGCCTAATCCTCGGCTCATGCCGAGGAGCGGGGGACCCAGGTTTCTGGGGCTAACCCACCTTCGAGTGGGGGCGCAGGCTCCTTCAGCGCCAGCCCGACAGCTAACCCCGCCGGCCGACGAAGGAGGAGTGAATGACGAACGCCCTTGGGGCGGCCCGAAAAACGCCCGCCCTTTGCATCTCCATAGCTGTCCTGGCCGTGGTTGCGATCGCAACGGCCTTCGCGGCTCCGGCCACCGCGGAAACCCCGGGAGGGGTCTCCTCGACGACCCCGGAAACGACGGAACCGACCGCGCCTCCCGGCAAAGCGATCATCGTCAACGGCCGGGCGGTCCCGCCCGCCGACGCGCCAGCCGCAGTGAAAAAGGTGATCGCTGCGGCAAACAAGATCCGCACCAAGCCCTACATCTACGGCGGCGGCCACGGCCGCTGGTGGGACGCCGGCTACGACTGCTCCGGCGCCGTCAGCTTCGCCCTCCACGGCGGCAGCCTGATCGACACGCCGATGCCCTCCGGCTCCCTCGCCGGCTGGGGCAGCGCCGGCAAAGGCCGCTGGATAACGGTCTACGCCAACGGCGGCCACGCCTACGCAATCATCGCCGGCCTCCGCTGGGACACCGCAGGAACCACCAACGGCACCGGCCCAAGGTGGCACAAGAGCCTAAGAGCCCAAGCAGCGGGGCCCTTCACGGCCCGTCATCCCACGGGCTACTAGCCAGCTACCAGGCGACCCAAAACGATTGCCGGGAGGGGCGGGTGCTTCTCACCAGACACTCAGCATGAGCCATAGGCGAGCTGCGTCTGGGGAGGAGCACCCGCCCCTCCCCCACAATCAAGCAGCCTGGTTCTTGAAGTAGTTCGCGTTGATCTCAGCGAATTTGGCCCACTCGGCCGGCAACTGATCCTCGGCAAAGCAAGCGTCCACCGGGCAGGCCTCGACGCAGGCGTCGCAGTCGATGCACTCGTCCGGATCGATGTAGAGCTGCTCGACGTTGTCGTAATCGGCCTCGTCAGGCGTCGGGTGGATGCAGTCGACGGGACAGACCTCGACGCACGAGTTGTCCTTCTGGCCTATGCACGGCTCGGCGATGACGTAGGTCATAAAGGGAAGTTCTCCTAGCTCGGTTTACCGGTGCCCGCCGGGGGCCCCGGCCAAGCGCGAGCGCACATTTTAGGGATGATGCGGACATGCTGCTGCTGACGGGGGCCACGGGAAGCATTGGGTCGCGCCTGCTGCCGCTGCTGCTGGAGCAGGGCGAGGAGGTGCGCTGCCTGGTGCGCGAGCCGCGGCGGCTCGGCGCGCGGCGGGTCGACGTCCAGATCGCGCTCGGCGACCTCGGCGAGATGTCCGACCCCTACCTGGTGCGCCAGGCGCTGCGCGGGGTCGACCGGGTGGTCCACCTGGCGGCCTCGATCCGCGACCAGCCGCCGAAGCGGATCGAGGAGCTGAACGGGCTGGCGACGGTGCGGCTGCTGCGGGCGGCGGAGCGCAGCGGAGTCGAGAGCTTCCACTTCTTCAGCGCGCTCGACGCGCAGGCGGCGCAGCGGACCCGCTTCTTCCGTGCCAAGTGGCTGGCCGAGCAGGCGGTCCTCTCCTCCTCGCTGCGGACGACCGTCTTCGCCCCCTCGATCGTCTACGACCACAGCGACCCCTGGATCACCCTGCTGCGCCGCTTCTCCTTCCTGCCGGTGCTGCCGGTCTCCGGCGAGGGGGAGGCCCGGTTCCAGCCGATCTGGGCCGCGGACGTGGCCCGCTGCGTCGTCGGCGCGCTGGCGCGGGAACAGGGCGACGAGGCGCGCACCCGGCGCTACGAGCTCGCCGGCCCGGAGACGCTCAGCTACGACCAGATGTCCGACCTGGTCAGCCGCGTCGCGGGCCGGCCGCGGCCGCTGGTCCACCTGCCGCTGCCGTTCGTGCGGGCGGGGCTGATCGCCCTGCGCAACCTCTTCGGCGAGGCCGTGTTCGCTACCTGGGAGGAGGCCGAGCTGATGGAGGTCTCGATGACCAGCGAGCGGGGGCCGGCCGACGCGCAGGCACTCGGCGTCGAACCGCGAAGGATGAGCGATGTACTGGAGGGCGTCTAGGAGATTGCGGCGGGCGGCGGGGCCGGTGGCTCTGGTCGCGGCGCTGGCCGCCTTTCTCGCTCCGGCGCAGGCGGCGGCCGTCTCGCTGGCACCGCCGAAGCCGGACGTCTTCCTCGGGGTCAGCGACCGTGGCACGACGACCGAATTCAATGAATTCGCCGAGCTGACCGGCAAGCACCCGGCGCTGCTGCAGACCTTCCATCCCTGGGGCAACAGCCTCAACGAGGCCTACGAACGCTGGCGGGAAACGGCGACGCGGCCGATCCTCCACATCTCCACCGCCGACGACCAGACGCTGACGGAGCTGATCACCCCGGCGCAGATCGCCCTCGGCTACGGCGACGACTACCTCCTGCAGCTGAACGACTTCTTCGCCGCCAAGGGGCTGCCGGCCTACATCCGGCCCCTGGGCGAGCCGAACCGCTGCCTCAACGCCTGGACGGCGGTCGACTGCGAAGGCAACCAGCGCGGCGGCGAACACACGACCGGCTGGTACAAGCAGGCCTTCCGCCGGATCTCGACGATCGTCCGTGGCGGCCAGAGCCTGGAAGGGGTCAACGCGACGCTGGCGGAAATCGGGCTGCCGCCGGTGAACCGGACCAAAGGTCCGCCGCCGACCGAACTGCCGGCGGCGCCGGTGAGCATCGTCTGGAGCCCGCTGCCCGGCGGCTCCCCGCGGGTCAAGGGCAACTTCCCCGGCAACTACTGGCCGGGCCGCCGCTGGGTCGACTGGGTCGGCACCGACTTCTACTCCCAGTATCCGGTCTGGAAAGACCTCAATCGCTTCTACGCGGGCAAGCAGTGGAAGGGGATGCCGGTGGCGATGACCGAGTGGGCCGTCTCCGGCGTCGACGAACCGCGCTGGGTCAAGCAGACGATCGCCTGGACCGTCAAGCACCCTCGGGTGCGGATGCTCGTCTACTACCAGGGCTTCGGCGCCGGCAACCCCTACGACCTCCGTCTTTACCCCCGCACCCTCAACACCCTGCGCAAGAAGATCCGCCGCCCCAACTTCCTCGAAACCGCCGACTACAACGCCAGCCTCTTCCCCCCGCTCCCCCCGAAGCCGCGCAAGAAGTAGCCCCCACCCCGCCGACGGGACGATTTACCGCCCTATAGGCGTACTTTCGTCCCGTCAGCGGGATAGGAGGGTGCGGAGGGTCTTGAGCAGGCGCTCTGGTTCTTGAACGGCCTGCCGCCAAGTGATGCGGATGACGATCCAGCCGGCGGCAGCCAACCGCTGATCGCGCTCTCGATCGCGCTCAAAAGCGGTGGCGGTGCCATGGATACGTCGGCTGTCGGCTTCAACGATCAGACGAGCGTCACGCCAGATGAAGTCCGGCATAAGCGAGATTCCCTCAACGAGCAGGTGGCCATTTACCTCCGGCCGCTCGAAGTCGCCTCGCTTGAACAGGCGCAGAAGCTTCTTCTCGAGCTCAAGGCGCGCTTCAGTTTCCTGGGGATCGTGGTGTTCGATGCCAAGCCGGAGGCGAGCGATGCCGCGCTGGCCCTTGCTCCGCTCCATGAGCTCCAGGACTTCGGCCAGATCGAAGACTCTCTCGACTTCGGCCTGATTGATCGCATACCTAAGCGTCGCGCGCGACTCGCTGGCAGCAATGTCAAGCAGAGTCCGAGCGAGACCGGTGCAGGGGATCCCGTCGATCATGGCCCGATCGGCGGCAACCAGAGTCCCATCCCGGTGCGCGGTGATCCCGGCTGGACAACGCCCGCGGCGATTAGGGGCGATGACGTCCACCCGACTTCGGGAGTCACCGAGGATTCCGTGCAGCCAGGCAGCGGATCGGTGTGAAAGAACGGCACCGGGACCACATGCAAGCACGGCCGCAGTTAGATGGCCGCGCTGGGTCAGCAAGCGATGGCCGACGGCGTAGGCGCCCTGATGGACCCGATGCAAACGCCCACTAGCGACTCGCTTGTCGACAGCTTTTACGTGAAGCCCGAGGTCTTCCAGCTGCCACAAAGCCACCACCCCGTGCTGCCGAGCAGCCAGGTCCGCGATCTCTCGGTCGAGTCCCCCACCGTGCCGACGGGACGATTTCCCTCCATATAGGCGTACTTCCGTCCCGTCGGCGGTGGGAGGCGTGGGAGCGGGCTCGCCCATGGGGCGAGGGTGAAGGGTCGGGACGCACGTGTGGTGCGCGGATCGTGCCGACTTCGGGACGAGCAATGCGCCCGTCTGTGACCTTGGGTTCGGGCAAGAGAAAGGCCCGGGTTTCCCCGGGCCTTTCCCCTAAAGCACTCGCCTGTGCGTCGCAGTATGACGCAAAGGAGTTTGATTACATCATCCCGCCCATATCGGGCATGCCGCCGGGCATTCCGCCACCGGCGCCGTTCTCCTCCGGCGGTTCGGCGATGATCGCCTCGGTCACGAGGATGTTCTTCGCGATCGAGGCCGCGTTCTCCAGGGCGGAGCGGGTGACCTTGGTCGGGTCGATGACGCCGGCCTTGATCAGGTCGCCGTACTCGCCGGTCGCCGCGTTCAGGCCTTCGCCCTCCTTCAGCTCCCGGACCTTGTTGACCACGACCGAGCCCTCCAGGCCGGAGTTCTCGGCGATCTGCCGCACCGGCTCCTCCAGCGAGCGGTGGATGATCCGCGCGCCGGTCACCTCGTCCGGCTCGTCGAGCTTGTCCGGGTCGAGGCCGGCCTGCGCGTTCAGCAGCGCCACGCCACCACCCGGCACGACGCCCTCCTCGAGAGCGGCACGGGTCGCCTGCAGCGCGTCCTCGACGCGGTGCTTTTTCTCCTTCATCTCGGTCTCGGTGGCGGCGCCGACCTTGACGACGGCAACACCCCCGGCGAGCTTGGCGAGGCGCTCCTGGAGCTTCTCGCGGTCGAAGTCGGAATCGGTGTTCTCGACCTCGTTTTTGATCTGGTTGATGCGGCCCTTGATGTCCTCGGCCTCACCGGATCCGTCGATGATCGTCGTGTTGTCTTTGGCGACGACGATGCGACGCGCCTTGCCGAGCTGAGCCAGCTGGGTGTTCTCCAGTTTCAGGCCCATCTCCTCGGTGATCACCTCGCCGCCGGTGAGGATCGCGATGTCCTCGAGCATCCGCTTGCGGCGGTCGCCGAAGCCGGGGGCTTTGACGGCGACGCCGGTGAAGGTGCCGCGCAGCTTGTTCACGACCAGGGTCGCGAGGCACTCGCCCTCGACGTCCTCGGCCACGATCAGCAGCGGTTTGCCGCCCTGCATCACCTGCTCGAGCACCGGCAGGATGTCCCGCACGGAGCCGATTTTCTGGTTGGCGATGAGGATGTAGGGGTCGTCCAGCACCGCCTCCATGCGGTCCTGGTCGGTGACCATGTACGGCGAGATGTAGCCCTTGTCGAACTGCATCCCCTCGGTGAACTCGAGCTCCATCCCGAAGGTCTGGCCCTCCTCGACGTTCACGACGCCGTCTTTGCCGACTTTCTCGATCGCATCGGCGATCACGTTGCCGATGTCGTCGTCACCGGCGGAGATGGCGGCGACGCGGGCGATCTGGTCTTTGCCCGCGACCTCTTTGCTCTGCTTGTTGCGCAGGTTGTCGACGACCTCCTCGACCGCCTTCTCGATCCCGCGGCGCAGGGCCAGCGGGTTGGCGCCGGCCGCCACGTTCTTCAGGCCCTGGCGAACGATCGTCTGGGCCAGCAGGGTGGCGGTGGTGGTGCCGTCGCCGGCGACGTCGTTGGTCGCGGTCGCGACCTCGCGGACGAGCTGGGCGCCCTGGTTCTCGAAGACGTCCTCGACCTCGACCTCGCGGGCGATGGTGACGCCGTCGTTGGTGATCGTCGGCGCGCCGAACTTTTTGTCGAGCACGACGTAGCGGCCTTTTGGCCCGAGGGTGACCTTGACGGCGTTGGCGACGGAATCGACGCCGGCCTGCAGGGCCCCTCGCGCATCCTCTGCGTACTTCAGCTCCTTGTGAGCCATCTGTTCTGAGTCCTCCTTAGTTGCGTAAGTGCGGTGGGGGTCAGCCGACCTTGGCCAGGACGTCCGACTCGCGCAGGACGAGTACCTCGTCGCCCTCCACGGTCACCTCGGTGCCGCCGTATTTGGAGTAGAGGACCTCGTCCCCCTCCGCGACGTCGAGCGGACGGCGGCTGCCGTCGTCCTGAATCGCGCCGTCGCCGACGGCCACGACCTTGCCCTTCTGCGGCTTCTCTTTGGCCGTGTCGGGGAGGACGATGCCGCTGGCGGTCGTCTCCTCCTCCTCGATCGGCTTGACGATCAGCCGGTCCCCGAGGGGCTTCAGCTTCATCCGTGAACCTCCGTTATCGGTCTGGGTGGTGTTTGAAAGTCGAGAATCGTCGCGCCAGAGCCAAATGCCCGCTCCTGCGACGCTTGGCACTCTCCAGGTGAGAGTGCCAACGCCTTAAAGATAGCGAAGCGTCAGTCGATCGCCAAGAGCCGGCAGCCGAGGAGCGAGGAGATTCCCTCGCCGCCGCGGCGCATCACCCAGTCGTGGTTCCACTCGAAGGCCGGGCGCAGCAGCGGCGCCAGGAGGTTCATCCAGGGCCTGGTCGTGCGCACGTTCCACTCGTAGAGGACCGCGGTCACCCCGTCCTGCTCGTAGAGCCGCCAGCGGCCGACGCCCTCCAGCTCGCCCACCGCCCGGCCCTCCATCAGGGTCGGGTACTCGATCCGGGTCGTGGTCACCTCGAAGCTGACCCGGTAGGGCAGAAGGCTCTTCCAGACCATCTGCGAGACGCTGCCGAGTCCGTCGCCGTCGCCGGCGCGCAGCTCGCTCGCCTCCTCCACCCCGCGCCACCAGCTCGGCCACTTCTCCTGGGCGTGGATCGCCTCCCAGACCGGCTCGCGCGGGGACTCCAGCAGCCAGGTGGTGAGGAAGGCGTATTCGGCCATCAGCTGGTCGTGGAGACGCTCATCTAGTTGCGGTGCGGCGTCTCTCCGTTGCCGAGGTGCGCGCGCGGCGGCTCGACGATCTGCGAGAAGCGGATAACGGTGACCAGGTCGTCCTCGGAGACCGGGCGGCTGTAGATCTGCTCGAGGAAGCGGGTCGTCTCCTCCAGCCGGCGGAACTCCGGGTTGTCGTGCTCGATGTCGCGCCGGGAGAGCTCGCCGACGCGCTTGACCTCGACGTCGTCGATCACCGCGGTGAAGATCTTCTCGCGCGGGCTGTGGCGGAACCCGACGGTTATCCAAACCACCTGGCCGCGCTCGTACTTGTTGCTCTTGTCGCCGAGCCGGATCGTCGCGGTCTTGCGGCCGCGCTTCAGCTGATCGACGAAGACCGCCGAGTAGAAGTTGAGGACGTAGATCCCGCCGCGCATCGCGCTGCGAGCGTATAGGAGAGCGAGATCCGGGCATGAACTGGACATTCGTCTGAGCGCTCTGGACGATTTTTGGGTGATTTTCGGCGCGCCTGAAGGTTCTTGGGGTCCCGACCGATGTCCTCAGGGATGCCAGCCAAGATCGACTCGCTCCGCCGCCCCGCCCTCCTCCTGCTCGCAGCCCTGGCGCTGCTGCTGCTCTGCGCCGCCCAGGCGCAGGCGAAAAAGTGCGACGGCAAGAAGGTGACGATCATGGGCACCGCCGGCAACGACCACATCGTCGGCAAAAAGGCCAGCGACGTGATCTACGGCGGAGGTGGCGACGACGTCATCACCGGCGGCCCCAACGGCAACGACACGATCTGCGGCGGCCCCGGTAACGACAACATCAACGGCGGCCGCGGCTTCGACTCGCTGCACGGCGAAGGCGGCAACGACAAGCTGCTCGGCGACACCGGCTCCGACAGCATCGACGGCGGCGAGGGCGACGACGAGCTCTCCGGCTCCAAAGGCGCCGACGGCCTCCACGGCGGTGGCGGCGACGACGTCGTCATCGGCTTCAAGGGCCCCGACAAGCTGAGCGGCGGCGGCGGCAACGACTACGTCGACGGCCAGCAGGGGAGCGACAAGATCGACGGTGACGGCGGCGACGACAAACTGCTCGGAGACAAGGGCAACGACAAGATCGACGGCGGCCCCGGCGCCGACCACATCGAAGGCGGGCCGGGCGACGACAGCGACCTGCAGGGCGGCGGCGACGGCGACGAAGTCTTCGGCGGCGCCGGCACCGACCACGTCGACGGCGGCCCCGGCGACGGCGACATCGTCCGCGGCGACGCCGGCACCGACAACCTCTCCGGCGGCGAAGGCGGCAACGACATCGTCTCCTACGCCAGCGCCACCCGCGGCGGCGTGATCGTCAGCCTCGCCGCCAACAAGGCCAAAGGCGACGGCCACGACGACCTCAACGGGTTCGAGGACGTCGTCGGCTCGCCCCAAGGCGACGAAATCGTCGGCAACGGCCAGAACAACCGCATCGACGGCGGCGTCGGCAACGACGACCTGCAAAGCGGCGGCGGCGGCGGCCAGGCCTTCGGCGGCCCCGGTACCGACACCTGCGACGGCTTCTCGGCCGAGACCTCCTGCGGGCCCGAAGAGGCGCCGCCCGCGAGCCTCGCCTACGGCACCCTCAACCAGGGCCTCGACGGTTCCAGCCTGATCATCCAGGGCAGCCCGCAGAACGACGACATCCGCGTCTCCCGCGGCAACGGCGCCTGGATCGTCTCCTCGGCGATCCCGATCTTCTCCGGCGACGGCTGCGAAACCCCGCCCTCCAACGGCAACGCGATGGTCTGCCCCGACTCAGGCGCGGTACCGCTGATCGTGATCACCGGCGGCAACGGCAACGACACGATCGTCGTCGACCCCAGCGTCCCAGCCGGCGGCAAAGTCCGGATCAACGGCAACGCCGGCGACGACACCCTGGTCGGCGGCAACGGCGACGATGTGCTGGAAGCCGGCGAGAACTACAACAGCCCCGACAACGGCCACGACCGGCTCGAAGGCAACGGCGGCTCCGACGTCCTCTACGCCGATCCGGGCGGCGACACTCTGCTCGGCGGGGCCGGCAACGACCTGCTGGTCAACTCGGTTCCCACCTGCCAGGGTCACGTCTACGACGGCGGCAGCGGAGAGGACACTGTCTCCTACGCCCGCTCGAAAGACAATCTGCGGGTCACCCTCGGCGGCAGCGGCGGCCCCCCCGGCTGCGGCAACGACGACAAAGTCCTCGGCGACAACGAGAGCCTGGAGGGATCCGATGGCCCCGACGTGCTGGTCGGCGACAACGGCGACAACAGCATCATGGGCCACATCGGCAGCGACACCCTGGTCGGCAAGGGCGGCAGCGACTTCATCGAAGCCCTCGACGGTCAGCGGGACAAGGTCGACTGCGGCGCCGGCAGCGACGATGCCGCCGCCGACCCGAAGGACTCCCTCAGCAGCTGCTGAACGAGGCTGGGCCGGGCGCTACTCGCCGAACCCCTCCTCGCCGATCAGCGGCACGAAGCGGCAGGGGCTGAGCGGCTCGGTTTCGAGGCGATCGCCCTGGCGCCGATAGAGGGTCAGCACGTCGGCGTCGCCGGCGTCGATCGGGACCACGAGCCGACCTCCGTCGGCGAGCTGGGCGAGCAGGGCCTGCGGCGGCGCGGGCGCGGTCGCGTGCACCGCGATCGCATCGAAGGGGCCGCGCGCGGGGACGCCGAGGCTGCCGTCGCCGACGATCAGCTCGACGTTGCGGATCCCGAGCGACGCAAGGGCGCGCCCGGCCGCGGCGGAGAGCGCCTCGTGGCGCTCGACGCTGACGACGTGGCCGGCGAGCCGCGAGAGCACCGCCGCCGAGTAGCCCGAACCGGTGCCGACCTCCAGCACCAGCTCGGGACCGCGCAGCTCCAGTGCCTGGCAGATCGCGGCGACGATCCAGGGCTGGGAGATCGTCTGCTCCTCACCGATCGGCAGCGCCGAGTCGGCATAGGCACGGCCGCGCAGCTCCTCGGGGACGAACTCCTCCCGCGGCACCCCGGCCATCGCCCCCAGCACCCGCTCGTCCCCGATCCCGCGCGCCCGCAGCTGGCGCTCGACCATGCGCCTGCGGGCGGCGGCGGCGTTCATCGCCCGCCGGCGGCGCCGCCGAACCCGGGCCGGAAGGCCCACTTCGGATAGGTCTTCCGCAGGTACTCGCGGTGCCGGTCCCAATCCTCGGGGACGAGCTGCGCCGGGCCGAAGATGTCCATCTCCCCGCCGCGTTTGCGGAAGCCCCAGCTGAAGCCGAGGATCGCGTCGATCTCATCGCTCCCGTCCAGGGGGTCGTCCCCGAGCCCGCAGAGGAAGCTGTGAGCGAGGAAGTCCCAGTTGGGGAGGTCGGTGTGGGGGGCGTCGAAGAGTTCAGGCGCGAACCCGTAGACCGCGAAGGGGTGCGGGACGAACCCGAGCGGTTCGAAGTAGTCGAGGTGAAAGTCGCCCGGGTGGAGGTCCGACTGCACCAGCTGCACCCAGCCGAGGAAGTCGCCGTAACCGCGGGCGGCCGGCGAGACCCTCGCCCGGCAGAAGGGGAAGCCGCGGGCGTACTCAGGGCAGCCCAGCTGCTCGGGATCGTCGTTGACCGCAAGCTTTACCTCGACGGCGCAGTCACGACCGGCGCGCTCGAACTCGATCCGCACGGCTAGTAGATGTAGTTGCGGAGCTTCTCCGGCTCCAGCACGGTGACGCGGCCACGGCCGGAGCGGACGACCCCGGCGCGCTCCAGCTCGGCGAGGAAGCGGCTGACCGACTCGCGCGAGGTGCCGGCGAGCTGGGCGAGGTCGGTCTGGTTCATATTGATCGTCACCTCTGCGGTCGACTCGCCCTCGCCGCTTCCGTTGTCCTGGGCCTCGCGGCTGAGCTGGGCGAGGATGCCGGCGACGCGGCTCGGCACCGTCTGGAACGACTGCCGGGAGAGGCGCACGTTGGCGGCGCGCAGGCGGCGGACGAGGCCGGCGACCAGCTTCAGGGAGATCTCGGGGTGGCGGGCCAGCAGAGCCCGCACGTCGTTGGCGGGCAGCGCCAGCAGCTCCCCCTCGCTCAGCGCCTCGGCGCTGGCCGAGCGTTTGTCGCCGTCGAGCATCGCCAGCTCCCCGAAGATCTCGCCCGGGCCGAGGGTGGCGAGGGTGATCGCGCGCCCGTCGGAGTGTTCGCGGGTGACCCGGAAGCTGCCCTCCTTGACGATGTAGCAGGCGTCGGAATCGTCGCCCTCGTGGAAGACCCGCGTCCCCGCCGGAAAGGTGCGGGGCACGGCGACATGGGAGAACCGCTCCAGCTCCCCCTCCTCCAGGTCGGCAAAGAGCGTGACGCTCTTCAGCAGCTCGACCGCGCTCTGATCTGCCTCCGGCACCGCATCGATTATGGCAATGGTTTGGCCGGCGAGCCGAACCATGCCGATTGGCCGTCAGGCCGAGGCGGTCAGTTTCCTCGGGCCGCGGCTGAAGCCGGCGCCGACCAGCGCCTCCTCCTGGCCGGAGCCGATCACCGCTTCGCCGTCGAGTTTCTCGATCGCCAGTTTCGGCAGCTGGCCGTCGCGGACGGCGTCGGCGAGGGCGCGCATCGCCTCCTCCAGGTTCTGGTCGGCGAGCGGCTTCAGGCGCAGCAGGCCGCGGCCGCCGCGCTCGACGAAGACGAGCGGCTCGCCGTCGCGCAGGAGCAGGTGGGCGCCGGGGGTGCGGCCGGGGCGGCGGCCGCCCTCCAGCTTCGGCCAGGGCAGCGAGGCGCCGTAGGGGTTGGCCGGGTCGGTGGCGGCGAGGACGAGGTAGGAGCCGTCGCGTTCGGGCAGCGAGCGGAGGCGCTCGACCGCGCCCGGGAGGGCGAACTGGGCGCCGCCGAGGCCCTCGACGAAGTAGCCGCGGCGGGCGGTGCCGAGTAGCTCCAGGTTGCCGAGCTCCCCGTAGAGGGTCGAGAAGCCGCCGGGGACCCCCTCGGCGAGGACGGTCTCGCGGGTGACGATCCCGTAGCGCTCCAGCATCAGCTCGGCGGTGGCGCGGAGCTTGGCGCCGGGGCCGGGGGCGTTGGCGAACAGCGGCGCGGTCAGCGACCAGCGGCCCTGGACCGCGGCGCCGGTGTTCGAGCGGCGGCGGGCGAAGCGGCGGCCGGGACGCTCAGAGGGCGGCACCGCGCGCAGGCGCGGTGCGCGTAGCGGCGCGAAGGCGTCGTTGGTCGCCTCGCCGCTCCAGACCAGGTCCCAGAGGGCGTTGTGAATGTCCTCGGCCGGGTGCTCGAGCTCGATCACCAGGTCGAGCCAGAAGGAGGGCCCGGCGGCGAGCCGCTCGCGGACCGCGTCGTGGACCTCGCCCTGGGGCGATTCCAGCTTCGAGTTCGCCGGCGGCGGCCCGGCGAGGCGGACGTCCTCGCGGAAGTAGAGGGCGACGCGGCCGTCGTTGCGGCCGAGGGCGCCGGCGCCGATCCAGACCAGCTCGCCGCTGGTGCAGAGCTCGTCGAGCCAGCTCTGCGAGTAGGCGCCGAGCCGGCGCGGCAGCACGTCCCGCTCCCAGACTTTCGGCGTCAGCGCCACGCCCTGCAGCGGCACCAGCGCCTCGCGCAGGCGATCGAGCCCGGCGCCGGTTCTCCGGAACGCGTCGACGTTCTGCCAGCTCGGCAAAAACCGGGCCAGCTCCCGCGTGTCGGCCGCCTCGACCTCCTTGCGCAGGCGGGCGAGGCTGGCGCGGCGGACCCGGCGCAGGACTTCGGAGTCGCACCACTCGCGCTCGGTTCCCCCGGGCAGGAGCTCGCCGCGGACCATCGCCCCTTCGGCCTCCAGCTCGCGCAGCGCCGGGGTCGGGTCGACGCCGTAGCGCTCGGCCAGCTGCGCCGTCGGGAAGGGGCCGTGGGTGCGGGCGTAACGGCGGACGAGGGTACGCATCGCGTCGGGGTGCTCCTCGAGGAAGGTCTCCGGCAGCCCCGGCGGCTCGGGGACGCCGAGCGCGTCGCGGTAAAGGCCGGCGTCCTCGGCGGCGATGTAGCGCTCTTCGCCGGCGACTCTGACCAGCGCCACCCGGCGCTCGGCGACCAGTTTCTCCAGCATCGATTTCGCCGAGTAGCCCTCGGCGACGCGCGCCTCGCACTCCTCCGCGGTCAGGTCGCCGAGATTGCGCAGCAGCTGCTGCAGGGCGTCGCGGTCGCCGGCGCGGCCGGCCTCGGTGCGGTGCTGGAGCTGCTCTTCGACTTCTTCGAGCGCCTCGGGGTCGATCAGCTCGCGCAGCTCCTCCTGGCCGAGCAGCTCGCGCAGCAGGTCGCGGTCGAGCGCCAGCGCCGCCGCCCGCCGCTCGGCGTTCGGCGTGTCCCCCTCGTACATATACGTCGCCACGTAGTCGAAGAGCAGCGAAGAGGCGAAGGGCGAGGCGGTCGGCGTCTCGACTTCGACCAGGCTCAGCGCCCGCGAGTGCAGTTTGCCGAGCAGCTCGGCCAGGGCCGGCAGGTCGAGCACGTCCTGCAGGCACTCGCGGTAGGTCTCGAGGATGACCGGGAAGCGGGGGAAGTCGCGTGCAACCTCAAGCAGGCTCTGCGACTTCAAGCGCTGCTGCCAGAGGGGAGTGCGTTTGCCGGGGTAGGCGCGCGGGATCAGCAGCGAGCGCGAGGCGTTCTCGCGGAAGCGGGCGCCGAACAGAGCCGAGCCGGAGAGCTCGGAGACGATCAGGTCCTCGATTTCGTCGGGGTCGATCAGGACCAGGTCGGCGGAGGGTGGCTCGTCGGCGTCGGGGAGGTGGATGACGATCCCGTCGTCGGACCAGATCGCGTCGGCCTCGAGGTCGTGCTCGGCGCGGATCTTCGCCGCCAGCGCCAAGCCCCAGGCCGAGTGGACGCGGCCGCCGTAGGGCGAGAGGATGCAGAGCCGCCAGTCGCCGATCTCGTCGCGGAAGCGCTCGACGACGATCGTCTCGTCGGAGGGGACGACGCGGGTCGCCTGCTGCTGCTCGCGCAGGTAGCTGACGAGGTTGTTGGCGGCGCGCTCGTCGAGGTCGTACTCCTTCGCCAGCTCGGCCGGGTCGCGGGAGACCGCCTCGCGGGCGAAGGCGCCGATCGCCCGGCCCAGCTCGGCCGGGCGGCCGATCCCGTC
>DASQCF010000007.1:0-54626 GCA_035634815.1 Solirubrobacterales bacterium | reverse complement strand
GGGCTGAAGGGGCCGTTGTCGACGCCGATCTCCGCGCCGACGTTGCCGCATTTCACGAACGAGGTCGGAATCGTCTGCAGGTAGTTGCCGTCTTCGTCGAATTCGTACAGGTGACAGCTGACCCCGCTCATGACGAAGACGGTGCCGGTGCCTTCATCGACCGCGATCGAGACCTGAGAGCCGAAGTTACCCTCGGGGACCGAGGAGGGCAGGATCGAGCCGATGACTTCGTATTCGTCTTCCGAGGTCAGGCTGTTGAGGTCGAAGATGTCGATGCGTTCTTCGTTGTTCCCCGCGGTCGCGTACATCCGATCGTGAGCTGCGTCGACCGCGACTCCCACGCCATTGCCATAGCTCGGTGCCGTGGTGCGGAGTTTAGGATTTCCTTCTTCAGCCGAGCCGTACTCGACGACGCCGGCGCCGCCGTGGTTGGCGAACAGGTGGTCGTTGTCGCGGTTGATGGCAATGCCAGTGAATATGCGCACGCCTTCAAAGGCTTCCGCCGGCGGTGAGCTCCCGTAGGCGATTTCGCAATCTTCAGGGGAATACGGAGCATCGGGCGCGAAGAGAAGAGCCTTGTCAAGGGTGTAGCTCGCGACGTAGAGGTTTCCATCACCGTCGACCGCCATCGACGTAGGTCCGGGAGTTTTGAGCTCGGAGACAAAGGTGCCATCGGAGCAGAAGACGTCAATCCGGCCTTCGCTGCCATTTTCGGCTTTGCCGTAGCTGCTGACGTAGATGTTGCCGTAATCGTCGGTGATGGTGGCTTGAGGCCTCGAGAAGGTGCTCGGTGGTTTTTTGTCGGGACACCCCGGGTCTTCTTCGGGGTCGAGGGTTTCCGCGATGCAGCCGCCGATCAGCGAGAGGCGCGGTTCGAGCACGCGTTCGCCTTCTGCCGCTCCAGCAACCGAGGCGACGAGACCGAGTAGCAGCACCCCAGCGACGGTCGCCAGCCCAAAGCTCCTGCCAACCCCCATCTTTCTCATCCCGTCCCCCTCAAGTCCCTTGCCTTACGTCTCAGTGCCGTACCCGATGGTGCCCAGCGAGTTTCCCTGTGCGCTCAAAGTTAGAGCTCGCCGAACGGGTTGTCAAGGACGCCGGGGTTCTTCATTCATCCCACGGTCCACCCGAGGCCCTGACGCCGGGACTAATCACGGTGGCAGAAAAGGAGCCGCTCCGAATGGAGCGGCTCCAGTCCTGCTCCGTTACTCCTTACGCGTCTCTAGGAGACGACGCCGAGTTTTTCCGGAGATGTAACGAGGTAGCTGCCTTTCCAACTCGCACTGGGCAGCAGAAAGCCGCAACTGAGGACTGCGGCGATACTCATTGTTGCTTTTTCACTGGCCGAGCCGGTCAGTGTGCCAATTTTCGTTCCACCACCGGCTTCCGAGGCGGTGGTGCAGGTGACACTGAACCCGAACGTGGTCGGCACTGTTACGGATGCTCCCTCTGAGAACACACTGCCACTTGTCCCCGACTCCCATTCGATGAACAGGGCGCCTTTGGTATCAACCGTGACCGGACTCCTGGTGCAGGTTTCGAAACTGAGCGTACTGATAGGGCCTGTCACTCTTTTGCCGGTGAATGCACTGATGACTTCACCACTTGCAGTTTTACTTTCACTGGTGGTGCCAGCGACACTGGACACACTGCATGTGTTGGCCTGGGTGTTTTCTGTGTCCGATAGGGTGATGGACGTCTCGGCCGAGGCGGTGATCGCGACGGATTCGGTCTGCGCCGTTCCAGCGACCTCGAGTGTGGTTGCCGAGGCGGCACCCGCGGTGACCGCCATCAGGGCCATGGCCGCAACCGCGGCGAGGCCGAGCATCTTCAAGTACTTCATCTTGTTGTTCTCCTTGTTTGTTCCCGGCCTTGGCGCCGGGAGGTGGGTACTGGGGCAGCGCCGGTTCCCTCCGGCCCTGCCGCACGGGCTCGATCGCCCGCTGTCCACTTCCTAACAGCCCCGTCCCTCACCAGTCAAAGGTTTTGTAGTGACGTTCTTCTCGCGCGGAATGTGTCACCAGATCGTGTTGGGTTTTGGTACGCGAGGGGTCTTTTGCAATCAAAAAACTCTTGTGTAAACTCGCCGGTCTCACCGCGACTAAGAGGAGGGGGATGGCGACCAGTTATGCGAGCAGGGAGGGGGCTGCTCGGGGCCAGTGGGGCGCGACCGGCTCGACTGCAGAGATCCTTCGCCTCCTCAGCGGCGGTGCGACCGAGGCGATCCTGCTTGCCCTCGGCGATGGGCCGCTGCAGACGAAGGTGCTGACGCACCGGGTGCGCGGCTACACGCCGCGAACGGTCTACCGCTATCTGCCCAAGCTTGCGCGGCTGGGGCTGGTCGAGCGAAGCGGGGAGCCCAGTGGCTCATCGAGGGTCGTCAACACACTCACCGCCGCGGCTGGGTGCGACATGTGCGCGGTCATCGAGCGATTTGCGCAGGCGTCGATGACCCGGCTGCCGGGCGAGCAGGTGGAGCTCGGCACCTGGGGATCGCTGGGGGTGCTGGCGGACCTCTGGGAGGCGGGGGTAGTGGAGGCTCTGAGCCGCGGTCCCCGTTCGCCTACCGAGCTCGTGCAGCGCCAGCGCGGCCTCAGCTATCACCAGGTGAACCGCAAGGTCCGGCAGTTCAAGGAGGCAGGCTTCTTGGCGGAGTCGCAGCGCGCCGCCGATCGCCAGCGCTCGTACGCGCTGACGGAGAAGGCGCGCCGGACGATGGCGCTGGTCGCCGACGTCGGACGCTGGCGCGGGCGCCACCTGCCGGATTTCGGCGAGGACCGGCTGGCGCCCGGGGAGGTGGCGACGATCGTCCGCGCCGTCCTGCCGCTGGCAACGCTGGCACCGCACGCCGGCAAAGGGCTGGGCTTTCGTGTGGATGGATCCAAGGAAGCCGAAATCCGGGCGCGGGTGGACGAGGAGGGAATCCTTCAACCGGTCGACGAGTCGCCGAGGCCGGTAGCCGCCGAGGTGGAGGGAGACGTCGGGGCCTGGCTCTCGGTCCTGCTCGACGGCGAGGACCGGCTGGAGGTGGACGGTGATGCGGCGCTGGTAAGCGACTGCCTCACCAGCCTCTACGAGAGGCTCTGGACCCCTAGCCCTTTCTAGCCGCGGCGAAGATCTCGAACTGGTTCTCGGTCGGCTCCTTCGGCCGGCCGTTGCCGTGGAAGACCCGCTCCAGGGTCATCCCGACCGAGGCGTAAATCTCGCCCAGCTCGTCGACCGTGTAGAGGCGTTGGCGGAATTCGATTCGCTTGTCGAGGTTCTCTAGCACCTCGCCGAAGCGGACCGGGATCATCGCGCCTTCCATGTAGCTGTCCTTCTTGTTCCAGCGATGCTCGACGAGTTCGACCATGCTCTCGCTCGGGATCCAGGAGCGCTGAGGGAGGCGTGCCCGGGCGTAGAGGACGTTGGGGACCTGGATCAGATTCTGGCCGCCAGGCTTCAGCGCCCGCGAGATCACCTCGAAGGTCCTGTGGTTCTCCTCGTCGGTCTCGAAGTATCCGACCGCGCCATCGTTGAGGTTGAGGACGATGTCGAACTCCTCCTCGAAGTCGAGCTCCCGCAGGTCGCCCTGGATGAACTCGACTTCGGCCCCTTGCTCGGCGGCATCCTTGCGGGCGATCTCGACCAGTTCGGGGCCGATCTCGACGCCGACCACCGAGAAGCCGTGTCGGGCCAGCTCCAGCGAGTGGCGGCCGGTGCCGCAGGCGAGGTCGAGGATCCGCTCCCCTCCCTGCGGGCGCAGCATCGTCAGCGCCCGCTTGATTTCCGACCCGGTCCGCTCGGTCCAGGCCATGTCGGCGCTCATCCCGTCGAACGCCGTCTCATACCAATCCTGTGGGATCTCCTTCTGAAGAACGCTCATCCACCTCTCCCTCGCTCGGCTTCCCCCATTGCGCAAGAAAGCTTAAAAGATCAAGGGGTGTGCTGCTGGCGCTCCTCCCGGCGGTGGCGCCGGACCAGGGGAGCGACGTAGCCGATCGCGATCCCGATCGCGACCGCCAGCAGGATGACGACGATCAGCGGCGCCTTGAAGCTGGCGAAGAGGACCTCGAAGCTGACCTCCTGCGAGTTCTGCAGGGCGACGATCAGGACCAGCGCGCTGAGCGTCCCGACCAGCCAGGCGCGCCAGTTGACCGGCTTCTTCTCCTGCGGCATCGTCCGATCCTATTCCCCGCCATCAGGCAGACTTAAGCGCGTGGGAACCGCCCAACGCCCAGATCCGACCGAGTCCGTCCGCCACCAGCTGCGGCCGCTGTTCGACCAGATCGTGATCAAGGAGCTGGATCAGGACCGGGTGCGGCGATCGGGGCTGGTGGTGCCGCCGGGCACCCATGAGCCGCCGCCGGAGCAGGGGATCGTGCTCGCAGTCGGGCCAGGCCTCGACTGGTGGGCGGGGGCCGGGGTCGAGATGCCGGTCCAGCCCGGCGACCACGTGGTCTTCCCCTCCAGCGCGGGAGCCTGGGTCGAAGTCGACGAGGAGCGCCTACTCGTCTGCCGGGTGACCCAGCTGCTCGGCGTGCTCGAGTCGGCCTCGCTGCAGAGGGGCTAGCCGCCGACCGGGACGGTGCGCCGCTCGCCGCCGCGCTTGCTGTCGAGCATGCGGCGGTCGGCAGCCCGGATCAGCGCCGCGACGTCTTCGCCGTCCTCCGGGAAGACCGCCCAGCCGACCGAGGCGCTCGGGGTCGGGGTACCGGAGTCGGAGTAGTGGGTGCCGATCGCGCTGCGCACCGCCTCGCCCATCGCCCGCGCGCCCTCGCCACGGGCGCCCGGGGCGATCACCGCGAACTCGTCCCCGCCGATGCGGGCCAGGGTGTCGGTCGAGCGGAGGATCGATTGCGCCCGCTCGGCGACCTGGCGGAGAACGGCGTCGCCGACCGGATGGCCGTGGTTGTCGTTGATCCCCTTGAGATCGTCGAGGTCGAGCAGGAGCAGGGCGAGCGGGCTGCGGTCGCCGTCACGGCGGCCGGCGGGGGGCTGCGCGCGGCGCGCCAGCTCGCGCTGGAGAAGGGCGTCGAACTGGCGGCGGTTGGCGACGCCGGTGAGAGCGTCCCGGTAGGCGATGTCCCGCTGTCGGAGCTCGGCGGCCGAAAGCCGGCTCCGCAGCCCGACCATCACCCAGGTGGCGGAGAGGAAGCCGGCGACGAGGGCCAGGTAGCGGGGCAGGAACGCCTCGTCGATCGCGCTCGGGTCGTAGAGCAGCGGCGTGCCGGCGACCAGGATCAGCTCGATCGAGAGCGGCCAGGCCCAGCGGGCGGGAAAGAAGAAGGCCGCGTAGAGAAGCAGGGTGACGAGCATCGGCTGGACGAAGCTGACGGCGCCGCCGGTGACGTAGACGGCGAGGCCGACGACCGGGATCGTCACCACCATCCCGATGCCCAGCATCTTCATCGAGGCCCGGTCCCAGGACAGCCAGCCGGCCGCCGAAGCGACGCCGTAGGCGAGGACCACCGCGCTTAGGGCGAGGACCCAGCCGATGCCGACGTGCTGGGCGCCGGGCAGGTAGCAGCCGGCGACGCCGATGACCGCGGCGAGGATCCA
This sequence comes from Solirubrobacterales bacterium, assembly GCA_035634815.1. Lineage (GTDB taxonomy): Bacteria > Actinomycetota > Thermoleophilia > Solirubrobacterales > 70-9 > VAYN01. Next base: position 49,085 of record DASQCF010000007.1, on the reverse strand, counting down.
GATGACGCCCGAGATCCGGCCCATCCGCGCCCGCTCCTCCCGCGCTTCGGCGAAGGCCGGCATCGAGGAGAAGGCAGGGGGCCGTTCGGGCATACCTCCTCCATCGGCTGCCGCCGGACTATTTTTGAGCGCTGCTGGACATTCGACTAACCGGCCTCGGAGAGGACGGGCTCCGGCTCGGCCTCGGCGTGCGCCGGCATCTCCTCGGGGCGCGGGTCGCGCAACACGAACACGGCGATCGCGACCGCGGTGGCCGCCAGCCCGGCGCCGATCAGGTAGGCGACGTGGTAGCCGGAGTTGAGCGCCTGCAGGTGACCCTCGCCGTCGGCGAGCAGCGAGTTGGTGCGCTCGGTCGAGAGCGTCGCCAGCACCGCCAGCCCGATCGAGCCGCCGACCTGCATGCTGGTGTTGACCAGGCCCGAGGCGAGCCCTGCGTCCTCGGGGGTCGCCCCCGACATCGCCAGGGTCATGATCGCCGGGAACGAGGTGCCGACGCCGACGCCGATCAGCAGGAAGGGCGGCAGCAGATCGGTCAGGTAGTTGCCGTCGACCGGGGTGCGGGCGAAGAGCAGGAGGGCGACGACGACCAGGCAGACGCCGGGAATCAGGGTCGTGCGCGGACCGAAGCGCATGATCAGTTTTTCCGAGAAGCCGAGCGAGAGGCCGCCCATCACGATCGTCGTCGGCAGGAAGGCGAAGCCGACCTCGAGCGGGGTGTAGCCGAGCACCCGCTGCAGGTAGAGGGCGCCGAGGAAGAACATCCCGAACATGCCGGCGACGAGCAGCGCCTGGAGGACGTTGGAGCCGGCGACGTTGCGCGAGCGGAAGAGCCGCAGCGGCATCAGCGGGTTGGCGATCCGCGCCTGGCGGAAGATGAACGCTGCCAGCAGGATCGCCGAGATCGCGCTGAGGAGCAGCGTGCGGGAGTCGCCCCAGCCCCAGTTCTCGATCTGCAGGATCGTGAACACGCCCAGCATCAGCGAGCTGGTCAGCAGCAGGGCGCCGGGGAAGTCGGCGCCCTCGCTGATCCCGATCCCGTCCGGGTTGGCGACCAGCTGTTTCGCCATGTAAGCGACGAAGAGGCCGATCGGCAGGTTGATGAGGAAGATCCAGTGCCAGCTGATCGCGTCGGTGAGGACGCCGCCGAGGAGGAGGCCGATCGAGCCGCCGGCCGAGGCGACGAAACCGTAGACGCCGATCGCTTTCGCCTGCGCGGCCGGTTCGGGGAACATCGTCACGATCATCCCCAGGATCACCGCCGAGGCCAGCGCCCCGCCGATCCCCTGGATGAAGCGGGCGCCGACCAGCATCTCCTGGCTTTGGGAGATCGCGCAGACGAGCGAGGCGGTGGTGAAGATCGCCAGGCCGACGAGGAAGATCCGCCGCTGGCCCAGCAGGTCGCCCATCCGGCCGGCGAGGAGGAGCAGCCCGCCGAAGGGGATCATGTAAGCGTTGATCACCCAGGCGAGGTTGTTCTGGGAGAAGCCGAGGTCGTCCTGGATCGAAGGCAGGGCGACGTTGACGATCGTCGCGTCGAGGACGATCATCAGCATCCCCGCGCAGAGGACGTAGAGGGCTAGCCAACGGGTGCGGTCGTGCTCAGATGCGTTCATGCGAGTAGTGACTCCTGGACTGGGGGAAACTCATCGCCGCCTTCGTCAGTCGACGCGGTCCGGCAGGCCGAAGCGCCGGAAGACGGCCTCCACGCGGCTGGGGTCGGCTGCGCGGTCGGGCCACCGAGAATAGCCATCCGGGGTGTCCGTCGGTCGGACGACGAAAGCGGTCACTTCCTTGATCCTGTCACCCGTCAGGGTGAGCACGTCGAGGGAGAACGGAACGTGCGTTTTCTCCTGCTCCATCCAGGTGTAGGTGCCGACCGCGAGTTGTCCGTTGGCGACGGTCGGGCGGTGGCGCCAGCGCCACTCGCCGGAGAGCGGCTTGGTGCGGAGGAAGACCTCGACCTCCTCGATCCCCCCGTACCAGCTGGCCAGCGGCGGCATCGACCAGGCGACGTCCTCGGTCAGCATCGAGACGACCCGTTGGACGTCGCCGCTGCGCATCGCCTCCATGTACTCCTCGACGATCTCCTTCATGCGGGCGTCGCCGAGCGAGCGCAGGGTGACCTGCTGGCTGCGGTCGGGCAGCCGCTCCTCGACGATCTTGCGGGCCCGCTGCAGAGCGCTGTTGACCGATGGGACCGAGGTGTCGAGCGTCTCCCCCACCTCCTTGGCTGAGAAGCCGAGCACCTCGCGCAGGATCAGGACCGCGCGCTGGCGCGGCGGCAGATGCTGCATCGCGGCGACGAAGGCCAGCTCGACCGCCTCCCGCTCCTCATAAGAGGCGCCGGGCGAGGCGTAGCCGTCCTCGACCTCGAGCGTCTCGTCGGGGTAGGGCTCGATCCAGACCCCCTCGGCGACCGGCTCGCCCGGCGGCAGCTTGGGGTCGGCCTTCGGCCCGTACTCCTCGGGGAGCAGCCGGCGCTTGCGGCGGGCGATCGCGTCGAGGCAGGTGTTGGTGGCGATCCTGTAGAGCCAGGAGCGCAGCGAGCTGCGCTCTTCGAAGCGGTCGAGTCCACGCCAGGCCCGAAGCATCGCCTCCTGCATCGCTTCCTCGGTGTCGTGGAGCGAGCCCAGCATCCGGTAGCAGTGCGCGTGGAGCTCGCGGCGGTGGGGGGCGACCAGGCGTTCGAAGGCCGATTCGTCCCGATTCCGCTGCATCGGTCCGACGCTAGCAACCGCTTTCTCGGGTGACAGTGGGCGCACGTCGAATGCGTCACTCAGTTTCGGCCCCGCAGTCACCGGCGGGGCCCAACTTCGCATCTATCCTCGGCCCGCGGTGGGGGACGTTCTGAGCAGTGATGGCCAGGCGACGACGGGCGGCGTCCTGCGGCTGCTCGGCGCGGGCGCCAGCGGGCCGATCTTGATGGCGTTGGGGCGAGAGCCGCTGCGGACCATGGAGCTGACCGAGCGCGTCGCCGGCTACTCGCCGCGGACCGTCTACCGCTACGCGACGCGGCTGACCCAGCTCGGGCTGATCGACCGCCACGAGGAGGAGGGCGTCCCCTCGAAGGTGGTCCACAGCCTCAGCGAGCGGGGACGCGAGCTCTACGACTTGGTCGCTGTCTATGCCGCGGTCGGGATGAAACGGCTACGGGGGGGCGAGATCGGCGGGGCCGAGTGGGCCGGCCTGGCGCTGGTCGGCGAACTCTGGGAGTTGGGGATGATCGACCAGCTGAACCGGGGTCCGAAGTCCCTGACCGAGCTCTCCGACGGGGAGCACGGGCTCAGCTTCCACCAGGTGAGCAGGCGCGCCGGCCTCTTCGCCCGCAGCGGCTTCATCCGCGAGATCCCGGGTGCCGGTCGATACCGCCGCTACGCGCTGACCGACAAGACCCGGATGGCGATGGGGCTGATTGCCGGGATCGGGAGGTGGCGTCGACGGCATGTCGTGCCGTCCGGCTCGCCGGGCCTCAGCGTCGGCGAGGCGGCCGGGTTGATGCGCACGGCGCTGCCCCTGGTCTTCCTTCCCGGCCACGCCGGCAAGAGCTTCGAGCTGGGGATCGCCTCGCCGCAGGAGGCGGATGGGAGCGCCGAGCCGGTTTGGGGAGGGGTGGTCGCCGATGGGTCGGTCGTCAACCACCCAGCCCCGCCAGAGAATGTCGATGGCGCCGCTCACGGGAACGTGCCCGCCTGGGTCGACTCGGTCCTCGACGGGCCCCGCAACGGCCTCCGGGTGAAGGGCGATGCGGAGCTGATCGCCGACTGCCTGGGGGCCCTCCACGCCTCCCTCTGGCGCAACGGGAACGGGTCAGCGGCCGCGGCGGCCGAAGCTGTGGCCGGCCGGAGCGACGGCGCGTAGCTCGGCGACGGCCAGCTCGCGCGGAGCTCGGGGGGAGCTCTTCGCGGTCGGCGGACCAGAGTTCGGCTGCAGCGGCGCCAGCTCGGCGACGAGGACGTTGACCGTCCCTTCCCGTCGCTCGAGCCGGCCGCGGGCGCGGATCAGGGGGGCCGTCCGCACCAGCGGGCGGTGCCGGTCGTAGACCGGCGGCGGGACGATCAGGTTGACCGAGCCGCGCTCGTCCTCGAGCAGCATGAAGGTGATGCCGTTGGCGGTCTCGGGGCGCTGGCGGGCGGTGACCATGCCGGCGATCTCGACGCTCGCGCCGTGGTCGATCCCGGTCAGGTCGCTGCTGCGGACGAGGTTGCGGTCGAGACCCGGGCGCAGCAGCTTCATCGGGTGCTTCTCGACCGTCATCCCGGTCGATCGGTAGTCGGCGATCAGCTTCCCCCACTCCCCCAGCGGCTCCAGCTCGGGCGGGCGCGGTGGCTCCATCGGCAGCGCCAGCTGGGTGCCGCTGCCGGTCAGCCTTCCGGCGGCGGAGACGCCGACGCGCCACAGCGCCTGCCGGCGCTCGTCCCCCGAGCCGGCCGGGATGCCGTCGAGGGCGCCGGCCCAGGCCAGTCGTTCCAGGCTGGGCAGGCCGGCGCCGCTGCGCGAGGCGAGCTCGGCGACGCCCCGGTACGGCCCGCCCCGCTCGCGCTCGGCGACCAGCGCCTCCATCTCCTCCTTCTTCACCCCCTTGACGTAGCCGAGGCCGACCCGCACCGCCAGCCCGCCGCGCACTTCCTCTTCGGCGCGCGGCGTCTCCACGTGGCAGAGGACTCGGCTGCGGTTGGCGTCGGGCGCGGCGACGCGGATGCCGCGCCGCTGCGCCTCGTGGACCAGCGAGTCCGGCGGGTAGAAGCCCATCGGCTGCTCGTTCAGCAGCGAGCAGAGGAACTCGGGGCCGTAATGGATCCGCAGCCAGGCCGACTGATAGGCGAGCAGGCCGAAGGCGGCCGAGTGCGCCTTCGGGAAGCCGAAGCCGGAGAAGCCTTTGATCTGCTCCCAGACCTTTTCGGCGATCTGCTCGGAGACGCCGTTGGCGGCGGCGCCGGCGAGAAAGCGCTGGTGATGCTCGCGGATCGCCTCCTCGGAGCGCTTGCGGCTCATCGCCCGCCGCAGGCCCTCCGCCTCCGAGGAGCTGAAGCCCGAGAGCGCCATCGCCACCTCGATCACCTGCTCCTGGAAGACGATCGTCCCCAGCGTCTCCTCCAGCACCGGCTCCAGCAGCGGGTGCTCGAAGGGGATCTCGAAGCTGGGATCTTCGCGGCGCGCCTTGCGCCTCTCTATATAGGGATGGATGGCGCCGCCCTGGATCGGGCCGGGGCGGACCAGCGCCACCTGGACGACGACGTCGTCGAGGTCGCGGGGCTGGGTCCGCGGCAGCATCTGCATCTGCGCCCGGCTCTCGATCTGGAAGACGCCGGTGGTGTCGGCGGCGCGGATCGATTTGTAGACCTCCTCGTCGTCGAGCGGGATCCGCGAGAGGTCGAGTCGCTCGCCGCGCGCCCGGCCGATCTCCTCGACGCAGCGCTCGACCGCCGAGAGCATCCCCAGCCCCAGCAGGTCGATCTTGAGGAAGCCGGCGTCGGCGCAGGAGTCCTTGTCCCACTGCACCGTCTGCCTCCCCTCCATCGCCGCGGGGACGACCGGGCAGACGTCGATCAGCGGCCGGGTCGAGATCACCATCCCGCCCGGGTGCTGGGAAGCGTGGCGCGGCAGCCCCATGATCTCGTCGGCGAGCGAGAGCAGCACCCGCCAGCGCGGCTCCTTCGCGCGCTCCGGCCCCAGCGAGGCGACGAGGTCGCGCTCGACGTCGGCGGCGGTCCTCTCGTGGAAGCCGACCGTCTTCGCCACCCGGTCGATCTCCGTCGGCGGCAGCCCCAGCGCCTTGCCGAGGTCGCGGACCGCACCCTTCGGCCGGTAGGTGGGGAAGGCGGCGACCAGGGCCGAGCGGTCGCGGCCGTAGCGGTCGTGCGCCCGCGGGATCAGCACCTCGCGGATGTCGCGGGGGAAGTCGAGGTCGATGTCCGGCATCGAGGTGGTTTCCTCGTTGAGGAAGCGGCCGGAGAAGAGGTCGGCCTCGACCGGGTCGACGTGCGAGAGGCCGGTCAGGTAGCAGACGATCGAGCTGACGCTGGACCCCCGGCCCCGCCCCGGCGGCAGCACCGACCGCGCGGAGTCCGGTCCGCGCACCTCGACGGCGACCTCGCGGGCCAGCTCGAGCAGGTCGCGGTGCAGGAGGAAGAAGCCGGAGAGGCCGAGCTTGCGGATCGTGGCCAGCTCCTCCTCCAGCCGCCACTGGGCCTCGAGCAGGCGGGCGTTGCCGCGGTAGCGCTCGCCGAGCTGGTGGTTGCAGATCCGCGCCAGCTCGGCGTCGGCGCCGGGGTCCTCGCTGCCGGGATAGCGGTAGCCGAGCTGCTGGGTGAGATCGAAGCGCAGCCGCTCGGCGAGCCGCCCGCTCTCGGCGACCGCCTCGGGATGCTCGGCGAAGCGCGCCGCCATCGCGCCGGGAGAGGTGAGGGCCGAGGTCGAGTTGCCGCGGCGGTGGGGCTCGGACTCCTCCAGGGTCTCGCAACGACCGATCGCGACCAGGGCGTCCTGCAACGGAGCCCGCCGACGCTCGTGGGCGTGGACGTTGCCGGTGGCGACGCAGGGAACCCCGAGCCGCTCGGCCAGCAGCGCCAGCCACCGGTTGCGAGCCCGGTCCCGCCGCCAGTAGGGACGCTGCAGCTCGACCCGGAACCGCTCCGGACCGAACGCCGCCAGCAACCGCCGGGCCAACTTCTCCCCCTCGGCGGTGTCCCCCCGCTCGAAGGCACCGGCGGCAACCCCGTCCCGAGCGCACCCGGAAAGACAGACGAGCCCCTCCGCATGCTCCTCCACCTGCTCCAAGGTGGCCCGAGCCTGAGACGAGGTCCGCCCCCTGTTGTCCCTCGTATGCGAGTGGGCAGCGGTAAGCAACCGGCACAAGTTCCGATATCCGGTCTCGTCTTCGACCAGCAGGGTCAGATGACGCTCGTGGACCGTCAGCTCGGCGCCGGTGATCGGACGGACCCCAAACCCTTTGCAGGCATGCGCGAACTCCATCGACCCCCAGACCCCGTCGTGATCCGTAAGGGCAAACGCCGGATAGCCGTGAGCCGCCGCGGCAGCCGCCAGCTCCATCGGCGTCGAAGCCCCATCGAGGAAGGAGAAGGCGGAGTGAGCGTGCAGCTCGACGTACATCGGCCACCTCAGGCCCGCTGCCGGTACCAGCGCTGGGCCCGGGCGGTGCGGAAGACGGTGAGGGCGCGGCCGTCCCCCAGGGCCAGCTCGAAGTAGTGCCGGCGCAGCGGCTTCGGCGTCCACCAGCGGTCCTCGACCAGCCACTCCTCGCGAACGGCCTCGACCCCCACCCCCTCGACGGCGGTCGGAGCGCCGCCGGGATCGGTGCGGACCGCCACCCGTTCGGGGGCGTAGAGACGGCGAAGCCCCGGCATCAGAGTTCGGGGTAGGGGGTCAGCATCGCCCACCGCTCGGGCACTCGCGAGGCGGTGTCGACCGGCAGGACCTTCAGCAGCGCGCCGGCGCCCTGCGCCGCCCGCACCTCGCGCACCGCGGCGCCGAGGCGGCGGCGGCGCGGCGCGGTCCCGCCGAGCGCCAGCTTGAGCTGGTCGCGGGCGGGCGGGCCGAGGCCGAGCGCCCGCAACCGCAGGGCGCTCGCCGGCCCCGGCAGGCCCTCGAGTCGCGGGACGAGGACGTTGCAGAGGACCCGCGACGAGGCGCTGGGCCGGCCAAGGCCCTGCTCGACGCTCCAGCTGCCCCCGGCCGCGAGGCGGGCGCCGAGGCGGAGACCGAGCAGGGTCCGGCCACGCCGGCGGGGAGCCGCCAGCAGCCGGTCGACGAGCAGCTCGATCGCCCGGTCGAGCTGCAGGCCGGCGGTCCCCTCCGGCAGCTCGATCTCCTCGCTCAGGTCCTCGCGCGGGGGCCGCGGCCGCAACGGCTCCTCCTCGCCCCGGCAGAGCCGCAGCGCCTCCAGGCCGAGCGGGCCGAAGCGATCGGCCACCTGGTCGGCGCCGAGGCGGGAGAAGGCCGCGAGGCTGCCGATCCCGAGGCGTTCGAGGGCCTCGACCAGCTCGTTCGCCTCGCGCTCGGTAGTTGCGAGGCGGGCGCGGAAGGCGGCTACCGGGACCGGCTGCGGCCAGGCCCCGGCGGCGAGGAAGGCGCGGAACCGAGTGGGTCCGGTGCCGATCGCCGGCCCCTCCCCCAGCGCCTCGCGCACCGCCGCGAGGACCCCGCTGGCGGAGCCGCCGTGAAGGCCGCGCAGCCCGTCGAACCTGAAGAACGCCTCGCCGGGACGCTCCGACTCGACCGCGGCGCCGATCGCCTCCAGGGCCTGGACCATCGACTCCGTGGCCTCGGCCACTGCGTCGGGATCGTCAAGCTCGGCGCGCCCGGGCCGAGGCCCCCCGGCATGGCCCGGGCGCGAGGGGGTCGCCAAGCGGTTGTCGATGACGCAGGCGATCTCCATACGAACGTATGTTCGTTTCGCGCCAAGGATAGATCCATAGAGGTGACTACAAGTTTTCGCTCAGCCGGCGGGCCAAGGAGTGGCAGTCGGAAACCGGCGCCTCAGGACGCGCGGGCGACCTTCGCCGCCTCGGTGCTGCCGAGGTACGGCGTCAGCGTGAACTCGACCAGGTCCGGGAGCAGGGACTCGAGCTCCTCGGTGCGGTCGGCGAAGATGCGGCGGGAGATCAGCGAGACCATGCCGCCCACGAGCGCCTCCTCGGTGGTCGGCGAGAGCCCCGCCAGAACCTCTTTGGAGAGGCCCTCGCGCCCGGCGGCGAAGTAGGGAACCAGGCTCTGGATCGCCGCGTCGTAGCGCTCGACCACGACCGGGCCGGCGACCAGCGCCTCGACCATGCTGAGCCGCGCCAGATGCGGCTCGGCAGCGAGGAACTCGAGCATCGCCCGGATCCCCGCGCGCACCGCCTGCGGCCACTCCTCCTCCTGGCCGAAGGCCTCTTCGACCCGCTCGCGCAACTCGGCCATGACCGTGTCGTAAGCCGCGATGAAGCACTCGTCCTTGCTGCCGAAGTGCTCGTAGAAGGTCCGCCTGGAGACGGCTGCGTTGCGGGTGATGTGGGCGATCGTCGTCCCCGCGTAGCCGTTCTCGGCAACCGCCTCCGCCAGGCCGGCGATCAAACGCTCGCGCTGGTTGTGGCTGACGAACTCACGCGGGAGTCCGTGGCGGCCCGGGGGGAGACGGGCCAGCTCCGGCGGGTACTCGGGAGACTCGACAGGCTGATTCGCAGGATCTCTCAAGAGAACCGACGATACCGATCCAGACGCGTCGAGCACATTTTGGCTAACTGGCCAGTTTTTTGAAGCCACAACTCATGCCCCGGGCTTCGATCGAAGGTTCCCGCTCGCTCTCGCCGCCGCCTCACGAGCGGGCTCCGCTCCCAGGTAGGGGGTCAGGGCGAACTCGGTCAGCTCCGGCAGCAGGGCGGGGATCGCCGCCACCTCGCCGACCGCGAGACGCTGATAGACGATCCAGAAGACGCCGCCGACGATCGCTTCCTCGAGGGTCTCCGGCAGCTGCCCTCCATGCGGCGAGACATCGCGTCCAAGCTTGAAGAGAGAGACGAAGGCCTGCTGGGACCTCTCGTAGCGCTCGACCGCGGCCGGGCCGGCCGAGAGCGCCTCGACCATGCAGGTGCGCGCCAGTGCCGGCTCTTCGACGACGTATTCGAGGAAGGCCGTCAGCCCGGCGCAGACCCGGTCGGCCCAGTTGCCGAGCTCTCCAGCCGCCGCGACGACCCGCTCCAAAGCAGCTGTCATCGCATACTCCTGGGTTGCCAGGAAGCAGTCCTCCTTCGAGCGAAAGTTCTCGTAGAAGGTGTTGCGGGCGATTCCGGCGCGGCTGACTATGTCCGCGACTGTGACCTGCTGGTAGCCCTGCTCGGAGCTCTCCTGGGCCAGCGCGGCGATGATCCGGACCCGCTGGTGGCGGGCCACGAACTCGCGCGAAAGCTGCTGCCGTCCGGGAAGTGGACGCGTTGTTGACTTGGAAGCCACGAACGGAAGAGTACCTGAGTCGAATCTCGATGCCCCCGCGGCCCCGGAACGGATACCGTTTAGGTACCGAAACACAGACAATAAGTTTTATTAATCGACTTCAACCGGGCGGGGAGATTGACCGGAAAGCGACAGCGCATTCTCAGAGGGATGCTCGAAGCGGTGGGGACGCTGGGCTACGAGCAGGCCACGGTTCAGGACGCCATTACCACGGCAGGTCTCTACCGGCAGGCGTTCTACGACAACTTCGAAGACAAGGAGGACTGCTACCTGCACGCCATCGACGCGGGCTCGGAGTGGATCGAGATCGCGATGAGGAGGGCCGCGGACGGAGAACCGAGCTGGCGGGGCCGGCTGCGCGGCGCCCTGCACGGCCTGCTCTCCTTCCTCGACGAGGAGCCCGAGATCGGGCGAGCCCTCTTCGTCGAAGTCCATGCGGGTGGCGAGCGAGCGGTGGAAAAGCGAACGCTGGCGATGGAACGGGCGGCGGAGATGATGGACGGGGCTCGCGAGGAAAGCGACGGCGTCGCCCCGGCGATCTCAGCGGAGGCCGTCGTCGCCGGCATCCTCGCCGTGCTGCACACGCGCCTCGCCGCACGCCAGACCGAAGGCTTCGCCGCCCTCCTGCCAGAGCTGATGTACCTCGCCGTGCTCCCCTACTTCGGCCCCGAGGCCGCGGCCGCCGAGATGCGCGTCTGAACGATCGGCCGGCTCACAGGCCCTCGCCGTGCCGTCCCTCGCCGGCGGCGAAGCGGGCCGCGCCGCGGGCGGCGACCTCGAGAACCTCGCGACCGAGGCGGTGCTCCAGGGCGAGTCCGTCGGCCAGTGGAAGGCCCGCACCCTCCAGGGCGGCGCGGCGGTCGCTCAGCATCGTCTCCTGGGGAAAGCCGGCAAGCCGCTCCGCCAGTTCCAGGGAGCGCTCGAGGTGCCGTCCCTCCTCGACCACCTCGGAGACCAGGCCGATCCGCTCCGCCTCCTCCGCGTCGACGGGCCGGCCGGTGAGGATCATCTCCAGCGCCCGTCCAAGGCCGACGACCCGCGGCAGCCGCTGCGTGCCGCCGTCGATCAGCGGCACCCCCCAGCGTCGCTCGAAACAGCCGAAGGTCGCGCGAGTGGTGGCGATTCGCAGGTCGCACCAGACCGCGAGCTCCAGCCCTCCGGCCAGGCACCAGCCGTCGATCGCGGCGATCGTCGGCTTCGACGGCGTCAACCGGGTGAACCCCATCGGACCGCCGGGATGGTCGACGTCGAGGTCGATCGCCTTCAGATCGGCGCCGGCGCAGAAGGCGCCGCCGGCGCCGGTGAGGACGAGGACGAGGACGCTCTCGTCGGCCTCGAACCGCTCGAGCCCGCGCCGCAGGGCCTCGGCCGTGGCGGCGTCGACCGCGTTGCGCCGCTCGGGGCGATCGATGGTCAGCACCGCGGCGGCCCCCCGGCGCTCGTAGCGCACCTCGTCGCTGCTCATCGACGGATCGTCCCACAGCTCGCCGCCGGTTGAGAGGAAGGGAGCGGGCGGGCTAGTCGCGGCGCGGATCACGGGGATCGTCGCGACGCCCGGCTCCCAGAGCGTGCGCCCCGGTCGCTGGCCAGGGAAGGGCAGGTCTCCCGACGGCCGCCCGCAACGGTAGGCGCTGCTGCGGACGAGAAGAGGGGAACGAAAAAGCAACCGGTGACGACGCTCGGTGCCTGCCGTGCGCGTAGCCTTCGCGCTCAGAAGCTCGTGACGTCGCCTTCGAGACCCGCTCCCGCTTGGCTTCCGCGGGACCGGTCTCTCCCGGTCGCAGATTCAACTTAGCTCGACGCCCTGCGCGGCGCTAGGGGTGATGCCACGACGATCCCGCAAAGAGCGCTCTAAAGAGGTCCTCCGCAGGAGTTAGGTTCTTGACTCGATGACGGGATCGGAGGCCTCCGCGCGGCGGGCGCGGCGCAACGTCGTCCTCACCGCCGCGATCGCCGGCCTTGGCGGCCTCCTGTTCGGCTACGACACCGGCGTCATCGCCGGCGCCCTGCTCTTCATCAAGACCGACTTCGATCTCGGCAGCTTCGCCCAGGGCCTGGTCGTGGCCGCCGTCCCGATCGGGGCCGTGGTCGGGGCGGCGATCGCCGGGCCGGCAGCGGATACCTACGGGCGGCGGCTGATGATTCTCCTCGCCGCCGGGGTCTTCATCGTCGGCGCCCTCGCCAGCGCCGCCTCGCCCGGGGTGGAGGTACTGGTCGCCGCCCGCATCGTGATCGGGGTCGCGATCGGTCTCGCTTCGGCGGCGGCGCCGGTCTACATCTCCGAGGTGGCGCCGCCGGAGAGCCGCGGCCGCCTCGTCAGCTTCTTCCAGCTGGCGGTGACGATCGGGATCCTCCTCGCCTACCTCGTCGGGCTCGCCTTCGACGGGATCGAAGGCTGGCGCTGGATGCTCGGGCTCGGCTGCGTGCCGGCGCTGGCGCTGGCCTTCGGGATGGTGCGGATGCCGCAGAGCCCGCGCTGGCTGGTGATGAGCGGCGACGACTTCGCGGCCCGGGCGACGCTGGCGAAGATCCGGGTCGACGACCCGGACACGATCGACCGCGAGCTGGAGGAGATCAAGGACTCGATCGAGGAGAAGCCGGGCGAGTGGGGCGACCTCCTGCAACCGGTGGTTAAAGCGGCGCTGGTGGTCGGCGTCGGGCTGGCGATCCTGCAGCAGGTCACCGGCATCAACACCGTCATCTACTACGCGCCGACGATCGTCGAATTCACCGGCGTCGACTCTTCCGCCGGGTCGATCCTGGCGGCGGTCGGGGTCGGGATCATCAACGTCGCCTTTACGTTGCTGGCGTTGCGACTGCTCGACCGGGCGGGCCGGCGGACGCTCCTCTTCATCGGGGTCAGCGGAATGACGATCTCGCTCTTCGCCCTCGGTGCCGCCTTCAAGATCGCCGGCGGCGGCAGCACCCTCGCCTCGGCTGTCGCGATCGGCAGCCTGATGGCCTACGTCGCCTCCTTCGCGATCAGCCTCGGCCCGATCTTCTGGCTGCTGAACGCGGAGATCTATCCGCTCGGCGTACGCAGCAAGGCAGCAGGGATCGGCACGATGGCGAACTGGACCTTCAACTTCATCGTCTCGCTCACCTTCCTGCTGCTGATCGAAGCCCTGGGACGCTCGGGGGCTTTCTGGTTCTACGGCTGCATCGGCATCCTCACCCTGATCTTCTGCTGGAAGCTGGTGCCCGAGACGAAGGGCAAGCGCCTCGAGGACATAGAGGCCTACTTCCGGGCGCGCGTCGAGTCCTGAGCGGCTCCGCTCCGGCTACCCTCAGCGGATGCGGATCGAAGAGATCATCGCCGCTCGGCAGCCGACCTTCTCGGTCGAGTTCTTCCCGCCGAAGACGGCGGAGGCGACCGAGCAGCTCTACGAGACGGCGCGCGAGCTGCGCGCGCTGGAGCCCGACTTCGTGTCGGTCACCTACGGCGCCGGCGGCTCGACCCGCGACGGGACGGTGGAGATCACCACCGCGCTGAAGGACGAGATCGGGTTCGAGACGATGGCCCACCTCAGCTGCGTCGGCGAGACCAGCGAGGGCCTGGCGGCGACGCTCGACCGCATCGCGGCGGCCGGGATCGAGAACGTCTTCGCCCTGCGGGGCGACCCGCCGCGGGGGGAAGAGGACTTCGTGCAGCCCGAGGGCGGCCTCGGCAGCGCCGCCGAGCTGGCAGCGTTCATCAGGGACGGTTGGGACTTCGGCATCGGCGGCGCCTGCTTCCCGGAGGTCCACCCGGAGGCGCCCGACCTCGAGACCGATCTCCGCTACCTGAAGACCAAGGTCGACTCCGGCGCCGGCTTCCTGATCACCCAGCTCTACTTCGACAACCGCGTCTACTTCGACTTCGTCCGCGCGGCCCGCGAGCGCGGCATCGAGGTGCCGATCCTCGCCGGGGTCATCCCCGTCGCCAGCTTCGCCCAGACGAAACGGATCTGCGCCCTCTGCGACGCGACGATCCCGCCCCGTCTGGAAGAAGCCTTCGAAGCGGCCGGCGGCGACCCCGAGCGCGAGTTCGAGCTCGGCATCGCCTTCGCTGCCCAGCAGTGTGCGGAGCTGCTGATCGCGGGGGCGCCGGGCATTCACTTCTACGCGCTCAACCGCGCCCCCGCCACCCGGGCGGTGCTCGGGGCGCTGCGTGCAGCACGGCCGTGGGAGCGTTCTCGGCTTCTCGTTGACACGGTCTAGAAAGTTTGAATAAGATGCCGCCGTATGAGCGGTGGGGGAGCAAAGTTTTTTTTGCGCGGGCTGATTGCGATCGTTCTGATCGCCGCCTTTGCGGCGTCGGGCTGCGGGGGAGATTCGAACGGCGCGGGAGACAACGCCCACGTCAACGAAGATTCGGGCTCGACCAACGGCCTTCTGGTCGATGAACGGACGGGGACGCCACCGCCTGCGCCGGTACCCGTGCCGAAGGGCAAAAGTCTGTACTCGATTGCGCGCGACGCGAGCTGCTTCCTGCAGGTAAACCTGCCGCCGAAAAAGGGAAAGCCGGTGCCTCCGGGTACCGATCCTCCCGAATACGAGAGTGAGCCCCCTGTGTCCGGGCCCTACGTCGAACCGCCCAACCAGCAGGCAGATGGGGCCTACATGAACATGCCGGACGCGATCGAGCAGCTCGGGGCTCTCAACCACGGGCGGATGACCATCCAGTACGCGCCCGACCTCTCCGACAAGACCCAGCTGGAGATCAAGGGCCTCTACGACACGATGTACGGGGCGACGCTGCTCTTTCCGAACGACGAGATGCACTACGCGGTGGCGGCGACTACCTGGGGGAACCTCCTCGCCTGCACGTCCTACGACACCCAGAAGACGGCGGACGCGATCCGCGCCTTCGGGAAAGAAACCTGGGGCAAGCACGGCGGAGAACCTGTCGACGCCTTCCCGTTCGAAGGGCCGACCCCGAGGGAACCCGCCGAACCCGAAGCGGGCTGAGCCGAGTGGGCCCACCAGCCGACGCCCGGCGCAGAGCGCTGGCAGAATAGGCGGCCGAGATGGGTAAGGGAGAGCGCGAAAGAGAGCGGCTCCGCGAAGAGCGGATCGCGGCCGAACAACGGGAGTCCCGGAGTGGGAACAACCGCTTGATCCTCACCTACGCGATCGTCTCGACCGTGGTGATCGCGGTCGGGGTGTTGATCTTCGTCCTCGTCAGCGGCGGTGGCGGTGGCGACGAAGGCGGCGACGCCCACATCAACGTCAACCAGGCGATGGGCAACACCAACGGCGTCCAGCCCGACAACCGGGCGGGGATCGAACCGCCGCGGACCAAGGTCTTCGACCTCGACCAGGCGGCGAAGGAAGCCGGCTGCAAAGTCGAGCTCAAACTCGAAGACGAGGGACACACCCACCTTCCGCAGAACTCGCCGCCGCCCAACTACAAAACCAACCCGCCGACCTCGGGCAACCACGTCGAACCGCCCTTCCAGCAGGCCGACGGTGCCTACAGCGAGGAACCGAAGTCGCTCGACACCGTCCACTCGCTCGAGCACGGCCGGATGGAGATCCAGTACTCGCCCGACCTGCCGGAAAAGGCCCAGCTGGAACTGATCGGCCTCTACGACACGATGTACGGGGCGACGCTGCTCTACCCCAACGGCAAGATGCCCTACGAAGTCGCCGCCACCACCTGGACCAACCTGCTCGGCTGCAAGGAATACAAAGGCCGGGCCACGCTGGACGCGATCCGCGCCTTCGGCCGCGAAACCTGGGGCAAATACGGCGGCGAGCCGGTCGAAGCATTCGCCTTCACCGGGCCGACCCCGGCGCAGCCCGACGAACCCAGCAGCTGATCGCCGCCTTCAGGCGCGGTAGGCCGGAAAGTAGCCGCTGCCCTCGCGACCGGCGGCGAGCTCCGCGTAGCGCTCCGCATCGCAGATCAGCTCCGAGGTGGTCCAGGCCAGCTGGCGGTTGGCGAACCCGCGCTTGAACTCCTCCAGCGCGTCGCCGGCGACGATGCCGCCTCCCAGGTTCAGAGGCAGGCCCAGCTCGGTGGCGTGCTCGACGAGGCCGGCGACGACGCTCTTCATCGGCGAGTCGCGGAGATGAGCGTCGGCGCTGCCGCTCAGGTAGTAGTGGAGGTAGCCGTCGCTGACCGCGGCGATCGAGGCGGCGGCGACCTCGTCCCCGGGCGCGAGGGCGAGGGCGAGCCAGGTGCGGTCGGCGGCGAGGATCCGGTCGAAGTACCCGCCGCCGAAGAAGTAGTGCGCCGCGGCGCTGGTGCGGCGCATCGTCTGCTCGTAGGCGGCGAGGAAACTGGCGCGTTGCTCAGGGCTCGTCTCGCTCCCGGGGACGATCTCGACGGCGTAACCGGCTTCGAGGTTGCGGCGCACCTGGCGGCGGTCGCTGGGGCGGCTCTTCGGCGGCAGCTCCGGGTCGGCTATTTGGACCACGTTCCTCTCGGTGGCGCCGGCCAGCGGCGACGGCCCCAACCTGTGACGAAGAAAGACGCTGACCAACCCCGTCCCAGAGAAATCGATGGCCGACGGATCGAGGGGCGGGGGGGTCTTCGTACGGACACTTGGAGCGAGCGAAGCGAGCGGGTCCGGTAGAAGACCCCCCCGCCCCTCCCCGCCGACAATCCCGGGATAGCCGTACGGGGAAACCGCGTCCCTCTGCCCCGTCCCCTCGATCTCGCGAACGATCAGCGGCGCTACCAGCATCCCCTCCTTGCTCTCGATCCGCAGCGTGTGGGTTACGCCCTCGGCGGCGAGGAACTGGGGCGAGCGGAAGAACTGCTCGTCGGCGGCCGCCTCGCCGCGATCCTCGATCAGCGTCGCCTGGGCGGGAGGCGCGCTCACTTCAGGAGGTCCGCCGCGGCGGCGCGGAACTCGTCCGGCAGCACTCCCCACACCTCGCAGTCGTCGGGCGGGGCCCCCCTGCGCGCCAGGTGCCCACGCATCGTCCCCTCGTGCTTCCAGCCGAGGCCGGCGACGGTCTTCTTCGCCACCTCGTTGCGGGCGGGGATGCGACCGTAGACGCGGTGGGCGCCGTACTCGTCGAAGGCTTTGGCGAGCGTCAGCGCCTCGGCGCGGCGGCCGACGCCCTTGCCGCGGACGTCGTCGCCGATCAGCGCGCCGAGCTCGGGGGCAGTCTGGCGGAAGAGGCCATAGAGGGCGGTGAAGCCGACCGGCTCCGCGTAGCCCTCGACGTCGATCGCGAACTTGCGGTCCTCGCCGGAGTCGTCCATCGCCCGTTGGGTCCAGGCCTCGGCCTGCTCGAGCGTGAACTCGTCGCGCTGCTCCATCAGCGACTCGATCGCCGCCGGGTTGTTGAACCAGCGGTGGACCGCCGGCGCGTCGCGCTGCTGGAACCGGCGCAGACTGACTTCGGGGCGGTCGCTCATCGGCCGAACCCTACTCCAGGTCGATGGGCCTAAAAGGGGCCTATATAGAGCGAAATCGGCCCGTCGGCGATCAGTCGGGGGCTAAGCCTTGGCCGGTCATCACGAGCCGGGCGGTCTTGGCGAGGATGCGGGCGTCGAGGGCGAAGCTGCGGTGGTCGACGTACCAGACGTCTAGCTCGATCCGCTCCTCCCAGGGAATGCCGGCCCGGCCCTGGACCTGGGCCCAGCCGGTGATCCCGGGCAGGACCTCGTGGCGGCGTTTCTGCTCCTCGGTGTAGCCGTCGACCTGGGCCTTGATCGTCGGTCGCGGACCGACGATCGCCATCTCGCCGCGGAGGACGTTGACGAGGTTGGGAATCTCGTCGAACGAGGTGCGGCGCAGGATCCGGCCGGGAGCGGTGACCCGCGGGTCGTCGCGATAGACGACCTTGCCGACCCCGACCGGGTCGGAGCCCGCGACCATCGTCCGCAGCTTCCACATCTCGAACTCGCGGCCGCCGAGGCCGACGCGGCGCTGGCGGTAGATCACCGGCCCGCGGCCGCTCAGCTTGATCGCGACCGCGGCGATCAGGAGCACCGGCGAGAGGATCAGCAAGGCGAGGGCGGCGACGAGGACGTCGAAGGCGCGCGGCATCAGCGGGTGCCCTCGGCTTTCTCCCAGCGACCGCCTGGGCCGTGGCGCCAGCGATCCCAGAAGCCGGCGGCGATCGAGGCAGTCGTCAGCGCGTAGTAGCGGGCGATCCGCAGGGGGCCGATCGGAACGAAGCGGCCGAGCAGCGCGGCGGTGATCAGCCCGAGCTGGAGGACGAAGGCGACAACGTAGATCCAACCCTCGCCGAGCAGGAGGGCGTTGGCGAGGAGCGCGACGAGGTGCAGCAGCGGGCTCAGGTAGCGGAGCAGCCGGTGGGAGGCGATCTCGAAGGCGAAGAGCGGCGGGTAGCCGCCGGGCGAGAGCATCCCTTCGCCGACGACGATGTCCCAGAGGCCGACCATCATCCGTCGTTTGCGGGCGAACTCGCCCTCGACGGTGGGAACCATCTTCTCCTCGGCGCGGGCGGCGGGAGCGTAGAGCGAGCGCAGGTCCTCCTTGGCGAAGGCGAAGGGGAAGCTGAGGTCGTGGCTGCCGGAAGGGGCGAGCGGGACGTAGGCGCTGCGGCGCACTGCGTAGATCGCGCCGTTGCCGGCGGTGACGCCGGCGAGGGCCGACTCCATCTCGCGGACCTTCATCTCGTAGCGCCAGTAGGCGCCCTCGAGGTTGTCGCCGGCTGCGGTCTGGAAGCGAACCTGGCCGCAGACGTAGCCGACCGCGTCGTCGGCGAAGGGGGCGACGAGCGAGCGCAGGGCGTCCGGGGCCCAGCTGCTGTTGGCGTCGGAGAAGGCGAGGATCTCGCCGCTCGCCCGCTCGACTGCGGCGTTGAGCGCGGCGACCTTGCCCCCGGCCGGCAGATCGAGGACGAGGTCGGCGCCGGCGGCGCGAGCGCGCTCGACGGTCGCGTCGGTCGAGCCGTCGGACGCGACGATCACCTGCAGCTTCTCGCGCGGGTAGTCGAGCGCCAGCGCGTTGGCGACTTTGGCGGCAATCACCTCCTCCTCGTCGTAGGCGGGAACGATCAGCGAGACGGTGGGAGCTCTGGCGGCGGGTCCTGTCTCGTCGCCACCCGCCGAGGGCGCTCGCAGGTGCACCAACAGCCACAGCACCAGTGGGTACCCAAGATGGGTGTAGGTCAGCAGACCAACGCTGAGCCAGAAGAGGATGGCAACGGCGGTCACGAGCGGGCCTCGATCAGCTCGCGGTAGAGGTCGAGGGTGAGGCGGGCGGCCTCGTCCCAGGAGTAGGGGCCGGCGGCGGCCCTGGCGGCGGCGGCGGCGAGCTCGCCGCGGGTACTCTTGTCGCCGACGAGCTCCTCCAGCGTCGCGGCGAGGGCGGCGGTGTCGCCCGGCGGCACCAGCCTGGCCGCGCCGGTGGCCGCCACCTCGGGGAAGCCGCCGACGGCGCTCAGCACCAGCGGCTTGCCGAAGGCGAGGCCGGTGTAGAGGACGCCGGAGTGCTCGGCGTCGAGGTAGGGCAGGGCGACGAGGTCGGCGCGGCGGAAGATCGCTGGGATCTCCGCGTCCTCGACGAAGCGGGTGACGAAGCGGACGCGGCCGCCGGCCTCGCGCGCCCGGCGCCGCAGCGGCTCGACGTCGATCCGCGGGTTGCCGACGATCCACAGCTCGGCGCCGCTGGCCGCCACCCGTCCGTAGGCCTCGATCAGATCCTCGATGCCCTTGTAGGGACGCAGCAGGCCGAAGGAGAGGATCACCGGCCCCTCGGCGCCCTCCAGCTCGGCCGGCAGCGGCTTCTCCTCCGGCAGCCTGGTCAGGTAGTCGAAGGCTCCATGGGGGATGACCCGGACCTTGCCCGGATCGAGACCGACCTCCTCGCGCAGGCGGGCGGCGCTGTGCTCGGAGTGGGCGACGACCGCGTCCATCGCGTCGAACACGCGGTGAGCCGAACGGACCGCCCGGCGGCTCGCCCCCGGCGGCAGGATGTAGTGGGCGGTCATCAGCCGCGGCCGGCGCGGCGCCAGCAGGCGGACGTCGAGGGAGGGGATCGTCAACCACTGGTAGTGGACGACGTCGGCGTCCAGCGCCCGCCGCAGCCGCAGCATGCCCGGCAGGTGCTCGGCCGCCTTGAAGGGCAGGCGGGCCGGCGCGTCGAGGCCACGGCCGGCGGCGCGCCGGTAGAAGAGCTCCCGGACGCGGTAGCCCTCGGCGGGCGGCACCGCTCCGTGGAGGAAGCGGCTGGTCAGCAGCTCCACCTCGGCGCCGGCGCGGGCCAGCGCCGCCGCGAGCGCGCGGTCGTAGGGCGGCGTGAACGCCGAGGGGTCGATGAGCTGTACCTTCATCGGGGGTCGGGATTATCGTGACCGGCTTGGCGCCCACGCTCTCCTACTGCGTCGTGAACACCAACGGCCGCGATTACCTGCTCGCCTGCCTGGCGGCGATCGAGCGCACCCATCCGGCCGGCGTCGAGCGCGAGATCCTCGTCCTCGACAACGCCTCCGAGGACGGCTCAGCCGACGCCGTGCGCTCGCTCGGCGGCGAGATCAGGCTGATCGCGCTGCAGCGGCGGGCGGGCAAGGCCGAGAACGACTCGACCCTGATGCGGGAAGCGGAGGGCCGGTACTGCCTGCTGCTGAACGAGGACTCGGAGCTGTGCCCGGGGGCGGTGGCGGCGCTGCTCGCCGCCCTTGACGCCGACCCGAAAGCAGCCGCCGCGACGGCGCAGCTGCTCGACTCCGACGGCAAACCGGTCCCCTCCGCCTGGCGCTTCCCGGGGGTGGGGACGGCGGCGATCGGGGCGCTCTTCCTCCACCGCCGCTTCACCGTGCAGAGCGTGGGCAGTGCGACGCGACCGGTCGACTGGGCGCAGTCGAGCGCGCTGATGGTCCGACGCGAGGCGGCCGCCGCGGTCGGCTACATGGACCCGGCCTTCTTCGTCTACTACGACGAGTGCGACTTCGCCAAGCGCCTCGCGGAGGCCGGCTGGCACTCGCTCTACGTCCCGGGGGCCGAGGCTGTCCACCACGACCAGCTCTCCACCGACCTCGCCAAGGGCCTGCCGCGGATCGTCGAGTTCCACCGCAACCGGGACCTCTACATGCGAAAGCACCACGGCCCGCTCGCGGCCTACGCGGTCCGCGCCCTCACCGCCTGGTCCTACGCGCTCCGCGCCCTCGCCGCAACCGTCGTCCCCAACCGCTCGCCGCGAATCATGTGGGCTCACGCCCGCCAGGCCCTTTTTCCCCAGCGAGGGGAATCCCTACGCGACCGCGCTCAGGGCCGCATGTCTTCGTCGAGCCGCTCCACCTCGTAGACCTCGGGGATGCGACCGTCCACCGCCGGCTCCGCCTGCAGCGAGGCGAGCAGGGCGCGCGGTTGGCGCAGTCGGGATATCCAGCGGCGCTCTTCGGCGCTGAAGAAACCGGTCGCCCAGAGGGTCAGCGGGTAGGCGGCGAGGAGGATGGCCCGCAGGAGAAGGCCGTCCGCCCCCTCGGTCGGGACCGCGAGTTCGGCGAGGCCGACGATCGCCGCCACCGCCAGCACCACCCGCAGCAGGCGGCCCCACTCGTATGGGACCGGGAAGAGCCGCTGGGTGAAGGCGTACATCAGGCCCAGCACCACCAGGTAGGAGGCGACCAGAGCGAGGGCGGCGCCGACGATCCCCAGCGACGGCACCAGCGCCAGGTTGAGGGCGACGTTGACGACCAGGGCGCCGACCGCGGCGGGGAGGTTGAGCTCGGTGCGGCCGGTGCGGCCGAGGATCACGACCAGGACGAGGTAGAGCGCGTAGAGGGTGACCGCGGCCGAGATCAGCCCGATCACTTCGTAGGAGTCGAAGAATTTCGGCGCCGCCAAGGCGCGGACGATCCAGCGGGAGAAGAGCCACATCCCGGCGACGACGAAGGCGCAGCCGGCGACGAAGAGGGTGACGACGGTGGCGTAGACGCCGCGGGCCTCGTCGTCGTCGCGGATCGAGTAGGCGAGCGGCGGCCAGGCGAGCTGGAAGCCGCGGACGAGGACGTTGACCGCCTGGGCGAACTTGACCCCGAGCGAGTAGAGCCCCGCCTCGGCGAGACCGAGCGAGCGGGCGATGATCAGCCGGTCGGCGAAGTTGAGCGCGTAGAGCGAGACCTCGGCCGGCATCGTCGGCAGGCCGAAGCGGAAGAGACGGCGCAGCAGCGCCCGGTCGAAGCGCAGCGAGAGGCGGCGCCACTGCAGGGCGATCAGGACCAGGACGAAGGCGGCGCCGCTGGCGTAGCTGCCGATCAGCAGCCCGCGCGCGCCCTCGTCTAGGCCGACCACGAGGACGACGGTGAGGCCGATCGCCGCCAGCACGTTGAGGATCGTCGTCAGGAAGTAGGCCCGGGCCCGCTCCTCGAGCCGGAACAGGGTCAGCATGAACTCCCACATCGTCAGCACCCAGAGGCCGCCGATCGCGATCCGGACCAGTTCCGGCGCCGACCCGCCGAGCTTTTCCGGATCGGGGAGCAGCAGTTCGGAGAGCGGCGTGGCGAACGGCAGCGCGAGCAGCGCCCCGAGCGTCGAGAGCCAGAAGAGCCCGGCGAAGGTCGAGGAGACGACCCGTCCGGGGTCCTCCTCGCGCAGGTAATAGAAGCGCAGGATCGCCTCGATCAGCCCCAGGCGGACGATGATGCTGGCGCTGACGACCGCCGCGAAGAGCACCTCCGCCGCCCCGTAGTCCTCCTGCGTGAGGTACCGCGTGTAGAGCGGCAGCAGCGCAACGGCGATGACCTTGCTGAGGATGCTGGCCGCGGTGTAGGCAGCACCCGTCGTAGCCAGGCGTCGCAGGTATCCCGACATGGGGGGACCCTACGCAGGCTTGCGGATCACGGGGTCATCGCCCGCAGCCGCATGCGCCAACGACGCCCCGACCGCCAGCAGGACCCAGGTGATCGGGTCCTCGAAGAACCCGGCGTAGGCCAGCGTGTGTACGAGGAGCGCGACGAACGCCGCCAGGATCGCCGCCCGTGCGGCGGTTGGCGCGGAGAAGAGGCCACTGCTCAGGGTGCCAAGGGCGATGACGACCAAGGCGAGGTAGACGAGCAGCCCGAGTAGGCCCTGCTCTGCGGCGACCGTTACCGGCTCCGTGTGGGAGACCGTGACCGGGGCGTCCTTGTTCTCGCGGTGGTCGCGGTAGGCGGCCTGGAAGGAGCCCGAGCCGTAGCCCTGGATCGGCTTTTCTGCGAAGAGGTCGGCGCCGCCCGAGACGAGGCTGCCCCGGCCGCTGAGGTCGACGTTCAAGCGATCGCTGGTGATCTTGCCCGAGCCGCCGACGAGGAGCACCACGAGGACGGCGCCGACGAGCCCGACGGCGACGGCTGCCAGGGTCCAGCGCCAGCTCCAGCGGATCGCGGCGAGAACCGCGAGACCGGCGAGGAGCGCCAGGAAGCTCGACTGCGAGTAGGTCGGCACCAGGCCGACCCAGAGGACCAGGATCAGGCCGCTGAGAAGCCAGAAGCTCTCCCTGGTTCGCGCCCAGAGCATCGCCGCGGTGGCGACCGTCGTCACCAGCGCCAGGTAGCGCCCGTAGACGTTGGGGTCCCAGAAGACCGAGTTGACGCGGAAGTAGGTGTGGAATTCGTTCGAGCGGATGATCTGGTCGTTCCAGAAGAGGCTGCGGGTCGCGAGCTCCGCACCGCCGATGAGGACGAAGGCGCTCGCCTCGACGCCGATCACAATCAGTCCCCAGCGCAGCAGGCGCTGGTCCCACTCCACCTCGCGCAGCAGCCGGTAGGCGATCGTGAAGGGGACGAAGAAGAAGCAGACGTTCTGCAGCCCCTTGGAGAAGTCGTCCGAGTAGAGCGCCTGCAGCGCGTAGAGGACGACCCCTGCGGCGAGGATCCAGGCCAGCGCCCGCGGCGGGTGTCCGGGCGGCGGATCCGACCAGTCGCGGAGCAGCGTCGCCACCACCGCGGCGGCGATAACCAGGTAGAGCGGGACCAGCAAGTTGGCCGTGTCGCCGCCGGCCTCGAGCGGGACCCGGAACGGGATCGCGAAGACGATCGCCAGCGGCATCGCGATCGCCCAGCGGCGGAAGAGGTAGGCGAGGACGCCGATCGCGGCGACGGCAAGCGCCAGCAGGGCGACCATCCTCCCCTCGTCGTGGCGCAGGTCGACGATCTGCGCGGTATGCCACTGGTCGCCGGCGATCAGGACCGGGAAGAGGACCATCGCCGCGACCATCAACAGCGCCCGCAGGCGCCCCGGCGGCAGCAGGATGGCGGC
This sequence comes from Solirubrobacterales bacterium, assembly GCA_035634815.1. Classification (GTDB taxonomy): domain Bacteria; phylum Actinomycetota; class Thermoleophilia; order Solirubrobacterales; family 70-9; genus VAYN01. Next base: position 24,988 of record DASQCF010000007.1, on the reverse strand, counting down.
GCCGCTGGCGAGGGCGGCGAGGAGCAGGCCCGCGCCGGCGAGGACGTCGCTCACGGCTTCCCCTCAGGGGCCAGGCCGCCGCTGCCACCGGGGGTGGCGCAGCGCGAGCGCTTCGCCTCCGGCGCCGGGTGCAGGCTGATCACCCCGGGCGTCACCAGCACCCGCTCGGAGCCCAGCTTGACCCGCAGCTTGTAGCGGCCGGGCCTGGCGGTCCCGCCGCCGCGCTGGCGGCCGTCCCAGTAGAAGGTGTGGAAGCTGTAGCGCTTGAGGAAGCGGTCGCGGGCCAGGGTGACGACCACGCGCCCGCCGGGCTTGATCACCTGCACGGTGCCGTCATCGCTGACGGTGGTGCGGAAGCGGATCCGGATCCTGTCGTTGCGGCAGTCGCCGTTGGGGGTGAAGCTGTGGACGGCCTTCGCCCCTTTTGCCCGCGGCGCGGCGACGAAGGTGACGCGGTCGAGGACCAGCGGGTCGCGCTTGACCCGCTGGGAGTAGGCGAAGGCGGCTACCGTGGCGAAGACGAGGAGGGCGAAGACGACCGCGTTTGGGGAGAGGAACCCCGGGCGATCATTCCAGCGCTTCGGCATCGTCCTCGCCGACGATCACGGCGACGTCGGCTCCGGCCGAGACGGATTCGATTTCCCCACTCATCAGCTGCAGCTTCGAGATCCCCAGCTGCTTGGCCACCTTGCGCGCTTCGGTCTTGTGGCCGCGTTTGAACATGACCACGCTTTCGGCGAAGCTGGCGCTGCTGTTGGTCACGGCCCCGAGGTCGAAGCCCTTGCCCTCGACTTTGTCGCCGTAGTTCGCGGCCAGGCCGGGCACCGAGGTGCCGTTGAGCACGCTGACTTCGATTTCGGCCGGCTTCACCTGCGCCGCCGCCTGCTTCGAGCCGTTGCCGCCGCTGGAATCGTCGCCACCGGAAAGCAGCAGGTAAGCCGCCCCGCCGGCGACCACGAGGACGACGACGAAGAGGGCGATCAGGGTCGTCGGCCGGGACGCCGTCTCCCCCAGCCCGGAGAATCGCCGGCGCAGCCGTTCGGCGCGGCCTTCCACCGGCAGCCCCTCCTCGCGCCGGCGGCGGCGTTCCTCGCGGCTGGAGACCGCATCCTGTTCGGCGGTCCGCGCCTCCTCCAGCGCCCGCAGCTCCTCGGCCCGCTGGGCGGCGATCGTCGAGGTCTGCTCCTTGCGCTCCGCGTCGCGCTCGGGAGCCGAGCCCGCCCACTCGCGCAGGCGGCGGATGTCGCGCCCGTGGGTGAAGGAGAGAAGCGCGAGGACGGCGAGGCCGATGAAGGCGGCCAGGCCGGCGAAGGCGCCGATCCGTTCGACCGCGTTGACCAAGGTGGCAACGCCGATTTGTTCGATCGCGTGGACCAAAGTGGCTGCGGGAGGCTATTCGTTGGCGGCGAGCGTCGCGGCGTCGCCACCCGGTGCGGCGATCAACTCCACGACACGCTCGGCCAAATTAGCCTCATCACCGGCCAGAACGAGGTGTTCCAGCGAGTTCAGGGTCGACTCCACCCAATCCTGGTCGATCGCCTTCCGCCGCACCGCGCGGTTGATCCGCCGGGCCGCCGTCGGCTGCACCTCCTCGCCCTCGGAGAAGAGCGTCTCGTGCAGCTTCTCCCCCGGGCGCGGCTGGGTGAACTCGACCGCGATGTCGGTCTCCGGCTCGTATCCCGCCAGCCGGATCATGTTGTGGGCGAGGTCGACGATCTTCACCGGCTCGCCCATGTCGAGGACGAAGACCTCGCCCTTGCCGGCGCCGATGTCCCCGGCCCGGATCACCAGCTGCACCGCCTCCGGGATCGTCATGAAGTAGCGGGTCATGTCGGGGTGGGTGACGGTCACCGGTCCCCCCCGCTCGATCTGGCTGCGGAAGATCGGCACCACGCTGCCGGAGGAGGCGAGGACGTTGCCGAAGCGGACCGAGGCGAAGCGCGTCTGCGGGTATTTCTCGCCGGCGGACTGGACGATCCACTCGGCCATCGCCTTCGAGGCGCCCATCACCGTCTGCGGGTTTACCGCCTTGTCGGTCGAGATCAGGACGAAGCGCTCGACTTTGGAGGCGGCGGCGGTCTCGGCGGTGACCCGGGTCGCGATCGAGTTGTTGCGGACGGCCTCCAGCGGGTTGGCCTCCATCAGCGGCACGTGCTTGTAGGCGGCGGCGTGGAAGACGACATCGGGTTTGAACCGCTGCATCACCTCGAGCATCCGGTGCGGCTCCTTGCAGTCGGCCAGCACCGACTCGCAGCTGGCGAAGTGGCGCTCCTCGACCATCTCGCGGTCGATCTGGAAGAGGTTGTCCTCGGCGTGGTCGAGCATCACCAGCAGCCGCGGCTTGACCTGGGCGATCTGGCGGCAGAGCTCGGAGCCGATCGAGCCGCCGGCGCCGGTGACGAGGACGATGCGGTCGGCGAGGTAGGCGCCGACCCGGTCGATCTCGCGGACGATCGGCTCGCGGCCGAGCACGTCCTCGACCCGCACCTCGCGCAGCTGTTTGTTCAGCTGGACGCCGCCGCGCAGCAGCTCGAAGACGGTCGGCAGGGTGCGCACCGCGATCTCGCGCTCGCGGCAGGCGGCGACGATCCGGCCACGCAGCGTCCCCGGCGCCGAGGGGATCGCGATCACCACCTCGTCGGGTTTGGTCTCGTCGAGGATCTTGACGATCTGCTTGGTCGAGCCGAGCACCTTGAGGCCGAGCATCCGCATCCCGCGCTTGCGCGGGTCGTCGTCGACGAAGCCGATCGCGGTGGCACCGAGCTTGGGGTTGAGCTGCAGCTCGCGGACCACCATCTGGCCGCCGGAGCCGGCGCCGACGACGAGCACCTCGTGCTTCGGCAGCCGCGCCCCGCGGCTCGGTCGTTCGACGATCAGCCGCACCGCGAGGCGGGCGCCGGCGATCAGGATCAGGGTGAGGATGAAGTCGATCACCTCGACCGAGCGCGGCAGCGTGTGGGCGAAGGGCTTGGCGACGGCGAAGACGACGACCAGCAGGGCGCTGGCGACGGCGACGGCGCGGAAGATCAGCATGAAGTCCCGCCCGCTCACGTAGCGCCACCACTTCTGGTAGAGCCCAAAGGCGGCGAAGACGACCAGCTTGCCGGCGACGACGAAGCCGACCGACTGCGCGAAGAGCACCTCGTAGCGGTGCGGCCAGCCGTGCGGCTGGTCGAGGAAGCGAAGCTGGAAGGCGAGGAAGTAGGCCAGCGCGACGAGGGCGGCGTCGGCCGCCACCTGCAGAACCCGGTTGCGATAGACGGGGTGGTTCAACCGGCGCATCGAACTGCTGAGTTTACGGCCCCTTGAGGTGAATCCCTACGATGTGGCGCGAATGGGCCCCCTCCTGCTCGCGTCGATCACCGACAAGGTGGTCGAACCGATAATCGAAGTCGCCACCGATTTCATCGGCTCCGCCGGTGAGCTCGGCGTCTTCCTGCTGATGGTGCTCGAGTCGGCCTGCATCCCGGTGCCGAGCGAGGCGATCATGCTCTTCGCCGGGTTCAGCGTCTCGGAAGGGGAAATGACCCTCTTCGGGATCGTCGCCGCCGGCGTGCTGGGGAACCTGGTCGGCTCTTGGATCGCCTACGCCGTCGGCTACTACGGCCGGCTCGACCTGCTGGAAAAGAACAAGCTGATCCACATCAGCCCCAAGCACCTGCAATGGGCCGACGACTGGTTCGCGCGCTACGGCAACGCCACCGTCTTCTTCTCGCGGATGCTGCCGATCATCCGCACCTTCATCTCGCTGCCGGCCGGGGTGGCGAAGATGCCGTTCTGGCGCTTCAGCGCCTACACGCTGCTCGGCTCGATCCCCTGGGTGCTGATGCTGGCGATCGTCGGCGAAAAGGTCGGCGACAACTGGGAAGACTGGCGGCACAAACTCGGCTACCTCGACTACGTCGTCCTGGCGGCGATCGTGGTCGGCCTCGGCTACTGGCTCCTCAAGCGCCGGCGCGGCGGCGGTCCGGATGCCGATGAGCCGGAGAGCCGGCCCGAGGCCGAGCCGGCCGGCACCAGGGGCGCTTGAGCGACGGCGGCCTGCCGGCCGCGCGAGCGGTCGCGCTCGGATTCGTCCAGGGCCCGGCGGAGCTGCTGCCGGTCTCCAGCTCGGCCCACATCGTCCTCGTCCCCTGGCTGGCGGGCTGGGACTGGGAGGCGATCGACCCCGAGCTGCGCAAGAGCTTCGAGGTCGCGCTCCATACCGGCGCCGCGGCGGCGCTGCTGATCGGCCAGCGGCGGGTAATCGGCGAAGAGCTGCGCCAGTTCGACGGCCGGCGGGTACTGCTCCTCGGCCTCTCCTTCCTGCCGGCGGCGATCGTCGGCTACACCCTGGAGCGGCCGATCGAGAAGCACCTCGGCGGCCCGCGGGCGACCGCCTACGGTCTGCTGGCCGGCGCCGCCGCGATGCTCGTCGCCGACCGCCGGCCGCAGCGGCGCGGGCGCGGCGAAGCCACCGCGATCGACGGCCTCGTCCTCGGGGTCGCCCAGGCGGCGGCGCTCGCGCCCGGCGTCTCGCGCAACGGCGTCACCCTGGCGGCGGCCCGCTGGCGGCGCTTCTCCCGCGACCAGGCGAACCTGCTCTCGCGGACGATCGCGCTGCCGATCATCGTCGGCGCGACGGCTTTGAAGGGGACGCGGCTGGCCCGCCGTGGGACGACTCCGGAGGTCCGCCGTTCGCTGGCGGTCGGCGTCGCCGCCTCCTTCGCCTCGACGCTCGCCTCCCAGCGCCTGATCAAGCTCGTGGAGCGCGACCGCGCACTCTGGCCTTATGCGGCATATCGGATAGGGCTGGCCGCGGTGGTACTGCGCAAACTGCGGCGCTAACTCCAAATCTTGGAGAAACTTGGAGTTGAGTGGGAGCATCTGCTAGAACTCCAAATCTTGGAGAAACTTGGAGTTGATTTGGAGTTGCCGTGTACGTCGAGGTTGCACCCACAGTCGAAGAGCTGGTCGAGAAGCTCGACACCGAGGAAGTTCTCGCCACGCTCCGGGCAAGGATCGAGGTCCAGCCGGAGCGCTACCTCCACTGGGACAAGCTGCGGCGGCTGGAGCCCCCGGCGGGCCTGAGTTCGGAGCAGTGGTGGCTGAAGCTGAAGAGCGCGCGTGAAGGTGAGCTGCGGCCGCTGCCGCTCAGCGACCCCGAGGGCACGCCGTTCAGGTACGGAGTCCTGGATTCGATGCTCCGCCGTCTCCACTACATCGACCAGCGCTGCAGCGGGGAGGTCGCAATGGACGAGGTCGTCACCTCCGAGCGCCAGGCCGGGCGGCGATTCCTGGTGAACTCCCTGATGGAGGAGGCGATCCGCTCCAGCCAGCTGGAGGGGGCGACGACCTCCCGGCGCGCCGCCAAGGAAATGCTGCGGACCGGCCGCAAGCCCAGAGATCGCAGCGAGCGGATGATTGCCAACAACTACCGCGCGCTCCAGTTCATGCGCGAGGAGCTGGGCGACCGCCTGACCCCGGAGTCGATTCTCGAACTGCACCGGGTCGTCACCGACGGGACCCTGGACGATCCTTCCGCAGCCGGGCGGTTGCAGCAGCCCGGGGAAGAGCGGGTCGCCGTCTTCGATCGGGACGACGGCAGGCCGATCCACGTGCCGCCGCCGGCGGCGCAGCTTCCGGAACGGATGCAGCTCCTCTGCGACTTCGCCAACGAAGACGAGGGGGAGGGGCGGTTCGTCCACCCGGTGATCCGCGCGATCCTCCTCCACTTCTGGCTCGCCTACGACCACCCCTTCCTCGACGGCAATGGCCGCACCGCCCGGATCCTCTTCTTCTGGTTCATGCGGACCCGGGGCTACTGGCTCGCCGAGTACCTGCCGATCTCGCGGTTCATCCGCAACGCGCCGGCGCGCTATGCCCGGGCCTTCGTCGAAGCCGAGACCGACGCGGGCGACACGACGTACTTCCTGATCCACCAGTTGGACATCGTCGAGAAGGCGATCGACGACCTCCACGTCTACCTGCGGCGCAAGGCCGCCGAGGTCAGGGACGTCGAGCGCCTGCTGCAGGGCACCGAGTTCCTCAACGGCCGCCAGCTGGCTCTGCTGACCGACGCGGTTCGAAACCCGGAGGCCGTCTACTCGTTCGACAGCCATGCGGAAAGCCACCGGGTGAGCCACGAGACCGCGCGCTCCGACCTCCGGGCGCTGAAAGAGGCAGGGTTGCTGAGCCAGCGGAGGCAGGGTCGCAGGCACGTCTTCGAGCCGGCTCCCGATATCGCCGGCCGCCTGAAAGAATCGCCTCGATGAGCGACGCCTACGCGAAGGCCGGGGTCGACCAGGGAACTGCGGACTCGGCCGTGGCCGGCCTGGTGCGGGCGCTGGGCGGGATCAATCTCGAGCGCCCCTCGGCCCAGGTGCCGCTGCCTGGTCACTATGCGAGCGTCGTCAAGTTCGACGAGACGAACGGGATCGCCTTCTCCACCGACGGCGTCGGCACCAAGCTGGTCGTCGCCGAGGAGCTCGGCAAGTTCGACACCGTCGGCATCGACTGCGTGGCGATGAACGTCAACGATGTGATCTGCGTCGGCGCCGAGCCGCTGGCGATGGTCGACTACATCGCCGTCGACAAGGCCGACCCGGAGGTCTGCGAGGAAATCGGCGTCGGCCTCGCCCGCGGCGCCGAGCTGGCCGGGATCGAGATCACCGGCGGCGAGCTGGCCCAGCTCGGCGAGCTGGTTCGCGGCGTCGACGTCTCCGGCGCCTGCATCGGCCGGGTCGCCCTCGACGCGATCGTCGACGGTTCGGCGGTCGAGCCGGGCGACGTCGTCATCGGCCTTCCCTCGACCGGGATCCATTCGAACGGCTACACGCTCGCCCGCGCGGCGCTGGCCGGGATCGGCCTCGACGAGGACCCGGAAGGAAGGCTCGGGCACACCCTGGGCGAGGAGCTGCTGCTGCCGACCCAGATCTACGTCAAGCCGATCGTCGCCCTCCTGCGCTCGGAGGTCGACGTCCGCGGGCTCGCCCACATCACCTCCGGCGGCACCGAGAACCTGCTCCGCCTCGCCGCCGACGTCGGCTACGAGATCGACGAGCCGCTGCCGCCCCAGCCCATCTTCGAGCTGATCCAGGAGCGCGGCGGGGTCGCCGCGGAGGAGATGAGCCGGGTCTTCAACATGGGCTGCGGCTTCTGCGTCGTCGTCGCGGCGGCCGACGAAGCGGCTGCCCTGGAGCAGCTGCGGGGGCACTACCCCGGGGCGAGGCGGATCGGCCGCGCAACCGATGGACCACGCAGGATCCTCTAAGCCGCCTCCGCGGGCGATGCGTCGTAACGTTGGCGCGTAAGTGAGCGACCGCCCCTCCACCAGCTCCCAGATGATCGGCACCGTGCTCTCCGGCCGCTACAAGCTGGAGGCGAAGCTCGGCAGCGGCGGGATGTCGACGGTGTACCTGGCCCGGGACACGACGCTCGACCGCCAGGTCGCGGTCAAGGTCCTGCACCGGGAGATGTCCGAGCAGGAAGACCAGCTGCAGCGCTTCCGCCAGGAGGCGCGCGCGGTGGCGAAGCTCTCCCACCCCAACGTCGTCGCCGTGATCGACGCCGGCGAGGACGGCGGCCACCCCTACATCGTCTTCGAGTACGTCGAAGGCGAGACCCTGAAGCAGCGGATCGCCCGGGTGGGGGCGCTCGACCCGCAGGAGGCGCTCGCCTACGCGATCGAGATCGCCCGCGGCCTCACCGTCGCCCACAACCGCCGGATGATCCACCGCGACATCAAGCCCCAGAACGTGCTGATCGACGCCGAGGGCCGCGCCAAGCTGACCGACTTCGGGATCTCGCGCCAGCTCGAACAGGACGGGATGACCGCCACCGGCCGCGTCCTCGGCACCACCGACTACGTCGCCCCCGAGCAGGCGATGGGCCAGGCGGTCGACCAGCGCTCTGACATCTACTCGCTCGGGGTCGTCCTCTTCGAGATGCTGGTCGGCCAGGTCCCCTTCCACGCCGACAGCCAGGTCGGGGTGGCGATGAAACACGTCAACGAGGAGCTGCCCGACGTCCAGCAGCGCCGGCCCGAGATCTCCGCGGCGGCGGCGATGGTCGTCGAGCGGGCGACGGCGAAGGACCCCGACCGGCGCTACCAGCAGGTCGGCGAGCTGATCGACGACCTCTCGACCGCGCTCGAGGTCGAGGCGGCGCGAGCCGGCGGCACCACCGGCGAGGCGACGAGCGTGCTCGACGCGGTGGCGCCGACCGAACGCAAGCTCTCCAGCGGCCGCGGGCGGCGCTCCTGGCTGGCGATCGGCCTGGTCGTCCTCACCGCCGCCGCCGTGCTCGTCGCGGTGCAGCTGATCGGCAGCGGCAACGGCCCGGGCGGGGGCGGGGCGCTGAAGGGCAAGGGCTCGCCGGTGGCGCTCGCCGAAGCCGTCGACTACGACCCGCAGGGGGACGAATCCGAGGACCCGGAAACGGTCAGCCTCGCGGTCGACGGCGATCCCACCACCACCGCCTGGAGCAGCGAGCACTACGACACCGAGGACTTCGCCGGGACCAAGAGCGGCCCCAACCCTGGAGTCGGCCTCTACGTGGTCGCCAAATCGACCACCACCCCGAGCGAGATGCTCGTCCGCTCCCCCTCCCCCGGCTGGGACGCCGAAATCTACGCCTCCCCCTCGGGGCCGCCGGCAGAGCTCTCCGAATGGGGGGAACCGGTGGGCGAGGTGAACGACGCTGAAAAGGACGAGGAAATCGAGCTCCACCTCGGCTCGCCGGCGAAGTACTTCCTGCTCTGGTTCACCAAGGCCGCCCCCTCCCAGGAACAGGAAGGCCGGTACCAGATCGAGATCAGCGACGTGAAGCTGATCGACTGAAACTCCGCCTCGCGGGTAGCAAGTGACTGTTCTCACAGGATCGTTACATCGATCCGTGTAACATTTGACAATGGCAGAGCGAGGCGCCGTACCCAACGTACCCAGGGCGCGTCAGCGCGCCCTCCACGCCGTGCGCTCGCTGTTCACGCCGCTGCTGCCCGACGACTACCTCGAACTGATCAACCCACTCTGGTCGACGCAGGAGCTGCGCGGCCGGATCGAGCGGATCGAGCAGGAGACGCCCGACGCGGTCACGGTCCTGATCCGGCCGGGCTACGAATGGATGGGGCACCGGCCGGGGCAGTACCTGCGGATCGGGGTCGTCGTCGACGGCGTCCACCACTGGCGCGCCTACTCGCTGACCACCGACCCGGGGCGGCCCGACGGCCTGATCGGGATCACCCCGAAGCTGGTCGACGCAGGCACGGTCTCGCCCTTCCTCGTCCACAAGGCACGGCCCGGGGACATCGTCCGGCTGGGCGGGGTCGAAGGCACCTTCGTCCTCCCCGACCCCCCGCCCGAGCGCCTGCTCTTCATCAGCGCCGGCAGCGGCATCACCCCGATCATGAGCATGCTGCGCAGCCTCGACCGCGACGGGGGGCTGGACGACGTCGTCCACGTCCACTCCTCGCGCAGCGCCGAGGGCGTGATCTTCGGCGAGCAGCTGCGCGACCTCGACTCCAGGCGGCCCGGCTACCGCCCCCACCTGCGGCTCACCGGCGAGGCCGGGCGGGTGGCGCCGGGCGACCTCGACGACCTCTGCCCCGACTGGCGCGAGCGCCACGCGTTCGTCTCCGGCCCGGGCGAGATGCTCGATGGGCTCGTCCGCCACTGGCGCGAAGAGGGGGACCCCGAGCGGCTGGCGATGGAGCGCTTCCAGCCGGTGATCGGCGGCGACGCGGTCGCCGGCGAGGGCGGGGCGGTCCGCTTCCTCTCCAGCGAAGTCGAGACCGAGTGCGACGGCGGCACGCCGATCCTCGTCGCCGGCGAGGAAGCCGGGGTCGAGCTGCCGTTCGGCTGCCGGATGGGGATCTGCCACACCTGCATCGGCAAGCTCTGCAGGGGAGAGGTGAGGGACCTGCGAACCGGCGAGGTCCACGGGGAAAAAGGAGAAATGGTCCGAACCTGCGTCAACGCGCCGGAAGGCGACGTTGCAATCGCCCTATGAGAAAGGCAGCAAACGTCATATGAGCACCACCGTCACGCCTCCGATCGACAGCCATGTCGAGAGCCCCCTCGCGCATCTCTCCGAGCAGCAGCTCGACGAGCTGGGGCGCGAGTTCGACGCGATTCGCGATCGCGTCATGGCCGAGCTCGGCGACCGCGACCGTCGCTACATCGAGAGCATGATCGAGATGCAACGCCGCCTGGCGGTGCTCGGTCGGGCGCTTCTCCTCGCCTCGCGAAATCGCGGCGCCTGGGTCGCGGGGACCACGGCGCTCTCCGCCGCAAAGATCCTCGAGAACATGGAGATCGGCCACAACGTCATGCACGGCCAGTGGGACTGGATGAACGACCCGCGGATCCACTCCGCGACCTGGGACTGGGACACCGCCTCCACCGCCGAGGCCTGGAAGCACTCCCACAACTACGTCCACCACACCTACACCAACATCCGCGGCAAAGACAAGGACCTCGGCTACGAGATCATGCGGATCGACCCGGAGCAGAAGTGGCACCCGGTCTACCTCGCGCAGCCGGTCTACAACCTGATCCTGGCGGCGCTGTTCGAGTGGGGCGTGGCCCTGCACGACCTCGACTTCGAGGCGATCCGCAAGGGCCGCAAGCCGATGCACCAGGTGAAGCGGGAGCTGAAGGGGATCGCCGGCAAGGCCAAAAGCCAGGTCGTCAAGGACTACATCGCCTGGCCCCTGGTCAGCGCCCTCGCCGCCACCGCCGTAGACGTGGTGGTGGAGACGCGGCGGCGGCGGCAGCCGCGCGGCCTCCTCGGGCGGGTGAAGCGGCGCCGCCAAGGGCGCTGGGCGCCGGTGGTGGAAGCCGCGCTGGACAGCGGCAGCAGGACCTTCCGGGCGACGGCCAAGGCCAACGCGACCGCGAACATCGCCCGCAACGTCTGGGCCTACGCGATCATCTTCTGCGGCCACTTCCCGGACCAGACCTACACCTTCTCCCAGCAGGAGGTCGAAAACGAGAGCCGCGGCGGCTGGTACATCCGCCAGCTCACCGGCTCCGCCAACATCGAGGGCGGGCCGCTGTTCCACGTCGCCAGCGGCAATCTCAGCTACCAGGTCGAGCACCACCTCTTCCCCGACATGCCGAGCACCCGCTACGCCGAGATCGCCCCGCAGGTCAAAGAGGTCTGCGAGCGGTACGGACTGCCGTACAACAGCGGCCCCTTCAGCCAGCAGCTGGGGATGGTGCAGCGGACGATCCTGCGCCTCGCCTTTCCCGGCGGCAGGCCCCGGCCGAAGCCGGGGCCTTATCGCGGCGAGAGCAACGGGAACGGCGTGGCGGCGTAGCCGCGTTTTCCCGTCCGCTCAGCCGCCCGCGGTCGGCGCGATCGGGGTGCAGAAGAACCCGCGCGGGTGGGCCGGGTCGAGCGCGGTCAGCACGTCGGCGCCGACGATGTGGTCGTAGGGCATCGAGAGGTGGTCGCCGAGGTCGAGGATGCACTGGTTCTGCAGCAGGACGTTCTTCACGCCCGAGCCCGAGAGAAAGGCCGAGGTGTAGGGCGTCACGACCTGGTCGTAGCGGGTCTGGATCACCGTGTATTCGACCCCGGGGACCGTCTCGCCGCCCGAGTTGAGGTCGGTGATGAAGGCCGAGCCGGCGCGCTGCTGCTCGCAGGCCGGACAGAGCGCTCCGGTGAACTGGTTCGCCCCGGGGAAGAAGTTGCTGAGGACGAAGAGCCCGTCGAGGGTGGTGCCGTGGTTTGAGGGCGAGAGCCCGACCAGGGTGTGGACCTCGGCCGCCCCGCCCAGGTACTTGAGGTAGTAGCGCGGCATCATCCCGCCCTGCGAGTGGCCGACCAGGTCGACCTCGGCGGCGCCGGTCGCGGCGCGGACTTTGTCGACGAAGGCGTTCAGTTCGGCGGCCGAGGTCGGGATGTCGTCGACGCCGTAGACGCCGATCGCGCCGCTGCCGTTGTAGTCGCCGTAGTTGAGGGCGAAGACGCAGTAGCCGTTGTTCTTCAGCAGCGGCGAGATCGCCTGCCAGCTGTTCGACATGTCGGCGAAGGTGCCGTGGACGAGGACGACCGGACGCGGGTGAGCGGCGGTCGGTTTGCAGCTCCAGTCGTTGGCGCCGGGCGGGCTCGCGCTCGGGCTGGTGTGGGCGTAGCCGTAGACGCCGTTCCAGATAACCGGCAGGTCCGCCTGGGCGCTGCCGGCTCCCAGGCCGAGCATCGCCATCGCCATCGCAAGAACAGTCAAGGTCCGCCGCATCGTCTTCTCCTCTACCCGTTGCTCTACTTAAAACTTACTGTAAAGATACTTGAGCTTTCGTAGCTCTGGATATTCGTAAACCGGGAGGAGAAAAGATGAAAACCACGACCGTGCTTCAGCGGCTGCGGCTCGGGCTGCTCGCCCTCGTCGTCGTCGCCGGGCTGCTGGCCGGCTTCGCCGGCGGGGCGGGGGCCGCGAACTACGCCGCGCTCGGCGATTCCTACGCCGCCGGGCCGCTGATCCCGAACCCGCTGCTGCCGCTCGGCTGCCTTAAGTCGAGCAACAACTACGCCCACCTGGCGGCGCCGGGCATCGGCCTGACGCTGCGCGACGCGACCTGCAGCGGCGCCAAGACCAACCACATGACTGAACCGCAAAACGTCGAACCGGACGGGCCCAACCCGCCGCAGTTCAACTCGCTCGACTCGACCACGACGGTCGTCTCGCTGACGATCGGCGGCAACGACATCGGCTTCTCGGAAGTGGCCGAAAGCTGCGTCACCGTCAATCCCTTCAGCCATCCCTGCCTCGACAAATACAACTCGGGCGGGGTCGACCAGCTGAAAGCGCGGATCGAAGCGACGGCGCCGAAGGTGGCGGCGGTGCTGCAGGGGATCCACGCCCGGGCGCCCTCGGCGAAAATCTACGTCCTCAACTACCCGGCGATCTTCCCGGAGACCGGGTACGGCTGCTGGCCGCAGATGCCGATCGGATTCCAGGACGTGCCCTACCTGCGCTCGACCGAGCAGCGGCTCAACAACATGCTCGCCACCCAGTCGGCGGCCAACGGAGCCACGCTCGTCAACTGGTACGGCGCCAGCATCGGCCACGACGCCTGCAAGGGCAGCTCGACCCGCTGGGTGGAGCCGCTGGTGCCGACCAACGCGGCCGCTCCGATCCATCCCAACAAAACGGGGATGGTCGGCGGTGCCAACGCGCTGCTGGCGGCGGTGAAATAGTCGCTCCATGAAGATCGTCAGCCTCGTCCCCTCCGCGACCGAGATGCTCTTCGCGCTCGGCCTCGGGGGGGACGTGGTCGGCGTCACCCATGAGTGCGACTTCCCGCCCGCGGCGGCGGCGCTGCCGCAGCTGACCCGGACGGTCCTGCCGGCCGGCCTCGACGCCGGGGGGATCGACGCGGCGGTGAGGGAGGTGGTCGGCGAAGGCAGGGCCCTCTACATGCTCGACGAGGAGCTGCTTGCCGAGCTGGAGCCGGACCTGATCGTCACCCAGGCGGTCTGCGAGGTCTGCGCCGTCTCCTTCGACGACGTGGTCGCGGTGGCGGCGCGACTCCCGGGACGCACGCGGGTGCTGCAGCAGGACCCGAGCACGCTCGGCGAGGTCCTCGACGACGTGACCCGGCTGGGGCGCGCGGCGGGGATCGAGGCGCGAGCCGCCGCTGTGCGGGACGAGCTGGAGGGTCGCCTGGAGGCGGTCCGCGTCGCCGTCGCCGGCAAGCCGCGACCGCGGGCCCTCGCCCTGGAGTGGCTCGACCCGCCCTTCCTCGGCGGCCACTGGGTGCCGGAGATGATCGAGCTCGCCGGCGGCGAGGACGTGGCCGGGCGCCGGGGCCAGAAGTCGCCGCAGGTCGAGTGGGCGGACCTTGGCGGCCTCGATCCCGACGTCGTCGTCGCGATGCCCTGCGGCTGGTACCTGGAGGACTCACGGGCCCAGGCGCTGGCGCACCGCGAGCGCCTCGACGGGCTCGATGCCGAACGGGTCTTCGCCGTCGACGCCGCCTCGACCTTCTCCCGCCCCGGCCCACGCCTGGTCGACGGCGTCGAGCTGCTCGCCCACCTGTTCCATCCCGAGCAGATGGCGCCACCCGAGGGGATCGGCTTCGCCGAGCTGACGGCTCAGATCTCGCGCTCGTAGTAGAGCATCGAGGCGCCCTGCGGCCCTTCTTCGTTGGTGAAGCCGAACTTGGCGTAGAGGCCGCGGGCGGCGACGTCGGTCTCGCCGGTGTTGAGTTCGATCCAGGCGGCGTCGCGGGCGCGGCAGATAGCGATGATCGCTTCCATCAGGGCCTGGCCGATGCCGCGGCCGCGCAACGCCGGCACGACGTAGAGCTCCTGCAGGTAGGCCTCCTGCTGCTCGGTCCAGACCGAGGGGCGGAAGCGGAGCAGCGCCAGACCGTCGGGACCGTCGCCGGCCAGCAGCACCGTCATCTCGCCCTCACGCAGCATCCGCTCGACGTGCCGGGTCAGCTCGGCGACCGGCGGCGTCTGCTCCTCGTACTCGGTGTTGAAATCGTGCAGGAGCCGGGCGATCGCGGAGGCGTCCTCGACGCCGGCCTCGCGAATCTGTATCTCTGCCTTCTCCATGCCCCCAGTTTCTCTCCCCGACGAAGTCCGCGCCGCCTGCGCCTGGGTGATGGAGCGGGCGCGCTCGGTCGCGATCGACGAGGAGGCGATCGGCGCCTACGCGGCCGAGCTCCCCGCACCTGAGCCGGCCGGCGAGCAGCCGGTCGGCGACCCCGAAGCCGCCGCCGCCTTCGCGATCTGCATGAACGCGATCAACTTCGGCTCCGGCTGGTGGCCGACGGTCCGCAAGCGGCCTGGGATGAGCGGCTACTCGACGATGGCCGCCGGGGTCGGCGAGGGGCACTGGACACCCCAGGAGCTGCTGGCGATGGACGCGCCGGCGATCGCCGCCGTCCTCGGCCAGGAGCCGGGGCACCCGCTGATGGCCGAGTTCGCCGCCGCCCTGCGTGACGTCGGCGCCCACCTCCTCGACGAGTACGGCGGCCGCTACCTAGCGGTGCCCGAAGCGGCCGACTCCGTACCAGGCCTCGCCGCGGTCTTCGCCGGCTGGGACTCCTTCGCCGACGTCTACGCCTACGAGGGGCGCGAGGTCCCGTTCTTCAAGCGCGCCCAGCTCGCCGCCGCCGACCTCCATCGCGCCGGGGTCGCCCGGCTGCCGGGAGCCGAGCGCCTCACCGCCTTCGCCGACAACCTCGTGCCCCACGTACTGCGGCTCGACGGGGTCCTCCGCCTCGACCCGGATCTGACCGCGGCGATCGAAGCCGGCACGCTGCTGGCGCACGGCTCCCCCGAGGAGGTCGAGCTGCGCGCCGCCGCGGTCCACGCGGTCGAGCTCCTGGCCGCCGCTGCCGGCGGCGCCCTCTCCGCCGCCGAGATCGATAGCGCCCTCTGGAACCGCGGGCGCGGGCGCCGCTACAAGTCCGTGCCGCGCCCGCGCTCTCGAAACACCGCCTACTGAGTCAGGCGGCCCAAGATAGGGACAGAGGGCCCTAACCCCCGCAGGAATCCGCCAGAGGCGGGTGGATGTCGTGGGTTCTGCCGTTCTGACCGTCCATCTTCACGCTCGCGAGGTTCGTGCCGGCGCAAAGGTTCCTGCTGTTGACGAGCAGGCCCTTCTTGCCACCCTTCATCTGCAGCACGAACTTGCTGACGGGGGCGTCGGGCACGTTGGTGAAGGTGGTGCGGATGCCCCCGTTCACGGAGTCGATCCTCCCGGCCAGGACGATCTCGATCGGCCCCTTCAGGTCGACGACCAGGTCCGGCAGTTCGTGCGACGAGCTGCGCAGGTAGACGGGACCTTCGAGCGGCTGGTCGAGGAGCGGCGTGACCGCGCGGGCGCGGCCGTAGACCGATCCTGCCGGGCAGGCGTCGGCGGCGAACTGGACCCGCGTGCAGACGGTTCTGATGTGCGCCTGCTCGAGGAACTCCGACCGCGGTAGGGCAACGCTGACGCGGCCGATATTCGCCTGGCCCGGCTTCGTCTTCAGCACCGCTCGAAGGCTCGGGTGGGCGGCGCGGCGCGTGCCCCCCTTCAGCTTCAAGCTCAGTTTCGGCGAGAAGCCGAGGCTTGCGCAGCCGGCTGCCTTGAATCGATCGGACGCCGTGGACACCACTCCCCCGCTGGAAAGCACGTTCGCAGTGACCCGCTGAGTTGCGCAGGAGGTTGGGTTGATCGTGAACGAGTCTCGATCGACTTCGACCCTTATATGCCGGTATTCGAGCGGAACTCCCTGCAGGAGCTGCGGCAGGGGATCGGACTTGACCGTTACCTGGGCCGATTCCGGATCGATCTCGATCGCGGAGCGGACCACGACGGTGCCGAGGTCGAACGGACCCGCCTGGGCCGGGACCTTGGCGACGACGCTGTACGGCGCCCCCTTATAAGGACCGCCGAGGTAGGCGGCGGTCGGCGACTTACCCGCCTGCGGCACCCAGAGGGGGAGCGTCCCGGCGCCCACGGCTCCCTTGACGACACCGATCTGGGATCCCGCCGGGCACTCGCCGGTTGGGGCCTGGCTGTCGGCGCAGACAGGCACTCCCGCTAGCTTCGCAACAAGCCCCTTCGGAAGCGTGACGTCGAGCGCGGCGATGTTCTGTTCCCCGTCTTCGCGCGACAGGTCGAAGGTGAAAGCGGAGAAGTCTCCCGCCTGCGGGTTGACAGTGCCGGCATGCAACTTCGGATTGAAGCCACCCGTATCGCATCCTTCGTCGGTCTCCAACGGCACAACACCGGTGACCGCCGGGTTCCCCGACCAGGGGCCAAGTTCGAAGCCGGCGTTCCGGGTGCCGCAGGTCAACGGGTTTCGCAACGGAGCCCGGGCGCCGCCGCGGAATCTGAGCACGACCACTTCGGCCGGCAGCTGTGGGCTCTCCTCGACCACGGCGGTGAGGCGACCCGAGCTCTGGTCGAGTTCCACCTCGGCCGGAAGCTTGAGGTTCACACCCAATTCGTTAGAGACGATCCAGAAGCGAAAGAGGTGACCTGGTTCAGGAGTTCGCAGGAAGATCCCGCCTTCTATCGGTCGCTTCAGATCGGGTGAGGTGATCTCGACGGTCCCCAACTTCGAGCCGTCGGGGCAGGCCGCGGGTCCTGCCGATTTGTAGCCGGCCTGCTCCGCGCTGCATGCCTGCAGCCCGTCCGCCGCGGCCGAATTCACGGCAAACCCGTCCGGCAGCGTCACTCTCGCGGTTCGAAGCGGCGAGCTGTTGACGGTGTTCGGCGCTTCGTTTTGCGGTATTTCCAGGGTTGCTTCGAGACCCGTTGGCCCACCGGCACGATGGCTGGTGGTCGCGAGGGCGAGAGTCGGTTCGAAGGGCACCTTCTCGCATTCGATCGTGTCTCCGGCGAACGCCGAGGCTTCAAACGTCTGTCCCGGCAGCAGGTAGGCGGTGGTCCTGAAGTTGATGGGCATCGGCTGGCAGCTCGCCGGGTTGGTCATGAACGGTTCCGGTGCCAGACCGCTTTTCCGCGGCGGCCCCCCTGCGCAGATGGGCCGCGGATCGCCATTGATTTCCGCAATGAATTCGGCAAATTCGCAGCTCAGCGCTTCCAGCGGCGTCACCCGGTCGAAATCATGGGCCGGGGCAGCAGGAACTCCCCACGCTTCGGTCCGGATTTTGCGGATAGGGAGGACGCTGGGGATGTTGGTTGAGGTGACCGTTACTCCGTAGTCCCCTCCTGACCGAAGATCTACGTCGAGGTAGTAAGGATAGAAGAAGCCGATGAACCCGAGGCGCGCAACCTTGTCTTCGGGTCCCGGCAGGTTGTACAGCGGCTCGCGCAGCACTTCGCCGGGGCTGGTGCTGAATTCCACTTCCACCAACCCGACCTGCGAATCCTGCGGACACGGATTCGCAACGAAATTGTTGAAGTTGACCAGCGGGCACACCGGGAAATTCTGCGGATTTGCGGTAAGACCGGGGGGGAGTTCGATCGCCAGGCTTTCCGTATCGGGGACCGGTTCGGAAGCCGAGTTGAATTTTATTTCGGTGACCACATCCGGGTGCCTGCCCGCCTGAAGGGTCGAGAGGGAGGCCGAGACCGATTCGATCCCGTATTCCTCGGGCGCGGCGTGCGCGCCGGCGGCGAAGCCGAGTGAAGCGATGACGTAGACGACAGTCGTAAGGATCAGCAGGCGAACCGACGATGAGTGGTTCGACTTGTGGTTCGGGTCCATCATCGAGGGCTTCTCCTTCATGCCATTTTCCGTCGAGGGTCGATTGCTGGAGGTGGGTCGCGCGATCACTTGCCGGCCCTCCTGTGCTTCCGCCCGCAAGCAGACTTGGACGTCTGGCGCTTGTGGGATCTGGACCTGTGATGGCGGTGTTTGCGCCGGTGATGGCGGCAACGCTTGGGCTTGAGGTTGCCGGGGCCGGCAAAGGTGGCCGAGCCCAGGCTTGGCAGCGGCGGGGGGGCCGACGGCTGCCCCTGACAGGCTTCGCCGACGCAGGCGAGGGTTTGCGTCGACTGCTGGGGTGCGAGCCCGCCGCCAACTCGCGCGTCGTAGATAGCCAGGGCTCCGGTTTCCTGTCCCTTGCCGACCAGCCTCTCACCGGTCTCGAAGAAGATGTCGTTGCCGCTGGGCGTCACTCCGAAGATCTCGCTCGGCTGAACCGCGTGGCCCGTCGAGATCAGGCTTATGGTCCCGTCACGCCACTCGTAGACGTCTTCCGCCCCGTTGACGTCGCCGGGCAGCAGGGCCCCGCGTGACTCGAACACGACCTGCCGGCCGTCGCTGCTCAGGTTCGGAGCATCGAGGTGCAGGTTCATCTGGAGCCCGCCGGTTTCAGCGAGAGCCGGAGCGAGTTCGCTGTCCCCCGAAGGGCTAGGTTGATCGGGATTGCACGAGACGCAGACGATGTCTTCGCTCGCGTCGTTGTAGAGGTAGATGGCGATGTGCCCTTCGGTCGGATAGGCCGTCAGCTGGGCCCGGGACTCGAAGACAAATACAGAGCCATCGGGAGTGGTCCGTGCCGTGTTCAGAAGGCGCGCAGCGTTGGTGGCGGCCGTCCTGGTTTCGATACCCGGGGTCCAGAGGGCGAGTCCGTAAGCCGGGAAGCCGTTGCGGGACAAATCTTCGCTGGAAACGGTGCCGATGAACCCGATCGAGTTGCCGTCCCAGACGTAGAGGTTGGGTGCGCCCAAGATCCCTTTCCCGCTGACGAGTTCGGTTTCGGAGAGGAAGTACGCGTGGGAGCCATCGGGTGAGACCTGGACCAGCGTCGCATCTCCGGGAGTCGCAACCGGTTCGACTTCTTCACTGCCGAAGTCGTAGTAGGAGATGTTTCCCGCCTGAACGAAGAAGGCCCTAGAACCATCGGCGCTGACCCCGCCGGTGATCACTGCGCCGCCGCTGCCCGATGCCAGTTCGACCGTGCTCGCGTTGTCCAAGCGGGCGTAGAGATTGCCGCCCGCGGTGAAGAGCACGGTGGCGCCGTCGATCGATGAGCCCGCAAAGGCCGCTGAGTCGGGGACGGATTCGTCCGGGAGGATCGAGACGAGCTTCAACCCCGAGGGGGTGCGGTCGTACACCCGAGGGAGTTTGCTGGTCGGCGTTTCCGGGGTCAGTTGAACGAGGCTCTCGAAAAGCTGATGACCGCCCCCGGGAGCTATCCATCGTGCAGAGGGATAAGGGTCGTCGACAAAGCCGTTCTCGAAACCATCGCTGTCGGAGCCGGTAGGAACAGTGCCTTCGCCGAGCAGATGAAATGACCCATCCGGGTGCCTCAGGTACAGAATCTGGCATCCGCCACAGGTGGGAAAGGTGAGACTGCCGCCCCGCCGGCTTTCGACCAAGAAGAGGTTGTACTGCTGATCGCGGCTGAAGCTGCCGGGTTCCGACGCCTCCGACTGCGCAGCGGCGGGGCTCAGTCGGGAGCTGACCCAGCCGGCTTCGGTTCGCTCGGCCGCGTAGAGGTTCGCGAACCCGCTGGATTCGGTCCCGGGGATCCCCGCGGCAGTCGACTCCCAGATGTATCTGCTGCCGTCAGGCAGGACCGGGAGAGTGGTGAAGCGAGCGGCGTCGGCCCCGTTCCCCATGCCGGCCTGGGGTATCCCGTTCAGTTGTGCAGGGGTCACCAGCTCGTAGGCCCGACAGTCCGGGAGGTGGGCCGAAGGGCCGACCCGGAACTGGTCGTTGACGCAGGCGCCGTGTGCCGCCGGTCCGGTTGACGCCGTGTACGCAGCGATGACCAGGAACGCCAGTGAAACCTTGACGATTGCCCGGTGACCGTGACTCCGTCCCGCAATGGCACCCCAGGGTGCCGTCCAGTCCCAATTCAAGTGATCCTCCGTTCCCCGGGCCCGGTAACGCTTTACCGGTTCCCCTCCCTAATACTCTAAGTATTCACTGGGACCCAAACACGGATGGCCCAGTTCCCGGGAGCACCGTAGACCACTCGGCATGGCCTTTCCAGGTGTCCCGGGTGACAACTTCCGAGCGTTCCCTAAAGGCACAGGCCGGGTGCCAACGCCCGCCAATTGCCCTTGTCACTCAGTATGTCTTGTTTGCTCAAGTTTTGTGTGGTAGCTCTTTTTGGCGAGGGCAATCCTGCCCCACCGAAAGGAGCATCATGAAGTACCTAAAGATCATCGGGCTCGCTGCGCTTGCCGCAATGGCCTTGACGGCGTTTGGCGTATCTTCGGCCTCCGCCGCCACAGTCTGCTCGACAGAAGGTCACGGCAGTGCCTGCAAAGCAGGCCACGGCAATCAGTACACCGGCGAAATCCATGCAGTCAACGTCGGCAACGTGATTCTCACAGCCACAAGTAGTGAAGGCAAAACCGTAAACACGGTGACCTCCACCTCCTCCACAGTTCAGGGAACCATCAGTGACTCTGAGAGTGGAGCCGGCAGTATCAGTATTATGAGTTTCGCCGGTCTGAGCTCGACCCTTTGCAGTTCGGTCAGTGCTACGACCACCGCCTCAAGTACTAACCCTTGGCCCTCCAGTGTTACGACAGATGGGCCCAGTGAAACCACAAACGGGATCATGACTACCAGCAACGTGACAGGGTCGTTCACCTGCAGTTTCCTTGGTGCGCTGGTCACCTGCAAGTACTTCACCAGTAACGCACAGACCACAGTCGACGGGAGCGACACCGATCCACTGGTAACAGCCGAAAGCATCCCTCTCTCATGGGAGCAAGGCCCGACCAGCGTTTGCGGGAGTAAAGCCGACTGGACCGGTACCTACACAATTACAACCCCGAAATCGCTGTTCATCGAGTAGCGATCGGACCTATGAGCTGCGGCTTCGACCGTGGCCCACGAACCGCATACAACCGCCCCCCATCCTGGGGGCGGTTGTCGTTATCGCCACTGAAAGGAGCATCATGAAGGCACTGCGAATCATCCTCCTTGCGGCCCTCGCCGCATTGGCTCTGACTGCGGTCGCCGCATCGGCGGCTTCCGCCGCCACAGTCTGTTCGACAGCCGGCAAAGGCACTGCCTGCAAAGCGGGCCACGGCAATCAGTACACGGGTGAAATACATATGGTTAATGTCGGCAATGTGATTTTCACATTTACAAACAGCGGTGGCACGACCGTCAATACCATCACCTCAACCTCTTCGACAGTTCAGGGCACGATCACGGATTCTGAGAGTGGGGCAGCCAGTATTACCGGGCTCAGTATTTCGGGGGTGGCGTCCACCCTTTGTAGTGCGGTGACTTTTTCGACCACTGCGTCGAGTACGAACCCGTGGCCGTCCAGTATCGCGACAGATGGCGCGAGTGAAACCACAAACGGGATCATGACCGTTTCTAAC
Source organism: Solirubrobacterales bacterium (assembly GCA_035634815.1). Classification (GTDB taxonomy): domain Bacteria; phylum Actinomycetota; class Thermoleophilia; order Solirubrobacterales; family 70-9; genus VAYN01. The sequence continues at coordinate 3,231 of DASQCF010000007.1, read as the reverse complement.
ATGACATGGTCCTTTACCTGCACCTACCTGGGCCTTCCCGTCACCTGCAGGTATAAAACGAGTAATGCGCAGATAACAGTCGACGGTAGCGATACCGAACCGAAGGCGACAGCCAAAAACGTTCTCCTCGAAAAGGAGGAAGGCAACGAAAGCGTTTGCGGTAGCAAACTCGACTGGACCGGCACCTACAACATTACAACTCCGAGCTCTCTGTTCATCGAGTAAGGAGGAGCTGCTTACACAACCGCTCCGCCGCTCGGCGGGGCGGTTGGCGCCTTTCTAATGGGAGGAGCACCATGAAATCCTTAAAGATCATCGGCCTTACGGCACTTGCCACGATGACTCTCGCGGCATTCGTCACTTCGTCGGCTTCCGCCGCCACAGTCTGCTCGACAGCTGGCAAAGGCACTGCGTGCAAAGCAGGCCACGGGAACCAGTACACCGGCGAAGTCCATGCGGTCAACACCGGCAATGTGTACTTTACGGCCACAGATGCCAGTGGCGCAACCGTCAACTCGGTGACCTACCTTTCTTCCACATTTTCGGGAGCCATCACGGACTCTGAGAGTGGAGCTGGAAGTATCACCGCAGTGAGTTTTTCGGGTCTGAGCTCTAGCCGTTGCAGTTATGTAGCCCTCTCCACCAGTAGTCCTTGGCCGTTTACGGTCACGACAGAAAGTGTGACTGAAAACACAAACGGGATCATGTCCATCCCGAACATGGCCGTTTCGTTCACATGCAGTTATCTCGGTGTCGATGTTATCTGTAGGTACAAAACCGGTATTGCGCAAGCCGCAATCGACGGTATCGATACCGAACCGACGGTGACACTAAAAAACGTCCTCCTCGAAAAGGAAGAAGGTCCCGAATACGTTTGCGGCAGTAAACTCGATTGGACCGTCACGTACAAAATCACAACTCCGAGCTCGCTGTTCATCGAGTAGCCGATCAGCAACCCCCAGCCGCCTCCTGGACGGAGGCGGCTGCTGGGTCTCGGCGGTACCCTTTTAAAACGCAGCCGGGGTCCAGAGGGTCTCGTACAGCGAGTCGAGGCAGTCGCGGACCAGCTTCTCCTCGCCGTCGGCCGGGACCGCGTCGGAGCGGCCGTCGAGGAGGACCGGGATCCAGGTTGCGACCCGGCCCCTTCCCCAGCCGTCCGGGTCGTCGGCGTGGGTGACGCAGCTGTGGACGGCGCCGTCGGGTTCGATTCTGGCCCAGACCGTTTCGCTCGCCGGAGCGTCGGTGTCGTCGCCGCTGCCGATGTCGACACGCAGGCACTTCCCCCGGTGCTCGGGGAGCGCGACCAGCTGCAGCGCCGCCCGCAGGACCGTCGCCATTTCGGGGGCGGTCATACCTTCTTCGTCCTCGGCGACCACGTGGCGGTGGCGCCAGCGGGCGATCGCCGCCAGCAGGCCCATCTTGCGCCGCGTCTTCCCGGTCAGCTCGTAGCAGCGGCGATTGCCCTCGCCGGGGCTCATCGTCAGCAGGCCACCGGTCTTGAACATCCCGGCGCGGCGCTGGACCTGGTGGTAGCTGAGGCCGTGCTCGCCTTGTGCCAGCTGGGTCGCCGAACGGCCCTCGCAGGCGAGGTCCTCGACCATGCCCGTGTCCCAGAGGTCGGCCAGGAGCCCCAGCGAAGCCCAGGCGGTGGCGTCGAGCCGGCCGTCGGGGAGGCGCGTCAATGACGCGTCGGCGAAGCGGTTGACCAGCTGGTAGAGCTCCGCGCCGCACTCGTCGGTGAGGGCGTGGATGACCTTGGACGGAACCCCGGGCTCCTCCTCGCGGGACACCACCGCCAGCTCGGCCAGCTTGCCGGCGTAGCGGTAGATGGTCCGCGGCGAGTAGCCGGGGACGCGTTCGGTCAGCTCCATCGTCCGCAGCGGCCCTTCGCCCAGCGCCATCAGGATCGCCCCGGTGGCGCCGGCGCTGAGTAGGCGCAGGACGTCCGCGGTCGAAGCGCCGGCGACGCAGCCGTCCTCGTCGCGCTCGGCGGGCCTCATCTCGGTGTTGGGCAGGCCGGATGACATACCGACCTCTTTGGTACCCCGTGGTCTCGGCGGCGAATCAGAACTCGAAGGAGCGCGCCTGGCGGTGGCGCTCGACCGCCAGGGCGACGAGGCGGTCGCAGAGCTCGGGGTAGGCGATCCCGGTCGCCTCGAAGAGCTTCGCGTAGACGCTGGTGTCGGTGAAGCCCGGCATCGTGTTGATCTCGTTGACGAGAACCGAGCCGTCGGGCTCGACGAAGAAGTCGCAGCGCGCCAGGCCCGAGCAGCCGGCGAGGGCGAAGACGGAGACGGCGAGCTCACGGACGCGCTCGATCGCCTCGCTGCCGACCGGGGCGGGAACCCGCAGCTCCATCCCGCCCTCGGTGTACTTGGCCTCGAAGTCGTACCAGCTGGCGTGGGCGACGATCTCGCCCGGCTGCGAGGCCTGCGGCTCGGAGTTGCCGAGGACCGAGCACTCGACCTCGCGGCCGGTTGCCGAAGCCTCGACGATCACCCGCGGGTCGTGCCGCAGCGCCAGCTCGACCGCGGCGTCGAGCTCGGCCAGGTCGGCGACGCGGGTGATCCCGACGCTGGAGCCCATCCGCGAGGGCTTGACCCAGAGCGGCAGCCCCAACCGCTCGCACCGGCCCCACCAGTCATTGCCTTCGACCGCGGTGAACTCGACCTGCGGCACGCCGTGCTCGGCAAAGAGGCGCTTCAGGGTCAGCTTGTCCATGCAGATCGCCGAGGCCAGCACGTCGGAGCCGACGTAGGGGAGGTCGAGCCACTCGAGCAGCCCCTGGACGCTGCCGTCCTCGCCGAAGGCGCCGTGCAGCGCCGGGAAGACCGCGTCGGCGCCGAGCAGCCCGGCCCCCGGCACCAGCTCCACCGTGGCGCCCGCCGCGCTCCAGCCGCCCTCGCGGCCGATCGTCACCTCGACCGTCTCGTGCCCCGCCTCGCGCAGCCCCCGCGCCACCGCGGCGCCGGAGCGCAGCGAGACCTCGTGCTCGGAGGAGCGGCCGCCGGCGAGGACCGCGACCTTCACCCTTCTTCGCCTTCTTCTTCGGCCGGCGCGGCGCGCTTGCCGACCGTGATCGTCACCGTCGAGCCCGGTTCCTGTTCTGAGCCGGGCGGCGGGAACTGGTCGATCACGCGGCCGACCTGGCTCGGCACTTCGGTTTCTTCTTCTTCGACTTCGGGCGTCAGCCCGGCGGCGCGGATCGCTTCCACCGCTTCCCGCCGTTCC
>DASQCF010000006.1:0-50618 GCA_035634815.1 Solirubrobacterales bacterium | reverse complement strand
AGGGCGGGCGGCGATCAAGTCGTTCATCGTCGAGCGCGACAACCCCGGCCTGAAGCTGGACCGGCTCGAGCACAAGCTCGGGATCCGCGCCTCCGACACGGCCAACTTCACCCTGCAGGACTGCCGGGTGCCGAAAGAGGCCCTCCTCGGCGACCCGGAGGTCAAGGAGAAGGGCTTCGCCGGGGTGATGGAAACGTTCGACAACACGCGGCCGCTGGTCGCCGCGATGGCCGTCGGCGTCACCCGCGCGGCGCTGGAGGAGACCCGCAAGCAGCTCAAAGCCGCCGGCGTGAAGATCGACTACGACGTGCCGGCCAACAACCAGCACGCCGCCGCTGCGCGGTTCCTGGAGATGGAGGCCGACTACGAGGCCGCCTGGCTGCTCACCCTCCAGGCCGCCTGGATGGCAGACAACTCGAAGCCGAACTCGCTCCAGGCCTCGATGGCCAAGGCGAAGGCGGGGCGCACCTGCGTCGACGTCACCCTCGGCTGCGTCGAGCTGTGCGGCTCGGTCGGCTACGGCGAGAACGAGCTGCTGGAGAAGTGGGCCCGGGACTCCAAGATCCTCGACATCTTCGAGGGGACCCAGCAGATCCAGCTGCTGATCATTGCTCGGCAGTTGCTGAAGAAGACGAGCGCCGAACTTCGGTAGCCAGGTAGGGAGTTAGGGGGCGGGGACCCCCTCTCCAGACACATCTCGCCAACGGCTCGATGTTGAGTGTCTGGAGAGGGGGTACCCGCCCCCCTCGTGATCGCAGTTGGCAGACTTCCCTCGGTTGGCCAGGAAGGGGACATCAAGCAGTTCCGGCAGGCTTGCGCGGAGCTACGCATGTCAGCGCGGGAACGTCAAGAAGCGAGCACCTGAAATATGGAGATCTGCTGACTTGGTTGCGACAATGGAAAGAAGAGCACTGATGGCAACTGTCGTAGCCCTAGATTCCTCCCCTGCGAATGTCCTGCGTTCCATGCGCGGGGCAATCATCGATGCGCGTTTGGGATATCCGGACGTCCTGCATGTTGAGATCAAGGACTCGGCGGGCGAGATGTGGCGACTTGCGACTCAGGATGCCGACTGGACTCCTACTGATCCGAGTGCGCTCGTGGGCCAATCAATTGAGGACGCACAGATCGATGAGATGAGCGGCGAGCTTCGCTGTCAGCTTTCAGACGGCTCACTCCTCGATGTCAAACCGGCTCGCAAAGAGGCTGACGACGATCCGCCGAATTGGGAGCTGATCACCCCAGGCGGGGTTCTCTTGGAGTTTGGCCCGGGGGTCCGTTGGCAGATCAGCAGCGCCAACGAGCCGACTTCATCTCGGCGATAACTGGCCTGAGACCGGCCGCTGGTCTGTGAACCTGATCGAGGACTTGATGGAACGATCCCCGGCCTCGCGGCTGGGGATCGTTGCTGTCGACGCGCAGGGGGACCGGCGGGATCACTACTTCGGGGAACTGGTTGCTCAGTCGGCTGGGCTTTCCGGGGCCTTTGCTGCTCGGGGGGTGCGGCGGGGGGATGTTGTGATGACCTTGGTGGGGAACCGGATCGAGTGGGTGCTTAGCTTGCTCGCCTGCTGGCGGATGGGAGCGGTGGCGCTGCCTTGCAACACGATGCTGCGCCGGCACGATCTGGAGCACCGGGTCGTTGCGGCCGATCCCAAGCTCTGCGTCGGCGAGGAAGCGCTTTTGGCCGAGCTGCCGGAGGGGGTACCGGCGATGACGATGGCTGATGTCGCCCGGGTGCTCGACGAGGACCTGCCGCAGGAGACGCCGGCGGCGGTCGAGGAGATGGGCGCCGAGGACCCGGCGCTGATCGTCTTCACCTCCGGCACCACCGGCGAGCCGCGCGGCGTCGTCCACGGCTACCGCTACCTGCTCGGCCAGCGGGCCCAGGCCGAGCACTGGTTCGGCTCGCGCAAGAGCGAGCTCGCCTGGTGCACCACCGCCCCCGGCTGGTCGAAGTCGGCCCGCAACGTCTTCCTCGCCCCCTGGATCACCGGCGCCGCCGCGGTCATCCACGACGGCCGCTTCGAGGCGGCCGAGCGGCTCGACCTCGCCGAGGCCCTTGGCGTCAACGTCCTCTGCCAGGCGCCGACCGAGTATCGGATGCTGGCCCGGCGCACCGCCCTGCGGCCGCTGCCGGCGCTGCGGCGGATGGTCTCCGCCGGCGAGCCGCTCGACCCGGAGTCGATCGCCGCCTTCCGCGAGCAGATGGGCCTGGAGCCGGCCGACGGCTACGGCCAGACCGAGACCGGCCACGTGACCGCCAACCATGTCGGCGAAGCGGTCCGCGAGGGCTCGATGGGCAAGCCGCTGCCGGGCATGGAGACCCGGATCGTCGAGGGGGAGCTGCAGCTGCGCGCCGCCTCCTCCCCCACCTTCTTCTCGCGCTACCTCGACGGCGAGCGCTTCGAGGGCGAGTGGTGGCAGACCGGCGACCTGGTCCGCGAGGACGGGGACGGCTACCTCTACTTCGAGGGCCGCGGCGACGACATCATCCTCTCCGCCGGCTACCGGATCGGCCCCACCGAGGTCGAGGCCGCCCTCCTCTCCCACCCCGCCGTCGCCGACGCCGCCGCGGTCGCGGCGCCCGATCCCGAGCGCGGCTCGGTCGTCCGCGCGATCGTCGTCCTCCGCGACGGCGGCGCCTCCGACGAGCTCGCCCGCGAGCTGCAGGAGCACTGCAAACGCGAGACCGCGCCCTACAAGTTCCCCCGCATCGTCGAGTTCGCGGCCGAGCTGCCGAAGACCAGCAGCGGCAAGGTCAAGCGGGCGCAGCTACGCAACGGGTAGCCGCGCCCAACCGAACTAAGAGGCTCCGACGTAGAACGGAGCCGGCTGTGTGAACTTGTACGTCGCTTTCCAGACGATGGTGGGGATACAGGCCAGACTTTCTTTACTTTCGCGGAAGACCGAATTGATGTCGAGTATCGGGGTGGTCCCGCCTGTGAGAAGCCCCAGCTCCCCGGGCGAAGCCGGGGTGTAGAAACATTCGCCGGCCAGGCCGGCGTATTTGAATCCGAATCCTTTCGCTGTGACTGTGCCGTTGTCGGTCCCGGCGATGTGGTGGATTTCGATTTCCCCGGACTGGGTCACGGTCACCCCGCCGGCTTCGCATCCGCTCCACGTCCAGCTGGTCGTGGAAGTCGCGAGCGTCACTGTCGCCGAAGCTCCGCCTGGACTGCTGACGGAGGTGGCAAGTGTGCCGCCGGTGCAGGACTCGAAGATGTAGCCACTTGTCAAGGTGGTCACCGACCTTCCTTCCAGGTCGGCGTCGATCAGGGAACCGTCTTTCTTGATCAGGTTCGATTCGCTGCAGGGCGATTCTGTGACTTTGCAGAGGACGGTCGCCGACGCCGATCCGGCGCCGCCGAATCCGATCACGGCCATCGCGACAACCGCCGCCAGGCCGACCAGCTTCAGGTACTTCATTTGAGCTCTCCTTGTCTCCGCGTGGGCACGCGGGTCTTTCATTCAAGAGAGCCATCTAACAAACAGCCGGACCTATAGTCAAAACTTCTTGATCAGACTGCCGACAGTTCGGCCACGTCCACCGGCCTGCCCAGGTGGTAGCCCTGGGCCATGTCGACGCCGTACTCGCGCAGCATCCGCCGCGTTTCCTCGTCCTGGACGAACTCGGCGATCGTCCGCTTGCCGAGGCCGCGGGCGATCTCGACGATCGCCTTGACCGTCAGCTGGTCGGCGTCGTTGCGCGGCAGGTCGCGGATAAAGGCGCCATCGATCTTGATCACGTCGAAGGGGATCTTCTGCAGGTAGGCGAAGGGCCCGAACCCGGCGCCGTAGTCGTCGATCGCGACTTCGCAGCCGAACTCGGTCAGCCGGTCGGCGAAGCCGGCGGCGGTCTCGTAGTCCTCGACCCGCGCCGTCTGGGTGATCTCGAAGGTGCAGCGGGCGGGGTCGGCCTCGCCTTCGTCCAGCCGCCGTTCGATGAATTCGAGCACCGAGAGATCGGTCATCGAGGCGCCGGAGATGTTCATGTGCAGGGAGACCGGGGCGCCGGCGCGCTCGCGCTCGCCGATCAGCTCCAGCGCCTGGGTCACGACCCAGCGATCGAGCTCCTGCACCATCCCCGAGCGCTCGGCGACCTCGATGAAGGAGGCCGCCGGCAGCAGCTCGCCGGCATCGCCGGTCATCCGCAGCAGCAGCTCGTAGCGCTCGATCCCGCCCGAGGCGAGGTCGCGGATCGGCTGCGTCGCCAGGCGCAGGCGGTTCTGGGTCAGCGCGTCGCGGATGCGGGCGCTGGTCGTCTGCGCCCGCTGCCCCGGCTGGCCGTCGGCGCGGGAAGCGTCGAAGAGGGCGATCCGGTTCCGCCCCTCGCCCTTCGCCTCGTACATCGCCTGGTCGGCGGCGACGAGCACCGCCTCGGCGCCGGCGGCCTCCCGGCCGCCGAACATCGCGATCCCGACGCTGATCGAGGCGTGGTCGACCTCGGCGTTCAGCGGCATCCCCTCGGCGACCTGGGCGCGCAGGTCCTCGCCCAGCTGCAGGGCGCCGGCGGTGTCGCTCTGCGGCATCAGCACCGCGAACTCGTCGCCGGAGAGGCGGGCCACCATGTCGGTCGCGCGAACCCGCTCGCGGAGGATCTCCGCGACTCGACGGATCATCCGGTCGCCCGCCTGGTGGCCGAGCCGGTCGTTGACCTCCTTCAGCCCGTCGATGTCGATCACCATCACCGCGCCGCGGCCGCCGTAGCGGGCGGCGAAGGAGACGTACTGGTCGAGCTCGGCGCGGAACCGGCGCCGGTTCAGGAGCCCCGTCAGCGAGTCGTGCTCGGCGAGGAATCGCAGTTCGGCCTCGGTCTTCTCGGCCTGCTCGAGCGCCCCGCGGACGATCGCCCGATCCTTCGGCTCGAGCTTCGCCAACACCGCGTCGAGGGCGGGGTCCGGCTGTCCTGATCGGGGTCGAGGGTTCACGAGGTTGAAGGTAGTCGGTTACCCCGCAGGGCGACCTTCCTCCCCCACAAACCGCGCTGTAGTCCCAAGTTTCAGGGAGCAGGGGCATCGAATACTCGTTTTGTCTCGCCGCGGGTAGGTTGAAGGCGATGCCGAACCGCCTCGCGCAGGAGACCAGCCCCTACCTGCTCCAGCATCGGGACAACCCGGTCGACTGGTACCCGTGGGGCACCGAGGCGCGGGCGCGGGCGCGCGAGGACGACAAGCCGATCCTGCTCTCGGTCGGCTACTCGGCCTGCCACTGGTGCCACGTGATGGAGCGCGAGTCCTTCGAGGACCCCGAGACCGCCGCTTACATGAACGAGCACTTCGTCAACGTCAAGGTCGACCGCGAGGAGCGCCCCGACGTCGACGCGATCTACATGGAGGCGGTGCAGTCGATCACCGGCCACGGCGGCTGGCCGATGACGGTCTTCCTCGACCCCGACGGGGTGCCGTTCTACGGCGGCACCTACTTCCCGCCAGACGAGAGCCGCGGGATGCCGAGCTTCCGGATGGTGATGGAAGCGGTCGTCCACGCCTTCGAGACCCAGCGCGAGGAGATCCGCGAAAATGCGCCGATCGCCCGGGCGCGGCTGGGCGCGATCGGCGAGGTCGAGCCGCGCGAGCTGCCGGGCGCGGGCCACCTCGATGAAGCTGTGGAGCGCCTGCTCGCCGCCGCCGACCGCCGCCACGGCGGCTTCGGCAGCGCCCCGAAGTTCCCGCCCGCCTCCTCGCTGGAGCTGCTGCTGGCGCGCGGCGAGAGCGGCCACGTCGAGCTCACCCTCGACCGGATGCTCGCCGGCGGCATCTACGACCAGCTCGGCGGCGGCTTCGCCCGCTACTCGGTCGACGCCGTCTGGCTGGTCCCCCACTTCGAGAAGATGCTCTACGACAACGCGCTCCTCGCCCGTACCTACCTGCACGGCTGGCAGGAGCTCGGCCACGAGCGCTACCGCCGCGTCTGCGAGGAGACGCTCGACTGGATGCTGCGCGAGATGCGCGGCCCCGAGGGCGGCTTCTACTCGGCCCTCGACGCCGACTCCGAGGGCGAGGAGGGCAAGTTCTACGTCTGGACCCCCGACCAGATCGACGAAGTCCTCGCCAACAACCCGAACTGCATCAACTTCTACACCCAGCAGAAGTACAAGTTGATGCAGTTCTGGGGGGTTGGCGAGGAGGGCAACTTCGAGGGGGCGAACGTGCTGCACCTTGCCGAGGGCGCCGAGGCGCCGGAGCCGGAAGGGCTCGCCGAGGCAAAGCGGGCGCTGTTCGAGGCGCGGGCGCAGCGGGTGCGCCCCGGCCTCGACGACAAGCGCCTGACCTCCTGGAACGCCCTGGCGATCGGCGCGTTGGCGGAGGCCGGCGCCGTCCTCGGCCGGGACGACTACCTGGACGCCGCCCGCGCCTGCGCCGAGTTCGTCCTCGGCTCGCTGCGTGACGAGGGCGGCCGCCTGCTGCGCACCTACAAGGACGGCCGCGCCCACCTCGATGCCTACCTGGAGGACCACGCCTTCCTGCTCGAGGCGCTGCTGACGCTCTACGAAACAAGCTTCGAGAGCCGCTGGTTCACGGCGGCGCGCGAGCTCGCCGACGAGACGATCGAGCGCTTCGGCGATCCCGAGCGCGGCGGCTTCTACTCGACCGCCGCCGACCACGAAGAGCTGATCGCCCGCCGCAAGGAGGTCGGCGACCACCCGATCCCCTCCGGCAACAGCTCGGCTGCGCTGGGCCTGCTTCGCCTCTCGGCGCTGAGCGGCGAGCACCGCTACGAAGAAGCCGCCGAGGGGGTCTTCGCCCTTTTCGCCGAGCCTGCCGTCCGCCATCCCGACGCCTTCGCCCACCTGCTGCGGGCGCTCGACTTCCACCTCTCCCCCACCCGCGAGGTCGCCCTCGTCGGCGATGACCTCGGCGAGCTGGCCGCGGTCGTCCGCGAGCGGCACCACCCCTACCTCGTCCTAGCCGGCGGCCCCGAGAGCAGCAACGAGCCGCCCCTCCTCGCCGACCGCACCACCGTCGAAGGCAAACCAGCCGCCTACGTCTGCGAATGCTTCACCTGCCAGCTACCAGTGACCGACCCCACCGAGCTAAGACGTCAGCTCTAACCGCTCCCCTCGCGGCGGGTGGCGCGGCTGGGGGGACCACCCCCGAGGTGTCCTCGGGGGTGGTGGGCCCCAGCCGTGACAGGACCCGCCGCGCCGAGCGCCTAGAGAATCGGCAGGAAGTTCTCGATCTCGTACGGCGTGACCTGCACCCGGTAGTCGTCCCATTCCTGCCGCTTGATCTCGACGAAGCGGCGGAAGGTGTGCTCGCCCAGCGTGCGCAAGACCAGCTCCGACTCGGCGGCGACCTCGATCGCCTCGCCGAGCGTCGCCGGCAGCTGCTCGATCCCCTGGTGCGCCAGCTCCTCCTGCGAGAGGTGGTAGAGGTTCTGCTCCATCGGCTCCGGCAGCTCGTAGCCCTTCTCGACCCCTTCCAGCCCGGCCTGCAGCATCGCCGCGAAGCACAGATATGGGTTGGCGGCAGGGTCGGGGCAGCGCAGCTCGGCCCGGGTCGCGCCCTCCTTGCCGGGGTGGTACAGCGGCACCCGGATCAGCGCCGAGCGGTTGCGGCGCGACCAGGCGAGGTAGACCGGCGCCTCGTAGCCGGGGACGAGGCGCTTGTAGGAGTTGACCCACTGGGCGAAGAGGGGCGAGATCTCACGCGCGTGCTTGAGCTGGCCGGCGATGAACGACTTCGCGGTCGGCGAGAGGTAGTAGGGGTCGTCCTCGTCGTAGAAGGCGTTCTTGCCGCCTTTGGAGAGCGACTGGTGGACGTGCATCCCGGAGCCGTTCTCGCCGAACAGCGGCTTCGGCATGAAGGTCGCGTGGTAGCCGTACTTCATCGCGTACTCCTTGACGACGATGCGGTACGTCATGCAGTCGTCCGCCATTTCCAGCGCGTTCTTGTAGCGCATGTCGACCTCGTGCTGGGAGGGGCCGACCTCGTGGTGGGTGTACTCGACGTGGATCCCCATCTTCTCCAGCGCCAGCACCGTCTCGCGGCGCAGGTCGGAGCCGGCGTCGAGCGTGGTCAGGTCGAAGTAGCCGCCCTCGTCGAGCACCTCGGGCACGCCGTTCTCCGGTTTCGCCGAGCGGAAGTAGAAGAACTCCAGCTCGGGGCCGATGTTGTAGGCGTCGAAGCCGAGCTCTTCGGCCCGCTTCAGCGCCCGCCGCATGATCCAGCGCGGGTCGCCCTCGTACGGCCCCCCGCCGGGAACCTGGACGTCGCAGAACATCCGCGCCACCGCATCCTCCTCCGGGCGCCAGGGGATCAGCGCGAAGGTCGAGGGGTCCGGCACCGCCAGCATGTCGGACTCCTCGATCGGGTTGAAGCCGGTGATCGAGGAGCCGTCGAAGCCCATCCCGCCTTCGAAGGCGTCCTCCAGCTCGGAGGCGTTGACCGAGAAGCTCTTCAGCTGGCCGAGCACGTCGGTGAACCAGAGGCGGATGAAGCGGACGTCGTGCTCCTTGACGAGCTCGATCACCTCGGCGGCGCTGCGGGGTTGCTCTGCCATGCCTGCTGCCTCCTTGCTGGGGAAGGCCGCAACGATAGGCGAATGAACCGGACGGGTGCTTAAAGCCGTAATACGGGTAGAGAAAACCGATCCGGTGGCGCTTGAAAGCGTCCCCTGGACCCGCTATAACTTACGTCAAGTAAGTAAGCGGCTAAAAGTAAAGTAAAGGCCACGTAAGGGCTCTGTAAAGCGAAGTGCCGCCCCGAGACAGAGCCAGAAGCGAGAAGCCACGTGACGGTAAAAACGGCAGTAAGCAGATTCCAGATCCACGACGAGCTGACGGCGCCTGACGAGAGCGCACCTCTCATCAAGAGCATCCAGGCCGCCGGCGGCGCGGTGACGAAGTTCGTCGGCGTGCTCGCCGGAGCCCCGGCCGTGCTCCGCGCCTACACCCGGATGCGCTCCGAGCTGCGCGGCGGCGTCCTTCCCCAGGCCACCCGCGAGCGGGTCGCCCTGGCGGTCGCCGAGTACCGCGAGGACAACTACAGCATCGCCCAGCACGCGAAGTCGGCGCGGCGGGCCGGGCTTGGCCTCGACGAGGTCTCCAAAGCCCGCAGCTTCACCTCATCCGACCCGAAGGAGGCCGCCCTCCTCGCCTTCCTCAAGGAGACCCTGGAGCCGGGCCCCCCGCCCCTCCACCTCCACGAGGAGGCGCGTGAGATCGGCTGGACCGACGAGGAGATCCTCGAGGCGGTCGGGCACCTGGCGCTGAACGAGTTCCAGAGCCTGATCGCTAGCGCGGCTGCTCTACCTCAGGACCAGGGTGGTCCTAGGGCGCTTCCCTCGGCTGCGTAATTGGCTGAGGGGGGCCGGGGTGCCCTCTCCCAGACACATCTCGCCAATGGCTCGATGTTGAGTGTCTGGGAGAGGGCACCCCGGCCCCCCTTCCACACCGTAAGAGGTTCGCAAGCGGGCCCCGAGCAGATGGATTGGAGCTACCGACCCTCTACGAGCGTTGCCGTGTAGAGGAGTCTCGCGGTGGTGTATTTGCAGCCGTAGGTCGCGCGGGTGCCTACTTTTTCCTGCGGTTCGCCCTGGCGGATGTCCGTCGCGTTCTTGCAGGCGCCCTCTTCGCGGCTGGCGCGCCAGACGTTGTCGGTGTTCAGGTCCTGGGCGAAGGCCGGCGCCCAGGTCGGCACCGTCAGCCCGACGATGTCGCCCTTTTCCGCTTTCAGGTTGGCGCTGAACTTGACCGTCTGCCCCAGGTAGGGAGAGAGCACCTTGACCGAGCCCTGGCGCCGCAGGTTGTAGCGGGGCGGATTGGTGCCCGGGACACGGCGGAGGATCGCCAGCCGCGCCTGCGGCGGCGTCCCGAAGAAGCCGTTGAAGAAGGTCCGCTGGCTGCCGGTCGGCTGGGCCAGGGTCAGCGTCCAGGACTTGATCGTGCCGTCGTGGGTGACGAGGAACGGCAGGTTCGTCTGGCCGTTGTTGACCTGGAAGCCGGTAACGCTGCCGATCGCCTGGCAGGGCAGCTCCGGGCAGGAGGGGTCGGGCTCGGTGGCGGTCTGGCCGAGGATCACGGTCGTGCGACCGCTGCGGGCCTCACCGGCGCTGGCGGCGAAGCCGACGAGGAGCATCAGGGAGCCGCCGACCAGCCCCAGGACCAACCAGTGCGCTTTCCAGACACCGGTGGGGGCCGACCATCGCGAAAACCTCGACATGAATGCTGCTCCTCTCCTCATTGGACGCTGCTAGAACACGGCAGCGTAGCCCGCGGAGCGGTTGGAGAAGCCGGCTTCAGTCGTCGCGGGCGCTGGTGGCGTCGTCGAGCGCGATCGCGTAGCGGACGCGGCCCACGCCTTCGAAGCCGAGCGCGTCGCTGGCGGCTTTGGTCAGGTCCCAGGCGCGGCCGTCGACGTAGGGACCGCGGTCGATCACCTGGGTGACCACCGACTTGCCGTGGTAGACGAACTTGACCGTGGTCCCGCAGGGAAGTTTCTTGTGGGCGACTCCGAGGGTGCCCGGACGCAGCGTCTGGCCGCAGGCGGTCTTGTTGCCCCACAGCCCCGGCCCGTACCAGCTGGCGCCGCCGTAGCGCCAGGCGCCGAAGGTGTGTTCGCCTTCGGTTTCGGTGCTGGGGGTGAAGCTCGAAGCCCCGCCGGTCGCCGCCTGGGCACCGGCAGCTACCCCGGCGAAGAGGGCGAAGAAGGCAGCCAGGGCAATAGCCCAGCGCACGGAGGTTTGGTTGATCGTCTGCATCTCTTTCCAGGCGCTTGCGGGGTTAGCTGACGGGCTCGCGCTGAAAGAGCTGCGCTACGCGGCAAGACGGCCGCGATTCGCCCCAACTGATTGGGCCCCCCGCTCCCCGCGGTATGTAGGCGGAGATTCAGCGGAAGTTGGCGGCAGATTAGCAAACGCTAAGACAGAAACTCGTGCAGCCGTCGTTTCCATCCTTTTCCCTCCTATAGGAACCCCAATCGTGGAAACGACGCAGACGGGACTCGGAAATAGAAGAGGCCCCCTTTCGGGAGCCTCTTCCGTAGCGGGCCTGTAAGCCGGATCCTGTCTTGAGCGGCCATCTATCTTTGCGGCCTACCTGGACCTCGCCGAGCCGGGTCGACGGTCCTGCTTGGCCTTGCACCGGGCGGGGTTTGCCTGGCCGTTACGTCACCGCAACGCCGGTGCGCTCTTACCGCACCATTTCACCATTGCCTGTGCGCGACGCAGCTGCAGTCGCGCCATCGGCTGTGTCTTTTCTGTGGCACTGTCCCGCGGGTTTCCCCGGGTGGGCGTTACCCACCGCCCTGCCCTGTGGTGTCCGGACTTTCCTCGAAGGGTTTTCTCTCCCCCCGCGGTCCGCTCGGCCCGCTCCTCGATGGTAGCTCGGAAGCGAGATTTCGCAACGATCCGCATCCCTTGGTGCCGACGGGCCGAAAACACGCCACATAGGCGTACTTTCGGCCCGTCGGCGAGGATGGGACGTAAACTCGCCGGCCATGCGGACCGCTGTAGTGACCGGTGCCGGCAGCGGCCTCGGCCGCGCGATCGCCGCCGAGCTGATCGAGCGTGGCTACCGCGTCCACGTCACCGACGTCGACGCCGGGGCGGCCGACCGCGCCGCTGCCGAGCTCGGCCCCGAGGCTCGGGGCTCGGCTCTAGATGTCCGCGACGAGGCGGCCTGCCGCGGCCTCGCCGACTCGATCGGCCGCACCGGTTCGCTCGACCTCTGGGTCAACAACGCCGGGGTCTTCTTCAGCGGGCCGCCCTGGGAGCAGAGCGCGGAGACGCGGCAGACAATGCTGGATGTCAACGTCACCGGCCTGATGAACGGGACGATCGCCGCCCTCGGCCCGATGCGCGTCGCCGGCCGCGGCCACGTCGTCAACGTCGTCTCCCTGGCGGGGATCGTCGCCGCGCCGGGCGAGGTCGCCTACTCGGCTTCCAAGCACGCGGCGATGGCCTTCACCCTGGGGACGCAGTTCGACCTGCGCCGCGGCGGCGAGAAGAAGATCCGCCTCTCGGCCGTGTGCCCGGACGGGATCTGGACGCCGATGCTGGAGGACAAGCTCGACGACCCCGACGCCGCGCCCTCCTTCTCCGGCCGCCTGCTGACCGCCGAGGAGGTGGCGAAGGAGGTCGGCAAGCTGACCGAGCGCCCCCGCCCGATCCTGATCGTCCCCCGCTGGCGAGGGCCGTTCCTGCGCTTCGTCGACCTCTTCCCGCGCCTCTCGCTGCGGCTGCTGCCGCTGGTGATGCGGGATGCGCGCCGGCGGCAGCGGCGCTACAAGCGCCTAATCGAATCCGGTCGATGGCCCTGACGAGGTCCAGGTGTTGCTAGGCAAGGACGCAGGGAGTCCGAATAGCAGCGCTATTTGGACTCCCGAGGACACCGCATAGCGACACCTGGGACCGTCAGCTAGACCTTGCGGAAGACCCCGACCACTTTGCCCAGCACCTTGGCCTCGGTGGTCAGGATCGGCTCCATTTCCTCATTTTCGGGCTGGAGCCGGATGTGGTCCTTCTCGCGGAAGAGCCTCTTGACGGTCGCCTCCTCGCCGATCAGGGCGACGACGATCTCGCCGTTGGCGGCATCGTCGGAGGGGCGGACGATCACGTAGTCGCCCTCGATGATCCCGGCGTCCTTCATGCTTTCGCCGCGGATCTGGAGGATGTAGTCGCCGTCCTCGCCGCCGATCACGTCCGGCACTTCGAGGTACTCCTCGATGTTCTCTTCGGCGAGGATCGGCTCGCCGGCGGCGACCTGGCCGACCAGCGGCAGCCCGCCGCCGGAGCTGATCGTCCGCTTCGCCTTTTCGTAGAGCAGCTCGATCGCCCGCGGCTTGGAGGGATCCCGCTTCACCAGCCCCAGCTTCTCCAGATTGGCTAGGTGCGCGTGGACGGTCGAAGAAGAGTGCAGGCCCACCGCTTTGCCGATCTCCCGCACGGTTGGCGGGTAGCCCGTCTTCGCCGCGTACTTGCGGATGAAGTCGAAGATCTCCTTCTGCCTTTTGGTCAGGTCAAGTTCCATCGTCGGTCGCGTTTCCTCCGCCGGGTCACCTAGGTCGTCGAACAGGCGCAAATTTCCTTCGAACACTTGTTCGCAAGGCTACCCCCTCCCCCGGACGACCGCAACCGCCGCCCTCCCCTGCACGCAAACATCTAGAATCGAGCGCCCTCAAGCGGCTGTGGCGGAACTGGTAGACGCGCAAGGTTGAGGGCCTTGTGGGCTTAACGGCCCGTGATGGTTCGACTCCATTCAGCCGCATGAGAAAGCCCCCGCAAGTCGGGGGTTTTTCCGTTTTTGCAGGTCTTTTGCGCAGGAGACCTAGACCCGTGGTGCGCCAGTCCGTGCGCCAGTCAGACAAGGACGCCGCGCTCTTGCATTTGCCCCCGGGGAGTCGTCATCCCGGACGAGTACCTTCAGGATCCGATGCAGCCTCCGATGCCCGCCTCGAAAGCGAAACCTTCGTCAGCGAAACCGCTGAAGTGCGTGAGTTGCCCCAAATGCGGGAAATGTGTGAGATGCGGGAGACAGGTCGAGGCCACCCGCAAAGCCCGCCCGGAGGAGCCCAAGGGAGGAACTATTCGGGTGGCGAGAGCCGAGGGCGATAGGGCGCAACTGACGGTCAAGCGAGGATGGCCCACCAGCGATGCCCGGATTCGGGCCCCCGCCGGACGAGCCTCAGAACCCAAAGAGGCAATGGTCCTCAAGCCGACCTCACAACCCAGTCCGGCCCTCGCCCAGCGGTCGCCCGCTCGTCGCCCTGCCTCTAGTGTTCCTGGCGCGCGGGTGCTGCCGGAGCACATAGGCATGCGCATCGCAGCCACCCGGATCGTGACGATCCGTGAGCGCGTGGTGACCTTCCTTCTGGTCGCCGACCTGCGAGACGAGGCTGCCCATTTAAACGCGATCGAGGAGCGCCTAAGCGTCGGTTCCACGCCAGCTCTTCATCATGCGGCCCTGAGCACCCGTCTCCTCCTCCAGGGCGTCGCCGACCACTGCTTCCCCGCCCGAAGCGGACATTGGCACTCTCAAGGCGGTGGCCAACACAAGGTGGGGCCACAGGACACCGGCAACCGCCTGATCGCCTTTGTCGAATCTTCCCTAGGAGCCGAGCATACGAGCGAAGAGCATCGTCTATTTATTGCGCTCTTGGACACGGTCAAGCGCTTCAGCGGTCGAGGCCCCCATCGGATCTACAACCCAGAAGAATCGAATCTCTACTTCCTTCGCGTTCTGGAAGTCATGGATCACATCGCCCGCGGATACTTCGCACAATCGTTGCGTCCAGGCATGCGAACTTCTGAGACTCGATAACCCTTTGGCGGCCCGCCCACGCGTCGTCCACAAACCCATGGACCGTTAAGCGGCGCTTAGCCCTCGGCGTCGGTCGGCAGCGACCCAAACTGGTGCTGGAACTCCTCTGGATCAAGCCGCTGCTCGCCATGACGGGCGAGGATCGCGTCGACGGAGGTGTCGCGGGGCTCGCGGGCCATCAAGCAGAGACGACCAACTCGCGTTTCGGCGTCCGCCGAGACTTCGAGCTGGGTGCCTCGTCCTGAAAGCCATAGACGAGGTGCGTGTCGAGCGCCTTCGCGAGTTTGCGCATCGTTGCGAAGCTGAAGCGGTGCTGTCCGCTCTCCAGGCGAGAGACGACAGAGTGGCTCGTCCCCATTCTCTTGGCCAACTCCTCCTGGGTGAGATCGAGTTGCATCCGCTTCTGGATCACCAGCCGCGCGAAGTCCTCATAGGGCTTCTGCTCTTCGAGGGCAGCCTTGTAAGCGGCGCTCTTGCGAGCCCGCTTCTCCATGCCCTCAGCGTGTGAGCTTCCAACCGGTGAGTCGATTTTACGAGCCATGTTCCGTCCGATTCCATTGACTACGTCAGGTAGTCAATTTAGCAAAACTGCTAAGTCCACCGGACGGAATCAAGGCGCATCCCCGCCCGCCGCGCGGGGGCGCGTGCGAGGCCGGGCCTCCATCCGACCTTTGAAGTCCTGCCAACGCTCCTTGGCGATCTCGATCTCCGTACGGGGAACGGCCTTGCTGGTCTTCCGAATCATGTGCAGCAGAACGAACAGATTCCCGGACCTTCGATAGAGCACCCGGTAGTGCGCACGGCCGTAATGGCACCGAAGCTCGCGCAGCGGGCCATCTATCTGGGAGGTATGCGGGAAGGGCAGCGGCGGGTCGTCGTTTGCCAATCCGTTCAGACGATCAATCTGAAGGTCCACCGTCACCCGCTTGGTCGCCGCCGCTTCCTGCTCACGCGCGCTCGGGTTCTTCTTTCGAGGCTCAACCGGGAACTCGTGATCGAGGAATTCGGCAACAGGCTCAGAGCCGTCAGGGGCGCGGTAGAAGACAGCCTGGGTCGGCATCAATGGAACCTATCGACGCTCGGGGCGGCGTCTCCGCACCTATGCCGCGGCGGCACTCATGTAGGCGTCGACCAACTGGCGGGCCTGATCCCGAGCACCCGGCATCAGGTGCCCGTAGCGGGAGAACGTCTCCTCGATCGTCGCGTGCCCCATGAACTCTTGAATCGCCTTCGGGTTCACCCCGGCGTCGATTAGCAGGGAGGCGAAGGTGTGCCGGCACTCGTGGAGCGTCATGGGATGAAGCGCGGGCGGAAGTCCGGCCCCGTCCCCCTCCTTTGAATTGGCTGCCCGCCATGAGCGTCTCGCTCGATCACCCACGGTCTTCGGATCAAAGGGCTGGTCCCGGCTTCGGCCAAAAACGAGATCGTCACCGCTCGGCGCACCTTCCAGGTGGGGGCGCAGAACCGCCAGCAGCGGCACCGTGCGGGTTCCCGCCTTCGACTTCGGCGGAATCGGTCCCTCCTCCTGATCCCAAGAACGCTGCACATGGATCTCCGACCGGTTCAGGTCAACGTCCGATCCCCGCAGCGCCTGCAGCTCCCCGCGCCGCAATCCTGCATAGAAGGCAGTCGCCCAAAGACCCTGATCCTCGGACTGGAGGGCTTCGATCAGCCGGGCCGCTTCAGGGGCGGTCGCGATTCGGTCGCGACGACCGCGAGCGACCGGCAGCTCCAGGTCGCGGGTCGGATTCAGCGGAGCGAGTTCCCGCCGTACGGCGTAGCGGAAGATCGCCTGGAGGGGGTTGATCGTGTTTCGAATCGTGCTGGCCGCAAGATCCCCCACGAGCATTGCGTCAACGAAGGCCTGGAGATCACCGCGCGTAATCTCGGCGAGCTGAGTTGAGCCGAATTTCGGCAGCACCCGCAGTCGCATGACACGGGCGTATTCGCGCAGGGTGGCGGGCTTGTACGTGTGGCCGGAGCGGTCGCGCACGTAGCCGGTGCGGGCAGCCTCGAGCCAAAGCCATGCGGCCTGCTCAAGCGTGAGATCCGCCCCACCCCGACGGCGCTCGGCGAGGCCGGCTCGGGTGTCGTTTCGCCAGGACCGGGCTTCCCCTTCGCGGTCGAAGGTCCGCCTGATCTTCTTGCCCTCGCTTGCGACGTATACGGATGCCTCCCAACCCGCGTTGCAGTTGCAGCGGCCACCGCTGCGAGAAAGGCAGCCGGCCGAGTGTCGCCTCCTGATCCCTTCAGCCACCGGCCGGACCCTTCTCACGAAGACGGTTGCCGCCTGACACAGCCCGGGTCACGACAGCTGCTCCAACATCGGCATTTCGGCGTTCTCGGCGACCCAGCGCTCAAGCTCGGTAACCGGCACCAGGCGCTTGCGGCCGCGCCGAATCAGACGAAGGTGCGGCGCGACGTTGGCGTCGAAGAAGTCAGGGCCGACTCCGATTGCCGCCGCAGCCTCCGACGGCGTCAAGGCGAAACGCGGGATCGGCACAGCGAGCTTCCTTGCCACGCTCATCCACCTCGACCCGACTTGCTCCAGAGCCATCTCACGCTCCCAAGACGGTCTGGCCAGCCGTTTCGACCCCCGGCCGAGCACCCATGCCCCTCTCCCCCCTGCACCTACGCTCACTCCCCAGGCCACCGCTCCCTGCCCCTCACCGGCCCAATGATCCCCAGCGCCTTCGCTTCCTTTCCTCTGCCCGCACGCGGCAGCTGACCATGCGCACTCACATCGTGAGGGTGTGTGGTCAGGTGCCGCGTGCGGGCTCATCTCCCTTTGGCAAGCGAAGGGGCTGCGGACCCGAAATCCGCAGGTTTGTCCGTAGCCCGAAGCGGCCCGGAGACCCCGCCTGCGACCCGGGCCACGACATAGGAAGCCCGCCGACCTACCCCGCCCCCCAGCGCCGGACCCGCCGCCGGTCAAGGGCGCGACAGCGCCCGACCCCGCAGGGGTTGACTGGCGGCGGGCCGGTGCTTTGCTCGCGGAAGTCGGGGGGCTGAACACGGCGTGAGGGGGTGCCGGAAACCAGCCAGCTATTCCTCGGTCCCGAGGGCATCCAGCACCTCGCGGTCTTCTTCCAAGCGCTTCCTCAAGCGCTCCTTGAACTCCCCATCGGAGACCTGCTCGGCTACGTGGTTCTCGATCGCTTGACGGAGAACCTCCGCCACCGAGATCCCATTGGCTTGGGCGATCGAGCGGAGTTGTTTTGCCACCGGCTCGGGAAGCCGCAGGCTGGAGACCTCGAGCCTCATGCCTCCCTCCTGACCACGAAGCTCCCGCCGACCGAGGAACCCGGTGGCAGCCACTCAATCCCTTCCAAGAGGCTTTCCATCGGCACTTCCAGCGCGTCGGCGAGCTTCATCAGGGTGTCTACACGCGGAAGGCGCTTGCCCCTCTCAAGCAATCCGATCTCGGTGCGGTGAAGCGAGGTCAAGACGCCGAGTGCTTCCTGGGATTGGCCCGCGCGACGGCGGGCTCTCCAGAGGTTCTTGCCGAACCGCTCGGCGGCCTCTCTGTCCACCTTTCTGCCGTCCATCAGGCGTCGAGAAGAGAGTGGGCGAGGACGGCAGCCCTCGTCGGCAGGACGAGCTTCGCGTCTTCGTGGAGGAGGCCGCCGGCAATCAGATCGCGGACTGCCCGCTGAATCAGATCCCGCTCCGCGAATCCCGGCGAAGAAGCGCCCCCGGTCATTTCGCGGATCAACTCGTCCTTGGTCAGAACCTCCGGGTAGATCGAGAGAATGTGCCTGAGGACGGCCGCCTGGTCGCGTTGGTCCTGCTCGCTGGTGGTCGTGGCGCGAGGTTCCCGTGCGCCCATAGGGTTGTCATTAGCCATTAGGAGCTAGCTCTCCTCGTGGTCAGGCCCTCGGTTGGTGGTCACGCACCGCCGGGGGCCGCTTTCTGAGGCCGGTAGCCCGCTACCGTTCCCGCTGCGGTCGGACCTGGGTAACTTGGCCGACCGCCACGGGGCCGGCGTTCCAGCGCGCGGCCCCACTTATGTTTGAAGCCGCAGCGTAGCAGCAATTCCGAACATATTATGAATCCGCGTCCAACCCCTCATCCGCAGCCCGCGCTCGGCCGGGCTATCCGTGAGTTCCGCCAGAAGCGGGAGGCCACGCTTGAGACGGTGGCAGAGGAGGCCGGGATCACGCTGAACATGCTTTCGCTGATAGAGCGCGGCGAAGGCAACCCGACCTGGGCGACGATCAAGGGAATCGCGGCGGCGTTCGATGTGCCGGTCTCGACGTTAGCGAAGGCGGCAGAGAGACTGGAAACCTAAGCGAGTGCGGATGTTGGCCAGGCAAAGGTAATTTCGCCAGATGGACTACTCGGAGTTCAACGAGCAGCGGATCAAGCACCTGGAAATGATCCAGGCGGTGATCACGCGGCTTAGCAACGAGGGGTTCGTCGTCAAAGGCTGGGCGGTGACGGTGGCTGGAGTCTTCGCCGGACTAGCGATCAACTCGGAAGAGTGGAAGCTGGCCGCAATTGCGTGCTTCCCGACTGTCGCCTTTTGGATCCTCGACACCAGCTTTCTGCGGGCCGAGCGGCTCTTCCGCGCTCTCCACGAGCATGTACGAAGGAGAACCGAACACGTCGAGCCCTTCTTTATGGCGGCAACCGCCCCCGCCTTTCTCGCCCTCGCGAAAACTGACCCTGGCGATGGAGTCGACTCCTGGTGGAGAGCATTCGCCCGCCCAGCCATCCGAAATCTCTATATAGCGATTGTCGCAGCGTTGATCGTCGTCTCAGTGGTGGCGGCGAACATGGACAACGACACCGCGCCCGAATCAGGCAAGCCCGGAACCCTCGTGCATCAAACTAGGCGCGCTGTTCGCACTCCGGTCGAATCCGGGCAAGCAGTTCCGCCCGTGCCTCGGCGGCGAGTTCCGCATCGTCTGGCCAAATCGGGCCGAGACGATCGCCCTTCGTGCGTGGGACGAGATGAAGGTGAAGGTGGAAAATCGTCTGCTCCGCGACGCTGCCGGCAGAACTGATCAGGTTCATCCCTTCCGGCGAAAGCGCTGCCTGTATTGCATTGCCGACCTTAATTACCGCTCTCATCAGCTCGGTCCCGGTCTCCTCGTCGGCCGACCAGAGATCGGGAACGTGGATACGCGGGATCACGAGCGTGTGCCCGGGAGTGGCCGGGTGCAGCGGAAAGAAGGCAACCCAGTGCCTCCCAGCGCAAACGAGGTCAGCGTTAGGGTCATCGCCAGTGGCGATCGCACAAAATGGACAATCTTTTTGCGTCTGATCCATGGATTTGCTCTTCTCCCAAACGCGATCCTAAGACAATTAAGGCCCCGCGCGAATGCCCGATAGGCGTTTCGCGAGCGCGGTTCGAGAACCCGACAGGAAGGACGCTATGGCTCGTCGAGTCTTTTTCAGCTTTCACTACGACCGAGACAATTGGCGGGTCGCCAAGGTCCGCAACAGCCAGGTCGTACAGGGCTATGACAAGAATCCCTTCTATGACAAGGCCGAGTGGGAGAAGATCAAGAAGCAGGGCAAAGCTGCGATCAAGACCTGGATCGACGGGCAGCTTAAGGGAACCTCTGTAACGGTCGTTCTCATTGGCAATGAAACCGCCAGCAGGCCTTGGGTTCAGTACGAGATCGAAAAGTCCATTGAAGACGGCAAGGGGCTGATCGGCATCGATATCAGCAAGATCAAGGACCGCGAAGGCGAGACTGACGAGACCGGAGCGAATCCCCTGCCCAACGGGTATCCGTACTATCGCTGGAACAAAGACAACGGCTACGAGAACCTCGGAAAGTGGATTGAGGATGCAGCCCCGTAGCCGGGACTAAGACAGCAGGTTCTTGAGCGTCGGCCAGCTCCACCGATACAGGCGACCAGCTCCCGCAACGGGCTTGGGGTTGGTGTCTTTGTAGCCAATCACCTGACGGACCGGCACCTTTAGATCATTGGCGATAGCTACCTCAGCCAGGACCCCAGGCGCACGGTGGGTCTCGGGTCCCACCATGACCAACACAACGTCACAACGGGCTATCCGTTTGGCAGCTTTTTCCTTCCAGGTTTTCTGCGGCGCTGGCTCATTCAAGGACCAGTTCTCGACTTCAAACGGGGAATCAGAGTTTTTTGCCTGCGCGAGCACGAACGTCTTCAACTTCTGATCGTTGTCGAAGTCGAAGCTCACGAATACTCGGGTCTTTCTCGCCATGCCATGACCCTAGCCGACACTAAGCTTTGCAATTGGTCCCCAGACCGCAAAGTGCGGCTTCCGACAGGCGCGATCAATAGCTTGAATGCATGAGCGAGCGTTACGAGGACGTGATCCTTGAGGAGGCGCGCCGGGCAATGGACTTTCAAGTTGCCGCCTTGGATGAGCTACGGGCACGCACCGGCATTCTGCTTGCTGCCGCGGCCGTGTCGGGGTCGTTCCTCGGCGCGGCCACCGCAAGGGCAAGCATCGGTTTCGGCTTTCTGGCTGGAGCGGCCGTGGTCGCCTTTGTACTAGGCGTTGCCTTCTGCATCGTCGTCCTCTGGCCTCCAGGGGAGGACGCCTGGATTTTCGTAAACAGCCCCAAGCAGCTCATCGAGGATTGGGTGAACGTCGAACAAGACGGTCAGTCGATGCTGCTGTTCCTAGCTGAATGCCTGGAGGACAACTACGACAAAAACGAGAGACGGCTACTCGACCTCTATAGGTGGTTCCAAGCCGCCGCAATTTCCGTCGGTGCCGCCGTCATACTTGGCTGCATCCAGTTGGCAGCCAGCCATTAACGATGACTTCCGACCCGAAAAACCCAGGGAAGCCCGGTACGAAGGGGCCTCAACAGGCTTCTCCGAAGCCACCTCCACCGCCCCCACAGAACCCAGGCAAGCCAACGAACGCTGGCCAGGGTCACCCATCAGGGCCTGGTCGAAAGAAGTAGATCCGCGGAGCGCGTCCTAGGGAGTCAACCTATACGGCGACGTGCTCGCCGCGGGGAACGAAGTGCTCCAGCTTCGCCTCATGCTCGAGGGCGGGGATGCCCTCTTCGGCCAGCTCCACGACCTCCGCGTAGCTGTCGCCGGCAGCAGACCAGCCATCGACGTCGGGGGACTCGGCCCACCAGCCGTCGCTTTCGTGGTGATAGATGACCCGGACGATCTTCATGATTGCTCCGATTTCAGAGTCGCTTCCGGGCCTCGTCTTGAACCCCGGTTGGAGTTGGCTATGGAGCGGAGAATCGGCTCTAGCAAACAGCCCGTGGCTCAGCCCAAGAGGAAAGCTGCACGTGGCTCTTAGATGTGGACGTAAAAACTCGGGTCAGCCAAAAAGCCAATGAGCTTCGAGAGCTCGTCCTCACAGCCGTCACGAAGATCAAGCCACATGCGCTGCCGGAGGAAGATCGGGAGCTCCGGAGCCCCACCGGCGTCGGGTAGGAGCACCGGGATGATCGGGCGATTGTTTGTGTCGAGAATTTCAAGAAAGGCTCTGATCTCTTTGACTTGCCATGGTCCATGGCCACTTCCACCTACGAAGACACATGCGCTACCCACACGAGAAATGACGGCTTCCAGCTCTGCCTGCCAGGAAGACCCAGGACGCAGCTGCTCCTCGTCAAGCCAGGTTCGGATTCCGGCGGCTTTCATTCTCTGATTGATCCGCCTCACTGCCGGCTTGTCAGCGCTGTTGTGGGACAAAAAGACGTCAAACTCACGCTCTCCGGCCCCTGCCCTGTGCACGGGCAAGTCGAGCAGGTTTGCATTTGCTCGAGAAGCGGTCGAAACGATATTGAGGAGCCGTTCTATGTCCTCAATTGCCCCGGATGGTAGACCTGCTTTGCCCCTCTTCCGTAGGCATTCGCCACAGAGAAAAGCGGCCCGCATACCCACATCCACGTCCTTCTTGTCCCACCAGTAGTCGTTGATGCAGCCGGTGTTCTCGTGGTGGGTGTCCCCAATCTCGGCCCATTGAACCAGGATCGAGGCGATGAAGTAAACGAAGCCATTGGAGATGGAGAGGTCGGTGAGCCGGTTCCAGCCAGCGAACGAGATAATCGTGTTGCTTCCTCTTGAATCAAAGAAGTGGTTGTTGTCATAAGGAACGTTCGTGGCAAGACAAGCGAGATCAAATTCCTCGGCCTCTCTGAGCAGATCCTTCGAGAGGGTAGAGTCGTCTGAAGGGGACGCAATCCTCGGTTCCAACAACCGGAATGATTTGACTCCTGCAACGAACTCGAGGCTCTCACAGCAGGAATTCAAGGTCTCGCACAAGCGGGATAGGTCGAGCGCCAGAGTGTTGTCTGCGTATAAGCCGATCTTCATGGCCCGACTGTATTACGACTACTCAGGGTCTGTAGTGACCAGTCAGGGTCGACGGGCTTCTGTCCGGCGGAAAACTGGTCCGCAGACCTCGCGTTTTGCGGCTTTCTGCGGCCCGTTTCGGAGCGGCCGGTATTCTTGGGCCATGGCGCACGCCACCAAAGCCGATAAGGCCGCTGTTGAGCGTCGAGCGGCGATAGAGCGGACCCGAGGCATGTTCGCTCACCTGGCACCAGGCGAAAGCTTGGCCGATGAGCTGATCGCAGATCGGCGCGCGGAAGCCCGCGCTGAAGATCGCGAGGCCGCCGAGGAAGCTCGGCGTCTCCGTGGCAGGTAGCGAGGCCGCGGCATCGGTTCTCGATGCCTCAGCGTTGCTTGCCCATCTCAACGAAGAGAAGGGTGCGGCCGTTGTTCGCCAGGCAATGGCGGACAGGGCAGCGATCAGCGTCGTGAACTTGATGGAGGTTCTGTCCAGGATCGCCGAGCGGGGCGAAGACCCCGAACTCGCCGCTGCTGAGATGAAGGGCGCCGGCCTGATAGGCGGGGTCGTCAGCGTCGAGGCCGTAACCGAACAAGACTCAATCGAGATTGCCCGCCTGCGCCCCCTCACCAAGGAGCAAGGACTTTCTCTCGCCGACCGCTCCTGCCTGGCTCTCGCAACCCGCCTCGGGCTTCCAGTCGTAACTGGCGATCGAGCCTGGCAGAACCTGCCTAGGGTCGATGTCACAGTCAAGCTGATTCGTTAGCGCTCGTGCGCCAGTCGTGCGCCAGTGAGGCCCCCAGACAACCGGAAACAGTCGGAGACAACCGGGTTGGATTTGGCTCTGTAGAGCGGATTCCGCTCTAGCAAGCGGACCCGTTTCAGCTTGAGGGCCTTGTGGGTGGAAACACCCGTGGAGGTTCGACTCCTCTCAGCCGCACTATTCGCCCAGGACGATGAGCCCGGCTGCGGTGCCTGCGTGGCAGAGCTGCTGGTCCCAGCTGACGAGGGCGACGTCGCGCTCGGCAAGGGAGAGGGCCGTGGCGAGATGCACGGCGTCGTAACCGCGCAGCGCGAACTCTGCCGCTATCCCCCCAGCCAAGCGGGCTAGCTGCTCGTCGACCGAGATCGAGATGAGCTGTTCGTGGGCGCGATCCAAGCAGCCGACCGCTTCGTCGTGCAGGCGGTCGCTGAGACGGCCGTTGCGGCGCCCTGCCGCCAGCGCCGCCCTGCCCTCGGCATAGACGAGGACAGACGATGCGCTTCTGTGGGAAGACGCCCAGAGCTCCTGCGCCAGTTCGGATCCCCGCTCCGCGATCACGAGCTTGATCAGAGCGGAGGTGTCGAAGTAGAGGATCACCGCCGCTGATCTTCGACGAGCTCCGAGACAACTCCCTCGGCACCCGTCAACGCGCGTCCCGCCTCCCGCGGTTTCTTCGGCCACCGCACCAAGCCACGACGCTCCAGATCCTCGAAAGGTCGCGGCGCGTTTACCTGGCTCAGGCGGGCGATCGGCTTGCCGCGCCGGGTCACCAGAACCTCGTCGCCCCGCTCGACCTTTTCGAGGTACTCGCTAAGCCGATCGTGAAGCTCGCGAACTCCGACTTCGGACTCCCCTCGATGTAGCGTCATTGGTTCGAGGCTAGCAGCTACATCATTCGGTGCCACTCCGGATTGGGCCATGCCCCCTCAAGCTCTGGAGCGGAGGAGAACTCTCCCCCCTCGGGGTCTTAGAGTCCCGCGCCTGGCGCGACGTACTAAGACTCTGATCTTCCTGGGGGCGGCGACGCTGTCCTTCAATCTGGCCCTGACCTGGATCGACTCGCGGCTGAAGGCGACGGGCGGGCCCGGGATCCTCGGGCTGGAGTTCGCCGGGAGCCTCGACCGGGTGCGGGAGATCGAGGCGGAATGGGGCGCTCACGGGGAGTACTTGGCGCGGCTCTCGCTCTGGATCGACTTCGGCTTCATGGCCTCCTACGGCGCCTTCTTCGCGCTTGCCGCCTTCGCCGTGCGCGACTTCGCCGCGGCGCGTGGGCTGAGGCGGCTCGTTGCGGTCGGGATGGTCGCCCCCGCCTGCGCCATTGCCGCCGCCCTCTTCGACGTCGCCGAAAACACGTTGTGGCTGCTGGTGTTGGGCGGGCACCTGGGCGAACCGGCGGCGCCGATCGCGACCGCCTGCGCCTGCCTCAAGTTCGGGCTGATCGCGGTCGCGATCCTCTACTCACTCGCCGGCCTGCTCGCCTGGGTGCGACTGCGGCGCTCCGGGTAGCTCCCGCTCTTAGGCGCCCCGCCCTAGATGGGGCGCAGTCAGATGGTTTCCAGCAGTGGGCCCCGCACCCTGAAGCTGAGCTTCTCGCAGGCATCGCCGACCACCTCTTCGGGGATGCCCAGTGATTGCTGACCCAAGGCAATTCCGCCCAAAGCAAACAAGGCAGATCCGAATATCAGGAGCACCGGCGCCCGCAGCAACGCGCCGGCCACCTCCCCTCCATCGGATATCGCCTGCCCACCGATCCGGACCGCCAGCGGCAGCGGCAAAAGCAAGATTGCCACGGTCGCGGCGTGGTCGGCCGAGGGGGAGGCGGCGCCGATCACGACAAGGCCAACGGCCAGGGTCAGCGCCAAGGCAGCTACGGCGAAGGCGAGAGCCAGTCTCCGGCTCAAGCTCATTCGCAGCCAGACAACCGGATTCTCCCCCGGCGCGACGTCAAATAGCGCGAGGTCGGCCGACGAGCCTGGAGATCCTATTTCCGTAAAGCCGGTGCGCCCGTCTGACTGTCCCACTCGTAAGGACGTGATTTCACCAACCGAGGGGGCCTCGAACCGGGCGTGGTTCGAGGCCGCTGGAGGCCAGTTGGAGACCTCGCCGCCTACCGTAATGCCCCCACGAAAGAGGCTGCCGGCCGCCGCCGACCACCTCGCCCGCCTCAGCGCATGGAGATCCTGTGGAGGAAACCTCAATTCAAACACCATGCGGCGCTCTTCTCCTTGGAGGATCGCGAAGACCGGCAAGCCCATTTGCGCGAGGTCAATCAGATGCCGAAGGCGTCCCTGCTGCCATTCCGGTCGCAACTCCAGAAGGTCGGCCTTGGCCTGGCGGGCCAGGTGCCTACCGCTGGTAACCACGCTGAGGAGAAGGTCTTCCTCTGCGGGCGAGGGCGTTGCTTCCTCCTCCTCGGCCGCCAACACCAGCGCCGTGAAAACAATCTCCGCCGACTCCTCGGTGGTAAGAACCGGAACACGACGTTTCGCCTGATCAAGGACAGACACAGGACCGGGGGCTGCTTTGTAGCGGAAAGCGATCGGCAGCAGAAAGGGCGTTGGTTGGGGAAGGTCGACGTCAAGGAGAACAGAGCGCTTGACGGTTCCCCGGCTGAAATCAATCGCTTCGGCCCGCCGAAGAAACCAGGAGACCTCCCCCGCAGCAACGGCGAGGAATAAGCGTGCACCCCTGACAACATCCCCGAGCCCGGCGGCGGGAAGCGAAGGGTCCCCGATCGCTTCGACCCTGGTACCGGCCTCTTCTAATTGTTGTGTCACGGAGGGAGGTCTACCATTGGAGCCCGACTGGTGATCTTTGGGTACGTAAAAGAGTCCCTAGGCACTCTTAGAGGTCATCTAGCTCCCGCTCCATTTCGTCGGCCAGCGCCGGGTGCCGGTACGGCTCCTCCTCGCGCAGCGCCGCGATCGCGTTGCGGCGGGTCTCGTCGTCTTTGTTCTGGCTCAGCTTGCGCTTCATCTCGAAGCGGTCGATCGGGATTCGCAGGCCGACCGTTCCCCTGGCGATCGGCGCCGCTTCTTCGCGGTCGAGGTAGGCCGGCGCGTCGCGGCGGCGCTCGAAGTGGGCCACCAGCCGGGTCAGGACCTCCAAGTTCTCGGCCTCGTCCAGGCGCCGGGGTGTGCCGTGCAGGTGGGCGACGGTGAAATTCCAAGTCGGGACCTTGCGCTCGCCATCCGAGTACCAGCCGGGCGAGACGTAGCCGTGGTGGCCCTGGACGATCACGAGCAGCTCGCCGCGGTCGATCTCCAGCACCTCGTCGTCGGGCCTGCCGAGGTGGGTGAGGAGCGTCAGGCCGGGGTCCTCCTCGTCGACCAGGACGGGATAGTGCGACGCGGCCAGACCCTCGCCCGTCGTCGTCACCAGGGTCGCCCAGGGGTGCTCGCGGACCAGCGCCTTGACCAGCTCCGGGTCGTCGGCGGCGAAAAGAGGGTTCGGGCGCATGCGCCATCTTCCCAGGCGCGATCAGGGCCGCACGCCACCCGCGCGGCCCCATCGCGCCTCAGCGCGGGAAAACGCTGTTGGCGATCGCCGGATCGCCGAGCTGGTCGAAGGCGACCAGCCTGCCCCCTCCGTCGTAGGTGAGGACGTCGGCCGCCTCCTCGCTGCGGCCGTCGAGCGTGACCTTGGTCAGAACCACGACTTTGTCGCCGTCGGCGACGAAGTCGTGGGGCTCGGTCCTGAGGCCTTTCTCGCCGAGCTGGGCCCACAGCCCGGCGACCTCTTGCTTGCCGGTGTAGGTGCCGCTCAGGGAGCTGTCTCCCCGAACACTCCAGACCACGCCCTCGTCCATGTTCTCCATCGCCGCGGCGGCGTCGCCGTCGGCGAAGGCACGGTATGCGGATTCGGCCGTTTCCTTGTTTGCCTGAGCGCTCATGCTGCGACCTCCTTTGCGCTTGCAACCGACGCTATCCCGCGGCGCCCCTTGCGGCAAAGGCCCTCCCGGCCCAAACAGCCGGGTTCATTTGTTCAGCGGGGCCTACGCCCCCACTCCTCCTCCAGCTGCCCGTAGACGACGCTGTCGAGGTAGCGGCCGCCGACCAGCTCCGTCTCGCGCAGGCGCGCTTCCTCGCGGAACCCGAGCCGCTCGGGGATCGCCCGGCTACGGGCGTTCTCCGGCGCGCAGTGGATCTCGACCCGGTGCAGCTCCCACTCGTAGAAGGCGTGGTCGAGGAGGGCGCTGACGACCGCGGTCATCGTCCCCTTGCCCTGCTCCCCGGCGGCGAGCCAGTAGCCGAGGCTGGTGTTGCGGTTGACCCAGTCGACCGAGTGGAAGCCGGCGACGCCGACGATCCGCCCCTCCGGCGCGATCCTCGCCTGGAAGCCGTCGTCGCGTGCGTACTGCGCCTCGGCCTCGGCGAGGAAGCGCTCGGTCCCGTCGCGATCCTGCTCCGCCGCCCAGGGCATCCAGTGCGCCAGGTGGGCGCGGTTGGCCTCGACCAGGGCGTGGAGCTCGGCCGCGTCCTCGGTCTCCAGCGGCCGGACCCCGAGGGAGTCGAGCCGCGGCGAGAGCATCACTCGACCGCGGAGCCGAGGGCCTTGTCGATGAACGGGCCCATCAGCTCGGCGACGTTGCGGGCCGCGTCCTCGACCGCCTCGCCGGGGGTGGTCACGTAGCTGATCGCCAGCCGGACCAGGCTCTCGGTCAGCACCTTGACGTCCTCCGCCGGCGCCTCCGGCCAGCCCTCTTCGATCACCGTGGTCAGCCGCGAGGCCGCCCACTGCACGATCGGCAGGCCCTGGGTGGTGACGAAGGGCAGCATCCCGCCGGTGCCGTCGTCGCTGAGCAGGATCTTGATCAGCGGGTCCTCGCCGGCGGCGCCGAGGAAGTACTCCAGCGCCGCGAGAACCGCCGCGCGGGGCTGGTCGAAGTGCTCCCGGACCGCCTTTTCGACCCCGTCCATGAACCGTTCCGCCTCGTGGATGACGAAGGCGAAGCCGAACTCGTTGCGGTTGCCGAACTCGTTGTAGAGGGTTTGGCGGCTGACCCCGGCGCCGGTGGCGATGTCCGCCATCGTGATCTCCGACCACGGTTGGCGACCGAGCTGGTCGCGCGCGGCGTCGAAGACGGTTTGCCGCAGCAGCTCCCGCGCGGCCTCCTGGTACGGGGTCCTCCCGGTGGACACGCCCCCTATCGTCGCAGCGGCGGCGGTCAGGCGTATCTCAGGCGTCGCCGGCGACCGGCTCGAAGTCGACCTTGTCGCGGACGCCGCAGTCGGGGCAAGCCCAATCGTCGGGCACCTCGGCCCAAGGCGTGCCGGGCGGGAAGCCCTCGCGCGGATGGCCCGCCTCCTCGTCGTAGACGTAGCCGCAGCTGGGGCAGCGGTAGGCGCTCACGCCACCGGCCGCCCGTAGCGCTCCAGCACCCGGCCCAGCTTGCGGGGGTGGATGTTGGCCTTGGTCACGTCGCCGTCGTAGTGGGCGAGCAGGCGCGGGTCCATCACCCGGCGCCAGAGCGGCGGGAACCAGGCGAGGACGATCATCCCCGCGTACCCGGTGGGCAGCTGCGGCGCCTCGTCGACGTGGCGCAGCGCCTGGTAGCGGCGGGTCGGGTTGGCGTGGTGGTCGGAGTGGCGCTGCAGGTGGTAGAGGAGAACGTTGGAGGCGACGTTGTTGCTGTTCCAGCTGTGCGCCGGGAGGCAGCGCTCGTAACGGCCGTCCTCACGTTTCTGCCGCAGCAGCCCGTAGTGCTCGAGGTAGTTGACGACCTCCAGCAGCGAGAACCCGATCACCGCCTGGACCAGCAGGTAGGGCAGGACGACCGGGCCGAAGGCGAGCGTCAGCCCGGCGAAGAGGACGACGGTCATCGCCCAGGCGCTGAGGATGTCGTTGTGGATGCTCCAGTGCGACTTGCCGAGGCGGTCGAGCCGCGTGGTCTCGATTCCCCAGGCCGACCGCAGGCTGCCGACGACGGTGCGCGGCAGGAAGGCCCAGAAGCCCTCCCCCAGCCGCGAGCTGGCCGGGTCCTCGGGGGTCGCGACTTTGACGTGGTGGCCGCGGTTGTGCTCGATGAAGAAGTGGCCGTAACCGGTCTGGGCGAGGGCGATGCGGCTCAGCCACTTCTCCGAGCTGGCGCGCTTGTGGCCGAGCTCGTGGGCGGTGTTGATCGCGATCCCGCCGACCACCGCCATGGTCAGCGCCAGGCCGATGTCTTCGGCCAGCGTCAGGTCGCCGTTCGCCCACATCCAGCAGGCGAAGACGAGGCCGGCGTACTGGATCGGGATGAAGACGTAGGTGCACCAGCGGTAGTAGCGGTCCTGCTCGAGGAACTTGAGGACGCTGTCGGGCGGGTTGGTCCGATCGAGGCCGATCGCCATGTCGAGCACCGGGAAGAGGCCGAAGACAAGCAGCGGGCCGAGGTACCAGAGCGCTCCGAAGCCGGTGACGGTGACCCAGAAGAAGGCGAGGAATGGTGAAAGCGGGACGATGATCCCCAGCAGCCAGGCGTAGCGCTTGCCGTCGGTCCAGGCCGCCGGATTGACGTCGACGTGCTCGTGGTGATGGTGGTGATGTGCGTGCTCCGCGTGTGCCGCCATGTCCCCTCCTCCTTGTCAAGTGGCCGCAAGTCGTCGCCCAGCTTGACAGACCATATAGATTTGTCAAGGACAGTTACACAGTTCCTTCCCTTGTCATAGAGGATTTGTCACCTCTTGTGGCCCGAGGTACACTGGCTTCGGACCAGTGTGATGGGCAAAGATCCATCTGCTGCAAAGGCCCGGCCAGCGCGCCGGGCCTTTTGCTTTCTCGGGATATGGCCCAGCCCCGCATGAAGCGGGGCTGGAGCCTTCGGTGGCTACCGGTCGCTCTGGATGAACCAGAGAAGGACCAGTGTTATGAGCAGGGAGTCCATCTGCATCACCCCCTTTCCCCTGGTCCCGGTCATTAGCCGGCGTCCCAGGAGAGAGGGGCTGGCCGGGATCCCACTCGGCCACCGGAGGAGATCCTACCTAGGTTCGAAACTTTTTGTCTGCGGTGCTCTCAACCGGCCTGCGGGCAACCACCTCGCCCGTCACGGAGTGGCCTAAGAGTGCCGTCTAGATCTTGAGGAGAAGGAACGTGTTCAGCACGAACAGCACCGAGAAGAAAACAGTCGCACGGTCCAGGTTCTGCTCGACCATCGAACCGCCGCCGACGCCGCTGCCGCCGGCGCCGCCGATGCCGAAGGCGCCGGAGAGGCCCGCGTCTTTGCCCGAGTGCAGGAGCACGAGGAAGATCAAGACGATGGCGATGATCACCTGGATGATGCTGAAGAACGTGAACACGGTCGGGAAAGTCTAGGCGATCTAGGCCCGATCCACTTTTTCCGGCTCGCGCGGGTGATGGCCGTTGCCGTTTCCATTTCCGCTGCCTGATCCGTTCTCGGCCCCGTCGAGGATCTCCAGCGCCTCGCGGCGCAGCTCGGCATCGAGGACGGCGAAGTCCTCGTCGGAGAGCTTGCCGGCGGCGTGGTCGAGCTCGGCGTCGCGGATCTCGCGGTACTTGGCTTCCTTGCGGGCGTCGGCTTCGGTGCGGACGAGGGCGCCGCGACGACGGCCGCGCGCGGGCCAGAGCGCGATCAGCGCGCCGGCGAGGGCGATGAGGCCGCCGATCCACATCCAGGTGACCAGCGGGTTGACGATCACCTTGAAGGTCGAGGCGGCGTTGGAGGTGAGGAAGGTCTTCGCCACCCTCGCGGCCGCCAGGCCCTGCAGCTTCGAGATCTGTTCGAAGGCCTGGGCGCGGAGGCTCGGGTTGGCGGCGGCGGCGCGCATCAGCGCTCCCAGCGCATTGCACTGGGGAGGCGTCCCGGGGGCTCCGCGCACGCAGGCGCGGAAGCCTTTGTCGGCCAGCCGCGCCCCCCGCTGGACGCCGGCGACGTTCGGCTGCTCGGCGATCCAGAGATCGTTGCCGAACCCGGTCCGCAGGCCCACCTCGCTGGTCGCCTCGCCGGCGAAGTAGGTGCTGATCAGTCCCGTCTCCTGCCCCGTCGGCCGGAAGAAGGCCCGGTTCGGGCGCAGGTAGCCGACGTCCCCGCCTTCTTCGACCCGCAGGACCGAGCCAATGCTCATCTTCTCGGCGTCGACCTTGACCGTCGGCTTCACGTAGGTGATGGTGCGGCCGTCGACGACGGTGCTCTCCCCCGGCCGCAGCTCGACGTCGCGGTTGGTCTGGAAGCTGGAAGAGGCAGCGATGCCGATCAGCAGGACGATGATGCCGACGTGGACGATGTAGCCGCCGTAGCGGCGCCGGTTGCGGCTGACCAGGCCGACCAGCGCCTGCGCCCCGGGCTCGCCGCTGAGCCGCTTGCGGGCCGCTGCTCCGGTCCAGAACTCCTGCGCCAGGCCGGTGAGGGCGAAGGCGGCGAAGGCGAAGAGCGCCAGCGCCCAGAGTTGTTCGGCGGCGTCGGTGAAGGCGACCAGACCCAAGGTGACGACCGCGGCGACCGCCAGCGGCACCCGGAAGACCCGCTTCGCCGACTCCCAGCTGACCCGGCGCCAGGCCAGCAGCGGCCCGACCCCGGTGAAGAGCACGAGCCCGATCGCCAGCGGCGTCGTGTAGCGGTCGAACCACGGCGCGGCGAGCGAGGCCTTCTCGCCGGTGAACAGTTCGGAGATCAGCGGGAAGAAGGTGCCCCAGAAGATCACCACGGTCATCCCGACCAGGAGCAGGTTGTTGACGAGGAAGACCGACTCGCGTGAGGCGAGCGAGTCGATCCGCTTCTCCGAGCGGAGGTCATCGAGGCGGCTGACGATCAGCGCCGTCGAGCCGACCAGGACCACCCCGATCAGGCCGAGGATGTAGGGGCCGACGGTGTTGTCGCCGAAGGCGTGGATCGACTGCAGGACCCCGGAGCGGACCAGGAAGGTGCCGAGCAGCGCCATCGAGAAGGTGCCGACAATCAGGCTCGCGTTCCAGACTTTCAGCATCCCGCGCTTCTCCTGGACCATGATCGAGTGCAGGAAGGCGGTGCCGAGCAGCCAAGGCATCAGCGCCGCGTTCTCGACCGGGTCCCAGGCCCAGTAGCCGCCCCAGCCGAGCTCGGTATAGGACCAGCGGGCGCCGAGCAGCAAGCCGAGGCCGAGGAAGGCCCAGGCGATCAGCGCGAAGCGGCGGGTGGCGCGGATCCACTCGGCGTCGAGGCGGCGGGTGACGAGCGCCCCGATCGCGAAGGCGAACGGCACCGTGAAGGCGACGTAGCCCGAGTAGAGCATCGGCGGGTGGATCATCATGCTCGGGTGCTGCAGCAGCGGGTTGAGGCCGACCCCGTCGACCGGCGCCGGGTCGAGCGTCGCGAAGGGGTTGACGTCGGGCGCGAACAGCATCAGCCCGGTGAAGAAGGCGGCGACGCCCATCATCACCGCCGTCGCCCAGGGGACGAGCTCGCGCAGCTTGTTGCGGGTCGCGTACAGCGCAGCGCTGGCGGCGATCGAGAGGACGAAGGCCCAGAGCAGCAGCGAGCCCTCCTGGCTCGACCACATCGCCGCCAGCTTGTATCCCGTCGGCGTCTCGATCGAGCTGTGCTGCTGGACGATGTTGAAGGAGAAGTTGTCGCCGAGGAAGGCGGCCTCGATGATCACCACGCAGGCGGTGAGCAGCGCGCAGAAGGCGTAGGCGGTGCGGCGCGAGTAGAGCAGCCAGCGCTCGTCGCCGTTGCGGCCGGCGAGGGCGAGGCCGCCGGCGGTCAGTGCGGCGAGGAAGGCAAGCCCCAGCAGGGCGCTGCCGAGGCTAGCCATCAGACTTGGTCGTGAACTTCGACGGGCACTTCGTGATCAGGGTTTCCGGCTCGCCGACGAAGCCGCCGTTCTCGACCTTGCCGGTGAGGACGATCTCGCGGCCGCCGCGGAAGGGGTCCGGCACGGTTCCCCGGTAGGTGACGGGGAGGCTCTGTCCGGTGCCGTCGCGGTCGACGACGCGGAAGGCGATGCCGCTGCCTTCGCGCTGGATCGAGCCTTTGACGACCTTGCCGGTCAGCTCGGCGGTCGTTCCCGGCGCCGCCGTAAGCAGCTGCGAGGGCTCCTTCGCCTCGGTCGAGGCCGAGAAGGAGGTGTAGATCAGCGCCACCGAGAGCAACACGGCGGTGCTGAGCGCGACGACGAGCCGGATCTTCCGCTTCCGCTGAGGGTCCACAGGCAAGCGGGATTATCGCAAGTGGGAGAATGCGGCCTATGGCCGACCCCGTCCTGCTCATCACCGGCGCCAGCAGCGGCATCGGCGCCGCGACCGCTCGCGCGGCCGCCGGGACGCACCGCTTGGTGCTCGCGGCGCGGCGCGAGGAGAAGCTGGAGAAGCTGGCCGAGCAGCTCGGCGGCGCCGAGCGGGCGGTCGCCGTGCGCTGCGACGTCAGCGAGTGGGACGAGGTGCAGGCGCTCGCCGCGACCGCGCTCGACCGCTTCGGCCGCATCGACGCCGTCTTCGCCAACGCCGGCTTCGGCGCCTCGCGCGGCTTCCTCGAGGAGTCCCCCGAGCACTGGCGCTCGATGGTGCTGACCAACGTCTACGGGGTGGCGCTGACGATCCGGGCGACCCTCCCCCACCTGCTCGAGCGCGGCGACGGCCACTTCCTCGTCACCAGCTCGATCGCCGGCCGCCGCGTCCTGCCTGGCTCGCTCTACTCGGCGACGAAGTGGGCGGCGACGGCGATCGGCGAGGCGCTGCGGCAGGAGCTGCGCCAGATGCACGAGAACCACGGCATCAAGGTGACCCTGATCGAGCCGGGGATGGTCGACACGCCCTTTTTCGACAACAGCCCCGGCGAGCACGCGCTCCGCGACGACGACATCGCCCGCGCGGTGATGTACGCGCTCGAGCAGCGAGAGGGCGTCGACGTCAACGAGATCCTGATCCGCCCGACGAGTCAGCCGATCTGAACGCTTCCGGCTTTCGCCACACCAGGGTGTGGTGAAAGCCGGCTACGGCAGCAGCAGGCGCACCAGGCGCCAGTAGCCGCGGAGGAGGAGACGCGCCGGCCGGGAGCGGGCGAGGGGGGAGATCAGCTCCGAGTCGAGGTCCGGGGTGAGCCAGGTAGCGAACTCGGCGGCGCCGACGGTGCGGCGGCGCTGGACGTTGCGGCGCTCGCGCAGCAGGCGGGGCAGCCAGCGGAGGACGGCGAGGTTCGCCCGCAGCTTCTGCCGGCCCCAGCCGCCGACGGCCGAGACCGCCAGCAGCGCCAGCTCGGTTGCGAGCAGCGCCGGAGCCAGCAGCGCGAGGAGGGTGCCGGGATAGGTGCGCAGGACGAAGGCCAGGCGGTTGCGCTCCAGCCAAAACCACTTCTCGGCGTTGGCGCCGAACTCGTAGTCGTGGGCGACGACCGCCTCGGGCTCGATCCCGACCGGGTGGCCGGCGGCGCGGACGCGGATCGAAAGGTCGACGTCCTCGTGGTAGAGGAAGAACTCGGGGGGGAAGCCACCCGTCTCGCGCCAGAGCCGCCGGGGGATCGCCAGGCAGGCGCCGGAGGCGACGGTCACCTCCCCCACCGGCGGGGGCGGGTCGAGCGGTCGACCGTGCCCCCCGGCCCAGGTGATCCCGGTGAAGTGCAGCGGGTTGCCGGCCGAGTTGACGCAGCGCAGCCCGCCGTCAGCGACCAGCGCCTGCCACGCCCCCCAGCCTCTCCCCTCCGTCCAAGGCCGGCGGATCGCCTCGCCGAACCCGGGCTGGGGAGCGGCGTCCGGGTTGAGGATTACCAGCAGGTCGCCGCCGGCGACCTCGGCGGCGGCATCGATCCCGGCGGCAAAGCCGGCGTTGCCGCCCATCGGCACGATCCGCGCCGCCGGGGCGAGTTCGCGGGCGAGGTCGGCGCTGCCGTCGCCGGGCTTGTTCTCGACCAGGATCAGCTCGTCGCCCTCACCGAGCTCCGGCAGCAGTGCCGGCAGGGTCTTGCGGAGATCGTCGCGGTTCTCGTAGGCGACGATCAGGACTGAGAGCGTCGGGCGCACCGGCGCGGAGGCTATTCGGCCATCCGCGCCGGTGCTTGCGACGTGCGCTGGAACGCGCCTCCTACTTCTTGCCCTTCTTCTTGCCGCAGGAGACGACGTTCAGCTTGAACTTCTTCGCGTTCTTCTTCTTGCCGTTTTGAGCCTTCATGTTCACGATCGCCCGCTGCTTCTTGGCGCAGAGGTTCTGTGAGTTGACGAGCAGGCTCTTCTTGCCGCCCTTCATGTTGAGGACGAACTTGCTGACCGGCACGTCCGGCACCGCCCGGAAGACCGTCTTCAGGCCCCCGGTGCTGCCGCTGCCGATCACGCCGCGCAGGTAGACCTCCACCTGGCCACGCAGATCGACGAGCAGGTCGGGCAATTTGTTGTTGGAGGACACGAGGTAGACCTTGCCCTTCAACTTGTCGCTCAACAGCGGCGTCTTCGCTTCCGCCGACCCGTAGACCGAAGCCTTCGGGCAGGTGTGGGAAGCGAGCTGCGGCCGCGTGCAGATGGTGCCGATGTGGCCCTGTTCGAGGAACAGGGAGCGCGGCATCGTCACCGCCGTGCGGGCGATGTTGGCATCGCCGTTACGGGCCTTGAGCGTCGCCTTCAGGCGCGGGTACTTGTTCCGCTTGGTGCCGCCGTAGAGCTGGATCGTCAGCTTCGGCTTGAAGGCGAGCTTGTTGCATTCGGTCGCCTGGAACGGATCGTTGACCGGGTAGGAGCTGAACACGGCCGGGTTGGTCGGGTCAGCGCCGCCGCCGTTGATCGCGCCGGTGGTTGCCTGCGCGGCGCAACTCGTCGGGTTGAGCATGAACTGGTTGCGATTGATGTCGAGGTCGATCACCCGCAGGTCCAGCTTCACCCCGCCGTAAACGTCGGGGATGACGTCGGAGACGGCGTGGATCTGGGCGGTTTCCGGATCGACGTTGAGTGCCACCCGGACGACCACGGTGCCGAGGTCGAACGGACCCGCCACCGCCGGCGTGATCGTCACCAGCGAGAGCGGCGCTCCCTTGTACGGACCGGCCAGGTATGCCTTGCCGCCGAGCTGCAGCGGGTTGGCGCCCGAGCCGGACTTGGTCGTGACCGTGCCGAGCTGGCTGTCGCCCGAGCAGCTCGGGCTGGCCTGCTCGGCTTTGCCGCTGCGCGCGGCGGCGGCCGCGATGGCCTCCTCGGAGCAGTAGGGGATGCCGGCCAGTTTGCCGGTCAGCCCCTTCGGCAGGGTGACGTCGACGATCTTCAGCTCCTGCTCGCCGTCCCGACGCCCGATGTTGACGTGGAAGGGCGAGTAGGCACCGCCTTTGGAGCTGTCGACTTTGGCTTTGTACAGCGGCGAGAACTTCCGCGCCGCCATCGTCGCCGGGCAAGCGCCGCCGGTCGGGTCGTTGCTGAGGGTGACGGTCGAATCGACCGGCTTGTTTTCACCCGGACGCGCCCACGGTTCGAAGTGGCTGGTGCCAGTCGCCGAACAGACCGGCGGGCTGGTAAGCACCGATTTCGAGCCGTCGATGTGAACCCGGATCTCTTTGAACGGCACCTGCGGCAAGCCCGACGGCAGCGTGCCGGCGAACGGGCCGGTTAGCTGATCGGTGATCACCGCGGTCAGGTCGCCCGTGGTCTTGTTGGCCTTGACGCGGCCGACGAGACGAGCGTTGATCCCCTCCGCCTCGCTCTTGGCTTCGAGCAGAATCCGGAACTGTTCGCCGGATTCGGGGTCGTTGCTGTTCTGGGTGCCGACGTAGACGTTGCCCTCGAGTGGCTCCGCCAGCGGTGGAGATTCCACCTCGACGGTTCCGATTTTCGAGCTCTCCGGACATTCGTTGTCCATCACCCGCACGCCCTTCTTGAACTGGGCGTCGGTGCATGCCTCGAGACCCTGCGCCCCGGAGGGGTTGATCCCCATGCCGTGAGGCAGCGAGACTTCGGCTTTCCGCACATGCGACTGCGAGATGCCTTCCGTATCGCCGTTGCGGACTTCGCCGCCTTCTTTGGCGGGATCGAAGGGCATTTTCGTGGTCACGGTCGCCGGAGCGGGCGAATCGACCTCGTTCGTACCGGGGTCGACCGCGAGCGAGGGATCGAACGGGACGGACTCGCACCCGGTCGTCCTCACCCCCGGCGGCAGATTGGCCTCCCACGGGGTCGAACCTTCGGGGAAGGTCGGGTTCGGTTCGCCGTAGGACTCGCCGCGGAAGAAGGTGGAGTAGAAGCTCGATTCTTCCGGGTCGAAGCAGGTGGTCGGCAGGGTGACGTGAGTGCCGTCGCCCGACTGACCGAAGGCGACGAGGCGGGACCTCAAGCTGGAGACCCCGACCGACGGAGCAGGGAGATGGATCGTGAAGTACTCGTGGAAATCGCTCTCCCAGGCAACGCCGCCTTCCAGAATGATTTCTTTGCTGAAACCGATATAGAAGCCCAAGCGGGCCGGTTCGCCGAATTTCGGCTCGAGGTTGTACAGGGCGACTCTGGTTCCTTTGGCTGCCTGGGGCGGGATCACAAACCCGCGCGGCAGGAAGGTCCCGGGGGATGCCGGATTCGGGACGGCATTGTCAGTGTTGACCACCAGCCACGTTTCGTTGCGGCCGACGATCGTGCTCGGATCGCATTTGGGGACGTGACCCATTTGTCCACCGGAACCGGGGATTTCACCGATGGCTTTGAAATCTTCTTCCGAGCACTTGGGGCTGCTCTGGGGATTCTCGGTGAATCCCACCGGCAGATCGACGCGCTCCGTTTTCAGCACACGGCTTTCGTAGGGTTCGATCAGCGGTTCGACCACCCCAGGCACGGTGGTTTCATGCCTGATGATGTATTGGTCGAACGCGAACGGCGGATGACCGCCTGCCTGGGTGAAAAACAGTTCCGGCGTTTCCGCCGAGCAGAACGGTTTGGTCGTGTCCGTTTTGGTCGGGTCTTCTTCGACCTGATTTTCGTAGCAGACACCAGACTGGAATCCGTCTGCGGCCGTCGGTGGTTCATGCTGCGGTTCGACCACGTCGCCGGTATCGGCTGCCACCACGGTCGGGAGAGCAAGAAGCACCCCGAGACACAAAAAAAGCAATGCGAACGAGCGCTTGCCCATCAATTTCCTCCTCGTTTTTCCCTTAACGAGGACGCCCCCTGTAGCGCCCCACGGACTGCTCTCCCACTGAAGACATTACACATCGGCAACAGCGATTCAAGTGACTGCGGGAGTTACTACCTCAGTAACCGTGTCACCAAACCGTGACACAACACTGAACGGTGTCGAGCTTTTTCAGTGACCTTTGGAGTGACCGCCGCGCTTCTGCCCCTTGCACGGGGTGCGCAGCTTCGGCTTGGTGTTGCGCTTCCTGCCGTTCTGGGCTTTGATCCGGATAATCGCCTTGACCGGCTTGGCGCAGAGGTTGGTCGAGTTGACGAGCAGGCCCTTCTTGCCGCCTGGCAAGGTCATCACGAACTTGGTGACCGGCATGTCGGGAACGCGGCCGAAGGTGGTGCGGATGCCGCCGTGGAAGCTGTCGATGCGGCCGACCAGGTCGATGTCGACCTGACCTTTGAGGTGGGCGACCATGTCCGGCAGCGTGTTGTTGGAGGAGCGCAGGTACACCGGCCCTTCCAGCGGTTTGCCAAGCAGCGGCGTGAAGGCCCGGGCCTTGCCGTAAATCGAGCGCTTCGGGCAGTTTTCGGCGGCGAACTGGACCCGGGTGCAAACCGTGGCGAGGCTGGCCTGGTCGAGGAACAGCGCGTGCGGCAGCGCCACGGAGGCCTTGCGGATATTGGCGTCTTTGCCGCGCGCCTTCAGCACCGCCCG
Organism: Solirubrobacterales bacterium; assembly: GCA_035634815.1. GTDB lineage: Bacteria > Actinomycetota > Thermoleophilia > Solirubrobacterales > 70-9 > VAYN01. The sequence continues at coordinate 11,618 of DASQCF010000006.1, read as the reverse complement.
CAGTTTCGGGTGCTTAGCTCGCTGCGTCTTGCCGAACAGGCGGATGTTCAGCTTCGGGCGGAACTTGAGCTTCTTGCAGCCGGTCGCCTGGACCGCGTCGGAGACCTTGAAGGCCGAGTAGGCGCCGGGTTCGAGCGGGTTGCTGCCGCCGCCGTTGATCGTGCCCGCGGTCGCCCCTTTGCGGCAGTTGGTGCCGTTGAGGGTGAACTCGTCGCGGTTGATGTTGAGGAAAACCGAGCGGACGTCGAGTTTGGTGCCGCCGAAGACGTCGGGGATGTCGTTCGTCTTCGGGTGGATCTGCGCCGTTTCCGGGTCGAGGAAGAGCGGCACGCGGACGACGACGTTGCCGAGGTCGAAGGGTCCTGCCAGCGCCGGGGTGACGACCGCGATCGAGAGCGGCGCGCCTTTGTAGCGACCGGCGAGATAGGCGTCGCCCTCGATCTTCAGCGGGTCGGGGCCGGTGCCGGCCTGCACGGTGGCGACGCCGACCCTGCTCTCTTTCGGGCAGACGGGGTTTTTCTTCTCGGCCGCACCGGAGCGATTGGCGGTTTTCTCCAGCTCCTCCGGCGAGCAGTACGGCACGCCTTTCAGCTTCGCGGTCGCGCCTTCGGGCAGGGTGACGTCGATCCCTTTCAGCTCCTGCTGGCCGGGCGGCCGGTTGATGAAGGCGGAAAACGGGGTGAAGGTTTTGGCGACGTCGCTTTTCGGCTTGGCGTTGAAGCCCGGGGCAAACGGCCTCTCCCCCATCGTCTTCGGACAGGCACCGCCGCCGGGCAGCGAGTCGAGATCGAATTTCGCGGTCGGCGTCGCGGCGGGATTGCCCGACCACGGCGCCAGCTGGCTGTCGGTCTGGTTCGGGCCGCAGGTCGGCGGGCTGCTGAGCGCCGCTTTCGGGCCACCGTCGATGGCGATCTTGAAGCTGGTGAACGGCACCTGCGGTAGGCCGCTCGGCAGGTTGTCGTTGTTGCCTCCGCGCAGGACGCTGGTTTTCGCCGGTTCGTCGAAGACGGCGGTCAACCGGCCCGTCTTCGCGTTGGCGACGACGTTGCCGATCAGCCGCACGGAGATCCCGTAGCGGGCCGACTCGGCGGCGACGAAGATGCGGAACTCTTCGCCGGATTCGGGGTCGCGGCTCTTCTGCTCACCGACGTAGACGTTGCCGGTCAGCGGCCCCTCCGGCAGGGGCGGGGTGGCGACGCTAACCGTGCCGACCTTCGAGGCGGGCGGGCAGGCGACCGGGTTGCGGGTCCCCTTGCCGAATTGGGCGTCGGAGCAGGCGGCGAGGCCGTTGGCGGCCGAGGGGTTGAGTCCCATCCCCAGCGGCAGCGAGACCCGGGCCGAGCGCATCGTCGAGGTTTCCTGGCCCGTCGCGCTCGCTTCGACCGGCAGTTTCAGCTCGGTCGTGGCGCCGGCGGGCGAATCCACCTGTTTGGTCCCCGGGTCGACCCCGATCGAGGGTTTGAACGGGATCGAGCCGCAATCTTTCGGGCTCGTCCCCGGCGGCAGCTTCGCCTCGACGAAGGGCGAGCCGTTGGGGAAGCTCGGGTCCGGGTTCTGCAGCGAGTCGGCCCGGGCGTAGGTGGAGTAGGTGTGCTGGAAGGCGGCGGAATTGGGGTCGAGGCAGGTGCTCGGCGTGGTGAGGAAGAAGCCGACTCCGGGGTCGGCGTGGGCGCGGCCGTTGAAGATCAGGCGGTTCTTCAGCAGTTTCACCGAGGCGACCTTGGGGACCTGGATGGTGAACCCCTCGTGGAAGTCGGACTCGTAGGCGACGTCGGCCTCGAGGTAGATGTCGCTCGGCGGCAGCAGCGGCAGGTCGGGGACCGGTTCGACCGTGAACCCGAAGCGCGCGGGCTGGCCCTGCTGCGGCTTCAGGTTGTAGACCGGGGCCGTGATCGGCACCGGCGGCACGATCGGCAGTTCCGGCGAGACGGTGACCACGCTTTCGCCGACTTTGGTGTTCGCCGGGCATTCTTTCGGGTGCGCCGCCTCGCACTGGGGAGTGGCGCCGGGGTTGACGCTGAGCCCGACCGGGAGGTCGACCCGCAGGGTCTTCATGTCGACTTCCGGTTCTTCGTGGGTCAGTTCGGTTTTGTGCCGGACGATGAACTGGGTGATGCCGAACGGCGGGTGGCCGGCGGCAATTTCGTAGAACTCGGCTTTGGCGCTGTCGGGCGCGCAGGTCGGCGTGTTGCAGGTCCCAGCCTGCCAGCCGTCGTTCGCGTTCGGCGGATTGTTCTGCGGCGAGAAGACGACTTCGCCGGCTTGGGCGACGGCGACCGTAAGCCCCCCGAACAGGGCAGCGAACACCAGCAGTCTCGTAACCCGTTTCCTCACGTGAGGGGGTCGTACCCAGGTAGACGGAGCGTTAATCGCGCCTCACCGGCTCTTCTTCTTGGCCTTGCGGCACGCCGGCGTCCGCAGCGGCAGCTTCTTCACCTTCAGCTGCTTGCCGTTCTGGGCTTTGAAGTTGAGGACCGAGCGGTTCGGCTTCAGGCAGAGGTCCCGCGAGTTGACCAGCAGCCCCTTCTTGCCGCCCTTCATGTTGATCGTGAACTTGCTCACCGGCACGTCGGGGACCGGGTAGAAGACGGTCTTCAGCCGCGCTTTGGCCGAGCTGATCACGCCGCGCAGGCGGACGTTGACCTGGCCGTGAAGGTCGGCGAGGAGGTCCGGCAGTTCGTGATCGGAAGCGACCAGGTAGACCGGGCCCTGGACTTCGTCGTCGAGCAGCGGGGTCTGCGCCCGCGCGTATCCATATACGGACCGGGCCGGGCAGGCCGCGGCGGCGAGTTGGACCCGGGTGCAGATCGTGCCGATGTGGCTCTGGTCGAGGAACTGCGAGTGCGGCAGGGTCAGCGCCGCCCGCTTGATGTTGGCGTCGCCGGCGCGGGCGACCAGCACCGCGCGGAAGGCGGGGTGCCCGTTGCGTCGCATTTTCTTGCGGGCGCCGATCAGCTTGGTGAACAGCTTTGGTTTGAAGCCGAGCCCCTCGCAGCCACCGGCCTGGAACGGGGCGCTGACGGCGAAGGAGCTGAAGGCGGCGGGATCGGCCGGGTTGCCGCCGCCGCCCAGCAGGGCGCCGCTGGTGGCGAACGGTTCGCAGCTGGTCGGGTTGAGGGTGAAGTCCGGCCGGTCCATCTTCAGGTCGACCGAGCGGATGCTGAGCAGGGCGCCGCCGAAGACGTGCGGGATCGGGTCCGAGACGGCGCGGATCTGCGCGGTGTCGGGGTCGACGAACAGGGCCACCCGCACCACGACGGTGCCGAGATCGAACGGCCCGGCCGTGGCGGGGGTGACCACTGCGAGGGAGAGAGGGGCCCCGTGGTAGGGGCCTGAGAGGAAGACCTTGCCTTCGATTTTGTACGGAGCGGGGCCGGTGCCGGCGGCGACTGCGGCGGTGCCGACCTGGCTCTCGGCCGGGCAGCTGGAGCTCGCCAGCTCCTCGGCGCCGGCGCGGGTCGCCGCGGCCGCGATCGCGCTCTCGGGGCAGTAGGGGATCCCGCGCAGCTTGCCGGTCATCCCCGGCGGCAGGACGACGTCGGCGCCTTTCAGCTCCTGCTGGCCGTCGCCGCGGTCGATGTGGACGGTGATCGGGCTGAAGGCGCCGGCCTTGGCGCTCGCCGGGGCGGCGCCGAAGGCCGGGCCGAATGGCCGCTCGGCGAGCGTTTTCGGGCATTTGCCGCCACCGGGGGCGCTGGTCATCGCGAAGCTGTCGTCGGGATGGGCCGGCGGATTCCCCGACCACGGCGTCATCGTCGCCGTCGCCTGGTTCGGGCCGCAGGTCGGCGGGCTGCTCAGCACCGCCCGGGCGCCGCCCGTGAAGCTGAGGTCGAAGGTGGTGAACGGCACCTGCGGCGTATCGGCGACCGTCGTCGTCAGCTGCCCGGTCTGCGGATCGGCCCGCACCTTGCCGATCAGCCGCACCGAGATCCCGTAACGGTCGGACTTGGCTTCGATGAAGATCCGGTACTCCTCGCCCGAGGCGGGGTCGCGGCTCAGCTGCTTGCCGACGTAGACGTTGCCTTCCAGCGCTTCTTCGGGCTGCGGGTTCGTCTGGTCTTCCAGCGGCGGCGACTCGATCCGCGCCCGGCCGATGATCGACTGCGCGGGGCAGGCGACCGGGTTGCGGGTCCCTTTGCCGAACTGCTCGTCGCTGCAGGTCTGCAGACCGTTGGCGGCCGAGGGGTTGAGCCCCATCCCCTGCGGCAGCGTCACCGTCGCCTGCTTGGTCTGGGAGCTGTCCTGGCCGTCTTCTTCTTTCAGGTGCGGAACGGTGACGGTGACGTCGGCGCCCGCCGGCGAGTTCACGTCCGCGGTGCCGGGGTCGACGGAGATCTCGGGGTCGTAGGGAATCGTGTCGCAGTCTTTCGGCGAGGTGCCGGGGCCTTCGGTTTCGCTTTTCGGCGGGATCGGCGACTCGAAGAAGGAGGAGCCGTTGGGAAAGTTGGGATCCGGTTCGCCGTAGGAGTCGGCACGGAGGAAGGTCGAGTAGACCGACCCGGAGGGCCCGCCCGGCGCTTCGCCCTCTTGCCAGTCGTCCTTGTAGGCGGGGCCGAAGCAGGTGGTCGGCGTGGTCAGGAAGGTGCCGTCGCCCGAGCGGCCGTTGAAGGCCAGCCGGTTTTTGAGGATCAGGCCTTTCTGGCCGGAGAGCAGGCCGAGGATTTCCCCCAGTTCGCTCGGCAGGGCTTCGGGAACGTGGATCGTGAACCCCTCGTGGTAGTCGGACTCCCAGGCGACGTCGCCTTCGAGGAAGACTTCGTTGCCGGCGAGCTTGAGCCCGAAGCGCGCCGCCTCTCCCTGTTCGGGCTCGACGTTGTACACGGGGACCTGGGTGACGCCGGCGACCGGGGCGATCGGTCCCAGCGGCCCCGCCGCGGTGACCAGGCTTTCGCCGACTTTCGACCCGATCGGGCAGGTGTCGGCTTCGAACTGCGAGCGTTCGCAGCGCGGCGTCGCACCGGGGTTGACGCTGAGGCCGACCGGGAGGTCGACGCGGACGGTCTTCAGTTCGCCGACCGGAGCTTCGCCGGGGGGCGGGCCGTGCTTGATGATGAACTGGGTGAAGCCGAAGTTGGGGTGGGCGCCGGCCGTTTCGAAGAAGAGGTCAGGGGTGGCGATCGAGCACGGTTCGGCTTTGCAGGTTCCCGCCTGCCAGCCGGAGTCGACCGCCGGATGGGTCGGGTCGCTCGGGGCGATGATGTCGTCGGTGTCCGCCAGCGCCGGCGCCACTGCGACCCAGATGAAAAAGGCGCAGAAGAGCGAAGCGATCAGTGCTGCGCGTGGAGCGCCAGTGCTCATCAGACATCTCCTCCCAAAAACCGTCGTTGACGACTACTAGACAGATAACCTACCCGAAAATGATGACATGAGTCAATATTTTTTGGTAATGTCGCCTCATGCCAAACCAAGACGGTGTTTCCCCCAACGGTCACTCAGCAAACGGTCATTCCCCCGCAAAACAGCCGCAAAACGCGCATAACGGCAACGGCCACTCCTCGCTGCCGGTGAACTGGGAGCGACTGGCACGGGCGACGGCCCACCCGCTACGGGTATCGATCCTCGAAATCCTCGGGATCGACGGCGGACGGGTCCTCTCCCCCAGCGATCTCAGCCGCGAGCTGCAGATCCCCCTCAGCAACACCAATTACCACGTCACCGAGTTGGCCAAATCCGGCCTGATCCAGCTCGTGCGCGAGCGCCAGGTGCGCGGCGCCACCGAGCACTTCTACCGGTTGCCAGGCGCCGTGGCGAGCAGCAAAGCGGAGGAGGAAGAAGCCGTCGAAGAGTCGGAGCCTGCCTGGGCCATGGCTTGACGCCATGGCCCAGGCACCGTTCGCCTAGACGTCGAGTTCGACCGCGACCTCGTAGCGGTCGACGCCCAACCGCTGACCCATCCCGTCGCCGGGCGGGCTCATCGAGTTGAGCGTTTCGTCCCCCTGGCGATAGTCGTCCTCGGTCTCGAAAAGGGTGATCGCCATCGAGCGACCGCTCTCCTTGTCCTGGAGGAGAAGGAATTTCTTTGCCGGCACCCCCTCAGGCGGCCCGGAATCCGCGTCCTCGCGGATGCCCGCGGCGACCTGATCCAGCGCCTCCGCGCTCGCGCCCTCCCAGCGTGCAACCCGTGCGTACATCACGACCTCCCTAGTCTCGGAGTGGATAGGTCCTTAGCGGAGCACCTATGCAGACCTAAATCAAGTCGCCCGATCTGCCGATTGAGCAGCATGTCCAGCGACCGTTCGGCCCAGCTGCGGGCGATCATCCGCACCCAGACCGAGATCGCCGCCAGCGACCTCGACCCGGCGACGATCATGCAGCTAATCGCCGAGCGCGCCCAGGAGCTGACCCGCGCCAGCGCCGGGTTGATCGAGCTGCTGGAGGACGACGAGATGGTCTACTCGGTCACCACCGGCGAGGCCACCCCTTTCCTCGGCATGAGGCTGAAGGCCGCGGCGAGCCTCTCCGGTCTCTGCATCCGGGAGGAGAGGGTCCTGCGCAGCGACGACACCAGCGACGACCCCCGGGTCGACGGCGAGGCCTGCAAGCGGGTCAGCGCCGGCTCGATGATCTGCGTCCCCCTGGCGCATCAAGGCGAGACGGTCGGGGTGCTCAAGGTCTACGCCCCCGAGGCGGAGCACTTCGACGACGGCGACGTCGAGACGCTCGAGCTCCTGACCGACCTGATCGCCGCCCATCTCTCCCATGCCAACCTGTTCGAGGCCGAGGCGCGCGAGAGCCGGCGCGACGCCCTCACCGGGCTGCCGAACCGGCGCGCCTTCGAAGAGCGCCTCCCCGTGGAGATGGCCCGCGCCGCCCGCTCCGGACCGGTCTCCCTCTGCCTGCTCGACCTCGACGGCTTCAAGGGGGTCAACGACCGCCTCGGGCACCCCGCCGGCGACGAGGTCCTGCGCCAGGTGGGGCAGATCCTTGAAGGCTCGCGGATGGCCGACGACTGCTTCCGCATCGGCGGCGACGAGTTCGCGATCCTGATGCCCGGGACGAGCGAGGAGGAGGCCGCGGTTGCGGCGACCCGCATCGTCGATGAGATCCGCGGCGGCGCCCTCGGCGCGGGCGGCATCGGCGCCTCCTTCGGGATCGGCACCAGCGTCGACCGCGACGGCGAGGCGCTGACGGCGGCCGCCGACCAGCAGCTGCTGGCGGCCAAGGACACCCTCTACAGCCGCAGCAACAGCTGGGATCAGTCGACCTGAAGCCGGCGCTCAGGCGCCGCGCAGGGTGAAACGCACCCGCGTGCCGGGCGCGCCCCGCTCCAGCCAGATGCGCCCACCGTGCGCCTCGACGATCGCCTTCGCGATCGCCAGGCCGAGGCCGGCGCCGTCCTCGCCGCGGGCGGCGTCGCCGCGGTAGAACGCCTCGAAGACGTGGGCGGCGTCGGCCTCGGAGATCCCCTCCCCCTCGTCGTCGACCTCGACCTCGACGCCCTTGCCTTGGGACCTGGCCCGCACGGTGACGCTGCCGTCGGCCGGGGTGTGGCGGATCGCGTTCTGGATCAGGTTGAAGAAGACCCGCTGCAGCTTCTCGGCGTCGGCGGAGGCGATCAGGTCGCCGCTGGGCAGCTCGGCTGCGACCGTCACCCCGCGCGCGTCGGCCTGGGCCCGCATCGCCGCCACCGTCTCGTCGATCAGGGCGCCGAGCTCCACCTGGCGGATCGACCAGGAGATCTCCCCGGCCTCGATCCGCGAGAGCTCGAAGAGGTCGTCGACGAGGTCACCGAGGACCTCGACGTGGGTGCGGATTTCCCGCAGATATCGATCGCGGGTCTCCCCCGTCGCCACCCCGTCGCCGATCGAATCGGCGAGCAGCCGCAGCGAGGCCAGCGGCGTGCGCAGGTCGTGTGAGGCAGCAGCGACCAGCTGCCGGCGGGCCTGCTCGATCTCGCGGTTGGCGCGCTCCTCCATCGCCAGGCGGGCGGCGAGGGCGCCGGCGAGGGCGATCCCGGCGGCGGCCAGCAGCGCCAGGGCGATCTGCTCGGCGCCCATCCCGTGCGGCACCGCGACCGCGGCGGCGCCGGCGAGGAAAGCGGCGCCGGCGATCGTCAGCGCGCGCCTCATCTCCGGGCTCCGGCGCTCATGCCTTGAACCTGTAGCCGACGCCCCAGACCGTCTCGATGAAGCGCGGCTCGGCCGGGTCGTCGCCGAGCTTGCCACGCAGGCGGCGGATGTGGACGGTGACGGTGCTGGTGTCGGTGAAGAAGGGGTATTCCCAGACCGCTTCCATCAGCTGGTCGCGGCTGAAGACGCGGCCGGGCCGGGCGGCGAGGTAGGCAAGGAGGTCGAACTCGCGCATCGTCAGCTCGATCTCGGCGCCGTCGAGGAAGGCGCGCCGGCTCGCCGGTTCGACCCGCAGCGGCCCGCGCTCGATCGGCGGCTCGGCCTCCTCGGCCCCCTCCGGTGGCGAGACGCGGCGCAGGACGGCCTCTACCCGAGCGACCAGCTCCGCCGGCGAGAACGGCTTCACCACATAGTCGTCGGCGCCGTGGCGGAGGCCGACGAGGCGGTCGGACTCCTCGCCGCGGGCGGTCAGCAGGATCACCGCCACCGGCTTGCCGGGGCGCTCGTGGAGGCGGCGCAGGACCTCGATCCCGTCGAGGCCGGGCAGCATCAGGTCGAGGACGACGAGGTCGGGGCGGTGCAGCTCGGCGAGGCGGAGCGCCTCGGGACCGTCCATCGCCCGCTCGACCGCGAAGCCGGCGCGCTCCAGGTAGCTGCCGACGACCTCGACGATCGTCGGCTCGTCGTCGACGACGAGGACGCTGCCGTTGCCCTGGTCCGCCATCGGCGGGATTCTCCCGCTTGCGCTAACCGAAGGTGAAGGCATAGCCCATCGTCCCCGTTTCCGGTTCGAGCCGCAGCAGGTGCTCCCCCGCCGCGGGCAGGTCGACCAGTTCGTAGAGGCGCTGCGAGCGGACGGTCACCGTGCCGCCATGGACGTCGGCGCCCGCGGCGGCGCCGATCGGCTTGCCGTCGAGCGTGACCCGGACCTTGCGCGGGCGGCCGTCGATCGTCCCCAGCACCAGGTACACCCGCCGGGCGCCGAAGTGGATCTCCAGGGAGCCGCCGGCGGCGGTCGCCGAGTCGAGTTCGATCCGCCAGCGGCCGCGATAGGCAAATTCGTTCAGCGGCACCCGGGCGGGAGCGGAGAAGTCGTGCAGCCCGGGCGAGAGCTTGGCGTTGGTGAAGCGTTCGGCGCGGGCGGCGCCGAGGTAGGTCTCCGGCGTCGTCACCCCGGCGTCGGCTTCGATCCCCTCGGCGCCGGACATCGGTTTCCCGACCCGGTCGCCGGCTTCGGCCAGGAGCTCGCGGATCACCTGCTCTTTCTCTTCGTATTCGCCCTCGCCGAAGTGGACGTAGCGGACCCGGCCGCGGGCGTCGATGAAGTACTCCGCCGGCCAGTACTGGTTGGCGTAGGCGTTCCAGGTCTGCTGTTCGTTGTCCTGGGCGACGGGATAGCGGATCCCGTTGCGCTCGATCGCGTCTTCGACGTTGCCGGGGTCGCGCTCGAAGGGGAACTCGGGGGTGTGGACGCCGACGATCGTCAGGCCGTCCTTGCGGTAGCGCTTGTCCCAGGCCTTCAGGTAGGGGAACGTGCGGATGCAGTTGATGCAGCTGTAGGTCCAGAAGTCGACGAGGACGACGCGGCCGCGCAGCTGCTTCAGGGTGAGGGGGCGGTCGCCGGGGGTGTTGAACCAGTGCTCGTTGCCGACGAATTCTGGCGCCTTGCCGAGCACCGGCAGGTCGGATGCCGTATCCCCCGCCAGCGGCCGCCCGCTGGCTTCGAACTTCACGGCGTGGCCTTGGCCACGCAGGTCGGCGAGGGCGCCCCGGGCCGAGGCGCTGTCCTCCAGCGCTTCGCTGGGGTTGACGAGGAAGCTCGGCAGGTCGGTGGCGATCGCGTTCTGGAAGCGGATGTCGTAGTTGCCGAGCATCGCCAGCCCGACGAGGACCATCACCGCCCCCATCGCGATCTGCAGCCCGACGCCGCGGCGGGCCAGGGGCGCGATCGCGCGGCGGCCGCCCAGCATCAGGAAGTAGAGGACGACCGCAGAGCCGATCCCGTAGCTGAGCGCGACGGCCAGCCGGCCGGCGCCGAAGGGCTGTGAGGCGGAGACGGTGATCACGCCGGCGAGGATCGGGCCGGCGCAGGGGGCGTAGACGAGGCCGAGGCTGAGCCCGACCACGATCCCCGACCAGAACCCGTCGCCGCCGCTGCGGGGGCCGCCGGCGAGGGCGCCGAACCGGCTCAGCCAGGCCTCGACCCGAGCCGCCAGCGGTGGCGCCATCAGGGTCAGGCCGAAGCCGATCAGGACCGCGATCGCCAGCTTGCGCAGGAAGTCGTCGGGCAGCCCCAAGGCCGCGATCACGTAGACGAGGGCGACGGTGGCGAAGGTGAAAGAGACCGCGAGCCCGGCGACGATCCCCAGCGGCCGCCGCCGGCCGCCGGTGGCGCCGGCCGAGAGGGCGATCGGCAGCACCGGCAAGACGCACGGCGAGAGCGCCGTGGCGGCGCCGGCGAGGAACCCGAAGAGGACCAGGAGGACCATCAGCCGCCGTTGTCGTCCTTCATCGCCCCGCCGTTGTCGTCGCCTTCGCCGTGCATGGCGCCATCGTCCGCGCCCTTGTCCTTCATCGCGCCGTGGCCGTCCTTCATCGCGTCTTCATGCTTCATCGCATTGTCGCTCTGCGCCTTCGCCGGCTCGGCCGAGGTGGTCGAGTCGTCTCCCCCGCCGCAACCGCCGAGGGCCAGCACCCCGCCGACCGCCAGCACCGGAACCGCATTCCTAAACCGCATCGACGCTCCCTCCAGTTGTTGACCCGACCGACGCTACGGGGGAAATGTGACGGGGAGAGAAACTCCCGAGGCCAATCCCTGGGATAGGCTCGCCGCCATGGCCGACTACTCCGATTTGAAAGCCCTGTTCGTCAACTGCACCCTGAAGCGCAGCCCCGAGCCCTCGAACACGCAGGGGCTGATGGACCTCTCGATGGAGGTGATGCGCAAGCAGGGGGTCGAGGTCGACTGCATTCGGGCGATCGACCACGAGCTGGCGATCGGCGTCTGGCCCGACATGACCGAACACGGCTGGGAGCGCGATGAGTGGCCGGCGATCTACGAGCGGGTGATGGCGGCGGACATCCTCGTCCTCGGGATGCCGATCTGGCTCGGCGAGAAGTCCTCGGTCGCGACCCACGTGATCGAGCGCCTCTACGGCAACTCGCACCTGCTCAACGACCAGGGCCAGTGGGCCTACTACGGGCGCGTCGGCGGCTGCATCGTCACCGGCAACGAGGACGGGATCAAGCACTGCGCGATGAACGTCCTCTACTCCCTGCAGCACCTCGGCTACACGATCCCACCGCAGGCCGACTCCGGCTGGATCGGCGAGGCCGGCCCCGGCCCCTCCTACCTGGACGAGGGCTCCGGCGGCCCCGACAACGACTTCACCAACCGCAACACCACCCTCGCCGCCTGGAACCTGATGCACATGGCCCGCATCCTCAAGGACGCCGGCGGCATCCCCGCCCACGGCAACCAACCGAAAGAGTGGGAAGCCGGCTGCCACTTCGACCTCCCGAACCCCGAGCACCGGGCCTAGGGACGAG
>DASQCF010000005.1:0-18074 GCA_035634815.1 Solirubrobacterales bacterium | reverse complement strand
TGATCGAGCACCGACGCGCCGCTGCCGCTTTCGAACTTGATGTTGCTCCATTCGCCGGGTTCTTTGCCGTTGGCGCCGGTGAAGACGACCGGGCTTTCGGCGGTGCCTTCAGCCTTCAGGGTGCCTTTGACGATGATTTTGCCTAGGTTGAATCTGACCCCGGGTTCGGCTTTGACGGTCACGCCCGCAGCGATGGTCGGGCTCCCCGTATACGGGTTGCCGGCAACCGAGAGCGTGGTGTTTTCGGTGATCGTGGAGGGAAGTGCCGTTGCCAAAGCCGGTTCAGCTGAAACCAGCAAGGCCACGGTCGCGACTAGTGCGATCAGGGCGAGGCGAAGAGAGTAATGATGAGTAGTCGCCCGGCCTGATCTAGCGACAGCGCTCGCCGACCGTCCGCAGATCTCACCGCTAAGACCCGCTTGTATTTCAGACACCTTGCCCCCTGTCTCGCCGTTATTAGTGCCGGGGGCCTAGGAACCCGCCGGTCTAGCTCGGGAACCCAAACGGATAGCGCCGACTTTGTACATACTCAATAGTCGCTCTAACTATCGAGAAATCAAAGCATTGGGAGTCTTTCGCTCTTGAAGCGGCTGGTTCGCAGTCTGGCCTCTGAAGTCCCCAAGCGCTGGACATTGTGCCTAAATCGAGCTAGATCGGAGTTGGCGACCCGACGCCACGATGAGCGCCGATATCTCTTCGATGATCCGTTGTGCGAGCTGTTCGGGGATAGCTGCCACCACATCCGAAATTGGACCGAGGGCAGCCGCGTCGACCATTGCTTGAGTGAGTCCATCTGGAGCCTTATAACGAGTAGCAGTCCGTGCGTCTTTAGATTCCGGTTTGACTAGCTGCGAGCAGGCCCCGTCGCTCCAACTCCTTGAAGTGGTAGCTATAGACGTTCACCCGAATGCCTTTGCCGATTGGGGAGTTCGACAACTCAGCGGGCGACATAGGCTCCTCTGCGGACAGCCCCAAGAGGATGCGGCGGCGGGCCGGATGGCCCAAGGCACCTTCAGTCTCCGGATCAGGTCTCTCCTTGCCCTCACGTTCGAACATCTAGGGAGCCGCTCCGGGGAAAGATCGGTGAGCAGTCCTGAACGGCAATCCCCCTTCCCTGAGGGTGCAACCGGTCCTGGATGCACCGAAGGAGGGGGAGATCCTCGCCCGGAAGGTGATCGAAGCGTAGATTGGGCGCTACCGGAGTTACCCCGCGTTGTTCTTGCGTCTCCCTGAAGGCTTCATCATGTGGTAGGAGACGAGCGAGAGATAGCGGCTCTCAGTCTCGCCTACACTCGATCCTCGCAAGCAGTGTTTCTTCCAAGCGAGACGGGAAGAGGGGCGCGAATGATCCGGGTGGAAGGTCCCGATCCAGTAGCCGTCATCAAGGGGGCGCGAGATCACACCGAGGGAACTGTGTCGCTGATTCTCGAGGCGGCGATCTCACTCCTGCTCAATTGCCCGCTGGCACGGGACGAGCACGTTCATCTCCTGAAACAGAGCCGACCTGGCGCTGAAAGCCTCGGGCTCTACCTGGAGGACGGGCGGCAGTACCACTTCCGCCCCAATGGTGGTCACGAGGCCACGTCGATCCTGGTCAAGGACAGGTACATGAACGGAGAGCTGGTGGCCGAGCTAGGTAGCCCTGAGGAGATCTGGGAGTTCTTTGCCGCCCTCAAGGCGTCTTCGTGAAGAATTGGCCTGGCTCCCCAGGACGGGGACGAGGCCGGGGCGGTGCTCACCCGGCTCTCGTCATCCGCTCTCCGGCCTAGAAGACGCGGCGGAACAGGTAGATCGCCAGCAGGATGAGGATGATGATGATCAGGATCGTGACGATGCTCATGTGCGCTCCTTCCGGTCGGGAACAGATGCTCCGTCGTTCATCCCCAGGAGGGCCGTAGGTCAAACTTCCCGATGTGAGATGGAGCCGCGCGTCGTCTGTCACTCGCGGCCGCGTTGAGCCCGGCTCTGCCGCTCCGTAGGCTCTTGGGAAGTGGTTGGTACCGGGGAAAAACTTTCGCGTCTCTACCTGGAAGCGCTGCGGGCGGGGGATGGACCGGGCGCCTACAGGATCGTCTCGGGGGCGCTGGCCGAAGGCATGGATCTGCCCGCCCTCTACCAGCAGATCGTCGCTCCGGCGATGCACGAGATCGGCGCCTTGTGGGAGACAGGGGCCCTGCCGATCGCCGACGAGCATCGGGCCACCGAGCTGACCAACCGCGTCCTGGCGGCCCTGCGACCCCCGCCCGGTGCGGACTTGGGAGGCGAGGATCTTCCGCACGGCCGGGCCCTGCTGGCGACGATCGAAGGCGAGCGGCACGCGCTGGGGCTGCGGATGGCGTCCGACATCCTCGAAGAACGGGGCTTCGAGACGATTTACCTCGGCGCCGACGTGCCCACCGGGACGCTGCTGCAGGCGATCGCCGTCACAGCACCCGACCTGGTCGCGCTCGCGGCGACGATGCCGGAACTGGCGCCCCGGCTCGAAGTGGTTGCGGCCGCGGTTCGGGAGGCCCACCCGGAGGTGGAACTGCTCCTCGGCGGGCAGGCGGCGTCCCCCCGGGTCGGGGGGACGCTCGTAGAGAGCTTCGAGCTGCTGCCCGAGCGGCTGCTGCCGCGCTCTCAGGTGTGATTGGGGCCGTCGTCGGCTCCGCCGCCCCCGCCCCCGTGGTCGTCGCCGCCACCGCCACCTCCGCCGCCGCCTTGCGGCTCGACCTGCTTGGCGACGAGGCCGTTGGAGGTCTTCTGCGCGTCGACCTCGATCCGCATCCCCTTGTGAAGGGCGCCGAAGCCGGCGATCCGGTCGAACTTGGTGGTGCCGTTGACCTTGATGCGGACCGTGCCGCTCTGGGTCGAGAGCTTGAAGGTGCGGGTGTCGGAGTTCTTCGAGACGACCGTGCCGTCGATGTGTCGCAGCGCGGCCTGCGCCGGTGCGGCGACAAGCCCGACCGCCAGCGCCCCGGCCAGCAATGCCGTGGCGAATAGGGCTGCTCTTCCTCTGATCATCCTCTGCCTTTCCTCGGAGTCATTTCGCCGGGGGTACGGGGCGCCTCGGAGGCGGGTTCAGGGCCGCGAGTGACAGCTGGTCCAAATCCCCGTCAGCGCCGCCGCTGCCAGTTCGGCCGCAGGTAGGCCTCCTCGAAGCCGGCCTTGAGGATGTTGCGGTAGCTCGCGGAAGGACGGTCTGGCACCCGCTCGCCGGTCTCGACCAGGAGCGTGTCGCAGCCGGCCTCGGCGGCGTCGACGATGCGCCGGCGCAGAAGGGCGGTCTGGCAGCCCCGGCCCCGCGCCGCCTCCAGCGTGGCGCCGATCCCGAGCTCGGCGACCCCGTTCTCGATCACCATCGCCCCGCAGCCCTGCGCCTCGCCGTCGACCCGGGCCACGTAGCAACGCCAGCCGTCCCGCCCCGGCAAGTGGGCAAAAAGATCTGCGCCCCAGGCCGGCATGCCGAAGCCGAGTGCGGCGATCGTCCCGAACGGCTCCTGGTCCGGCGCCGTCACCTCGACCACCTCGACCCCGTCGGGAGCGGGAAAGCGCGGCGGGTGCGGGTCGCGGACGAACTTCATCCAGGCGTAGGTGGGCTCGAAACCCTGCCCCTGGAGCCACTCCTCCGCCGCGGCGCTGCCGGGCAGGCCGGGGGTGACCGAGACATAGGGGGCCGATCGCTCCTCGGCCCAGGCGACCGCCGCTTCGAGATCGGTCAGCTCCGCCGCCTCGGCGGCACCGAGGACTAGGTTCAGCATCCCGACCTGGGCCAGCGCCCTGGCCACCGTCACCTGGATTGCGCCGAACTCGCGCTGCTCGATGCCGTGCTCGGCGGCAACCTCGGCTGGGACCGACTCCCAGATGTCGCGCCAGAAGCGGCGGTCGACCCGGTCGAGCGCGACCGAGTCGTAGGCGACGCCGCCTTTGGTCCTGCCGAGGGCCATCGGTCGTCAGCATAGGGTGCAGGTGATGAGCGAGACGCAGGCGAGGGGGGAGGTCCCCGGCGACCAGGTGATCGTCCTCTTCGGGGCGAGCGGCGACCTCGCGAAGCGAAAGCTGCTGCCCGGGATGTTCCACCTCGCCCAGGTGGGGCTGATGCCGGAGCGCTTCCGGATCGTCGGCGCTGCCCGCAAAGCGCTCGGCGCAGAGGAGTTCCGCCAGCTGGCCCGCGAGTCGATCTTCGGCTCCGAGCGCAAGCCCGACGACCCCGAGGCCTGGGAGCGGTTCAGCGACTCGCTGCGCTTCGCCGGCGTCGGCGATGGCTTCGACGAGCTTGCCGCCGCGATCGGCGAGGCGCGCGAGGAACTGGGGGAGGAGGCGGAGCTCCTCTTCTACCTCTCACTGCCCCCGCAGGCGGCTGCGGGAACGGTGGAGGGTTTGGCCGAGCTCGGCCTCGGCGACGGCGCCAGGGTGATCACCGAGAAGCCGTTCGGGACCGACCTCGCGTCGGCCCGGGCGCTGAACCGCAAGCTGCACGGAGTCTTCGCCGAGCACTGCATCTTCCGCATCGACCACTACCTGGGACGGGAGGCGGTCCAGAACCTGCTGGCGCTGCGCTTCGCCAACGGCATGTTCGAGCCGGTCTGGAACCGCAACCACATCGACCACGTCCAGATCGACATTCCGGAGACGCTCTCGATCGAGATGCGCGGCTCCTTCTACGAGGAAACGGGCGCCTTTCGCGACATGCTCGTCACCCACCTGTTCCAGGTCCTCGGCTTCGTCGCGATGGAGCCGCCGGTCTCGCTGGAGCCGAAACCGCTGGGCATCGAGCGCGAGAAGGTCTTCGAAGCGATGCCGCCGCTGCGCCCCGAGGACGTCGTCCTCGGCCAGTACCGGGGCTACCGCGAGGAGGACGGCGTCGCCGAGGATTCCGACACCGAGACGTTCGTCGCCGTCAAGGCCATGGTTGACAACTGGCGCTGGGAGGGGGTGCCGTTCTACCTCCGCTCGGGCAAGCGCCTGGCCGAGAGCCGCCACCTGCTGACGGTTGCCTACAAGCGGCCGCCGCGGCGGATGTTCCCGCTCGACTGCGACCAGATCGCCGAGTCCTTCGGCCACGACCACCTCACCTTCGAGCTCGGCGATCCCGGCAGCATCTCCGCCTCCTTCCTCGCCAAGGTGCCGGGACCGCGGATCCAGCTCGGCGAGGCCCACATGCGCTTCAGCTACGCCGACACCTTCGGCGGGCCCGAGGAGGCGCTCGACCCCTACGAGCGGCTGATCCACGACGTGATGCTCGGCGACCGCACCCTGTTCACCAGCTCCGAGGCGATCGAGCGGCTCTGGGAGATCTCCGAGCCGGTGCTGGAGAACCCGCCGGCGGCCGTTCCCTACGAGGCCGGCTCCTGGGGGCCGCGGGAGGCCGACGAGCTGATCGCGCCGCGCCACTGGCACCTGCCGAACGACCACGTCTGAGCCGGGGTCCCGGAGAACGGAAAAGGGCCCCATTGCGGGGCCCTTTATCTCCGAAGGACGTACCACCAGAGAGTTTAAGTCGCTGGCTCGTCGGTCCTCAAGCTTTTGAAGATGCCCCCAACAAACACCGGGGGCTTAAGAAAGTTGCACCGGTTGCATCGGCACTTGCAGGGGAACCTTTAGCCGTCCGCCGCCGTTTTCCTGCCCATTGCTAGATTCCGCTCTCCCGGGCGTTTAGCTCAGTTGGGAGAGCGCCAGCTCGACAAGCTGGAGGTCACTGGTTCGAGCCCAGTAACGCCCATGCCGGGAGCCTCGGGCCCCGATAGCTCAGCTGGATAGAGCGATCCCCTCCTAAGGGATAGGCCGCTGGTTCGAATCCAGCTCGGGGCATTTGCAGGGCCGCTTTCGGGTCGGGCTGCCGTCCGACCGCTGTGGGTATCGTCGGGCGAGTCCGGGCGAGAGCCCAGCCTCGTCTTCGGGCAGTCGGCGACGACCGTGGACGCAACCCTCTTCGACACCCAAGCCGAGTTCTCGCCTGGTCTCGGACCTGCCGAGGACCCGGCTTTTCTTCGCGAGCAGCTGGTCACCTACATCGGCAACAAGCGCTCGCTTCTCGGGCCGATCCAAGCCGCGACCGAGCGGGTCGCCACCGCCCTGGGGCGGCGCCCGGTTGCTCTCGACGCCTTTGCGGGGAGCGGCGTTGTTTCGAGGCTCTTCAAGTCCCAGGCCTCGCACGTGGTGGCCAATGACCTCGAGCCTTACGCCCGCGTCCTCGGGGAGTGCTTCCTCGCCAACGCCGACGAAGTTCCGTGGGGCCGCCTCTCCGCAACGATCGACCGCTTGAACGCCGCGGCCGACGGCAGCTGCTCCGAGCGCGGGTTCATCGAGCGCCTCTACGCGCCCGAGGACGACGAGCGCATCCAGCCTGGCGAGCGGGTCTTCTACACGCGGGACAACGCCCGGCGCCTAGACACCTACGTCCGCATGATCCGCGAAGTCGAGGAGGACCTGCAGCCGTTTCTGCTGGGCCCGCTGCTCTCGGCCGCCTCGGTCCACGCGAATACGGCCGGCGTGTTCAAGGGGTTCTACAAGGACAAAGAGACCGGCGTGGGCAAGTTCGGCGGCAGGGGGGCCGATGCGCTCAGCCGGATCAAGGGGACGATCCGGCTGAGGCCGCCGATCCTGAGCCGGCACAGCGGCGGCTTCGAAGTCCTCCAGCAAGACGCCAACGCGTTGCCCGATCTGCTCGACCCGGTCGACCTCGCATACCTGGACCCGCCTTACAACCAGCATCCGTACGGGTCGAACTACTTCATGCTCAACCTGCTCGTGAACTACGAGGAGCCGGCCGAGATCAGCCGGGTATCGGGCATCCCGACCGCCTGGCGACGCTCGGGCTACAACGTCAGGAAGCAGTCGGAAAAGCTGCTGCGGGACCTGATCACCCGAATCCCGGCCCGCTTTGTCCTGCTCTCGTTCAACGACGAGGGATTCGTCTCCCCGGAGGCGATGCACGCGATGCTGAAGGAAGTCGGCAGCGTCGACGAGTTTCGGACCACGTACAACACCTACCGGGGCAGCCGCAACCTCGCCGGTCGCAGCCTCCACGTCACCGAGCACCTCTACCTCGTAGACAGGGGGTAGCGCCGCCGCGAAGCGGCGCTACCGTGCTCAGACGCTGGCGGGCAACTTCACCTCGGTGAGGCGGATGCTGTTGCCGGAGGGGTCGCGGAAGCCGCAGTCGATGCCGTAGGGGCGCTCTTCGGGCGTTTCGGTGAACTCGACGCCGCGCTCCTTCAGTGCCTCGTAGTCGGCGCGGCAGTCCTCGGTGGTGAGGAAGGCGGTGCCGGCGAAGCCCTTGGCCATCAGCGTCTCGATCTGCTCGGTGGTCTCCTCGTCCATCATCGGCGGGCCGGGGATCGCCATCAGGACGATCGCCACGTCCTCCTGGCCGGCGGGGCTGACGGTGAGCCAGCGGAAGTCGCCCATCTCGGGCAGGGTGACGTCGGAGCGGACCTCCATGCCGAGCTTCTCGGTGTAGAAGGCGAGGGCCTCGTCCTGGTCGTGAACCCAAAGCTGCGCGTTTGCGATCTTCATCGTGTCCTCCTCGTGTCTGAATTGACTCGGGGCGATGCTAGGCCCGGGGCGCCGGGCTGTCTTCTCGAAACGTGCGGTGTTGGGGGCGGCCGTAGACGCGGACCACGCAGGCGGGCACGACCGCGTGGGCGGAAGCCGGCGGCGCGGCGGCGCGATACTCGGTCGGCGTCATCCCGAACATGCGCTTGAAGCTGGTGGTGAAGGAGCCGACGCCCTGCAGGCCGACCTCAAGGCAGACCTCGGCAACCGAGTGGTCGGTGTTGCGCAGCAGCGCCGCGGCCCGCTCCAGGCGCCTGGTCATCAGATAGACGTAGGGGGACTCGCCGAAGGTGCGGCGGAACTCGCGGCTGAAGTGGGCCTTGGAGAGGCCGGCGGCGCGGGCCAGGTCGTCGACCTCCAGCGGCTCGGCGTAGCGCGCGTCGGCGAGGTCCTTGGCCCGGAGCAGATGGCGAGCGGGAGGTGCGTAGGCCACTCCCGCAGTCTAGGCTCGCGGGTCTCGTGATCGGGACCTATGCAGCGGTGGCGGCGATCTGTGTCTCGTCGCTGGCGATCGGGCAGGCGGCGATCGGCCTGTGCGGGGCACGGGGTTGGTCCTGGCTCTCGCCCGCGGTCGGGCTGGCGCTGCTCTGCGCGGCCTGCTGGGGGACGGTGCGGCTGCCGGGGGATGGGGTGGTCTCGGCGGCGGTCGTCGCGGCGTTGACGGTCGCTGCGGTTGCTTACCTGTGGAGGCGGGTCGAGGACGGGGGAGGCGCGCTGAGCGCCGGCTGGCCGGTGGCGCTGGGATCCCTGCTCGCGGCCTCGCTCCCGTTCGTCGTCGAAGGCCACTTCGGGATCCTCGGCACCAGCTTCAACCCCGACATGTCCCAGCACCTGCTCGCCGCCGACAGGCTCGCCGAAGGGCATTCCTCGCAGTTGCTGAACCAGGGCTATCCCCTCGGCCCGCACTCGGTGGTCGTCGCCCTGAACAAGGGCCTCGGCATCGGCCTCGTCCAGGGCTTCAGCGGCCTCACCGTCGCGGTCGCGATCCTCGCCTCCCTCACGGCTCTCGCCGCCTTCCGGCAGCTACCGCTCCTCCCGCGCACGGCCGGGGCCCTGCTTGTCGGCCTCGCCTACGTCGTCGCCTCCTACTTCGCCCAAGGCGCCTTCAAGGAGACGATGCAAGCCCTCTACCTCCTCGCCTTCGTCCTAGCCCTCCGCGAGGCCGACCGAACCTGGCCCAACCTCCAACTCCGCTACACCCCCGCAGCCCTAATAGCCGCCGGCAGCATCTACACCTACAGCTTCCCGTCCCTGATCTGGCTAGGTGGAACGGCCGTCTTGTGGCTGGCTCTCTCCAGCGGGTGGCGTCGTAGGGGGGACCACCCCCGAGGTGTCCTCGGGGGTGGTGGGTCCCCTGCGTCGACAGGACCCGCGGGCAAATCCCTCGGTCTCGCCTTTGTTGTTTTTGCAGTACTGACCCTCCCAGAGCTAGGCCGAATGCTCGACTTCCACAGCTTCGAGACCTTCGACCCCAACGGCCCCGGCCTCGGCAACCTCTTCGGCCAGATCTCCCCCTTCGAGGCCCTCGGCATCTGGCCCTCGGGCGACTTCCGCCTGGCGCCCGGCGACGGCGCGGTGCCGGCGGTCGCCTATTACCTTGGGATCGCCTTCGGCCTGGCGGTCTTCGTCTACGGCCTTGTCCAACTCTGGCGCCGCCGCGAGGCCGCGATCCTCGCCGGCCTCGGCGCCGCCGCCCTCGCCTACGCCGCCGCCCGCCTCGCCGGCACCCCGTACACGGCGGCCAAGGCGATCGAGATCGCCGCCCCGCTCGTCATGCTCGCCATCCTCCAGCCGCTGCTCTCCACTCGCCTGTTCCGTATGAGTCTGGAGGAACGAAAAGGAACAGACGAGTGGATGCGTCGCGTGGTGGCGGCCGCGTTTTTGGGGGCCGCGGGCGTCTGCTCGCTGCTCGCGCTCGCCAACGCGCCCGTCGGCCCGACCTCCTACTCCTCGAGGCTGAGCGAGTACCGCAAGCAGGTGGGCGAAGGGCCGACGCTCGTCGTTGCCTCACCCCAGCTCCTCGACGAGGAGCACGGAGAACCGTTCCTCGCCTGGGAAATGCGAGGCGGTCGCGTCTGCATCCAGTCGAGCGAGGAAGCGAAGGTGCCGCCGGGGACCCGCTTCGTGATCAGGGACGAAGACGGCTGGACGCTCCAGCGCGTCGAGAATCCGCTCCCTGGCAAGAGCCCCTGCCCGCTGATCGCCGAACGGCAGGCGCGGCAGGGACCCGCTCGGTAGCCGCCCACCGGTGGGCGTGCGCCTAATGGTTCGCGCCCACGTACCATTGCCCCGCATGGAGGCCGCGACCGAGAAGACCACCGTCACCCTGCCCGACGGCAAGCCGCTGGAGCTGCCGGCGGGGGCGACCGGCGCCGACGCGGCGGCCGCGATCGGCCCCGGCCTGGCGAAGGCGGCACTGGCGATCAAGGTCGACGGCGAGCTGCGCGACCTCTCGGCGCCGCTGCCCGCCGGCGGCGGCGAGGTGGCGATCCTCACCGACCGCGACCCCGAGGCGCTGGAGCTGATCCGCCACGACGCCGCCCACGTGATGGCTGAGGCGGTGGTGGACCTCTATCCCGGCACCAAGGTGACGATCGGCCCGCCGATCGAGAGCGGCTTCTACTATGACTTCGAGTTCCCGCCGGGGACAAGGATCACCGAAGAGGACCTGCCGAAGATCGAGCAGGCGATGCTCGACCACATCGGCGCCGACGAGGCATTCTCCCGTCGCGACGTCCCCGCCGCCGAGGCGGTCGAGCTGTTCCGCTCTCAGGACCAGGGCTTCAAGGTCGAGCTGATCGAGGACCTCGTCCGCGACGAGGGCGTCGAGACCGTCTCGCTCTACCGCAACGGCCCCTTCGAGGATCTCTGCCGTGGCCCGCACGGCCCCTCGACCGGCCGCATCAAGGCGATCAAGCTCAGCTCGGTCGCCGGCGCCTACTGGCGCGGCGACGAGAAGCGCGAGAGCTTGACCCGCATCTACGGGACCGCCTTCTTCTCGAAGAAGGACCTCGAGGCGCACCTGGAGCGGATCGAGCAGGCCAAAGAGCGCGACCACCGCCGCCTTGGTCCCCAGCTCGGTCTCTTCATGCTGCGCAAGGAGGCGCCGGGGATGCCGTTCTGGCTGCCGAACGGGACGACGCTGCTGCGGACGATCGAGACGGAGGTCCGCGACCAGCTGCGCAAGCGCGGCTACCAGGAGATCGCCACGCCGCAGGTGATGGATGAGGCGCTCTGGCACCGCTCCGGGCACTGGGACAACTACAAGGACGACATGTATTTCATGGAGGACGACGACCGCCGCTACGCGCTGCGGCCGATGAACTGCCCCGGCGCCTGCCTCGTCTACTCCGCCGACCGCCACTCCTACCGCGAGCTGCCGCTGCGGCTGGCCGAGTTCGGCCGCGTCTCCCGCAACGAGCGCGAGGGCGTCCTCCACGGCCTGCTCCGGGTCCGCGCCTTCACCCAGGACGACGCCCACGTCTACTGCACCGAGGAGCAGATCGGCGACGAGGTCGCCTCGATCTGCGAGGCGATCGACGAGCTCTACGGCCGCTTCGGGTTCACCGACGTCCATGTCGAGCTCTCGACCCGGCCGGAGAAGTCGATGGGGACCGAGGAGCAGTGGGCCAAGGCCGAGGCGGCGCTGGCCGAAGCGCTCGACAGCCAGGGCCGCGAGTACACGCTGAACCCCGGCGACGGCGCCTTCTACGGCCCGAAGATCGACTTCCACGTCACCGACGCGCTCGGCCGCTCCTGGCAGTGCGGGACCTGCCAGCTCGACTTCCAGATGCCCGAGCGCTTCGAGCTCTACTACACCGGCGCCGACGACGCCGCCCACCGCCCGGTGATGATCCACCGCGCCCTGCTCGGCTCGATGGAGCGCTTCGCCGGGATCCTGATCGAGCACTACGCCGGCCGCTTCCCGACCTGGCTGGCGCCGGTGCAGGCGATCGTCCTGCCGATCTCCGACCGCCACAACGACTATGCACGCCGCGCCTACGAGCAGCTGCGCGAACTCGGCGTCCGTGTCGCCGTCGACGACCGCTCCGAGTCGGTCGGGAGGAAGATCCGCGACGCCGAGACGGTCGGCCGCTACCCCTACATGCTGGTCGTCGGCGACCGCGAGGAGGAGAACGGCGCGGTCTCGGTTCGGTCCCACGCCGACGGCGACCTGGGGGAGATGGCGCTGGCCGATTTCGCCGCCCGCGTCGGGGCCGAGGTCGAGGCGCGCTGAGGGACCGGGTTCACGAACCGCCGTTCTGTCTCTATACTGCGCCGAACTTGATCGCTGGCACGCAAAACCACCGCCGCCGCTGAGCGCCCCGTGCCTTCCTACCGTCTCGTCCTCTTGAAGTACCAAGCTCGATAGTGCCGGTCCCGCGTAGGTTCGATCGGCGCCCTCCGGAGCGCGACACGACTCGGATAAACGAGCGCATCCGCGTGCCGCAGGTGCGCCTGATCGGCGCCGACGGCGAGCAGCTCGGCATCGTCGAGATCAACGACGCCCTAAAGCGCGCCCAGGAGGCCGACCTCGACCTGGTCGAGGTCGCCCCCGGCTCCAAGCCGCCGGTCACCCGCCTGCTCGACTACTCGAAGTACAAGTACGAGCAGGAGCAGAAGCAGAAGGCGGCGCGCAAGCACCAGCAGCAGGTCAACATCCGCGAAATCAAGCTGCGGCCGAAGATCGCGACCCACGACTACGAGACCAAGAAGGGCCACGTAGAACGCTTCCTCAAGCACCGCGACAAGGTCAAGGTGACGATCATGTTCCGCGGCCGCGAGCAGGCCCATCCCGAGCGCGGCCGCGACCTGCTGAACAAACTCTTCGAGGACCTAGGCGGGTTGGCGACGATCGAGTCGGCGCCGCTGCAGGAAGGCCGCAACATGAGCATGCTGCTCGGCCCGAGCAAAGAGGTCGACAAGGTCGCCGAGGCCGAGCAGGCAGAGGCCGATGGCGGGGACGCCGCGGCCGGCGGGGACGCCGCCGCCAGCGACGACGCCGCGGCCGCTAGCTGAGCAGCGCGTCGGCGATCCGCTCCGCGGCGCGGCCGTCCCAGAGGGGCGGCGGGCCGGGAGGCGTGAGCCGGCCCTCGGCCAGGAGGCCCGGAATGCGGGCGATCGCGCCGGGGTCGAGCCCGAGCAGGGTGTTGGTTCCCGAGGTGATGGTGACCGGCCGCTCGGTGTTGTCGCGCAGGGTGAAGCAGGGGACGCCGAGGTAGGTCGTCTCCTCCTGGATGCCGCCGGAGTCGGTGAGGACGGCGCGGGCGTCGGCGATCAGCGAGAGGAAGTCGAGGTAGCCGAGCGGATCAGTGAGGAGCAGGCCCGGGTGGTCGGCGTCGAGCCCCTCCATCATCTTCCGCGTCCGCGGGTGGACCGGGAAGAGGACCGGCGTCTCGCGCCCCAGGGTGACGAGCTGGGCGACGGTCTCGCCCAGCAGCGGCCCGTCGACGAGGGCCGGGCGGTGCAGCGTCACCAGCAGGTAGGAGCCCGGCTGGACGCCGAGCCGCACCGCCGCGCCGGCGCCGCGGAAACGCTCTTCGAGCGCGACCAGGGTGTCAATCATCGTGTTGCCGACCATGTGCATCCGCTCGGCGGGGATGCCTTCGGCGCGGAGGTTGGTCACCGCCTCGGGGCTGTGGAGGAAGAGCCACTCGGCGAAGCGGTCGGCGACGATCCGGTTGACCTCCTCGGGCATCGTCAGGTCGAAGCTGCGCAGGCCGGACTCGACGTGGGCGACCGGGATCCCCATCTTCACTGCGGTAAGTGCCGCCGCCAGGGTCGAGTTGACGTCGCCGGGGACCACGACCAGGTCCGGCGCCTCGTCGGCGAGGACCGGCTCCAGCCGCTCCATCGTCCGCGCCGTCTGCGCCGCATGGCTGCCGGAGCCGACCTCCAGCATGTAGTCGGGCGCCGGAACGCCAAGCTCATCGAGGAAGACCTCGGACATCAGCCGGTCGTAGTGCTGGCCGGTGTGGACGATCGCGTGGCGGCCTTCGGGGTGGCGCCGGCGCAGGGCCGCGACCACGGGCGCGGTCTTGACGAAGTTGGGCCGGGTTCCGACCACGTAGAGGATGCGCATCGCGGCGCCAGCGTACCCGCGGCTGAGGCGCGAATGCTGCAATCGGCTGAACCGGCATTCGCCGGGGTGCGAGCGTCTGCTTCAATAGCGGACCGCATGCCGAAGATGAAGACCCATTCCGGCGCCAAGAAGCGCTTCAAGAAGACCGCCAGCGGCAAGCTGCGCGGCCGTCGCGCCTACTCCAGCCACATCCTGGAGAAAAAGTCGCCGAAGCGGAAGCGGAAGATGGCCAAGCCGGTCGACATCGCGCCGAGCGATCAGAAGAAAGTCCGGACCTTGCTGGGAGGCGGAAAGTGAGCCGCGTCAAGCGCTCCGTCCACGCCCGCAAGAAGCGCCGCAAGGTGCTGAAGGAAGCGAAGGGCTACTTCGGCCGCAAGCACTCCTCCTACCGCTTCGCCAAAGAGCAGGTGCAGCGGTCGGGGATGTACGCCTACCGCGACCGGCGCAACAAAAAGCGGACCTTCCGCCGCCTCTGGATCACCCGCATCAACGCCGCCGCGCGACTGGAGGGCATGAGCTACTCCGAACTGATGCACGGCCTCAACAAAGCCGAGGTGGAGGTCAACCGCAAGATGCTGGCCGAGATCGCCGTCAGCGATCGCGCCGCCTTCCGCCGATTTGTGGAGCTAGCCCGGGAGGGTGCGGCCGCCTAGCGGCACACCGACACTCCACTTTCCCGGGCGGGCCGACTTTTCGGCCCGCTTTTTCGTTCCAGGAGAAGAAACCGCCGAGCAGAAGACAACACCGCCCACACCACCTCAACGAGCCCGATGATCGAAAGCCCCCAGAACGCGAAGCTGAGAATGGTCCGCAAGCTGCGCGAGCGGAAGTACCGCGAGCGCGAGGGCCTGTTCACGACCGAGGGCGAGGACCTGCTCGCGGCGGGGCTGGCGTCGGGGGCCGCGCCGCGCTTCGTCCTCGTCGCCGCTGGCACCGGGCTCGAAGGCGAGGAGGTCGCGCCGGAGCTGCTGGCCGAAGCCTCGACCCTGGGGTCGGGGACGCGGGTGATCGCGGTCTGGCCCGCGACCACGGTCGAGCGGCCGACCGCCCCCTGCGTCTACCTCCACCGGGTCGGCGACCCCGGCAACGTCGGGACGATCATCCGCAGCGTCGACGCGCTGATCGGCGGCTCCGTCGTCCTCGGCCCCGAATGCTCCGACCCGTTCGCGCCGAAGGCGGCGCGGGCGAGCATGGGCTCGGTCGTCGCCCGGCCGCCGGCCCGGGCCGAAGTGGAGGCGACGCCGGAGCCGCGGGTGGCGCTGGTCGCCCACGGCGGCGAGGGGCTCGACGGGCTCGAGGGCGCCGCCACGCTCTGCCTCGGCGCCGAGCGCGAGGGTCTCCCCGAGGAGGTGCTGGCGAAGTGCGAGCGGCGGGTGACGATCCCCCTGCGCGAGGGCGGCCCCGAGTCCCTCAACGTCGCCGCGGCGGCGGCGATCGCGGTCCAGCGACTATCTTCGCTCGCCATGAAGGGGGCCCAGCCGGATGCTTGAGCGGATCGAGGCGATCAGGGCCGAGGCCGGCGCGGCGATCGAGGGCGCGAAGAGCAGCGCCGAGCTGGAGGAGCTGCGGGTCCGCTACCTCGGCCGCAAAGCCGAGCTGACCGGCGTCCTGCGCGGGATCGCTGAGCTGCCGCAGGACGAACGCGGCCAGGTCGGGGGCGCCGCCAACCGCGCCCGCAAGGAGCTGGAGGCGCTGCTGGAGGCGAGCGCCGAGCGGCTCGACGCCACCGAGCTGGAGGCGAAGCTCGCCAGCGACCGGGTCGACGTGACCCTGCCCGGGGCGCCGCCGCGGCCGGTCGGCCACCCGCACCTGATCGCCCGCACGACGCGGCTGATCGAGGACACGATGGTCGGCCTCGGCTACCACGTCGCCGAAGGCCCGGAGATCGAGCACGACTACTACAACTTCACCGCGCTGAACCACCCACCCGGCCATCCGGCGCGGATGCTCCAGGACACCTTCTACGTGCAGTCGCACCCCGACGTCCTGCTGCGCACCCACACCTCGCCGATGCAGGTGCGCTCGATGGAGGCGAAGCCGCCGCCGATCTTCGTCGTCGTCCCCGGCAAGGTCTACCGGCGCGACTCCGACGCCACCCACAGCCCGATGTTCCACCAGGTCGAGGGACTGGCGATTGCCGAGGGCCTGACCCTCGCCGACCTGCAGGGGACGCTGCTGGCGATGTGTCGGGCGCTGTTCGGCGCCGAGCGGCAGCTGCGCCTGCGGCCGCACTTCTTCCCCTTCACCGAGCCCAGCGTCGAGGTCGACGTCTCCTGCTTCCAGTGCGGCGGCAGCGGCGAGCTGGCGGGCGGCGAGCGCTGCAACCTCTGCAAGGGCCAGGGCTGGATCGAGATCCTCGGGGCCGGGATGGTCGACCCCAACGTGCTCGGCTTCGTCGAGGGCCACGGCTACGACGCCGAGCGGGTCCAGGGCTTCGCCTTCGGGATCGGGGTCGAGCGGGTGGCGATGCTGCGCCACGGCGTCCCGGACCTGCGGCGCTTCTTCGACAACGACGTGCGGATGCTGGAGCAGTTCTCATGAGGGTCCCGTACTCCTGGCTGCGCGAGTACTGCGACCCCGGCATGGAGCCGGCAGAGCTTGCCGACCGCCTGGTGATGACCGGGACCGAGGTCGAGCGGCTGGAGACGATTGGCCCGTCCGCGGACGAGGGCTTCGTCGTCGGCAAGGTGCTGGAGCGCGAACAGCACCCGAACGCCGACCGGCTCAGCGTCTGCCGGGTCGACACTGGCGACGGCGAGCGGACGATCGTCTGCGGCGCCCCCAACGTCGACGCCGGCCAGACCGTTGCCGTCGTCCTGCCCGGGGCGACGATGCCCGGCGGGATGAAGATCCGCAAGGCCAAGCTTCGGGGCGTCCCCTCGGAAGGGATGATCCTCTCCGCCGCCGAGCTGGAAATCGCCGAGGAGGCGGACGGGATCATGGTCTTGGATGAGGGGCCGGCCCCGGGCACACCGCTGGGCGAGGTCCTGCCGCTGGGCGAGCCGGTGCTGGAGATCGAGGTCACCCCCAACCGCAGCGACTGCTTCGGCGTCCACGGCGTCGCCCGCGAGGTCCACGCGATCACCGGCGCGCCGCTCGCCGCCGACCCCTGGGCCGAGGACGCGCCGGCCACGGGAGTGGGGAAGGCCGAGGATTACGCCTCGGTCGCGGTCGAGGTCCCCGAGCTCTGCCCGCGCTTCACCGCCCGCGTCTTCACCGACGTGACCATTGGCCCCTCGCCGCTTTGGCTGCAGGCGCGGCTCGCCGCCGCCGGGCAGCGGTCGATCAACAACGTCGTCGACATCACCAACTACGTGATGCTGCTGACCGCGCAGCCGCTGCACGCCTTTGACCTCGACAAGGTGCCCGGCGGCGAGTTGATCGTCCGCACCGCGAGTGAGGGGGAGAAGATGACGACCCTCGACGACGTCGAGCGCACTTTCGACGCTGAGACGGTGCTGGTCTGCGACCGCGAGGGGCCCTCGGGGGTCGCCGGGATCATGGGCGGCCAGCGCTCCGAGGTCTCCGACTCGACCACCCGGGTCCTGCTGGAGGTCGCCTGCTGGAACGGGACCAACATCCTCCGCACCTCGCGCCTGCTCGGCCTGCGCTCGGAGGCCTCGGCCCGGTTCGAGAAGCAGCTGCACCCCGACCTCTGCCTGCGCGCCCAGGCGATCGCCTCGCGCCTGCTGGTCGAGCTCTGCGGGGCGAAGCTGGTGCCGGGCACGATCGACGTCGCCGCCGATCCGCCCGAGCCGCGGCGGCTGCCGCTGCGCGCCGCGCGGGTTCGCGGCTTGCTGGGGATGGAGATCTCCCAGGACGAGCAGAAGACCTACCTGGAGCGGCTCGGCTTCGAGGCCGCGGCCGATGGCGAGGACCTGGCGGTCGTCGTCCCGCCTGAGCGCCACTACGACGTCACCCGCGAAGTCGACCTGATCGAGGAGGTCGCCCGGGTCCACGGCATCGACGAGCACCTGCCGACGACGCTGCCCTCGACCGGCGAGGCGGTCGGCGGCCTCAGCCGCGAGCAGCGCCTGCGGCGCCGCGCCGAGGACGTGCTCCGCGACCTCGGCTTCGACCAAGTCGTCGGCTGGAGCTTCACCGACCCGGGCGAGACCGAGCGGCTGCGGATCGAGGGCGATGACCCGCGTGCCACCCCGGTGCTGCTCGCCAACCCGCTCTCCGAGGAGCAGTCGGCGATGCGCACGACCCTGCTCGGCTCCCTGCTCGACGTCGCCGCCCGCAACGCCGCCCGCGGTGTGAGCGACCAAGCCCTCTTCGAATCCACCCGCGTCTACTTCCAAGATCCGCCGACGGGACGAAAGTACGCCGATAGGGAGGGAAATCGGCCCGTCGACCCGCTGGCGGGGCTCTTCGCCGGCGATCAGCCGGCGCCGTTCTCTGAGCCGCACCGGTTCGCGGGGATCGCGGTCGGGGCGCTGGCGGAGCGCTCCTG
>DASQCF010000004.1:0-46668 GCA_035634815.1 Solirubrobacterales bacterium | reverse complement strand
GCCGCCGGTGCCCGAGTAGATCGAGGCGACCTGGTCGCCGACCGAGAGCGGTTCGCGCTCTTTCTGTTTCAGCAGCTCGACCAGCCGTTCGCCGCGGGTCAGCGCTTTCTGGGTCTCGGCGTCGAGCTCGGAGCCGAACTGCGCGAAGGCCTCGAGGTCGCGGTACTGGGAGAGGTCGAGGCGGAGTTTTCCGGCGACCTTCTTCATCGCCTTGGTCTGCGCGTTGCCGCCGACGCGAGAGACCGAGATGCCGACGTTGATCGCCGGGCGGACGCCCGAGAAGAAGAGGTCGGACTCCAGGAAGATCTGGCCGTCGGTGATCGAGATCACGTTGGTCGGGATGTAGGCGGAGACGTCGGAGGCCTGGGTCTCGATGATCGGCAGCGCCGTCAGCGAACCGCCGCCGAGCTCGTCGTTGAGCTTCACCGCCCGCTCCAGGAGCCGCGAGTGCAGGTAGAAGACGTCACCGGGGTAGGCCTCGCGACCCGGCGGGCGCCGCAGCAGCAGCGACATCTGCCGGTAGGCGGAGGCGTGTTTGGTGAGGTCGTCGTAGACGCAGAGGGCGGCTTTGCCGTTGTAGAGGAAGTGCTCGCCCATCGCGCAGCCGGCGTAGGGGGCGATGTACTTGATCGGCGCCGCCTCGTCGGCCGGCGCGGCGACGATGATCGTGTTCTCCATCGCGCCGTTTTCCTCGAGCGTCTCTTTCAGCTGGACGACGGTCGACATCCGCTGGCCGATGGCCACGTAGATGCAGATCAGGTCCTTGTCCTTGTTGTTGATGATCGTGTCGATCGCGATAGCCGTCTTGCCGGTCTGGCGGTCGCCGATGATCAGCTCTCGCTGGCCGCGGCCGATCGGGATCATCCCGTCGATCGACATCAACCCCGTCTGGACGGGTTCCTCGACCGGCTGGCGCTGGACGACGCCGGGGGCTTTGAACTCGGCCGGGCGGGTCTCGGACGTGTTGATCTCGCCGCGGTCGTCGAGCGGGCGGCCGAGCGGGTCGACCATGCGGCCGAGCAGCTCGTCGCCGACCGGGATCTCGAGCAGCTTGCCGGTCCGCTTGACCGTGTCGCCCTCGACGATCTCGTCCCAGGCGCCGAACAGCACGGCGCCGACGTTGTCGGCCTCCAGGTTCAGCGCCAGGCCGGTGACCCCGTGCGGCAGCTCGAGCATCTCGAGCGCCATGCAGTTGTCGAGCCCGTGGATGCGGGCGATGCCGTCGGCGACGGACAGGACCGTGCCGACCTCGGTGAGGTCGGCGGACTCGCTGTCGAGTCCCTCGATCCGCTCTCGCAGAATGCTTGCGATCTCGTCGGGCTTGATCTCCATCGGGTGCTCTCTGCCTCCTTACGCCGCTTGGGCGACGCTCTTTCGAAGTTTCTCCAGGCGACTGCGGATGCTCGCGTCCAGGACCATGTTGCCGACCTGCAGGACGATGCCGCCGAGGATGCCGGAGTCGACCGCGCTCGAGAGGTCGACCTCCTCCCCGGTCTGGCGTTCGACCTCCTGGCCGATTTTCTCGACGACCGCCGAGTCGAGCTCGACGGCGCTCGTCACGGTGACGTCGATGCGGCGGTTCTCACGCTTCCAAAGCTCCTCGAACTCGCGACGGATGCGGAAGATCTCCGTCATCCGGTGCTTGTCGACGAGCAGCTCGAGGAAGTTGATCAGCTCGGGCTCGGCGCCCGTGATCGCCCGCTCGATCCCCTCCTGCTTCTCGGTCGAGGAGAGGTACGGGCTGAAAAAGAAGACCTGCAGCTCGCGGTTGCGGTCGACGGCGTCGGCGAACTCGCCCAGCTGCTGCTGCAGCGAGTCCAGCTTGCCTTTGTCGCGGCCCACCTCGAAGAGGGCCTCCGCATATACGCGAGATGCATCGGCCATGACTAGCTCTTCTCCGCCCCCGAGAGGGTCGAGAAGTCGACCTCGCTGAGCGCCTCCTCGACGAGGCGTTTCTGGTCCTCGTCGTTGAGCGATTTGCGGGTCACGCGCTCGGTGGCGAGCACGGTCAGGTCGGCGACCTCCTGGCGGATCTGGTCGAGCGAGCGCCGCGTCTCGGCTTCGATGTCGCGCTTGGCGGCCTCGACCAGCTCCTCGCGTTTCTCCTTGCCGGCCGCCGCGGCCTCGGCTTCGGCGGTCTCCGCCGATTTGCGGGCCCGGACCATGATGTCGTCGGCCTGCTCCCTCGCCTCGGCGAGGCGGGCGCGGTACTCGCTGAGCAGCTCGTCCGATTCCTTGCGCTGCCGTTCGGCGGCGTCGATCGACTCGGCGATCGTCGCGGCGCGTTTGTCGAGCGCTTCCTGAATTTTCGGGAAGGCGACCTTGCTCAACACCCACATCGTGATCAGGAACAGGACCAGCGTCCAGATCATCAGCCCCAGACCAGGGCTGACCAGGAAGCTGCCGCCGCTTTCCTCGCCGTGTTCCGCCGCCTCGGCGGCGAGCGGGACTATGTAGCCGAGCAGCTCCATCAACCTAGGCGAGGAAGAAGGCGATCAGACCGAAGATGAAGGTGTAGAAGGCGACCGCCTCGGTCAGCGCGAAGCCGAGCCAGCGGATGCTTTCCAGGTCGCTTTTCATCTCGGGCTGGCGAGCGACCGACTCGATCTCCTTACCGAAGATGAAGCCAACGCCGATACCGGCGCCGATCGAGCCGAGCCCGGCGCCGACGCCGAGGGCGATCGCTTTGCCGGCGCTTTCGACAGCTTCGCTGCTGACCTCGCCGATGGGCAACATGGTGGGATCCATTGAGAATTGACTCCTTTTCTAGTGAGAGGCGGAGGTCGCTCCGCCGATGTAGATAGCGCTAAGCGTCGAGAAGATGAATGCCTGCAGGGTCGCCACCAGCCCGACCTCGAAGATGAAGAAGGCGAAGGCGAGCGGGAAGGTGAGCGCCCCGAGGGCGGCGATCCCCAGCAGCACCGCCAGCCCGCCGCCCATGAAGAGCAGCAGCAGGTGGCCGGCGAGGATGTTGGCGAAAAGACGGACGGAGAGGCTGATCAGCCGCACGAAGTGGGAGATCACCTCGATCACGAAGATCGCGGCCTTGCCGACCGGGCTCATCTCCTCCAGGCCCGGGGGCAGCCAGCTCTTGAAGTAGGGCAGCGCGCCCTTCGCCCGGATGCCCTCGACGTGGTAGCTGAGCCAGACGACGAGGGTGAGGACGAGCGGGATGGCGATGTTGGCGGTCGCGGCGTAAATCGCGAAGGAGGGGATCTCGAGCCCGCCGACCGAGAAGGTGTGCTCGGTGTTGGTCGGCAGCGGCAGGAAGCCGAGCATGTTCGAGAACCAGATCCAGAAGAAGAGGGCGCCGATGAAGGGGAACCATTTGCGCGCCAGCTCGCCCTGGAGGCTGCCGCCGGTGATCGTGTTCTTGGTCAGGTCGTAGGCGACCTCGACCGCGGTCTGCACCCGGTTCGGTTTCTGCACCATCCGCCGCGCGATCCAGGTCATCGTGAAGATCGTCAGAGCGCTGGCGAGGACCAGGTAGAGGACCGCCTTGTTGATGCTGAGGTCGAGGCTGCCGATGTGGATCGAGACCCACGGTTCGAGTTTGAACTCGTTCTGCGGCTTGAAGGCTTCGTTCTTGCCGTCGTTGCCGAAGATCAGCAGCAACAGGATCGAGATCGCGAAGTAGGCGCCGAAGCCGATCAGAACCTTGGCTTTGGTGCTGAGGCCCCTCTTCTCGGGGTCGCCACCGGCGGCGGCGCCGCCCGGCGCCTGAATCGAAGCCGACTCCATGACTAGGCCCCCTGGCCCTCGGGCTGGTCGTCGAACAGGTGCGCGAGGCCCTGGGCGGCGAAGGAGATGGTGAAGAGGGCGAGCAGCAGGATCGCCGCCGCGAGGCCGGACTCGCGTTCGGCGATGCCCACGAGGAGGACGGCGGTCGCCATCAGCCAGACGCGGCCGAGGGTGCTGCCGGCGACGATGCCCATCGCCTTCTGGCGGTTGCCTCGGGCCAGTTCCTGCTTCATGCGGCGCTGCGCGAGCATCTGGATCCCCCGCTGGGTGAGCCAGACCGCGGCCGCGACGCCGAAACCGAGCAGGGGCAGATCGCCGAGCAGGAAAACGGCGAGCGCGGCCAGCAGCGCGATTAGATCGACGTACTTGGGAGGAGACATAACAAGGAAACTGTGCCCGGTCGGGGCAGATTGGGCGCAGGGGCGACTATATCCAATGGTGCCCTGGAATGGCTTTGCGAAGCCACATAGTGAGGGTTGCCACTACCGACAGGCGGTGTTTGCGGGGAGGGGGCGGGAGACCCACCCCAGACACATCTCGCTATGGCTCGATGTTGAGTGTCTGGGGCAGGTCTCCCGCCCCCTCCTCAACACCCAACAAGGCATGGCCTCTGGGAGTAGACGCTGTTATTTGATCGCTTCGAACTCGCCCGTCTCTGGGTCAACGGTTGGGAAAGTGCCGGTTTCAAGCTCCTGCTCGACTGCGGCGTTGACGTCGCCCAGGTTGGGCTCGGGGGCGCCGGCGGTTCGGCGCAGGGTGATCAGCTGGCGGAGGCGGGTTTGGCGCAGCTTGAGGATCTCCAGCACCTCTACGAGGTAGACGCTGGCGGCGAGGGCGAGGATGCCGAAGAGGGCGATCACCGCGGTCCAGAGCGGGTCGAAGTTGCCGTGGTCGTCGCTGTAGGGGACGAAGCGCAGGGCGAGGGCGAGGAGCGCCATCACCGCGGTCCAGCCGTAGAGGTAGAGCAGCGTTCGCCGCTGGGAGAAACCGATGTCGGCCATCCGGTGGTGGAAGTGCCAGCGGTCGGCTTTGTAGATCGGGCGGCCGTATTTGAGCCGCTTGGCGACGACGAAGCCGGTGTCGAGGATCGGCACCGCGAGGATGATCAGCGGCAGGAACAAGGCGATCACGGCGTTGGTCTTCAGCGCGCCCTGCACCGCCACCGCCCCCAGCAGGTAGCCGAGCAGGTTGGAGCCGGTGTCCCCCATGAAGGTGCTGGCCGGGGGAAAGCCCCAGCGCAGGTAGCCGAGGGCGGCGCCGGCGGTCAGCGCGGCGAGGACGCCGGCGGCGTTGCGGTCGAGCGAGAGGGCGATCGTCGCCAGGGTGACGCCGGAGATCACCGCGACGCCAGCGGCGAGGCCGTCGACGCCGTCGATCAGGTTGATGACGTTGATCACGGCGACGATCGCGATCACGGTGCCGACGTCGCCGAGGTGGACGACGCCGCCGCCGGGCAGGGTGAGGAGGTCGACGGTCCCCGGCGTCAGCCGCCCGAAGAAGGGGAAGGTGAAGTTGTCGACGGTGACGCCGGCCGAGACCGGGATGACGACGGCCGCGGTCTGGCCGAGCAGCTTCACCGCGGCCGGGAGGTCGAAGATGTCGTCGAGGACGCCGACCGCGGCGATCGCCGCGGCGCCGATCAGGATCGCGTGGCTTTCGCTGTCGCCGGGGAGGAAGAGGAGGCCGGCGACGGCGACGCCGCCGAGGATCCCGAGGCCGCCCAGCTTCGGGGTCGGGGCGAGATGGAGCTTGCGCTCGCTGGGGTAGTCGATCGCCCCCACCCGCAGCGCCAGCCACTTGGTCAGCGGCACCAGCAGCAGGGTGAGGACTCCGGCGACGAGGAAGGCGAGGTAGGCGTCGGTGTCAGTCGGCATAGCGGTCGAACCAGAGGGTAAGCGCCATCAGGCCCCAGATCTGGCGGCTGAGGTCCTCGCGGCCGGAGATGTGCCGATCGAGGATCGGGGTGACGGCGGCGGGATCGAGCAGGCCTTGGCGCGCCAGGGCCGAGGGCGCGAGGGTCTCGCGGGCGAACGGCTCCAGCGGCCCGCGCAGCCAGGCGGCGAGCGGGATCGAGAAGCCCTGCTTGCGGCCCTGGACGATCTCGTCGGGCAGCAGCGGCGCCAGGGCGCGGCGCAGCAGCCGCTTCTTCTGGAAGCCGCGCACCTTCGCCCTGCGGGGGAGCGAGAAGGCGAACTCGGCGACCTTCTGGTCGAGGAAGGGGACGCGCAGCTCGAGCGAGTGGGCCATGCTGAGCCGGTCGGTCTTGACCAGCAGGTCGTCGACCAGGTAGATGCCGAGGTCGACGTCCTGCATCCGCGCCAGCGGGTCGGCGCCGGCGGTCTCGGCGTAGCGCTCGCGGTAGAGGTCGAGCGGGTCCCAGGCGGAAGCGGCGGCGCCCGCGAGGCCGGCCCGGTCCTGCGCGGAGAAGATCTCCTTCCAGCCGTGGTGGCGCTCCAGCGGCGGCAGCGCGGCAGCGCGGGCGAAGCGCTTGGCTTTGTAGTCGAAGCCGACCCGGTCGTGGCGGCTCGGCAGGGCCTCGGCGAGCGGCCGCGCCAGCGGCGCCAGGCGGCCGACGCGGCGGGCGAGGAGGTCGGCGACGTAGGTGTAGTAGCCGCCGAAGAGCTCGTCGCCGCCCTCGCCCGAGATCGCGGTCTTGACCCGCCCGGCGGCAAGCTGGGAGACGAGGTAGGTGGGCAGCGCCGAGGAGTCGCCGAAGGGCTCGTCGAAGGCCTCGACCAGCCGCGGCAGCAGCTCGATCGCGTCGGGGCGGACGACCAGCTCGTGGTGGTCGGTGCCGTAGCGCTCGGCGACCAGGCGGGCGCGGGAGAGCTCGTCGAACCCCTCCTCCTCGAAGCCGATCGAGAAGGTCCGCAGCGGCTCGCCGGCGTGGGCGCTGGCGAGCGCGGCGAGGCCGCCGGAGTCGACCCCGCCGGAGAGCAGGACCCCGACCGAGACGTCGGCGACGAGATGGGCGCGGACGCTGTCGTCGAGGACCTCGCGCAGCTCCTCGGCCAGCTCTGCCTCGGAGCCGCGGCGCGGAGCGGCGCCGGGCACCGCGCCGACGCGGGCGAAGCGCCGCATCTCAACCTCTCCCCCCTCCCAGGCAAGCAGATGGCCGGGGGGCAGCTTGCGCGCCTCGGCGAAGATCGTCAGCGGCGCCGGGATCGAGTTGAAGGCGAGGTAGGCGGAGACCGCCTCGGGGTCGATCTCGCGCGAGAAGCCGGGCTGCGCGAGCATCGCCTTCAGCTCAGAGGCGAAGGAGAGCTCGCCGCGGACGTGGCGGTAGTAGAGCGGCTTGATCCCGAACCGGTCGCGGGCCAGCAGCAGCCGTTGGCGGCGCTTGTCCCAGAGCGCGATCGCAAACATCCCCCGCAACCGCTCGACGAACCCTTCCCCCCACTCCTCGTAGGCGTGGACCAGGACCTCGGTGTCGCAGTCGGTCGCGAACCGGTGCCCCTTGCCCTCCAGCTCCCGCTTCAGCTCGCGGTAGTTGTAGATCTCCCCGTTCTGGACGACCACCGCCGAGCCGTCCTCGTTGGCGATCGGCTGGTGCCCATGATCGAGGTCGATGATCGAGAGTCGCCTCGCGGCCAGCGCAACCGGGCCCTCGTGGAACAGCCCGTCGTCATCGGGCCCGCGGTGGACTAGCCGCCCGCTCATCCGCTCCACCGCCTCGAGGTCGGGACCCCCGTCGGGGCTGACGACTCCACAGATCCCGCACATAGGCGGGCAGTCTCGCAGTCGCTCAGGAAGTCGGTTGCCCGCGCCCTAGCACCTTGGCCACGGTCGCCAGCAGGACTTGGAAGTAGAGGTTGACCGAGCGGTCGGCGATGTACTCCATGTCGTGGGCGAGCTTGTCGGCCCAGGTCTCCTCGCGGGTGATGCGGGTCTGGGCGAATCCGGTGACGCCGGGCCGGACGACGAGGCGCTGCCAGTACTGGGGGATCTCGCGGCAGAGCTCGGCGTAGAAGGTCGGCCGGATCGGGCGCGGGCCGACGATCGACATGTCGCCGCGCAACACGTTCCACAGCTGCGGCACCTCGTCGAGGTGGGTCTTGCGCAGGGCGCCGCCGATCCGGGTCCGCTCCTCCTCGGTGCGCCGGGTCAGCTCCTCGCCGTAGTAGGGCCCGAGGCGGGTTTCGGCGTCCGGGTTGAGGGTGCGGAACTTGTACATCCAGAAGAGATGGCCGGCTTTGCCGACCCGGGCGCCGCGGTAGAGGACAGGGCGGCCGGAGTCGAGCGCGATCGCCAGCGCGATCAGCGCCAGCAGCGGCGAGAGGACGAGCAGGATGGAGCCGGAGATGAGGATGTCGAGCGCCCGCAGGACCGGGTCGATCGGCCGCGGGTCACCTTCCGCCGCGGGCGCGACGAGTTCTTCGAGGCCGAGGTCGGCCTCGGGCAGCTCGCTCAGGAGGGGGTTACGGGATGGGGGTCTTCGCGCAATGGTTGGGCTCCGACGGTTCCGAGGATGGTCGCGACCAGCGTGGACGGATCGCGGCGTGTGGGCGCCGACCCGGCGGTCCGCTTGCGCAGCTCCAGCGCCCGGGCGTCGGTCAGCGGCCGCAGCCGGCCGGAGCGGATCAGCGCTTCGTCGACGCCGCCGAGGCGGCCACCGTAGGTGGTGTAGACGGGGACGCCGAGGGCGGCGGCCTCGCGGTTCATCGTGCCGCCGGCGGAGAGGACGAGGTCGGCGAGGGCGACGAGGCTCTGCGCCTCCACCGCGCCGGGCGGGACGATCACCGAGGGCAGGCCGAGGCCGGTGATGAACTCGCGCTGCGCCGCGGTGCGCGGCAGGACGACGGCGTGCACCCCCTCGTCGCGGCCGAGGCGGTCGAGGACCTTGGGGAAGAGCGGGTTCGACTTGCGGTGGTAGAGCGAGACGTCGGGCGGCGGGCGGACGATGACGACGACGCGCTCGCTCTCGACGCCGAGCCTCACCAGCGCCTCGGGATCGGGCTCGAAGTCGTAGAGGTAGTACTCCTCCTTCAGGCCCGGGTAGGGGAAGTACTTCTCCTCGCTGACGCCGAAGCGGCGCAGGCGGTCGAGCGGCACCGTGTCCGGGAACATCACCCGCCGCGCCAGCCGGCAGCCGATCCGGTGCTGGGTGACCGCGTACTCGTAGTCGTGCATGTTGGCCTCGGGCACGCCGAGCGTCTTCGCCGCGATCGCCAGGTCGTTGGAGCCGTGGGCGAGCGCCAGGTCGAAGCCGCGGCCGCGGCCGAACCCCAGCATCCCGGCGCTGCGCGAGGCAAGGCTGTAGGCCTTGCGCAGGCGCGAGGCGCCGCCGTGGCGGCCGATCGGCGTGTGCTCCATCCCGTGCAGCTCGAGCAACTGCTGCGTCTGCGCGTAGTCGCGCGAGGTGATCTCCACCTCGTGGCCTTCGGCTCGCAGCCGTTCGATGATCGGGCGCAGCACCAGCACGTGCGCCGGGGCGCTCATGTCGACCCAGATCTTCAACGGCCTAGACGGTCGCCGCGAGCTCGGCGTAGAGCGGGAAGCGGTCCATCAGCGCCTCGGTGCGGGCGCGGAGGTCCTGCTTCGAGGACTCGAAGTCGGGGCCGAGGGCGGCGACGATCACCTCGGCGATCTCGGTCATCTCCTCCTCGCCCATGCCGCGGGTGGTCAGCGCGGGGGTCCCGATCCGCAGTCCGGAGGGGTTCATCGGCGGCCGCGGATCGAAGGGGATCGCGTTGCGGTTGACGGTGATCCCGACCTCGTCGAGCCGATCCTCCGCGGTCTGGCCGTCGAGGCCGGTCGGGGTGAGGTCGACGAGGACGAGATGGACGTCGGTGCCGCCGGTGATGACCGGGACGCCGCCGGCTTCGAGCCCGGCGGCGAAGGCCTGGGCGTTGGCGATCGTCTGCCGCTGGCGCTGCCTGAATCCCTCGCTTGCGGCGATGCGCATCGCCACCGCCTTGGCGGCGACGGTGTGCATCAGCGGGCCGCCCTGCTGGCCGGGGAAGACCGCCTTGTCGATCGCTTTCGCGTGCTCGGAGCGGCAGAGGATCATGCCGCTGCGCGGGCCGCAGAGGGTCTTGTGGATCGTCGTCGTGACGACGTCGGCGTGCTCGACCGGGTTGGGGTGCTCGCCGGCGGCGACGAGGCCGGCGAAGTGGGCCATGTCGACCATCAGCTTGGCGCCGACCGAGTCGGCGATCTCGCGGAAGGCGGCGAAGTCGAGCTGGCGCGGGTAGGCCGACCATCCGGTGACGATCAGCGCCGGCTTGTGCTCGTTCGCCAGGCGCTCGACCTCGTCCATGTCGACGAGGAAGTCCTCGCGGCGCACGTGGTAGGGCACCGGGTTGTAAAGCGTGCCGCTGACGTTGATTTTCATCCCGTGGCTGAGGTGGCCGCCGTGGTCGAGGGCGAGGCCGAGGAAGGTGTCGCCCGGTTCCAGCAGCGCCATGTAGACGGCGTTGTTGGCCTGGGCGCCGCTGTGGGCCTGGACGTTGGCGTGCTCGGCGCCGAACAAATTCTTGGCCCGCTCGATCGCCAGTTCCTCGGCGACGTCGACCTCCTCGCAACCGCCGTAATAGCGGCGGCCGGGGTATCCCTCGGCGTACTTGTTGGTCAGCACCGAGCCGACCGCTTCGAGCACCGCCTGGGGGACGAAGTTCTCCGAGGCGATCATCTCCAGAGTCCGCTGCTGGCGCCGCAGCTCGGCGTCGAGGACGCCGGCGATCTCGGGATCGACCTCGCTCAGCGGCGCGCTTTGAAGGTTCTCTGGAAGATCGGCCATCGACGGCCGACGATAGCAACGGTCATGGATAGTCTGGAGCCGGTGAGAGCCCGAGCTCTGCTCGCCCCGCTGGCCCTGCTGCTGGCCTCGGCCCTGCCGGTCGCCGCCGCCCCGGCCGCGGTCGAGAACCCGTGCGAGACGGCCGAAGCGCGCTTCCTCCTCTGCCCCAACCTGCGGATCGCGCCGCCGAGCGAGATGTACGCGCAGGAGGCCGACGGGCACGTGCTGCTGCGGGCAACCAGCGACGTCGAGAGCCGCGGCCTCGGCCCGATGGAGCTGCACGGCCGCCGCGACGGCCCCCGCTCGATGAAGGTCAACCAGTGGATCTTCAGGAAAGGCGGCGGCCACATCACCCTCCGCACCGAGGCGAAGCTGCGCTTCACCTATGTCGGCACCTACTTCGGCGGCTCCTACTGGAAGGTCCACGAGCTCGCCAACTTCGAGCTGCGCCGAGTCGGGCCCGAGGGCGACGTCGGTGACGTCGTCCGCACCAGCCCCAAGCTCAACTACTGCCTGCGCGACCTGACCCGGACCCAGCCCAGCCGCCGCTCGCCGCCCGAGCGGTATTACCCGGGCTGCAACCAGAACCCCCTCCAGGACCACGTCAGGCTCGGGACCTCGATCGGCTGGTCGGACATCTACCCCGCCACCTACCACCAGCAGTGGATCAACGTCACCGGCCTGCGCGGCTGCTTCGCCTACCGGATGATCGTCGACCCGGAGGAAAACCTCTTCGAGGCGAACGAGAACGACAACATGTCCCAGGTCCTGGTCCGGCTGCCCTTCAAGGGCGAGACCGGCTGCTAGGCCCGGGCGCAGCCCAAGCGCTCTTATCCGAGGCCGACCGAGGCGAGCCTGCTCGCTAGGTCGCCGGGCGAGAGGGCGCCGTCGCGGAGGATCCGCCAGCGGCCGTCGTCCTCGATCGCGGTGATGTCGACCACGGTCGAGGGCAGCCCCGGCAGCTCGCCGCCGTCGATCGCCAGGTCGGCGCCGTCGCGGATCGCGGCCGGCACGTCGGCGAAGCGAGCCGGCGCCGGCTCGCCGCTGAGGTTGGCCGAGGTCTGGAAGACGGGGCACATCGTCCCCGCCAGCGGGCCGCCGATCAGGCGGATACCGAGCTGCTCGGGGTCCTGGCGACAGGCGAGCGGGTAGCGCCGCAGCGGGTTGGCGACGACGAGGGTCACCGGCCCCGGCATCAGGGCGCTGACCGCCGCTTTCGTCCGCGGCCCCAGGCCCGCGACGAGCTCGCGGATCGCCAGCGGCGAGAAGTACATGACCGCCGAGGGCTTGCCGTCGTCGCGGCCCTTGAGCCGGTGGATCTTGGCGATCGCCCCCGCGTCGAGCGGGTCGCAGGCGAGCCCGTAGAGCCCGTCGGAGGGAAAGACGGCGACGCCGCCGCCGGAGACGCAGCGTTCCAGCGCCTTGCGCGCCACCTGCGCCTCGCCGCTTTCCAGCCGGATCAGCTCGCTCACGCCGCTCCCCCTACCCGGCCGAGGACGACCCGCTCGATCCCGGCCAGGTCGCGCCGCACCTCGATCGCGCCGAAGCCGGCCTCGCGCATCATCTCCCCGACCGCCTCGGCCTGCCCCTCCCCCACCTCTACGGCGACTGCGGCAGAGCTTTTCCCTCCATGAGATGGAAAAGCTCTGCCGCACTCGGGGATGAAGCTCCGGTAGGCGTCGAGGCCGTCGGGGCCG
Source organism: Solirubrobacterales bacterium (assembly GCA_035634815.1). Taxonomy (GTDB): domain Bacteria; phylum Actinomycetota; class Thermoleophilia; order Solirubrobacterales; family 70-9; genus VAYN01. The sequence goes on along the minus strand of DASQCF010000004.1, from coordinate 34,491 downwards.
GCGAGTAGCGCCTCACGCGGCTCCCACTGGGTGACCTCGGGCTGGAGCGAGGACCAGTCGCGCTCGGCGACGTACGGGAGGTTGGCGAGGACGAGGTCGAAGCTTGCCTCCGGCAGGGTGCCTTCGACGAAATGGACCCGGTCCGCGAGGCCAAGCCGACTGGCGTTGGCGCTGGCGACTTCAAGTGCACGTTGTGAAGTGTCAGCGGCAGTTACTTGACACTCCGCAAGCTCGTCGGCGACCGCCAGCGCGATCGCGCCCGAGCCGGTGCCGACGTCGAGGACCTCCCCCGGCTCCAACTCCAGCGCGAGTTCGACCAGCAGCTCCGTCTCCGGCCGCGGGATCAACACTCGGGCGTCGACCTTCAGCTCAATGCTGCGGAAGCCCTTGCGGCCGAGGATGTAGGCGACCGGCTCGCGCCGCAGCCGCCGCCGCACCAGCTCCCCGAACAGCCGGCCCGCGGACGCCGGCACCTCCTCCCCGCCATCGGCGATCAAAGCAGCGCGTTCGCGCCCCATCGCGTCACCCAGCAGCAGTTCCGCGTCCAGCCGCGGCTCTTCGACGCCCGCCGCCGTCAACGCGTCAACCGCAGCGTCCAGCGCGTCGCGCACGGTCGCGCCCGTCATCGTCGCCACGGGTCAGGCGGCCGAAGCCGCCGCCTCGAGCCGCTGCCGCTTCTCCTCGGCCGCCAGCGCGTCGGTGAACTCGCCGAGCTGGCCCGCCAGCACGCCCTCGAGGTTGTGGGAGGTGTGCTTGATCCGGTGGTCGGTGACCCGGCCCTGGGGGAAGTTGTAGGTGCGGATCTTCTCCGAGCGCTCGCCGCTGCCGACCTGGGCCTTGCGCTCGGAGGCGACCTTCGCCTGCTGCTCGGCCAGCTCGCGCTCATACAGCCGCGCCCGCAGCACCCGCATCGCCCGCTCCTTGTTCTGCAGCTGGGACTTCTCGTCCTGCATCGAGACGACGACGCCCGTCGGTTTGTGGGTGATTCGCACCGCCGAGTCGGTCGTGTTGACCGACTGGCCGCCGGGGCCGGAGGAGCGGTAGACGTCGATCTGCAGGTCGTTCTGGTCGACCTCGACCTCGACCTCCTCCGCCTCGGGCAGGACGGCGACGGTCGCGGTCGAGGTGTGGATCCGACCCTGCGACTCGGTCTCCGGGACCCGCTGGACGCGGTGGGTGCCGCCCTCGAACTTGAAGACCGAGTAGGCGCCCTCGCCCTTGACCTCGAAGGTGACGTCCTTGAAGCCGCCCGAATCGGAGGCCGACTGCGAGAGCACTTCGGTCGAGAAGCCGCGCTCGTCGGAGTAGCGGGTCAGCATCTTGTAGAGGTCGCCGGCGAAGAGCGCCGCCTCGTCGCCGCCGGTGCCGGCGCGGATCTCGACGATCACGTTTTTGGCGTCGTTGGGGTCGCGCTCGACCATCGCCAGGCGGATCTCCTCTTCCAGCGCCTCCAGCTGTCCCGGCGCCTCCTCGACCAGCTGCCGCATTTCCTCGTCCTCGCCCTCGGCGAGCAGCTCCCGCGCCCCTTCGAGGTCGTCGCGCAGCGTCCGCCACCGCGCCGCCAAGTCGGCGGCCGGCTGCAACTCCCGGTATTCGCGCCCGACCTCGGCATACCGCGCCCGGTCCGAGATCACCTCCGGGTCGGACATCTGCGCCTCGAGGTCCGCGAACCGCGCCTCTATCTGATCGACAAGAGTCTCAATCACGCTTCAAACATAGAGCTATCTGCGCGGCCTCTCGCGGCGGGTGGCGCCGATTTGGGGGACCACCCCGGCAGGGGTGGTGGAACCAAATCGGGGACAGGACCCGCCGCGCCAGGGCCTAAGCGACGATCTCGATGTGCGGCTTTTTCGCCGCTTCCTCAGGAGTCTCCCGCGCCAGCACCGCGTTGAGCGAGGCGATCGCCACCGCGAGCTGCTCTTCGTCGGGCTCGCGGGTGGTCAGGTTCTGCAGCATCAGGCCGGGCCACATGACCGCCCGCACCCAGCGTTTGCGCCTGTTTTTTCCGGCCCACTTGATCACCTCGTAGGAGAGGCCGGCGATCAGCGGGATGCCGAGTATCCGCGAGGCCAGGAGCCAGTACCAGGCCGGCAGCCCGATCGGGGCGAAGACGAAGATCGCCAGCACCATCACGATCAGCAGGAAGCTGGTCCCGCAGCGGGGATGCAGGCGCGAGTAGAGCTTCGCCCGGGCGGGCACGAGTTCGTCTTCGGCCTCGTAGCAGGAGATCGTCTTGTGCTCGGCGCCGTGATACTCGAAGACCCGCCGCAGGTCGGGCATTTTGCTGATCGCGAGGATGTAGCCGATGAAGATCGCGGTGCGCAGGACCCCCTCGACCAGCCAGAACAGCAGCGAGGAGCCGAGCTGGTCCTTGATCAGGCTGGTGAGGCCGACCGGGACGACGAAGAAGAGGCCGACCGCGAGCAGCATCGAGAGGAAGATCGTCACGCCCCAGATCCAGCCGCCGATTTCCTCTTTCTCGCCCTGCTCGTCCTCCTCCAGCTGCGCGTTGGCGGAGATCGCCAGGGCTTTGAAGCCGATCTTCAGCGACTCGCCGAGGGCGACGACGCCGCGGATCACCGGCAGGCGCCAGAGCCGGTGCCGCTGCGCCCAGGGGACGAGCTGCTCGGACTCGACCTCGATCTGGCCCTCGGGGGTGCGGACGGCGACCGCCCAGACCGATACGCCGCGCATCATCACGCCCTCCAGCACCGCCTGGCCGCCGACCGGCGCGTCGCGCTTGGCGACCAGCGCCCCGTCGGGCATGCGCACAGGATCCCCTCCGTTGCCGGAGGGGTTTTCGTGGGATGCCAGTGCCGAGCCCGACGGCGGGCTCACGCGCTACTTCCCGGCCCGGTGCTTGGCGGCGCGGCGCTGGAAACGCTCAACGCGGCCGCCGGTGTCGACCAGCTTTTGCTTGCCCGTGTAAAAGGGGTGGCACTCGGAGCAGAGCTCTACATGCAAGTCCTCTTTCGTGGAGCGCGTGTAGAACTGGTTGCCGCACGAGCAATGCATGTTGGCAAGCGTGTAATTGGGGTGGATTGCTGCCTTCATCTCCTCCAAGTCTAGAGAACCGCGCAAGCCGTGCCGATACGACCATGTGAGAAAAGCAGTGGCAGCGATTCTTTTCGGCGGCGCGGCGCTGGTCATCGCCCATGACTGGATCGGGATCGGCGGCTCTGGACTCGACGTCGCGATCAACGGTGTCGTCTACGACGCGGTCGTCGTCTGTGCCGGTCTCGCCTGCCTGACGCGGGCGCTGCGCGGCGGTCCCGAGCGCGCCGCCTGGCTCGCGATCGGCGCCTCGATCCTGGCCTGGGCAGCCGGCGAGATCTGGTGGACGCTCTACATCGAAGGCAACGCCGGCGCGCCCTACCCCTCCCCCGCCGACATCGGCTACCTCGCCTTCTACCCACTGGCGATCCTCGGCCTCTACCTGCTGGTCCGGGCCCGCGCCGAGGAGCTCGACCCCCGTCTCTGGATGGACGGCCTGATCGCCGCGCTCGGGACCGGGGCACTCGGCGCCGCGCTGATCTTCGAGTTCGTCGCCGACCGCGCCGAAGGCACGACGGCGGAAGTCGCGACCACGCTCGCCTACCCGTTCGGCGACGTCGTCCTGATTTCCCTGGTGGTCGGCGTCATCGCCCTCACCCGCTGGCGGCCCGGCCGGACCTGGGTGCTGCTACTCGGCGGGCTCGCGGTGATGGCCGTCGCCGACGTCGCCTTCACCCTGCAGAGCTACGAAGCGAGCGTGCCCGGCGGCGACTGGGTCGAACCGATCTACCTGCTCTCCGCGGTCCTGCTCGGCGCGGAGGCCTGGCAGCCGGACGCCGACCGGATCCTCCCCGACGCCCGCTTCGACGGCTGGCGGGAAATGATGGTGCCCGGGATCGTCGCGGTGGCGATGATCGCCCTGGTCGTCATCCAATACTCGAACAGCCACGAGAGCGCGCTGACGACGATCCTCTGGGCGACGACGATGCTGGCCGTGATCGGCAGGCTGGCGCTGAGCCTGCGCGATAACACGCGCCTGCTGGAGCAGGTGCGGACCGATCCGCTCACCGGCCTCGGCAGCCAGGCGCGGCTGCGGATGGATCTCGAGCGGCACGAACGGGCGCCGGGCGCCCCGATGACCGTGATCCTCCTCGACCTCAACGGGTTCAAGCGCTACAACGACACCTTCGGCCACCCCGCCGGCGACAAGATGCTCGGCCTGCTCGGCAGGCGGCTCGGGGTGGCGGTCGCGCCGGAGGCGACCGGCTACCGGCTCGGCGGCGACGAGTTCCTCGTCCTCGTCGAGGGCGGCCTCGTCGCCCTCGGCCAGCGCGAGCGCGACGGGCTCGCCGCGCGTGCCGCCGAAGCGCTCACCTCCAGCGGGCGCGGCTTCGAACTCAGCGCCGCCTGGGGCGTCGCCTCGATTCCGGAGGAGGCGGACTCGCCCGCCGAGGCGATGCAGCTCGCCGACGTGCGGATGTACGCCCAGAAGGAGTCGCGGCGCCTGGCCGGGTCAGTCGAGGCGCTCGACCGCGAAGCCCTCGAGCAGCCGCAGTAGGACCTCGGTCACCTCGGCCCGGCTCTGCGGGCGATCGTCGCGGGCCAGCAGCATCGCCGCCTCGTCGAGCGCCCCCAGCAGCAGGTGGGCGAGCGGCTTGACCGGCAGCCGGCGAATCTCGCCGGCCTCGATCGCCGCGGCGAGGCTGGCTTCGATCAGGCCGAGACCGTTGGCGGCGCCGATCTCCCGCCAGCGCTCCCAGCCGAGAACCGCCGGGGCGTCGTGGAGGGCGATCTGCCGCAGCTCCGGCTTCGCGCACTCGTCGAGAAAGGCCTCGATTCCCGCCATCATCGCCGCCACCGGGCTGTGCAGCTCCGAACCGAGGACGATGCGGGCGACCCGCTCGGTCGATTCGGCCTCGATCCGTTCGTAGACCGCCTCCAGCAGGCTCGCCTTGTCGCCGAACTGGTGATAGAGGGCGCCCCGGGTGACCCCGGCGGTGCGGACGATCTCCTCGGTGCCGACCTGGTCGTAGCCGCGCTCGGTGAAGAGCCCGCGAGCGGCGGCGATCAGCGCCTCGCGGGTGGCCTGAGTGCGTTCGGCCTGAGTGCGCTTCATCGACTCTCCGCCCGAAAAAGCCGCCTAAGGCTTTTTCGGTTTATCCCGGATACATTCATTCTGTATGTATGTTAGATGTCGACACCGACGAGAGGAGCACCATGACCGACCAGCGCAAGGAGTTGCAACTGCCCCAGGGAACGATTCGCTACCGCGAGGCGGGCGCCGGCAAGCCGATCGTCTTCGTCCACGGCTACCTGGTCGACGGCCGACTCTGGGACGGGGTCGTCGACGCCCTCTCCGACCGGTTCCGCTGCATCGCGCCGGACTGGCCGATCGCCGCCCACCAGGTGGCGATGAGCCCGGATGCCGACCTCTCCCCGCCGGGCATCGCCCGGCTGATCTCCGAGTTCCTCGCCAAGCTCGAGCTGGAGGACGTGACGATCGTCGGCAACGACTCCGGCGGCGCGATGTCCCAGGTCCTGGTCACCTCGTATTCGGAGCGGATCGGGCGCCTGGTGCTGACCAACTGCGACACCCACGAGAACTTTCCGCCGGGGATGTTCAAGGCGATGCCACCGCTGGCGAAGCTGCCGGGCGGGATGTTCCTCCTCGCGGCGCCGTTTCGAGTCGAAGCGCTCGCCCGGCGCGCCTTCAAGCCGTTCGCGAAGACGAAGATCCCCGACGAGCTGGTCGCCTCCTGGATGGCGCCGGCGAAGACCGACTCGGCGGTCCTCCGCGACGCCGCCAAGGTCACCGCGGGGATGAACAAGCGCCACACGCTGGCGGCGGCGGAGAAGCTGCGGGGGTCGCAGTTGCCGATCCTGCTGGCCTGGGCGCCGGGCGACAAGTACTTCCCGATCTCCTACGCCGAGCGGCTCGCCGGCGAAGCCGGGAACGCGAAGCTGGTGCGGATCCCGGACGCGAAAACCTTCGTCGCGCTCGATCAACCGCAGCGGCTGGCCGAGGAGATCGCCGAGTTTGCGGCTTCCTCCTGACCGCCTGAGCGAACAAGCGTTCCCAAACAATCGCAAACTGCATATTTTTCGTCCGACGGGCGAGGGGAAGATTCGTCAACCCCCTACAGGAGGACGGACTCGATGTCCAAGCAGATCTTCGACCAGCACCGCCCCCGCAGCACCATGGCCCGGCGCCTCGACGAAGCCTTCGCCGGCTGCGACGAGTGGACCGTGATCGCAGCGCCGCGGCGGCGAAGCACCCTCGACTTCACTCCGACGGCAGCCAGCACCGCCCAGATCTTCGACGGCGCGGCGCTGCTCCGGACGGAGGAAGCCGAAGCGGCTTAGGCACCACTCCGTCGGCGGCCGCTCAGCGGCGGTCGTACTTCATGCCCACTCGGGACATCTGGTCGATTCCAATACCCGAGACGACGATCATCGCCGCCGTGGCGAGTCCTCCGTTCCCGCTCAGCAGAACAACTGCCAGCCACGCACCGAGGCCCGCCACGACAATCACGATCATCATCAGGGCAATCGCTTTGCGTTCGGTCATGTTTCCACCTTAGCTGGTCGACGCAGACAAAACAATTACACAAGTCGCGAGGATAATCCCGACGATTCCGCCTCTCAGCGTCGCCCTCCGAAGTCGCTGCTCATCGGCGCCCGAGAGCGCTGGCTTGACATGTGCGATGAATCCGCAGACGGCGATCGCGGCCGCTGCGAGGCCAAAGGCCGTCACCACGTCGTTCGTCAAAGACGCCAGAACCACACTGCGACCCTAAAAGGCCGATCCGCACGCGTGGCGCGCGGATCGTGCCTTTAGGCGAACCGCTTTTCTACGTCTCTTGGTACAGCGGGCCGTCGCCGCCCTCGGGGAGGGTGAGGCGGCCGCCCTTGGCCGTGATCGCGCCGCACTGGACGCAGTTGGAGGCGGTGACATGGACGTCGACTTCGGCCGCGCCACTCTCCAGCTGGTCCTCGGGGATCTCGTAGACCTGCGCCGGGCACATCGAGACCCAGGTCTGGGCGACCTCGCGCGGGACGTGGGTCTGGATGCGGACGTGGTTCGGGGCGTCGTCGCGGGTGGCGTTGCCGGAGAGGAAGACCGAGTCCAGCTTGTTGAAGGTCACCTCGTTGTCGGGCTTGGGGTAGGCGTCCCCCGCCTTGCCCTCGAAGACCGGGATCTCGGCGTTGTCCTCGATCTTCCAGTGGCCGCCGGGGAAGGCGCCTTTGGTCGCGACCATCGCGCTTCCCATTGCGCCGCCGAAGATCAGGCCCTTGGTCAGCGGCTGCTTCATGTTCCGCGAGCGGTAGAGGTCCTTCTCGATCTCCGAGTTGCGGATCATCGCGTCGTAGCCTTCGAAATTGACCGAGTCGATGTCCTTCTTCAGCGACTCGACGATCGCTTCCGCCGCGTACATCCCGGCGTGCATCGCGTAGTGAACGCCGGCGAGTTCGGCGATGTTGACCATGCCGGCGGCGTCGCCGGCCATCAGCATGCCGGGCACCGAGAAGCGCTTCGGCAGCGCCCAGTAGCCGCCCGAGGGGATCGTCTTCGCCCCCCAGCCGACCCGCTTGCCGCCCTCGATGATCTTGGCGATGAACGGGTGGGTCTTGAACAGCTGCAGGGCGTCGTGGACCGAGAAGGTGGCATCGGTGTTGTCGAGGCCGACGACGAGGCCGAAGCAGACCTTGTCCTCGCCCATCGGGTAGATGAAGCTGCCGCCCGCCTCCTTGAAGCGCGGGCTCCAGCGCAGCGGCCAGCCGAGGGTGTGGATGACGCGATCGAGCGGCTTGGGGACCTCCCAGATCTCCTTCACCCCGAGCTCCCAGACCTGCGGGTCGGAGCCCTCGCGCATGTCGAAGTAGTCCATCGCGGCGTAGGTGAGGTGGCCGATCGTGCCCTCGGCCAAGACGGTCGCCTTGGCGACTACGTCGGAGCCGGGCTCGAAGTTGCCGAGCTCTTCGCCTTCCTTGCCGCGGCCGCGGTCGCCGGAGCGGACGCCCTTGACGATCCGGTCCTCGACCAGCAGCTGCGTCGCCGCGGTCTCGGTGAGGATGTAGACGCCGGCCTCTTCGGCTTTTTCGGAGAGGAAGCGGCCCAGCTTGGAGACCGACATCGTGTAGGTCCCCTCTTTGCGGAAGTTGGGCGGCGGCGGCTTCAGCGGGAAGGCTTTGCTCTTGGTCAGGAAGTAGGTCGCGTCCTTGGTGACCTCCTGGTAGACCGGCGGCCAGTCGGCCGGGTCGAGGTCGGGAAAGAGCCTGGTCAGCGCCGAGGGGTCGACGTTGGCGCCGGAGAGCAGGTGGGCGCCGGCGACTTTGCCCTTCTCGATCACCGCGACCGGGACTTCGCCGAGCTTCTCCAGTAGCTCCGGCTCGTTCTCCAGGAGCTGCATCAATTTGTTGGCGCAGGCGAGGCCGGCGGGGCCGCCGCCGACGATCGCCACGCCAACTTCAATACGCTCGTCCTCCGGGTCCGTCGGCGCCGCGATGACGCTCTCGGGATCGAACGGGGGCGGGAACTCGCTCGGAGCTACTGGCATCGCTCTCTAGCCCTTCTTCGCTTTGATCGCCTCGGTCAGCTTGGGGACGATCTTGTGGAGATCGCCCACCACGCCGAGGTCCGAGAACTCGAAGATCGGAGCGTTCGGGTCCTTGTTGATCGCAAGGATGTTCTCCGAATTCTGCATCCCGACCTTGTGCTGGATCGCCCCGGAGACGCCGGCGGCGAGGTACAGCTTCGGCGCCACCGTCTTGCCGGTCTGGCCGATCTGGGCCGCGTAGGGGTACCAGCCGGCGTCGACGACCGCGCGGGTCGCCGCGACGGCTCCGCCCATCGAGTCGGCGAGCTGCTCGCAGAGCTCGAAGCCCTCTTTGGCTCCGAGGCCGCGACCGCCGCCGACGAGGATGTCGGCGTCCTCGATGTTGACGTCGGCGCCGCGCTGCTCGCCGCGCTGGACCAGCTTCGCCTTGGACGACCACTCGGATAGCTCGACGTCGACGTCGACGACCTCAGCGGTGCCGCCGGACTCCTTGGCGTCGAAGGCGTTGAGGCGGCCGATGATGATGCCGGGCTCGGAGACGTAGCCGACGTCGGCGATCTCGGAGTCCTGCAGGATCGGCCGCTCGACGACCAGCTTGCCGCCGTCGACCTTGACCGCCGTGACCTCCATGGTCACGCCGGCGTTGAGCCGGGCGGTGAGACCGGCCCCGATCTCGAAGCCGAGCAGGCCGCCGCCGAAGAGGGCGTAGGAGATCCCCTCGTCCTGGATGACCTTGGCCATCGCGTCGACGATCGGCTGCGCCAGGCCCTCGGGCACGCTCTTGGCCCGGTAGACCTTGGCGGCGCCGTAGTTGCCGAGCGAGGCGCAGGCGTCGTCGGCGACCTCGCCGACCACCAGCGCGGAGGCCTCGCCGCCGACTTCGCCGGCCAGCTTGGCCGCCTCGGAGATCGCCCCGAGCGAGTTCTTGTTGAAGTTGCCCTCGTCGTCGTGGAGGGCGTAAACCAGGATGCCTGCCATCTAGATCAGCTTCCTCTCGTCCAGCCAAGCGACGATCTTTTCGACCGTCTCGTTGGTGTCCTCGTCCTCGATGATCTCGCCCGCTTCCTTCGCCGGAGGCGGGTTCAGACCCAGGACCTTGGTCTTCGAGCCGTCGGCGCCGACCTGGCCGGCCTCGATGCCGACGTCGCCGGTCGCCTTCGAGTCGAGCGGCTTCTTTTTCGCGCCCATGATCGCTTTCAGGCTCGGGTAACGCGGCTCGTTGATCGCGTCGCCGACGCTGATCACGGCCGGCAGCTCGATCTCGACGGTGTCGTAGCCATACTCGGCCTGACGCTCGCAGCGCAGCCTGCCGTCGGTGACGTCGATCTGGATCACCTGGGTCAGCGAGGGCATCTTCAGGTGGTCGGCGACCACGGCGCCGATCGTGTAGCACTCGCCGTCGTCCGACTGCTGGCCCAGCAGGACCAGGTCGGGGCTCTCCGCCTCGAGCACCTTGGCCAGCGCGTAGCCGGTGGCGCAGACGTCGGAGCCGGCCAGCGCGTCGTCGGAGAGGTGGACCGAGCGATCGGCGCCGAGGGCGACGGCCTTGTGCAGCGCGCGGACCGCGGAGCTCGGGCCCATCGTCACCGCCACGACCTCCTCGACCGGGATCGCCCCACCCTCCTTGATCTGCATTGCCGCCTCGAGGGCGTGCGTGTCGAAGGGGTTGAGGTTTTTCTCGCCGCCGCGGTCCAGCCGCATCGTGCTTGGGTCGATGCGCTTCTGAACGGCGGCGTCCGGGACCTCCTTGACCAGGACGCAGATCTTCAAAACAAAGCCTCCTTAGGGGGTGATTCTCAGGTCTTCGCGGGGCGCGATCTTAGCGCCTGCCGGCGGTTGACTGACGAGTCAATCAGGATGATACCCGGATCGGACGGACCTATGCACGAATCCGTGTCAGATGTCACGCAGGCGGCGCAGACACCGCGGTCCGAGCTCAGTCTTCGGCGTGGCGGGCGGTCGCCCGCTCCTGAATGAACTCGACGATGTCGTCGGTTCCGGCGCCGGGAGTGAAGACCTCGGCGACCCCGAGCTGCTTCAGCTCAGGGATGTCGTCGGCGGGGATCGTGCCACCGACGGTGACGAGGACGTCGTCGCCGCCTTGCTCTTTCAAAAGTGCGACCACTTTCGGGACCAGCGTCATGTGGGCGCCGGAGAGAATCGAGAGGCCGACGGCGTCGGCATCCTCCTGGATCACCGTCTCGGCGATCTGCTCGGGCGTCTGGTGCAGCCCGGTGTAGATCACCTCCATGCCGGCGTCGCGCAGGGCGCGGGCGATGATCTTGGCGCCGCGGTCGTGGCCGTCCAAGCCGGGCTTGGCGACGACGACGCGAATCTTGCGGGCGGTAGCGGTGCTCATCAGCGCGAAGCCTAGTGATTCAGCATTCGTCTGTTCCTTTTCGTTGCACGAACAGGAAAAGGAACAGACGAATCAACGGCGCACGTAGAACCGGCGTTGGGGGACCTTGCGGCGGGTGGCTGCTGCGCGGCGTGCGCCGAAGCCGGCGACCGTCGCCAGCAGCGTCACCGCCAGGGCGACGAGGCGGCGGCCGAGGCGCTCGAAGCGCAGGACCTGCCAGCCCTCCTCGCGGGCGATCGCCGCCAGCGGCGGGTCGGGGTTGACCGCGACCGGGTTGCCGACCGCGCGCAGCATCGGCAGGTCCGAGAGCGAGTCGGAGTAGGCGTATGAGTCCTCCAGGGCGATCCGGTGCCGGGCGGCGTATTCGCGCATCGCCTCGACCTTGCCCTCGCCGTAGACGAAGGGACCGTCGAGGCGGCCGGTGAAGCCACCGTCGCCATCGACCTCGTAACGGGTGCCGATGCCGCCGTCCATCCCGAGCACGTGGGCGAGCTGCTCGACGACGCCGTTGCCGGCGGCGCTGACGATGAAGGTCGGCCGGCCGGCGTCCTGGTGGGCGTAGACCTCTTCCAGCATCTGCGGAAAGACCCGCGGCAGGATCGCCGCCATCACTTCCGGCCCCATCCGGTCGACGTTCTTGGCCGGCACGCCGGTGATCAGCTCGCGCGCCACCCTCAGCACCTCGGCGGTGCGCTCGTCGGTGGTGCCGCGCAGCCGGTAGCGCAGGTGCTCGAAGCCCCAGCTGGCGAGCTGGCGTTTGCCGACGATCCCCTGCTTGGCGGCGATGCGGGCGAACTGCATCCCGCTCGACCCTGCCATCAGGGTCTTGTCGAGGTCAAAAAAAGCGGCAGCCCGCGGCGCCACTTCGCTCGCGGGCTGCTCGCTCAAGGGGAGATCAGCCCCCGTTGACCTCGATGACGATCGCGTCGCCCTGGCCGCCGCCGGAGCAGATCGCGGCGACGCCGAGGCCACCGCCGCGGCGGCGCAGCTCGTGCACGAGGGCGCCGACGATGCGGGCGCCGGAGGCGCCGATCGGGTGCCCGAGGGCGATCGCGCCGCCGTTGACGTTGACCTTCTCCTCGTCGACACCGAGCATCCGGACGCTGTTGAGGGCGACCGAGGCGAAGGCCTCGTTGATCTCCCAGAGGTCTACCTCGTCGGCGCTCTTGCCGATCTTCTCCAGCGCCTGCTTGGCGGCATTGGCCGGCGTTTTCGCCAGGTAGGGGAAGTCGTCGGCGACGGTGCCGTAGGAGAGAATCCGGGCCAGCGGAGTCTTGCCCTTCTTCTCGGCCCACTCCTCGGAGGCGACGACGATCGCGCCAGCCCCGTCGTTGACGCCGGGGGCGTTGCCGGCGGTGTGGGTGGCGTCATCGCCGCCGATCGCCTTCAGCTTCGCCAGCGTCTCCAGGGTGGTGTCGGGACGGATCGCCTCGTCGGCCTCGACCGTCGTCTCGCCCTTGCGGGACTTGACGGTGACGCCGACGATCTCGTCGGCGAGGCGGCCGGCTTCGGTCGCCTCGTGGGCGAGGCGGTGCGAGCGCTCGGCGAAGCGGTCCATGTCGACGCGGGTGATCTCCAGCTCGTTGGAGACCTCGCTCGCCTCGTTGATCATCTGCTTTTCGGTGAAGGGGTTGGTCAGCCCGTCGTGGGTCATCGCGTCGAGTGCCTTGACGTCGCCCATCCGGAACCCGAAGCGGGCGTTCGGCAGCAGGTATGGCGCCTGGCTCATCGACTCCATGCCGCCGGTGACGGCGACGTTCGAGTCGCCGGCGCGGATCGCCTGATCGGCGAGCCCGAGCGAGCGCATGCCCGAGGCGCAGACCTTGTTGATCGTCTCCGAGGGGACCTCCTTCGGGATCCCGCCCTTGATCTGGGCCTGGCGCGAGGGGATCTGCCCCTGACCGGCCTGCAGGACCTGGCCGAAGACGACCTGCTCGACCTGCTCGGGAGCGACGCCGGAGCGGTCGAGGGCTGCCTCGATCACCTGGCCGCCGAGGTCGGTGGCGTCGAGGGAGGAGAGACCGCCGCCCATCTTTCCGAAGGGGGTGCGCGCGGTTCCGAGAATCACTGAGCTGGGCATCTACTGCTTTTCCTTTCCGAAGTTCGCTGGCCTGGCCCCTGTCCGCCAGGTCCAGCGGATGACGATACCGACAGGGCATAGACTCGCGGCCGATGAAGGTCGAGGTGAAGCAGGCGGAGCTGGTCGGGATCGATGCCGACCTGGTTGCCGTCGGGCTGTTCGAGGACGGTGAGCTGGACGCGACCGTCGCCGGCGCGGCCGGCGCCGACTCCGCCCGTCCGGACTTCAAGAAGCTGGCGCTGTTGCGGCCCGAGGGGACCCCGCCGGTGCTCGTCGTCGGGCTCGGAGAGCGCGGCGGGCTCGACGCCGAGAAGCTGCGCGTCGTCGCCGCGGTCGTCGCCAAAGAGGCCTCCCGCCTGCAGGCGGGCTCGCTTGCCTGGGCGCTGCCAGAGGGCGACGACGCCGAGGCGAGCGCCGCGGCGCTGATCACGGGAACGATCCTCGCCGCCTACCGCTTCGACCGCTTCAAGTCCGACGCCGGCGACGCCCCGCGGCTCGAATCTTTGACCCTGCTGGCGCCGGCCGAGCTGGAGGGCGCGGCCGAGGTCGCCGCGCTCCTCGCCGAAGCTCAAAACCGGGCCCGCGACCTGCAGTTCACGCCCGCCAACGTCGCCACCCCGAGCTTTCTGGCGGCGCGCGCCGAGGAGATCGCCGCCGGCTCGGACTCCGTCGACGCCGAGGTCTTCGGCCGCTCCGAGCTCGAAGCGAAGGGAATGGGCGGGCTGCTCGCGGTCAGCCAGGGCGGGCCGCAGGACCCGAAGCTGATCGTGCTGCGCTACAGCGGCGGTGGCTCCGGGCCGACGCTCGCCTTCGTCGGCAAGGGGGTCACCTTCGATACCGGCGGCATCTCGCTGAAGCCGGGCGCCGGGATGCAGGAGATGAAGATGGACATGTCCGGTGGCGCGGCGGTGCTGGAGGCGGTCGCCGCGATCGCCGAGCTGGCCCTCCCCGTCGACCTCATCGCGCTCGTCCCGACGACCGAGAACATGCCCTCGGGAACCGCGATCAAGCCGGGCGACGTGATCACCCAGTACAACGGCAAGACGGTCGAGGTCAACAACACCGACGCCGAGGGCAGGCTGATCCTCGCCGACGCGCTCGCCTACGCGGTCGAGCTCGGGGCCGAGCGGGTCGTCGACATCGCCACCCTGACCGGCGCCGTCGAGGTCGCGCTGGGCAAGACCTACGCCGCCCTCGTCGCCAACGACGACGAGCTCGCCGCCGCAGCGCTCCGCGCCGGCGAGGAGACCGGCGAGCTGCTCTGGCGGATGCCCCTCCACCGCGAGTACACGGAGCTGATGAAGGGGTCGGTCGCCGACCTCTCCAACCTCGGCAAGAAGCGACTGGCCGGCACCCTCACCGCAGCCGCCTTCCTCGAGGAATTCGTCGGCGAGGCGGCTTGGGCCCACCTCGACATCGCCGGCACCGCCTGGGACACCGGCCGCGAGTACGTCGGCAACGAAGCCAGCGGCTTCGGCGTCCGGCTCCTGGTCGAGCTCGCGCAACGCCTCTCCTCCTAAGCGTCCCCGAGCAGCATGCAGGTGGCGATCCCGTGGGCGAGCAGCTTGCCGCTGTCGGCAGCGGTCATGTTCGCGTCGGCGGTCGCCTGTTTGCGCCCGCGGTAGACGACCCGCGCCTCGCAGAGGACACGGCCGGTGTCGCGGGTGATCGGCCTCACGTACTTCGCCTCCAGCCCGAGGGAGGTGTAGCCCACCCCGGCGGGCAGAGTGGTGTGGACGGCGCAGCCGAGAGCGCTGTCCAGCAGGGTCGCGGCGTAGCCGCCGTGGACGACGCCGATCGGGTTGTAGTGCTCCTCGCCGGGTTCGCCCTCGAAGACCACCCTCCCCTCCTCCAGCTCGACCGGCCGCAGCCGCATCGTCACCGCGATCGGCGGCGGCGGCACCTTGCCGGTGACCACCGCGGTCATGTACTCCATCCCGGTCAGCGCCGCGCCGGCAGCCGCCGTCGGCACCGGGTCCTGCCAGACGAGGGTGCGGCTGCGGGAGTTGTCCGGATCGGAGGCGGCGAACGCCTCGGCGACCTCGGCCGCGCTTCCCTCCGGCGCGGTCACCAGCCCGTTCTCGCTCACCTGATCTCCAGTCGCTGGAGGTCGGCGGTGCGGCGCGGCCGCGACGGCTGGGCCGGGTAGTGCAGGTCGGCGCTGATCTCCGCCTCGCTGATCGCGATCCGCGGACCCTTCGGCCGGCGGTGGTGCCTGTGTCTTGGAATCAGCCTCATCTGGAGCCTCCGATCGGCTTGGTTGCATGAAGCAACTCTGGATGGCGCGAGCCTACCGCAAGTCAGTTGCTTGATGCAACCAAGTGTGCGAAGCTTCACACGTGCTGCACCGCGACTACCCCGGTCTCGACTGCTCGGTGGCGAAGGCCCTGGAGGTGATCGGCGAGCGCTGGTCGCTGCTGATCGTCCGCTCGGTGATGCACGGCAACCGCCGCTTCGGCGAGATGCAGGAGTCGCTGGGGATCGCCCGCAACGTCCTCTCGGCGCGCCTGCAGCGCCTCGTCGACGAGGAGATCCTCGAACGGCGCGCCTACCAGGAAAGCCCGCCCCGCTACGAGTACTTCCTGACCGAGAAGGGCCTCGACCTCTGGCCGGCGCTGATCGCGCTGCTCAACTGGGGCGACCGCTACTCCCCCAGCCCAGAGGGCCCGCGGCGCCTGATCGTCCACAAGGAGTGCGGCGGCACCGTCAGCGAGCGCGGCATCTGCGAAAGCTGCGGCAAGCTGCTGACCGCGCGCGACGCGAAGCAGGTTCCGGGGCCCGGAGCGAAGGAGCCTGGCCGCGAAACCGCGGCGCTCGCCTAGCCCGCCGCTTGCGGCTCGTTGGGGTTGAGGTACCGGTTGGTGAAGAGCTGCGAGAAGGCGGTGCCTCGCGGAATCATTTCCTGCTCCCTCATCCAGGCCACGAGCTTGCGCGTTCGACCGGGGGCGAAGCGCCCGGGCGGGGACAGCAGCGACAACGTAGCCCGGACCTGGGCGAGGTTTGCCTTTTCGCTGGCTTCGTATTCGTTGGGGCTGGCTGCGAGCAACTTGACCGCGAGCTCCGGGTTTCGCTTCACCGCTGCGACCCCGCGTCTCAACGCCGACATGAACCTGCGAACCACCCAGGGTTCCCGGGCCGCGCGATCGGCGCGGGTGATGATCACGTCTTCGTCATAGCCAGGGACTCCAAGTTCCTGGACCCGCTTGATCACCGGCTTGGCTCCCCGTTCCCGCAGCAGGACCCCCTCCATGTTCCAGGAGCCACCGAAAATGGCGTCGGCTTCTCCTTCCAACAGAGCCGGTATCAACTTGTAGCCGACGCGTTTGACCCTGATTTCCTCCGGCTTCACACCCGCCCTCGTCAGGATCGATTCGAGCATCTCTTCCTGGTAGGGGATCCCCGGGACCGCGACGGTTTTGCCCCTGAGGTCGGCGATCCCCCGAATCCCCGACTTCTTCAGCCAGATCATCGCTGCGGTCGGCTGTGAGACCAGGCTCCCGACCGCAACGATCGGCGCCCCCTTTTCTTTGCCGATGATCGCCTGGGGTTGCTGGGTCACGGCGAAGTCGTTGGTGTACACGGTGACGTAGGGGACGGGGCGGCGGGGAATAATCGGAACGCCGGCATCTACGGTGAGGCCGACATCGGCGAAGAACCCTTTCTTGGTCGCCATGTAGATGGCGATGTTGGCGGGGGTCATCTCGCCGTCGAGACATAGCCGCAGCGGCCGCGGGAACGTCGGACTCGGTTCCCCGGCGTACAACGCCATTGTTTTTTCGGCAGGCGTGAGCGTCGTTTCTCGCGCGGTGGTCGAACTCGTCCTGCTGCCGGAATCTTCGGCGCCACCGCACCCCATGATCAGAGCGCCAGTTACGATCATCGCAATGCAGAGGAACTCCCGCCTCACTACTCAAACTATACAAACCAAACGTTCCGAAGGCTAACGAGGAGAAACCATGGCGACGGCGGCTGGGCTTCAGGTCAGGGACGAGATCTTCATCGGCGGCGAGTGGGTCGCGCCGAGCGGCGGCGAGACGATCGAGGTCGTCAACCCGGCTACCGAGGAGGTAGTGGGGACGATCCCGGCCTGCTCGCCCGAGGACGCCGACCGCGCCGTCGCCGCCGCCCGCGAGGCGTTCGAGAGCTGGTCGCAGACCTCGCGCGAGGAGCGCGCCGGGCACATCGAGGCCATCGTCGCCCGCCTGCAGGGCCGTGCCGAGGAGCTGACGGCGACGATCACCCAGGAGCTGGGGATGCCGCTGAAGCTGAGCGGGATCATCCAGGTCGGCCTCCCGACCTCGCAGTTCGCCTCGATGCCGAAGCTGATGGAAGAAGTCGCCTGGGAGGAGGAGGTCGGCAACTCGCGCATCCTCCGCGAGCCGGTCGGCGTGCTCGGCGCGATCACGCCTTGGAACTACCCGCTGAACCAGATCGCCGCCAAGGTTGCCCCCGCCCTCGCCGCCGGCTGCACGGTGGTGCTGAAGCCGAGCGAGGTGACGCCGCTGAACGCCTTCCTGCTCGCCGAGGTGGTCGAGGCCGCCGGCCTGCCCGCCGGCGTCTTCAACCTCGTCACCGGGCTCGGTCCGGTCGTCGGCGAGGCGATCGCCGGCCACCCCGGCGTCGACATGGTCTCCTTCACCGGCTCCACCAGGGCCGGGCGCCGCGTCTCCGAGCTCGCTGCCGAGACCGTGAAGCCGGTGGCGATGGAGCTCGGCGGCAAGTCGCCGAACGTGATCCTCGACGACGCGGACCTCGCCAGGGCGGTTCCCGACGGGGTCGCCAAGTGCTTCCTCAACAGCGGTCAGACCTGCAGCGCCCTGACCCGGATGCTGGTCCCGCGCCAGCGCCTGGCCGAGGCCGAGGAGCTGGCCAAGGCCGCGGCCGAGAGCTTCACCCCCGGCGACCCCTTCGACCCCTCGACCCGTCTCGGACCGCTGGTCTCCGAGGTCCAGCGCGAGCGGGTGCGCGGCTACATCGAGAAGGGGGCCGAGGAGGGCGCACGGCTGATCGCCGGCGGCGTCGAGCCTCCAGAGGGTCTGGAGCGCGGCTACTTCGTGCGCCCCACCGTCTTCTCCGAGGTCGAGGCCGAGATGACGATCGGCCAGGAGGAGATCTTCGGGCCGGTGCTGGCGATCCAGCCCTACGAAGGCGAGGAGGACGCGATCCGGATCGCCAACTCGACCCCCTACGGTCTCGCCGGCGGCGTCTGGTCCGCCGACGGCGAGCGCGCGATCGCCGTCGCCCGCCGCATCCGCACCGGCCAGGTCGAGATCAACGGCGGGGCCTTCAACCCGCTCGCGCCCTTCGGCGGCTACGGCCAGTCCGGCCACGGGCGCGAGAACGGCCGCTACGGGATCGAGGAGCTGCTGCAGGTCAAGAGCCTGCAGCTTTAGCCAGCAGCGAGTCGGCCGGAAACGACGCCGAGAGCATCCCTTCTTCCGCCATCCAGTCGATCAGGGTCTGGGTTTGCTCGAGGTCTAGCGATTCCCCCGGGGAGAGTAGGGGAAGCGTCGCTTCGAGCTGCGCCCGGCCGCCGGCCGCAGTCGTTTCCGGGTCCTTTTCGGTGCTCCGCCGAACTGCTTTGGCGGCTGCGTCGGGATGCCACTGCGCGGTGGCCGTTCCGCGGGCCACCGCAGACATGAACCCGCGGATCTCTTCGGGGTGTTCGGCGGCGAAATCGGCCCGGGCGATGAGCACGAGCGGTTCGTAATCGGGGATCCCCAGCGATCGGTCGGCGACGACGATCGGCCTCGCCCCCCGGGACCTGAGGTCCGCGCCCTCCAGGTTCCCCGAGCCGCCGAAGGCGGCGCTGGCACTGCCGTCCAGGAGGGCGGGGGCCAGGTTGTAAGCGACCCGGTCGAGGGTCACATCCTTCAGCGTCAGCCCTGCTCGCGCCAGGACGCTCTGGAGGAACTCTTCCTGGTATTGATCGCCGGGGATCGCGATGGTCTTCCCCTCGAGGTCGGAGACCGAGCCGATCTTCGCGCTCCGCAGCCAGATCATCGCCTCGGTCGGCTGCGCGATGACGCTGCCGAGGACGACGACCGGCGCTCCGGTGCCCTTTGCGAGGATCGCCTGCGGCAGTCGCACCACGCCGAGGTCGTCGGTTTCTTCCAACACCTGCGGAACCGCCGCCCTGGGCTCAAAAGCGGTACCCAGCCAGACGTCGAGCCCGGCGTCGTCGAAATAGCCGTGGGCCTGGGCCGTCAGCAGCCCTGCGGTAGCGGCTCCCATCCAGCCGTCGAGCGAAACCTTGATTTCGAGCGGCCCTTCGGGCTGAGACGACGTCCGCTCTGCGACCCCTTTCGCGCTCGCGTCCGTCGGCGTCGCCTCGCCGGGATCACCGCACCCGCCCAGAAGCAGGGCGACCAACCCGACGGTCACCCCGGCGGCAATCTGCCTGCTCAGCCGTGCCCCGATCAAGGCTTCGCCGGCAGCGGGTTCGTGGACAGCTCACCGACCGGCGGCTCCCGGTCGATGATCGCTTCTTTGTGCATCCAGGCGGTTAGAAGCTTGGCCCGCGCCGGGTCCATACGGGCACCGGTCGCCAGGAGCGGAAGGGTCACGTCCAGCTGCGCCCGCAGCGTCTTCTCGCTGAATTCGCGATCGAAGTCGCGGTATTCCGCGATCCGATCTACCGCTGCCGTGCGATCCTTCCGCGCCGCTTCGGTGCCGCGCGCGACTGCTGCCATGAAGCGGCGCATCATCCCTGGGTGCTTGCGCGCGCACTCCTCGCGGGCGATCACCACCAGTTCTTCGTAGCGGGGCACCCCGAGGCTCTGCACGCGCTTGATAACCGGATCGGCGCCCTGCTCTTCGAGCGCCTTCCCCTCGATGTTCCAAGAGCCGAGGATCGCATCCGCCCGCCCATGGCGCAGGGCAGCCACGGCTTTGTAGTTCACGGGTTTGACCTTCACTTCCTCCAGAGTCAGGCCGGCCCGCGCCAGCACCGCCGCGAGGAAGTCTTCCTGGAAGGGAACGCCTGGGACGGCCACCGTCTTGCCCTTGAGATCGGCAAGGTCGCGGATTCCCGACCCCGGCAACCAGATCAGCGCCGCGGTGGGCTGCCTGATCACGCTGCCGATGGAGACGACCGGTACCCCTTCCTCTCTTGCCAGCACCAGCTGGGGCTGCTGGGTGACGCCGATCGTGTCGACGCCGGTGGCCACGTACCTGATGGGGCGCTTCGGCGTCCAGGGGCCCGCGACCCCGACGCTCAGTCCGGCGTCGGCGAAGTAGCCCCGTTCTTCGGCCATCAGGAAACCGACGTTCTCGGCCCCCGGTTCGCCGTCGAGGGTCACTCCCATCGATTCCGAGTGAGAGGGGCACTTCGGCGGCGCGGGATCGCCCGAGGGATCGGGGGCCGTCACCGCTTTCGGTTCTGCGTTCGACGCCGGTTCGGTCTGCCCGCTTCTGTCGCTCCCTCCCTTGCCGCACCCGGCGATCAGAGCGACGACCGCGAGGAGGCAGAAACCCAGGCTGGTCTTCGACCCGCACCCGCGGACCAAGCTCCTCACCCCCCGGCTCCTTCTGGCAACAGCGTGTCCGCGGAGAACGGCTTCGCGATCATCTTTTCTTTCGCCATCCAGTCGATCAGGGACTGGGCCCTGTCGAGGTCCATCGGATCGCCCGGGGCAAGGAGGGGAAGGGTCGCCTTGATCTGGGCTTCGGTGCCCGCCCGCGTCGCGTCGATGTCCCCTTCGACGGCTTCTTCGACCACCTTCAGCGCCTCCCGGGGGTGCTGCTGTGCCGTGGCCGTCCCGCGGGCGACCGCGGACATGAACCCTTCGATCGCTTCAGGGTGCTGGGCGACGAAATCGGATCGAGCCGCAACGACGAGCTGTTCGTAGTCTTGGATGCCCAGCGACCGCACGCCGGTCATCACCGGTTCAGCCCCCCGAGCCTCGAGTTCCGCGCCGTCCAGGTTTTCCCAGCCGCCGAAGGCCGCATCGGCGGTGTGCTTCAGGAGGGTGGGGATGAGTTCGTAGCCGACCTGGTCGAGGTTCACGTCTTTCAGCGTCAACCCTGCATGTTCGAGCGCCTTCTGGAGAAATTTCTTCTGGTACGGGATGCCCGGATACGCGACGGTCTTGCCCTTGAGGTCGGCCACCGAGCTGATCCTGGATCCGCGCAGCCAGATCATCGCCTCGGTCGGCTGAGCGATCAGGCTGCCGAGGATCACCAGCGGCGCCCCACTGCTCTTTGCGATGACCACCTGTGGCTCTTGCGCGACGGCGATGTCCAGGAACTTTTCGGTCATGTACGGAACCGCGCGCCGGGGGTGCCAGGGGACCCCAAGCGAGACTTTGAGCCCGGCCTCCCGGAAGTAGCCGCGGGCTTCGGCCATCAGCAGCCCTGCGACCTCCGGCCTCATCCAGCCATCGACCACCACTTTGAGTTCGAGCGGCGCCGCGGATTGCGAGTCGGCTTCGGCGGCTGCGTTCGTCGCACCGTCCCGGGGCGTCCCGTCGCCGGCGGCGCCACAGCCGGCCAGGAGCACCGCGACCACAACCGCGATCGGCAGCACCGCCGCAGGGGTCCGCAGTAAGCAAGTCTTCACCGCTCAAACTCTACGGAGCGAAAGTCCCCTCAGGCAGGTGCCGCGGTGACTTCCCCGGGCTCACGATCCCGCACCGCGGTGGCGCGGCCCACCTTCTCGCCGATCCCGAAGTGGGCGCAGATCATCAGCTCGTGCTCGCGCCGCAGGGGGCGGACAGGGTCGACGACGGGGGCACTGCGGATCGCGTCCAGCTCCTGGGCGACCCAGACCCCGAAGGGGGCGCCGGCGCAGATGGCGAAGGGCAGGGCGACGATCCGGGCGCGGCGCCGGCGGCCGAGGCGGGCGATCAGCCAGGCGGGCTCGCCGCTCTCGACGTCGAGGTAAAACCCCTGCACCTGACCGATGGATTCGCCGCTCAGCCCGGCGACGTCGGCGCCGATCCAGCCCATCGCCTCGGCGGCCGGAGCGGGTGACACCTCAGCCATCGGCGTGCTTCTCCAGCAGTTCGCTCGCGGCCGTCGCGGGGTCGAGCTCGCGGCGGACGACGCGGTCGAGAAGCGCGGCGGTCGCCGGGTCCTCGGAGACCGTCTGCTCGAGGCGCCGGCGCATCCGCGAGGTCGCGATGCCGAGCACCTCGCTGCGCAGGTTGCGTGCCCGGCGCTCGGCGAGCGTCCCCGCCTGCTCGATGAACTTTCGGTGCGCGTCGATTTGCGCGGCCAACTCTTCGACCCCCTCACCGCGCGCTGCCTCGGTGCGCAGGATCGGCACCTTCCAGCCCTCCGGGTCCTGCGAGAGGGCGAGCACACCGCGGACCTCGCGGACCATCGTGTCGGTCATCGGGTGGTCGGCCTTGTTGACGACGATCACGTCGGGGATCTCCATCACCCCCGCCTTCAGTGCCTGGATCGAGTCGCCGGAGCCCGGCATCAGCGCCAGCACGATCGTGTCGGCGTGGTCGACGATGTCGATCTCCGCCTGGCCGACGCCGACGGTCTCGATCAGGACGTCGTCTTTGCCGGCGGCGTCCATGATCAGCGCCACCTGCAGCGCCGCCTCGGAGAGGCCGCCGAGGGCGCCGCGCGAGGCCATCGAGCGGATGAAGACGCCGGGGTCGAGGAAGTGGTCCGTGAGCCGGATCCGGTCGCCGAGCAGGGCCCCGCGGGTGAAAGGGCTCGAGGGGTCGATCGAGAGCACCGCGACCTCGCGCTCGGCTTTGCGCAGCTCCCCGGTGAGGGCCCCGATCAGCGTGCTCTTCCCCACCCCGGGCGGCCCGGTGAAGCCGACGATCCGCGCCTTGCCGGTGCGCGGGTAGACCTCGCGGACCAGCTCCCAGCCGGCCGGGTCGTCGGACTCGATCAGGGTGATCGCCCGCGCCAGGGCCCGCTTTTCGCCGGCCAGCAGGCGCTCGGCGAGGGGGGCGGATTTGGCGACGTCGGCCAAGGGCGGCCCAGTCTAAGAGGTCACGCCTGGACCCGCGCGCACCTTTAAAGTTGCCCCGCCGTGCTCCGCTTCCTGGCCCGCAACCGGATGCTGAACCCGCGCTACGCGCGGCTCCTCTGGCGCTACCTCTGGCGACGGCTGCTGACGCCCGCCGGCCGGCGCTGGCGCTCCGACGGCCCCTTCTTCCTCGGCCGCGGCCTCGAACTGAAGATCGAGCCGCGCGGCGAGATCCGCTTCGGCCGCTTCGTCTGGGTCGGCGACGGGACCAAGATCCGCTGCCACGAGGGGGTCGTCGAGATCGGCGCCAAGACGGTGATGGGCCAGGAGTGCACGATCTCCGCCTACCAACGGGTGCGGATCGGCGAGCAGTGCGTGATCGCCGACCGGGCGATGTTCATCGACTTCGACCACGGGATCGTCGAGGTCGATCGCCCGATCCGCCTGCAGGGGATCTACAAGCGCGACGTCGAGGTCGGCAACAACGTCTGGATCGGCTACGGCGCCTGCGTGCTGCGCGGCGTCAGCGTCGGCGACAACTCGGTGATCGGGACCAACTCCGTCGTCACCAAGGACGTCCCCGCGAACGCCGTCGTCGGCGGCATCCCGGCGCGGATCATCCGCATGCGCGAGGCGCCGTCGGAGATGCGCTGGGAGCGGCCGGTCGAACCGGACCCCGAGGCCTGGACGACGATGCAGCCGCTGCAAGAAGTCCGTCAGCCCTGAAACGTATTGTCTGGCCGACAATGCGCCGTTCGCGAAACAGTGTCTGCATGGCTGCCGACGGGAGACTGCGTTCGGAGGAGGTTGCGGTGAAGTTCGGTCGCAACCTCTTTCGCTGTCGCCGCCGCGCGGCGATGTCGCAGGAAGAACTCGGCGCCCTCGCCTCGCTGCACCGGACCGAGATCGGGATGCTCGAGGCCGGCACCCGCCTGGCACGGGTCGACACGCTGATGAAGCTTGCCGGCGCCCTCTCGATCTCGCCGCTGGAGCTGCTCGACGGCATCCACTGGACCCCGGGCAACAGCGACGTGGGCGCCTTCAGCATTACCGACCGCTCGCTCGCCCGCCGCCGGGAAGGCTGCTGAGCCCGGCGAAGCGTCTTTAGCCGCGGGTCTTGGCCCCGGCCAGGTCGGCGTAGACGGCCGCGGTCTGCTCGGCGACGTCGCCCCAGTCGAAGCGGCGCAGGTGCTCGTAGGCTTCGGCGACCAGGTGGCGGCCGAGCTCGTCGTCGGAGAGGACGCGGATCGCCACCTCGGCGAGGGCTTCGGGGTCGTGGGCCCGGAAGCGCAGGCCGGCCTCCTCGTGCGGGACGACCTCGCGCAGGCCGCCGGTGTCGGCGACGATGCAGGGGCAGCCGGAAGCCATCGCCTCCAGCGCCACCAGGCCGAAGGGCTCGTAGATCGAGGGGACCACGGTGAGGTCGGCGATCCGGTAGAGCGAGTGCAGGACGTCGTCGCCGATCCAGCCGAGGAAGGTGCCGTGCTCCATCAGGCCGAGCTCCTGCGCCTGGCGCTTCAGTTCGGCCTCGTGGGTCCCCGAGCCGGCGACCAGGAACCGCGTCCCCGGCGCCTCTTCGATCACCCGCGGCATCGCCTCAAGTGCCAGCTGGAAACCCTTCTCGTAGACGAGGCGGCCGATCAGCAGGACCAGCTTCTCTTCCGGTGTGGCGAACTCGGAGCGCAGCCGCGCCAGCTCGGCCTCCGGCTGGGCGGGCAGGTCGTCGGGGTCGATCCCGTTCGGGATCACGCTCACCCGCCCCTCCTCGACGCCGAAGATGTCGGCGATCTGTTCGCGCATGTAGTGGGAGCAGGCGATGACCCGGTCAGAGCGGTTGGTGATCCAGCGCTCGACGCCGTGGATGTAGGTCTGCGGGTGCTTGTCGACCCAGCCCTGGTGGCGGCCGTACTCGGTGGCGTGGATCGTCGTCACCAGCGGCGCGTCGAAGCGCTTGGCGAGGTGGTCGCAGGCGTTGGCGACGAGCCAGTCGTGGCCGTGGACGAGGTCGTAGCTGTAGCGGTCGCCGAGCTCGACGCCGGCGGCGAGCATGTCGGAGTTCATCCGTTCGATCCAGGCGACGAACTCGCCCAGGTCGGTCGGTCGCTTCGGCTCGCGGATGCGGTGGATGACCACCCCGTTGCGGTTCTCCTGGGCCGGCGACTCCTCGCCGCCGCGGGTGAGGACATGGACCTCGACGTCCCGCTCGACCAGCGCCTCGGAGAGCTTGCGGACGTGGCGGGCGAGCCCGCCCTCGATCAGTGGCGGGTACTCCCAGGAAAGAATCAGGACGCGGGTCATTCGGGTGGCTGGTTCACGGCTCCAGAAGCGGAGCGAGGCTGAGGTCCGGGGCGAGGGAACGCATACGCGGATCGGTGGGGCGGTCGCAGTCTATGGCCTCCAACATCGCCCGTGAGTGATCGGTGGCGCGCTGGTAGGCGTAGTCACCCGCCTGCTTGCGCTGGTCGAGGAACGCCCAATCGCTCGACTGCACGGCCAGCAGCTCGCGCGCGGCACGCTCCAGAATCTGGCGATCGAGGCCGGCGGAGACCGCGCGAAGCAGACGCAGCTCCATCCGCCGCGCGCCCCAGGCGAGGTCGGCGACCGGCGGCGAATCCCAGGTCCGCAGGTTCTTGCCCTCGCCCCAGGTCGAGGCGCGCAGCTCGCGTTCGACCGGCTCGTGCTCGGCCAGCGCCTGCGGCACGGTGAGCAGCCGGACGCCTGCCTCCTCCGCCCCCTCGAGCACGTCGCGCAGCCAGATCGGCCCCTCCGACCACCAGTGGCCGAGCAGCTCGGTGTCGATCGCGAAGACGAGCAGGCCGCGCCGGCCGTGCTCCCGGCCGTAGTCGCGCAGCCGCGCGGCGGCGGCGGCGAGGAACTCCCCGGCCTGCCGTCGCGCCACGGCTTCCGCCGCGTCCGGGTCGTAGGCGCCGCCGCCGACCCGCCAGATCCGGATCCCGCGCAGCGATTTGCCGGCGAACTGGGCGTGAGCGGGGTCGGAGGGGTATCCGTCCAGCGACCAGAGCCAGGAGATCGCCTCCCAGTCGATCGGCAGCGCCACCGGTCCCGCCTGAGTGTGGACCGGGGCGAGAGCGTCAAGCGGCTCCCCGTGCTCGCTCTGGTCGGTGCAGAACCAGCGCACGCCGTGTTCCGCGAGCGCCCGCT
Source organism: Solirubrobacterales bacterium (assembly GCA_035634815.1). Lineage (GTDB taxonomy): Bacteria > Actinomycetota > Thermoleophilia > Solirubrobacterales > 70-9 > VAYN01. The sequence continues at coordinate 8,401 of DASQCF010000004.1, read as the reverse complement.
CGAGGCCGGGGACGTAGGCGCACTCGGGCAGCCAGAAGCCGCCGTCCCAGCCGAAGCGCCGGCGGTGCGAGCGGATGCCGGCGTCGAGCTGGAGGCGCAGGCCCGGCCGGGTCGCCAGCAGCGGCAGGACCGCATGGGTCGCAGAGGAGGCGGCGAGGGCGATCCGCCCCTCCGCCGCGGCTCGCTGGAACGGCGCCAGCGGGTCTCCCCCGCAGGCGTCGAGCAGCTCGAGGGCGTGGCGGTAGCGGTCGCGCTCCCCCTCGCAGGCCGCCCGGCAATCAGGCGCAACCTGCTCCAGGTCGGCTTCGGCGGCGCCGATCCGCCACTCGACCAGGAAGCGCCGCAGCCGCTCGGCCGCGCCGCCGTCCTCGAGCTGGTCGGCCAGCACCGGGGTGACCGTCATCGTCAGGTTCCGCGCCATCTCCAGCACCGGCAGGTAAGAGCGGATCACCGCGTCGAACAGCCACTCCTCGCCGAAGGGGTAGGTGCCGAAGCCCTCGACGTAGGGCATGTGGCTGTGCAGGACGATCGCCAGGTCCCCGAAGGTTTCTGGGCCGGCGGGTCCTGTCCCCGATTTGGTCCCACCACCCCTCTCGGGGTGGTCCCCCAAATCGGCGCCACCCCCCGGCAGGGGCGAGTCCGATTCACGCATGGCAAACGGCGAGAAAGTCCAATGCAGCGTCGAGATTTGCTTTTTTCAAGCTGAAATCAGAGCTCGCGATCGCCGGGGTGAAGCGGTCGTAGAAGGGCTTGGTCAGGCGCAGCCCTTTGTGGACGCTGTCCCACCCGAGCTTGATCGCCAGCTCATGGGCTCGCAGCTTGCGGGCGTGAAAGAGGCCGAACATCTCGACCCGCGGGAAGTGGGCCTCGCAGAGCGCGCGGAACTCCTCGGCGCGGTACTCCTTCACGTGCCAGGGGTTGTCCGACTTCTCCGCCCCGGGGGGCGCCAGTGTCAGCAGGTTCGGGGTCGAGACGTAGGCGACCCCGCCGGGGGCGAGCATCGACTTGAAGTGCTCGAGGATCGCGCCGGGGTCCTGGACGTGCTCGATCGTCTGCAGGAAGACGACCGCGTCGCACGCCTCGGCGAAGGACTCGACCAGGTCGCGCTCGAAGCGCAGGTTCGGCCGCTGGTAGCGGAGCCGGGCGTGCTCGTGGGCCTCTGGGTTGGCGTCGACGCCGACGACGCCGGCGGCGCTCCGGGCGAGGACGTCGCTGCCGTAGCCCTCGCCGCAGGCCATGTCGACCGCACGCTTGCCCGCGACCCGCTCGGCGATCCACTCGTAGACCACCAGGTGACGGCGGAACCAGTAGTTCTCCTCGGGCACGTCGGGCAGGGTGCGCTCGCCCGTCAGCGGCAGCGGCGGCACCCCGGGCGACTGGTTCTCCTGGAGGTAGTGACGCTCCACGCGCCGGACGCTATTAGAGTTCCGCGCCATGCCGGCCTCCCCCACCGCCACCCACGAGCACATCAAAGACGTCAACACCCGCTACCACGACGCGGCCGCCGAGGAGTACGACGCCAAGTGGGGCATCGACTTCGGCGAGGTCGGCCAGCGCCAGGTCCGGCTGAAGCTGGTCAAGGCGCTGGGCGGCTCGAAGGGGCACTCCTTCGGCGATGCGCTGGAGATCGGCTCGGGCACCGGCTACTTCTCGCTCAACCTCGTCCAGCTGGGGGTGATCGAGCGGCTGACCGCGACCGACATCTCGCCGGGGATGCTGAAGCGGCTGGCGGCGACGGCGGATGCGCTCGGCCTGGAGGACGTGACCACGGTCGAGACCGAGGCCGAGGTCCTGCCCTTCGAGGACGAGAGCTTCGACCTCGTCCTCGGCCACGCCGTCCTCCACCACATCCCCGACCTCGACAAGGCCTTCGCTGAATTTCGTCGCGTCCTGCGGCCGGGCGGGATGATCGCCTTCGCCGGCGAGCCCTCGCGCTACGGCGACACCCTGGCGGCGCTGCCCAAGCGCGCCGGTCTAACCCTGGCGCCGCTCTGGCGCCGCGCCGTCGGCGCCCGCGAGCGCGCCGTCGCCGAAGGCGAGCAGTCCCACGACCACTCGCTGGAGGCCGAGGTCGACGTCCACGCCTTCGCCCCCGCCGACCTGCGCCGCCTGCTCCGCGACGCCGGCTTCGAGAAGCGCCACGTCGGCGGCGAGGAGCTGCTCTCGAACGCCTGGGGCTGGGGCCTGCGCACGGTCGAGTCGAGCGCCGAGCCGGAATCGATCTCCTTCGGCTGGCGCCGCTTCGCCTTCAACAGCTACCTCGCCCTGCAGAAGGTCGACACCCGCGTGCTAGAGCCCTACCTCCCGGCCGAGCTCTTCTACAACCTGCTCGTCTCCGCCCGCAAGCCGGCCTGAGCGTTGGGGTAGGGAGGGGCGGGGTACCCCTGCTCGGAGCACCTCCACCGAGAGAATCGCCACTGGCTGACAGTGAAGGTTTCCGGCTCGGCTCCATGCTGAGTACCGATCAGGGGTACCCCGCCCCTCCTCGCGACAGCTTTCGACAGCTCGCTCATCGAGACCGTGTCAGCCCGCCTATATCGCGGCCTCACACGGTCTCGATATGGAGATCTCCAGAGCTCGTTTGATGGAGGGCGCCGGTGGGGGTGTCCGGGTACTCAGCATGGAGCCGGGCAAGCAGCATCTGAGGCGTAAGCCATAAGACGCGTCTCCCGGCGGAGGTGCTCCCGGACACCCCCACCGGCACCCACCCCACCAGCTACTCAGCCAACCGAGCCCGGAACAGCTTGACCTTCTGGTCGATGCCCTTGAGGCGGCGCTCGCCGATGTAGGTGTAGGTGAAACCGTCGCCTGCCGCGTCCTTGACCGCGGCGTCGACTACGACGCTGCCCGGGCGGGCTACGCCGGTTATGCGGCTGGCGAGGTTGACCGGGCGGCCGTAGTAGTCGCCCGACTGCGGCAGGACCGAGCCGCAGGAGAGGCCGGCTCGCAACCAGGGAAACTGCTCGCCTTCGGCCTCGGCGGCGGCGATCAGCGCCAGCGCCGCGCGCAGCATCGGCGCCGTCTCGGCGGAGACGAACATCACCGCGTCGCCGATCGTCTTCACCAGCCGCACCGGCGGCTCGGCGACGGCGCTGGCCATCTCCTCCAGGCGACCGGCGACCAGGCCCAGCTCCTCGGCCGGGATCTCCTCGCCGAGGCGGGTGAACTCGACCAGGTCGGCAAAGCAGACGCTGAGGTTGGCGGTGCCGCCGATCGCCCCGGAGGCGAGGTCGGCGGTGGCGATCACGTCGCGGCGGATCTGCTCCAGCATGTTCGCCTGCAGGGCGTGGACGATCGTCGGCCCGACCAGCGGCATCATCGCCTCGGCCGCCGCCGCGAAGCGCAGGGCGACGTCGCGCTCGCTGTCGCCGGGCTGGGTCAGGGTGCGGATCACCAGTTCCCGGTTGGCCTCGGCGATCCGCGCCGTCCCCATCCCGATCGTCCGCGCCACCTGCAGCATCCCCTCCTCCGGCAGACCGGCGTCGAGGAAGGCCTTGATCCGCCGCGCCGCTTCGAGGTCGGCCTCGGTGCCGCGCGGTTCGTCGGGGTCGGCGTAGGGGACGCCGAGCGCGGCGCTGAAGCGCCGCAGCTGTTCGAGGTCGATGCCGACGGTCTCGGCGATCTCCCGCGCCGAGTAGCGGCGGCCGGTCCCGGCCAGCGCCCGCTCGACCGGCAACAGCGCCAGCCGGCCGGCGGCGACCGCCTCGTGCAGCTCCTCCAGCGGGACGCCGTCGGCGGCGAGCTCTTCGAGCAGGACCAGCCGCGCCTGCCGGGCGTCCCCCTCGAGCTCGTCGAGCAGCCCCTCCGCCTCGAAGTCGATCTCAGGCCCCGCCGCCATCGGTCAGTCAGCGTATGCGACGGCGCCGCCGCGGCGGGGGTCGCCGCCGCCGCTCAGCTCGCCCGTCGCCGGGTCGCGGGCGACCCCCTGGACGCCGCCGAAGAAGAGGTTGAGTGAGGGCCAGCGGGCGACCTTGCGCCCGCGCGCCTCCATGCGGTCGAGCGCAGCGGCGTCGACGCCCCGCTCGGCCTGGACGATCCCCTGCTCGAAGTGCAACCGCGGCGCTTCGATCGCCGCCGCGACCGGGAAGCCCTGCTCGACCACCCGCACCACCGTCTGCAGGATCGCCGAGCGAATCCGGTTGGAGCCGGCGCTGCCGAGCGCGAGGACGATCTCGCCGTCGCGCAGCACCACCGTCGGCGCCATCATCGACGGCACCCGCCGCCCCGGCGCAATCAGGTGGAACCCGGCCGGGTTGAGGTCCTCCTCGCCGAGCATGTTGTTGAGGATCACGCCGGTGCCGGGAACCAGGACGCCGGACCCCGAGCCGTTGGAGCAGGTGACGCTGGCGCAGTTGCCCTCGGCGTCGAGCACCGAGATGTGGGTCGTCGAGCCGAGCAGGTCGGCGACGGCGAGGTCGAGCCCCGCCGGGTCGAGGAAGCCGATCTCCATCCCCTCCTCGTAGAGGGACTCGGCGAAGGCGAGGTCCCGCCGCGAGTTGGCGCCTTCCATCGCCGCGATCAACTGCTCGGGACCGCTGCTCGGGCCGAGGCGCTCCAGTAGGCCGAAGGTGTAGGCGATGAGGATGCCGCCGGAGGAGGGCGGCGGGTTGGTGAGGACTTCGGCGCCGCGGAAGGGGGCGTCGATCGGCTTGCGCTCGATCGCCTCGTAGGAGGCGAGGTCGCCGGGCCCGACGATGCCCCCGTGGCGGACGACGAAGTCCGAGATCGCCGCCGCCACCTCGCCTTTGTAGAAGAGGTCGGGGCCCTCGGCGCCGTAGCGTTCCAGCGCCGTCGCCAACTCCGGGAAGCGGAAGACCTCGCCCTCGGTCAGGTGCCGTCCCTCCGGGGCGTAGAGCTCGCGCGTCCCCGGCATCCGCTCGTGGATCGGGGCGAGGATGTCGAGGATGTAGGCCTGCCCGTGGTTGACCGGCGCGCCCTCGCGCGCGAGCCGCACGCCCGGGCCGACGAGATCGGCCAGCGGCAGCGTCCCGAACCGCTGCAGTGCGTGGGCGAGGCCGGCGGCGGTCCCGGGGACGCCGCAGGAGGCGGGGCCGACGAAGAACGTCTGCGTGGTCTCGGCGTCGAAGCGGACCGGGACCGGGACCAGCTCGGTGGCGCGCTCGATCCGGTCGAGCCCGGGGGCGGCGACGAAGAAGTCGATCAGGGTCGTCTCGCCGCCCTGGTGGACCATCATGTGGCCGCCGGCGCCGAACCCGGTCAGCGGGCTCTCGACCGCGAAGGAGGCGAGCACCGCGCAGACCGCAGCGTCGACCGCGTTGCCGCCCGCGCGCAGGACTCCGGCGCCGGCCTCGGCGGTCAGCGGATGGCCGGCTGCGACGACCCCTCGCATGGGGCCTGCCGTCAGCCGGGGAGGAACTCGGGGACGTCGATCCCCAGCTCACGCTCGCCGGAGCGGCCGCGGCGGGAAGGACCGGCGTCCTTGGTGCGGCGGATCGTCGGCTCGGTGGCGCGCCGCTGCGGCTGACCGCGGCCGTCGAAGCGGGTGGCGACGACGGTGACCCAGATCTGCTCGGAGAGCTCCTCGTCGACGTTAGCGCCGAAGATGATGTTGGCGTCGGGATGGGCGGCCTCGCCGACCACCTTGGCGGCCTCGGAGACCTCGACCAGCGAGAGGTCGCTGCCGCCGGTGATCGAGAGCAGGATCGAGCGGGCGCCCTCCATCGAGGTCTCCAGCAGCGGCGAGGAGATCGCTTTTTCGGCGGCGAGGACGGCGCGGTCGTCGCCGTAGGCCATGCCGATCCCGAGCAGCGCCCGGCCGGCTTCGGACATGATCGAGCGCACGTCGGCGAAGTCGAGGTTGATCACCGCCGGCAGGGTGACCAGGTCGGAGATCCCCTGCACGCCCTGGCGGAGGACGTCGTCGGCGACCTTGAAGGCCTCGACCATCGAGGTCTGCTGGTCGAGGACGTCGAGCAGGCGGTCGTTGGGAACGACGATCAGGGTGTCGACCTCGGCGGCGAGTTCGTCGATGCCCTTGTTCGCCTGGTCGCCGCGGCGGCTGCCCTCGAAGCTGAATGGCTTGGTGACGATGCCGACCGTCAGCGCACCGACCTCGCGGGCGAGGCGGGCGACGACCGGGGCGGCGCCGGAGCCGGTGCCGCCGCCGGCGCCGGCGGCGACGAAGACCATGTCGGAGCCCTTCAGCAGGCGCTTGATCTTGTCCTGCTCCTCGAAGGCGGAGCGGTGGCCGACCTCGGGATCGGCGCCGGCGCCGAGGCCGCGCGTCTGCTCGTCGCCGATGTGGACGGTGACGTCGGCGACGCAGAGCTGCAGCGACTGAAGATCGGTGTTGACCGCCATGAACTCGACCCCCGGGATGCGGGCGTCGACCATGCGGTTGACGGCGTTGACCCCGGCTCCGCCGACGCCGACGACTTTGATCACCGGCTGGTGCGGCTCACCGCTCCCAGGTGGCTCATAAGCCGGCTCCTCCCGCCCATAACGCGGGTTTTCCGGCACAAACTGATCCCGCCCCCGCGGAAGCGGCTCCTCATTGAAAACTCTTTTCAACCGCTCCGGAGCCGACTCGGTCGACCCTTCGATTTCCTGGTCGTACAAAGCGGGCGCCTCCTCCGCCTGGAGTGAAACGTCTCCCGATGGCGCCTCTGACGCGGGTGGCGTGGTAGGGGGGACCCCCTCCTGCCGCGCAGGAGGGGGTGGGTCCCCTGCCGCGACAGGACCCGCGTCCTGACCACCTTCGTCCCTGGCGTTTTTCACCTCGGCCGGATCCTGGCGCCCGTACCGCGGCGCCTCCGGCGGATCGGCCGGCACGTCCTCAGACGTGGACCGAAAGAGGTCGGAAAGCGGCCCCTCGCGCATGCTTGCCCGCTTGTTACGCCGAGCCATGGGACAGAACCTCCTTCGCCAGATCCCGGTAGTAGTTCGCCGCGCTCGAAGTCGAATCGTACTTGAGGACGGAGGCGCCTTTGACCGGCGCCTCGGCGAATTTGATCGCCTTTTTGATCCGGGACTGGAAAACGAGGTCGCCGAAGTTCTCCTCGAGGATCTCCACCGCCTCCTTGGCGTGGATCGTCCGCGAGTCCAGCATCGTCGGCAGGATGCCCTCGATGCGGACGTCGGGGTTGAGGTTCTCCTGGATCATCTTCAGCGTGTTCTGGAGCTGGACCAGGCCGCGCATCGAGAGGTACTCGCACTGGACCGGGACGATCACCTTGTTGGCCGCGGTCAGCGCGTTGATCGTCAGCAGGCCGAGGCTCGGCGGCGTGTCGATGCAGACGAAGTCGTAGTCGCCGGCGACCTCTTTCAGCGCTTTCTCCAGCGAGCGCTCGCGGCCGATCTTGGTGCTCATCGCGATCTCGGCGCCGGCCAGGTCGATCGAGGCGACGGCGATGTCGATCTCGCGCCTGACGATGATCTCGGAGATCGGCATGTCGTTGACGAGCACGTCGTAGAGGCTTTTCTCGACCTTGTCGGGGTCGATCCCCTGGCTCATCGTCAGGTTCCCCTGCGGGTCGAGGTCGATGCAGAGCACGCGGTAGCCGGACTCGGCGAAGGCGACGGCGAGGTTCAGGGTCGTGGTCGTCTTCGCCACCCCGCCCTTCTGGTTGGCGAAGGCGATCACCTCGGCGCTCTTCACCGGCTGCTCCGCGGCTGACTCCTTCTCGGCCAGGAAGTCGAGGCGGGTCGGCGCGATCAGGTCGACGGCCTTCAACCGCCCGTCATCCTCCTCGGCCTCCTCAGAGTTCAAGGGAGCCTCCTCCACCTCCTCGGACGGCTCAGCCAAAGCGGCCTCTGCCGCGGGTGGCGTCGCAGGGGGGACCACCTGCTGCTCTGCAGCTGGTGGTGGGTCCCCTGCGTCGACAGGACCCGCGGCCCGATCGCCACTGTCCCTAATCTCGTCCCTCAAAGGCACTGCTTCTTCCATACCCTGGAGCTCGTCCTCCATCGGACGCTCCTCCTGGATCTCGACGGGAGCAGGCTTCGGCTTCTTGCGGCTTAGAAATCCCATTGCGCGGATATTCGTATGGGACCCCGCTTTTCCTGCTGCCCCCCGAAATTGCTAGGAATCAGCCAATCCCCGATCTTTTAGACAAGAGGCTCGTCATCGTCACCGGCAAGGGCGGTGTCGGCAAGACGACGGTGGCGGTCGCGCTCGGCCTGCGCGCCGCGAGCGAAGGCAAGCGGACGATCGTCTGCGAGGTCTCCTCGCAGGAGAACGCCTCGCGGATGTTCGAGCACACCGCCGTCGGCTTCCACGAGGTCGAGATGGAGGAGAACCTCTGGGCCATCTCGATCGACCCGGACGAGTCGATGCGGGAGTACGTGCTGCTGCAGCTCAAGGTGAGGGCGATGCGCGACGTCCTCTTCCGCAGCCGCATCTTCAGCTACCTCGCGGCGGCGACCCCGGGGCTGAAGGAGC
>DASQCF010000003.1:0-78327 GCA_035634815.1 Solirubrobacterales bacterium | reverse complement strand
GGCCGGGCGGCCGATCCCGTCGCCCTTCCAGAAGGGGACGGCGCCGGGGGCGCCGGGGGCGGGGGTGACGATCACCCGGTCGCGGGTGATTTCCTCGATCCGCCAGGTGCTGGAGCCGAGCAGGAAGGTCTGGCCGGCGCGAGCCTCGTAGACCATCTCCTCGTCGAGCTCGCCGACCCGGCGGCCGTCGGGCAGGTGGACGCCGTAGAGGCCGCGGTCGGGGATCGTGCCGGCGTTGGTGACGACCAGCTGGCGGGCGCCTTTGCGGCCGTGGATCGTGCCTTCGGTGCGATCCCAGACGATCCGCGGCCGCAGCTCGGCGAAGCGGTCGGAGGGGTAGCGGCCGTCGAGCATGTCGAGGACGTTCTCCAGCTGTTCGCGGGAGAGGTCGTGGAAGGACTGGGTCGAGGTGACGAGCTTCTCGACCTCGTCGACCTCCCACTCTTTGTGCGCCGCCAGCGAGACGAGGTGCTGGGCGAGGACGTCGAGCGGGTTCTGCGGGATCGTCGTCTCCTCGATCTCGGCCTCGCGCATGCGGCGGGCGACGACCGCGCACTCGAGCAGGTCACCGCGGTATTTGGGGAAGATCCGGCCTTTGGAGACTTCGCCCATGCGGTGGCCGGCACGGCCGATCCGCTGCAGGCCGCGGGTCACCGACTTCGGCGACTCGACCTGGATCACGAGGTCGACGGCGCCCATGTCGATGCCGAGCTCCAGGGAGCTGGTCGCGACCAGGCAGGGGAGCTTGCCGGACTTGAGCATCTCCTCGACGACTGAGCGCTCCTCGTGGGAAAGGGAGCCGTGGTGGGCGCGGGCGATCTCTACGTAGGGCTGCTGGCCCGCGGGTCCTGTCACGGCAGGGGACCCACCCCCCCTTCCGGTAGCTAAAGCTTCCTCAGGGGGGGTCCCCCCTACCGCGCCACCCGCGGGAGAAGCGCTGGATTCGTGACCCCCATGCTCGGTTGCTGGTAGCTCTTGTTCTCCTTCGCCGTTCGCAAGCTCGTTCAACCTCTTGGCCAGGCGCTCGGCGGCGCGGCGGTTGTTGACGAAGATCATCGTCGAGGTGTGTTCTTCGACCAGCTCCAGGAGCTTGGGGTAGATCGCCGGCCAGATCGACCGCACGTGCGCGCTCGGCTCCACTTCGGGTGGCGGCGGCCCGTCCTCGCTCGGATACGCCGGCGCCCCCGGATCGGCCATGTCCTCGACCGGAACGACGATCTCCAGATCCAGAGCCTTCTTCTGCCCAGCATCAACAATCCGACAACTCCTCTTCGGACCCACCAAGAACTGCCCAATCCGCTCCAAAGGCCTCTGCGTCGCGGACAAGCCGATGCGCTGCACGAGGGAGTCGGGGGGGTCCTCTCCGGACCCTCCCCGGCTGTTGTCCGGAGAGGACCCCCCCGACTCCCTCACCAACCACTCCAGCCGCTCCAACGTCAAGGCCAGATGCGACCCCCGCTTGGTCTGCGCCACGGCATGGATCTCGTCGACGATCACCGCTTCGACCCCGGTGAGGATCTCGCGCACGCTGGAGGAAAGCATCAGGTACAGCGACTCCGGCGTGGTGATGAGGATGTCGGGCGGGGTTTTCGCCATCGCCCGCCGTTCTTTCTGCGAGGTGTCGCCGGTGCGCAGGCCGACGGCGACGTCGGCGCCGATCCCGCGCAGCGGCGCCCGCAGGTTGCGCTCGATGTCGTAGGAGAGCGCTTTCAGCGGCGAGACGTAGACCAGCTTGACGCCGGTCCCGAGGTCCTTCGCGCGCGCCAGCTTGTCGATCCCCCAGAGAAAGCTGGCGAGCGTCTTGCCCGAACCGGTCGGGGCGCAGATAAGCGCGTGCTCGCCGCTGGAGATCGCCTCCCAGCCGCCCGTCTGCGCCGGCGTCGGCCCCTCGAAGGAGGACTCGAACCATCGCCGCGTCGCGGCGCTGAACGGCGCCAGAGGGTCGGACTGCGTACTCGGTTTCGCCTTAGTTGCCAACCCACCGATCTTACGCAGGCGAACCCGTTGGCCAGGAGGGTGTTTTGCCGAGACCGCAAAAAGTCCCCCTCAAGGTGCTTTTTTGCGGTCTCGGCGAATCGAGCGTGGGGCGAACGGGTCCAGGCCCCGTCCAAAATTAGCGAGCGGCCGGGGGGTCGGGATCGGATCTACAGGCGCCAGACGTGCGCCTGGAGGCCGATCCCGACCCCCCGGCCGCTAAGGGGTGCCGCCGGCGAACTTGACGTAGGCGTACCAGCTCTTCTTCGGCGCGAAACCGGCGCCGAAGAGGCCGGAGCCGTCGCAGAAGTTGCAGGCGGCGCCGAAGTCGTCGATCGAGAACCAGTAGACCCGCTGGATCCGCCACTTGCGCTGGTTCTTGACCAGCAGCTTGAAGGCTCCCGTCAACTGCTGCGCCTGGCCGGCGGGGCCTTTGGCGAAGGAGTTGCCGGGGCTCCGCGGCGAGGAGCTCCAGCCGAGCTCGGTGATGAAGATGCCGGTGCCGGCATCGTGGCGTTTCTTCAGCACATCCCGCACTTCTTCGATCTGCGGGATCAGCAGCTGGTACTTAGTCGAATAAGGATGCAAGGCGATCCCGTCGAACTTGGCGGCGATGCCCGGGACCTTGTAGAGGCCTTCGAGAAAGTCGGAGGCGAACCAGTTGTGGTTGCCGGTCTTCGAGTTTCCGCCCTTCGGCCAGGCGAAGAGCCCGGCGAGGATCACCTTGGCGCCGGGATCCGAGCCTTTGATCGCGGTCGAGGAGATCTTCACCATCTGCGCGTATTCGGCCGGGTTCGGCTTGTGGACGAAGAATTTGAAGTTCGGCTCGTTCCAGATCTGCCAGTTGCGCAGCGGCCGGAAGGGGACGTCGGGGTTTTCGGCCCAGAAGGAGCCTTTCGGCCCGTAGCGGGCGACCGCCGCTTTGCAGAAGGCGATCCAGCCGGCCTTGGCCTTGCCGGCGACCGGCAGCTTCGCCGGCACCTGGACGCCGCCACCGACCGAGACCAGCCGTTCGGCCCAGGCGGGGATCCCGGCCAGGAAGGGAAGGACGTCGATCCCGGTGCGCGCGGCCTCGGAGATCTGCGAGTCGGTCGCGTCCCAGTCGAAGGCGGCGCCTTCGGTCGGCTGGGCGGTTCCCCAGTTGACCGGGATCCGGATCGAGTCGACGCCGCCGCGGTGGACCCGCTGGTACTGCTCGACGCTGAGCGAGGACTGCGGCACCGCGCCCCAGAACATCGCCGGCACTGCCTGCGCGGCGGAAGCCGAGACAGCGAGCGCGGCGAGCGCCAGCAGGGTGGCGATCGCCACCCTCCCGCGCACGCCAAAGCCGACCGAACCGCCTGACCTGGCCATACCTCAGCCCGCCTTCGGGGTGATCGGGGAGTCGGCATCGCCGCCGCGACGCCGCTGCCAGTAGACAACGCCCACAGAGATCGCCGCAAGCAGGGCGACGACGATCAGAATCGGGACCACCGGCGAGGAACCGCCGCCGTCGGAGCCCTGGGAGTCGGCGGGAACCGCGGTGAGCTTTCCTGCCTGCCCACCCGCGTCCTTGGCGTCGTTCTGGTGTTGGGGGCTGGTGGAACCGTTTCCGCCCGTATGCTCGCCGGAACCCTGCCCGGCGGGCGTGCTTCCATTCCCATCTCCCGATGAACCTCCACCAGAACCAGGCCCGGTACCGCCGGTCGAGCCGCCTCCCTTGTCGGAGGCTTCGGCCTTGTCTTCTTCTCCGCCCCCACCGACGACGGTCGGCGCCTTGTGGGCTCCACCCGTCGGCGTCGGGACCGCGTTTTCGTATTCGTAACCAGCCGAATCCGCGTTAGCGGCGGCCGGCAAAAGGGCAAATGCCAGCACAGCAAGCACTGACAGAAGCGAGAAAACGGACCGGCCCGAGCCACGGGCCGGGAGGTGGCGGCTCCCAAGCATGGCGCGCAAGGTTAGAGGAATCGTCGGCGGCTTTCTCCCCAGTTTTGCTGATCGGGGCGCTGGCCCTGACGGGTGGTGGATCGGCCCTCGGCGACCGTCATCTCGCCGGTCTCGCCGTATGGCTCGTGGTTGCAGGTCTTTTAGTACTCGGTGCTGCTGGTCGCGCCTCCCTGGGGCGGACGTTCTATTGGGGAACCGGGCTGCTTCTGGCGCTGGCGATTTTTTCTGGTTTCTCATCTCTTTGGTCTGGGTCGATTGAGCTGAGCATCACCGAGGGCGACCGCGTTCTCGTCTACCTCGGCGTCCTCCTTGCCGCATTCCTCATCGCCCAAACCGACCAACGGCGCCAACGTTTCGCTGAAGGAATTGTTTTTGCCCTGGTTGCGGTCGCCCTGATGGGTCTCGCCAGCCGCCTCCTCCCCCATGTTTTCCCCGTCGCAGAGGGCTTGGGCAGCGGTCCGCGACTGCGCTATCCGCTCGGCTACTGGAACGCAAACGGGGTTGCATGCGGCATTGCGGTGGCGCTGATCCCCTGGCTCAGCCGCCGCTCCCTGACCCCGGCGCTGCGCTGGATCGCCGTCGCTTGCATGCCGGCGGTGCTGCTGGCGCTCTACTTCACCTACTCGCGCGGCGGCGTCCTCGCCCTGCTCGTCGCCGCCGCCTGCCTCATCGCCCTCTCCCACGACCGCCTCTGGATGGTCGGAACGCTGGCGGTCGGGGTGCTCGGCGCCCTGCCAGCGGTGCTCGCGGTCCAGGCCCGCGACAGCCTCGCCGACAACCTCGACAACGCCGCCGCGGTCGACCAGGGCGTCGTCGTGCTGGCGATCCTGCTGGCGGGAACGGCGCTGACCGTCGCCCTCTTCGCCGGCATGCGGGTGCTGGCGCGCCGGCGCGGGCCGTTGACGGGCAGGGCGGTGGACATCTCCCGCGATCCGCGCGCCCTGAGGATCGCCGCGATCGTCGCCGCGGTGCTCGCCCTCGGGGCCCTCGCCACCGTCGGCGGCCGCGCCTGGGACCAGTTCTCCAGCTCCGACATCGAGTTCCCGAACCAGCCCCAGCAGCACTTCGGCGATCTCTCCGGCGCCGGCCGCCACGACTTCTACCGGGTCGCGATCGACGCCTTCGAAGAAGCGCCGGTCGCCGGCAACGGGGCCGGGACCTACCAGTTCTCCTGGGTGAAGCTGCGCTCGATCGAAACCCCCGTCCACAACGCCCACTCGCTCTACCTGGAGGCCTTCGCCGAGCTGGGCCTGATCGGCGGCCTGCTGACGCTGGGCATGGTCCTCTTCCTGCTTTGGACCGGATTTGCCGCCTGGCGGGCCGCCAGTGGCCGCGCCCGCGAGTTGAACGCGGCGCTACTGGCCGCCGCCCTGGCGGTTGCTGTAGGTATGGCCTTCGACTGGTTCTGGGAGATTGCGGCGCTGGGGGCGGTCTTCTTCCTCGCCAGCGGCGCCCTGCTCGCGGCCCGCTGCGTGCAGCTCGCCCGCACCCGCGCCGACGACGGGCAGGCCGCGTCGCGCGGCGGCTTCGGGCTGGCGATCGGCGGCCTTGCCGTCGCCTGGATCACCGCCCTGGCGCTGATCGGGCCGCTGCTGGTCGAACGCGAGCTCGACTCAAGCCAGGCCGCCGCGGCGGAAGGCAACCTCGGGGTCGCCGTCGAAAAGGCCGATACCGCCCGCTCGATCGAGCCCTGGGCGGCGAGCCCCTACGTGCAGCTCGGCCTGCTGGCCGAGCTGGAAGGCGACTACGAAACCGGCGCCAAGCGGATGACCGAGGCGATCGACCGCGAGGAAGGCAACTGGCTCCTCTACTACCTGCGCGGGCGGATCGAGCACCGGGGTGGCGACACGGCAGCGGCGCAGGCCGACCTGCGTCGCGCCCAGCAGCTGAACCCGCTGGAAAAGTGCCTGCGGGAAGGGTGGGACGGATGCGGATGACGCGGCCGGTCGACCCGAAACCCGCCGACGCCGGGCCCGAGCGGCCGGCGCCGGTCGAGCGGCCGCGCCTCGGCGACCAGCAGGGGCCCGCGGGGTGGCGCCGCCGCGGCGCGATCCTGCGCCGGCTGCTCGCCGCGGGCGACTGGGCCTCGCTGGTCGCGACCCTCTGCATCGTCACCGCCGCGACCTCGACCACCGACATCGCCACCCTCTTCTGGGCGGTCCTCTTCAGCCCCGCCTGGATCCTCGTCGTCAAGCTCCACGGCCTCTACGACAACGACCACCGGCGGATCCGCCACAGCACTCTCGACGAGCTGCCCTCGCTGATCTCGGCCAGCACCCTGGGGACGCTGCTGCTCGACGGGCTGCTGGCGCTGAGCCCGGTCGGGCCGCTCTCGCCGCAGAGCGCGATCGCGGTCGGCGTCGGCACCCTCGCCGCCAGCTTCGCCCTGCGGGGGACGATCCGCTTCCTCTGGCACCGGCTGACCGCGGTCGCGACCGGGGTCGTGGTCGGGCCGGCCGCCGTCGCCGACCTGATGGCGCGGCGGATCTCCACCCACCCGGAGGCGCGCCTGACCCTGGTCGGCTACCTCTTCGCCGCCGAGGAGAAGCCGGCGAAGGAGCTGCCGCGACTCGGCTCGGTCGCCGACATCTCCAAGATCGCCGACGAATACGCGATCGAGCGCGTCGTCGTCACCGAACACGAGATGGGCGAGCAGGACGCCGAGCGGCTGATCGAGGAGTGCAAGGCGGCCGGCCTGGGGCTCACCTTCCTGCCCCAGCACTACGGCCTGCTCGGCCCGGGGATCGAGCTCAACCGCCTCGCCGAGCTGCCGGTGCTCGACTTCCGCTTCAGCGACCCGCCGCGCTCGACGGTGGCGATGAAGCGGGCGATGGACATGGTCATCTCGGCGGCGATGCTGCTGCTGCTCTCGCCGCTGCTGCTGGCGATCGCGGTCTGGATCCTGCTCGACGACGGGCGCCCGGTCTTCTTCCGCCAGACGCGGGCCGGCAAGGACGGTGCTCCCTTCAAGATGCTGAAGTTCCGCACGATGGTCGCCGACGCCGAGCAGCGGCTGCCGGAGCTGGTCGACATCGGCGCCCTCGACCAGCCGGCGTTCAAGATCCAGGACGACCCGCGGGTTACGCGCGCGGGTCGCACCTTGCGCCGCACCAGCGTCGACGAGCTGCCGCAGCTGATCAACGTCCTGCGCGGCGACATGTCCCTGGTCGGGCCGCGACCGGAGGAGGAGAGCGTCGTCGCCCTCTATGACGAGCGCCAGCGCAGCCGGCTGGCGATCAAGCCGGGGATCACCGGGCCGATGCAGGTCTACGGCCGCAGCGACCTCACCTTCGAGGAGCGGCTGGCGATGGAGCGCGACTACCTCGACAACCTCTCGCTGCTGACCGACCTGGAGATCCTGCTGCGGACGCCGCGGGCGATGGTCCGCGGCGAAGGCGCCTACTAAGCCTTCGTCTGTTCCTTATCGGGGCATGGCAACAGAAAGGAACAGGCGAATGCTGGAGGTCGTGATCGTCAGCCACGGCGCCGAAGCGCTGCTGCGGCGCTGCTTGCGCTCGCTCGCCGAGCACCCTCCGGCGGAGGGCGAGATGCGGGTAACGGTCGTCGACAGCGGCAGCCCCGACGCGACCCCGGAGATGGTCGCCCGCGAGTTCCCGCAAGTGAGGCTGCGGCGCGAGGGCAACATCGGTTTCTCGGCGGCGAACAACATCGTGTTGCGGGAGAGCGACGCCGACGCGACGCTGCTGCTCAATCCCGACACCGAGGTCTACGCGGGGACGCTCGACGCGGCGCTGGCCCGGCTGCGCTCGGAGCCGCGGATCGGGATGGTCGGGGTGAAGCTGGTGACCGAGAGCGGCGAGCTCGACCACGCCGCCAAGCGCTCCTTCCCGACCCCGGCGAGCGCGCTGGGGCACTTCACCGGGCTCGGCGGCGGTCAGTACCGCGCCGCGCACCTGGGCGACGACGAGCCGGGCGAGGTCGACGCCGTCAACGGCGCCTTCATGCTCTGCCGGGCCGAGGCGATCCGCGAGGTCGGCCTGCTCGACGAGGGCTACTGGCTGTACATGGAGGACCTCGACTGGTGCCACCGCTTCTGGGACGCCGGCTGGAAGGTCTTCTACGAGCCTGCCGGGGTGGCGCTGCACGTCAAGGGCGGCTCCAGCGCCTCCCGCCGCGCCGCGCGCCAGGAGATCGCCTTCCACCGCGGCATGGCCCGCTTCTACCGCCGCTTCGACGCGCCGGAGCACAACCCGCTCCTGAACGCGGCGGTCTACGCCGGCATCGGCGCCAAGCTCGCAATCAGCCTCGCGATCACCGCGATCCGCGGGCGTTAGACGCTCAGCGCAGCAGCCGAACGTCGATGTCGAGGCCGGAGATCTTGGTCAGCTGCCGATCCCCGGTCACGATCAGGTCGACGTCTGGGTCGATCTCCGCGGTGGCGAGGATCAGGGCGTCAGGCATACGCAGCGACTTGGCGCGAGCCCTGAGATGGGCCGCTTTGTCAGCGACGGCAACGTCGACCGGCAGAACCCCGGAAAGCAGCCCCGCGAAGAATCCGGCGACGTCGTCCTCGCTGTGGTGACCGAGGCGAGCCCCGGTCAGCACCTCGGCGTAGGTGACCGCCGACGCCAGCAGCCGCTGCCCGCGTACGAGCTCTCGGACCGCCGCATCCGCCGCCTCGTGGAGAGCGTCCTGCCGATCGAGGAAGCCCACCACGGCTCCCGAATCGAGAACTACCGCCACTCTTCGCGCAGCCCTTCCACCCGCTCCCGCAACTCGCCACCGGTCTGCAGGCATCCGGAATAGCGATCGAGCAACTCGTCGATCCGCGTCAAGACCACCCGACCGGCACCCTCGGCCTCAACCTTGATCGTGTCGCCCGGAGCGAAGCCAGCTGCACGAAAGGCCCCGGCCGGAATCGTCACCTGGTGCTTGCTGGAGACCCGCGTCTGATCCTTTACCTTTTGTGCCATAGGTAAAGATTAGCATTTGCAGGCGGATCTGCAGGCGGGTTCAGAAGGGGAGCGAATCGGCAATCTCGGCGAGTCGCGGCGCGTCTTTGTCGCGCTCGCTCAGCAGCGGGTCGGTGACCTGCCAGTCGACGCCGACATCTGGGTCGTCCCAGGCGATGCCGGCCTCCGTCACCGGGTCGTAGTAGCTGGAGACCTGGTAACAGACATCGGCGGTCTCGCTGAGGACGGCGAAGCCGTGGCCAAAGCCGGCTGGGACGAAGAGTTGGCGGTGCTTGACGTCGTCGAGGACGTGGGCCTCCCACTGACCGTAGGTCGGCGAGGCGCGGCGCAAGTCGACGGCGACGTCGAGGATCTCGCCGCGGGCGCAGCGGACCAGCTTCGCCTGGCCCGGCTTGGTCTGGAAGTGGATCCCGCGCAGGGTGCCCCGCGAGGAGCGCGAGTGGTTGTTCTGGACGAAATCGACCTCGACGCCGAGCTCGCCCCAGGCCTCGCGGCTGTAGGACTCGAGCATGAAGCCGCGCTCGTCGCCGTGGACCACCGGCTCGATCAGGACCACACCGTCGAGTTTCGTCTGCAAGCGCTCGGGCACTAGCCGAGGGCCTTGCCGTACTGCTTTTCGTAGTACTCCCGGTACTCGCCGGAGCGGATCGGGCCCCACCACTCCTCGTTGTCGCGGTACCAGTTCACGGTCCGCTCCAGGCCCTCGGCGAAGTGGACCTGCGCCTCCCAGCCCAGCTCCTCCTTCAGCTTCGCCGAGGAGAGCGAGTAGCGGCGATCGTGGCCGGGGCGGTCGGTGACGTATTCGATCAGCGACTCGTCGCCGCCGGTCAGCTCGATCACCCGCTTGACGACCTCGATGTTCTCGCACTCGTCGGGGCCGCCGACGTTGTAGGCCTCGCCCGCCTTTCCCTTGGTCAGAACGGTGTGGATGCCGGCGCAGAAGTCCTCGACATAGAGCCAGTTGCGGACCTGGCGGCCGTCGCCGTAGACCGGCAGCGAGTCGCCGTGGACGGCGTTCAGGACCATCAGCGGGATCAACTTCTCTGGGTACTGGCGGGGCCCGTAGTTGTTCGAGCCGCGGACGATCGAGGCGTCGACGCCGTAGGTGTGGAAGTGGGCGGAGACGAGCAGGTCGCCGGCCGCCTTGGTCGCCGAGTAGGGCGAGGAGGGGTCGAGTGGCGAGGTCTCGATGAAGGAGCCGGAATCGATCGAGCCATAGACCTCGTCGGTGGAGACCTGCAGGTAGCGCTCGACGCCGAGCTCGCGGGCCGCGTCGAGCAGCGTCCCGGTGCCGATCACGTGGGTGCGGGCGAAGGCGTCCTGGTCGTCGATCGAGCGGTCGACGTGGGACTCGGCGGCAAAGTTGACGACCGCGTCGGCCCCCTGCATCGCCTCGCGGACGACCGCCGGGTCCTCGATCGCGCCCTCGATCAGCTCGGTCCCGGCCGGCAGGTTCTCGCGCCGGCCGGCGTAGGTCAGCTTGTCGAGCACGACGACCTCGTGCTCGTCCTGCACCAGCCGCACGTAGGTGGAGCCGATGAAACCGGCGGCGCCGGTCACGAGGAGTCTCATTCCGTTCCTTCCTGCGCTTTGCGTTGAGCGAGATAGCCTGCCAGGCCGTCGCGCCAGTCGGGCAGCCGGATCGCGTGCTCTCGCTGGCTGGCCAGGGCCGAGAAGGCCGGCCGGGGGGCGGCGGCGCCGAATTCGTCGCTGGTGATCGAGAGCACCCGGCACTCGACCTCGGCCTGCTCGAAGATCTCGCGGGCGAACTCATACCAGGAGCACTGGCCGCCGGCCGCCATGTGGTGGATGCCGTACTCGATTCCCTCGATCAGGCGGACGATCCCGTAGGCGAGGTGCCAGGTGTAGGTCGGGGAGCCGACCTGGTCGCGCACCACCGTGACCTCGCTCTGCGCCTCGGAGAGCCGCAGCATGGTGTCGACGAAGTTGCGCCCGCCGATCCCGAAGAGGCCGGCCGAGCGGACGATGAAGTGGCGCTTGTTAGCGGCCGCGACCGCCTCCTCGCCGGCGAGCTTGGTGCGGCCGTAGGCCGACAGCGGCGCCGGCTGGTCGCTCTCCACGTAGGGGGCGCCCTTGACCCCGTCGAAGACGTAGTCGGTGGAGACGTGGACGATCCGCGCTTCCACCTTGGCGGCCGCGGCGGCGACGTTGCCGGCGCCGCTGCCGTTGACGGCGAAGGCGGCCTCCTCGGCGTCCTCGGCGCCGTCGACGTCGGTCCAGGCGGCGCAGTTGATGACCACGTCGGGCCGCTCGAGGTCGAGCCTGCGGTCGAGCGCGCCCGGGTCGGTGACGTCGAGCTCGGCGCGGCCGTAGCCGACGAGGTCGTGGCCGGCGTTTCCGGCGGCGAGCATCACATCGCGGCCGAGCATCCCGGCCGCTCCGGTGACGAGCAGCTTCATAGGGGTGGCAGGGTAGTGAGGCGGGTCAGGCGACGAAGGACCAGAGGACGAACTGGGCGGTGAAGACCGCCATCCCCGCGGCGAAGAGGGCGACGAGCCGGGTCGTCCAGCCCCGTTTCTCGCTCACCATGGCCAGCCAGATGAAGAGCGGGAAGAGGACGACGACGAAGCGGGCCGAGGACCAGAGCGGGATGTCCGGCTTCTGCGAGGTGAAGATCGGCACCAGCGAAACCAAGACCCAGGCGCCGTAGGCCACCGGCAGCGTCCGCAGCATCGCGATCCCGCCGACCACGGCGAAGAGGGTGAAGACCAGCTGCATCACGTTCAGGTAGTCGAAAGTGCCCTGGTAGGAGCTGGTGGCGAAGTGGCCGATTCCCCTGCCGGCCTCGCGGAACCCGGCCCAGACCCCCGAGAACGGGTCGACGGTGTGGCGGTCGAAGACCGCCTGGGCGTGGTTCCAGGCGAACCAGTCGTCGAGGGTGAAGTGCAGGTAGGCGCTGAAGGCGATCAGCCCCAGCGGCGCCAGCGCCAGCCAGGCGAGGTTGGGACGCAGCCGGTAGCGCGGTCGCCAGCCCCCTCCCTCGCGGTCTGGCTCCCGGTCGGCACGAGGCCCGTAGAGGTAGAGCAGGGCGACCGGGACGACCAGCAGCAACCCCGGAACCCGGGTCGCCGAGGCAAGCGCGATGACGATCCCGGCTTCGGCCCAGTGGCCGGTGCGGGCGGCGAGGAAGGCCGCCACAGCGAGCAGCAGGAAGAGCGACTCGCTGTAGGGGATGCCGAAGAAGAGCGCGGTCGGGAAGAAGGCGAGCAACAGCAGCGTCGTCCCGGCGTAGCGCTCGCCGACTTCGATCGTCGTCAGCCGATGCAGCAGCACGAGCGCCGCGAAGAAGCAGGCAAGGGCGACCCCATAGCCGACGATCAAGGTCAGACCGGGCGAGGTTCCAAGGCCGCTGAGGAGATGGACCAGGCCGGGGAACAGCGGGAAGAAAGCCGGACGGTTTTCGACCGGCGGCAGACCTTCAACGTTTTCCACGTAGCCGTCGTAGGCAATCGCCATGTAGTGATGGACGTCCCACTTGGTCAGCGGTGCGAAGAGGAGTTCGAAGACGCCGTGCGCGGGCCAGCTGCCAAACGGATGGGAAAAGATGGACTCCCCCACCGAGTTCGATATGAAGCCGGAGACCGTCACCCAGATGCCGACCCCGAAGACGACCAGGCGGCTGGGCCAGAAGGCGGCCCAGGCCGCGCGAACGCTCGGCCGCCAGCTCACTAGACGAGTTTGATCTCGGAGCGGTCGCCGACCAGTAGGCGCAGGGTCTTCGGCATCCCCTCGCTGCGGGTCAGCTTCACTTCCTTGCCGAGCAGGCTGGCCTCCATCCGGGTGCCGAGGTCCTCGACCACCGAGCCGGAGAGGACGATCGAGTTCTCGACTTCGGAGCGGCGCACGTGAACGTCGTCGCCGATCGAGGTGTAGGGGCCGATGAAGGCGTCCTCGACGACGGCGCCGGCGCCGATCACGGCGGGGCCGCGGACCACGGAGCGCTCGAGCCGGGCGCCGGGGCCGAGCACGACCCGGCCCTCGATCTTCGAGGCCTCGTCGACCTCGCCCTCGACCGCGGTCACCAGCTCCTCGAGCACAAGCCGGTTGGCCTCCAGCATGTCGGCAAGCTGGCCGGTGTCCTTCCACCAGCCGCGGACGACCTCGGAGCGCACGGCGCGGCCGTCGTCGATCAGCTTCTGGATCGCCTCGGTGATCTCCAGCTCGCCGCGCCAGGAGGGCTCCAGCGAGCGGGCGGCGTCGAAGATCAGGCTGCTGAAGAGGTAGACGCCGACCAGCGCCAGGTTCGAGGGCGGCTCTTTCGGCTTCTCGATCAGGCGGACGATGTGCTCCTCGTCGTCGAGCTCGGCGACGCCGTAGGACTCGGGATCGTCGACGGGGGTGAGCAGGATCAGCGCGTCGGGGCCGTGCTCCTCGAAGGTGGAGACCAGGCCGCGGAGGCCGTCGCGCAGGAGGTTGTCGCCGAGGTACATGACGAAGGGCGAGCCGCCGATGAACTCCTCCGCGGTCAGCACCGCGTGGGCGAGCCCGGCCGGCTTGTCCTGGACGATGTAGGTGATCTCGGCGCCGAACTGGGAGCCGTCGCCCGCCGCCTCGCGGATCTCCTCGCCGGTCTCGGGGGCGATGATGATCCCGATCTGGGTGACGCCGGCCTCGACCAGCGCCTCGATTCCGTAGAAGAGGACGGGCTTGTTCGCCACCGGCACCAGCTGCTTCGCCGAGGTGTGGGTGATCGGGCGCAGGCGCGTCCCGGCGCCGCCGGAGAGGATCAGTCCCTTCAGGGGCTCCATCGGGCTGGAACCCTACCTCGTCAATCCGTCTTAAGATCGTGGGTTCATGGTCGCCGCCACCGATCAGCAGCGGGACGAGCTGACGGCGCTCCGCGAGCAGCGCGAGGCGCTGCACCGCGAGCTCGTCCGCAAGACCTACCGAATCGGCGAGCTCGAACAGGAGATCGCCGAGGTCGCCCGCACCTACGAGAAGAGCCTCAGCTGGAGGCTGACCAGGCCGGTGCGGGCCCTGAAGCCGACCCTGAAGAAACTGCTGCGCTAAGCGATGCGACGCGACCTGCGGCTGCTGAAATCGATCCTTCCGGGCTGGGCGCTCGCCTTCCTGCGCCGGCTCCGCGGCCTCCTGCGCCGGGGCCGCCAGCTGCGTCTGCACACCCCCCGCGCCCGCCGCGAAGCGGCGCTGCAGGAACTCCAGGCGCTGCCGGCGCGGCCTCTGATCTCGCTGGTGATGCCGACCTACAAGACCGACCTCAAGTACCTGCGCGAGGCGGTCGACTCGGTGCTCGGCCAGCACTACCCCGAGTGGGAGCTGATCGTCGTCGACGACGCCTCCGGCGACCCAGCGCTGGAGCGGGCGCTGAGCGCCTACGACGGCGCCCACCCGCGGATCAAGTACCGACAGCTGAGCGAGAATGCCGGGATCTCCGCCGCGACCAACGCCGGCATGGAGCTGGTCGAGGGCGAGTTCGTCGGCTTCCTCGACCACGACGACACCCTCACCCCCGACGCCCTGCTGCGGGTCGCCCAGGCGCTCGCCGCCGACCCCGAGCTCGACGTCGTCTACAGCGACAGCGACAAGCTGACGATCGGCGGCGTCCGCGCCGACCCGTTCCTGAAGCCCGACTGGTCGCCGGTCTACGCCCTGGGGGCGATGTACATCGGCCACCTGCTGGTCGTCCGCACCTCGGTCGCCGAGGCCGCGGGTGGGTTCGACTCCTCCTTCGACAAGATCCAGGACTTCGAGTTCATGCTGCGGGTCTCCGAGCGCACCGACCGGATCCACCACATCCCGCAGATCCTCTACCACTGGCGGGCGATCCCCGGCAGCATCGCCGCCGGGGCCGAAGAAAAGTCGGGCGTCCCGGAGATCCAGGCGCGCGCCGTCTCCGCCCACCTGGAGCGGCTCGGGCTGCCGGCGCGGGCGGTGCCACACGCGGCGATCCCGCACCGGGCGGTGCTGGAGCCGGCCAACGGCGCGGCGCCGGAGCCGAAGGTCAGCGTCGTCGTCCACGGCCGCGGCGCCGGGGTCGAGCTGGAGCGGCTGCGGCGCTCGCTGGAGCGGACCGAGTACCCCGAGTTCGAGACGATCGTGGTCGAGGAGGGGAGCCGTGCCGAGGCGCACAACGCCGGCGCCGCGAAAGCCTCCGGCGACTATCTGGTCTTCCTCGCCCCCGATACCGAGGTCGTCGACCCGGCCTGGCTCTCGCAGCTGGTCCTCCACGCTTCGCTGCCGGGCGTCGCCGCGGTCGGCCCGAAGCTGGTCCGCCCCGACGGCAAGGTCGAGCAGGCGGGGATCGCGATCGGGCTGCGCGACCCGGCGGCGCCGATGCTGGCCGGCGTCGCCGCCGAGGGCGACGGCTACTACGGCGCCCTGCCCTGCTCGCGCGAGGTCTCCGGCCTCAGCGCCGAGTGCATGCTGGTGGCGCGGGGCGACTTCGAGCGCGAGGGCGGGTTCGTGGAGCTGTATGCCGGCGAATACGAGGACCTCGACCTCTGCCAGCGGCTCGCCCGCAGCGGCCGCAAGTGCGTCTACGCGGCCTCGGCCAGCGTCCTCACCCATCGCGGCGAAGCCGCCCGCCGCGCCGCCAGCGACATCGTCGACCGCGCCCTCTTCGTCGACACCTGGTACGACGAGCTGCTCGCCGGCGACCCCTATTTCAACCGCGGCTTCGCCCGCCAGCGCGCCGACTACGTCCCCTCCGGCTGGCTGGAGCCGGTCCACCGGGCGGTGGGGCTGGTGAGGTCGCGATGAGGGTCGTCTTCGTCATGTACGGACCGCTCGACGTCAACAGCGCGATCCAGGCCTACCACTTCGGCAACGAGCTGACCGAGCAGGGCTGGGAGGTGACGCTGGCCGGCCTCGGCGACCCGAGCCGGATCGAGGCGGTCGGCCACCCGCGCTTCGAGTGCATCTCCCACGAGACCCTGGAGGCGCGGACGCGGGCGGGCTCGATCCCACGCGAGGGGACGATCGTCTGCGGCTGGACGCCGCGCGAGCGGGTCCGGCGCCTGACCACGGGGCTGGCGGCGAAGCTGCGGGTGCCGTACGTGGTCCACCTCGAGGACAACGAGAACTACCTGGTGGAAACGATCACCGGCATGACCCTGCCGGAGCTGCAGCGGCTGCCGCTGCGGGCGCAGGACCGGATGACGACCCTCGACACGATCCACCCCACCCACCACCTGGAGTTCCTCCGCGGCGCCGCCGGTCTGACGGTTATCACCGAGGAGCTGAACGACTTCAACGCCGGCCACCGGCCCCACCACGTGGCGCGGCCGGGGATCGACGCCGAGCGCTTCAGCCCCGAGGGGCCGACGCGGAAGGCGCGCGAGCAGCTCGGGCTGCGGCCCGACGAGTTCGTCCTCGTCTACCACGGCACCATCCACTACGCCAACCAGCACGAGATGATGAGCCTCTACGTCGCGGTGCAGCTGCTGCGCCGGCGGGGCCACCCGGTGCGGCTGGTCCGGCTCGGCCACAGCGAGTTCGGCGGCGTCGACCCGCGCGCCTTCCGCGCCGTCTCCGACGGGGTCCTGGAGCTGGGCCCGATCGGCTGGCGCGAGGTGCCCGACTACCTGGCGCTGGCCGACGCCTTCGTCCAGCCGGGCGCCTGCGACGACTTCAACCGCTACCGGCTGCCCTCGAAGCTGCCGGAGTTCCTGGCCATGGGGCGCCCGGTTATCGTGCCCCACTGCAACATCGGCCACGACCTGACGCACGGAGAGAACGCACTTTTGCTCGAGCAGGGAAACGCAGTCGAGATCATGGCGCGGGTCGAGGACCTGATCGCCGACCGCGAGCTGACCGAGCGGCTCGGCCGCGGCGCCCGCAAGTTCGCGCTGGAGGAGCTGAGCTGGAGCGCCAACGCCACGGCGCTGGGCGGGTTCTACCGCGAGCTGACGAGCGCCGCCCCGGCGGGGCAGCCGGCATGAGCCGCCTCAAAGACCAGGCGGCGCGGGCGCGGGCGATGGCGGCGGGGTCGCCGACCCTGCGCAAGGCTGCGGGCAAAGTGATGGGCCGGGTGCCGGCTCCCGGCGCCGGCGCCAACGCCTCCTCCTGGACGATCAAAGACACGCCGCTGAAGACGGTCCTCGACCGCTACCAGGGCAGCTTCCCCCTGCCCCCCGCCTCTTACGGGACGGTGCAGGACTTCGCCGACAGCGTCGACAACATGCCGGGCCTCGCCGGCGCCAACTTCGACATGAAGGACCTGCAGCGCTGCTGGATGCTGAAGGCGATCCTCGGCAACGTCCCGGTCGGCGGCAAGCTGCTGGAGATCGGCGCCGGCGAACCGCTGGTCGCGGGTGCGCTCTCGCGGATCGGCTACGACGTCACCGTCGTCGACGCCTACGACGGCAGCGGCAACGGGCCGAAAGAATTCGAGACCTTCCGCAGCGCCTACAAAGACCTCACCTTCGTCCGCGAACACTTCCCGCCGCAGACGCCGCTCGGCGACGACTTCGACGCGATCTACTCGATCTCGGTCCTGGAGCACGTCCCGCTCGACGCGATCGACCCGGTGATGGAGCGCTCGCGCGAGATGCTGGCCAAGCAGAACGGGGTCTCGATCCACGCCGTCGACCACGTCCTCGCCGGCTGGGGCGCCGAGGAGCACCTGCTGAAACTGCGCCGCATCGCCACCGGCATGGGCGTCACCGCCGAGCAACTCGACGCCGCCCTCGCCGAGCTCAAGGACGACCCCGAGACCTACTTCGTCTCCGCCGAGTCCCACAACCGCTGGCGCGGCGCCCTCCCCTACGAGCAGTACAAGATGCGACGGATCGTCTCCGTCAACTTGTTCTCCGGCGCCGGCGCCTGAGTTCTACTTGGTTATACTTGCTCGGTATGACTCAGCGGGTCGGTGCCAAAGGCCAAGTCGTGATCCCAAAGGAACTGCGAGAGCAGGCCGGCCTCGGCCCAGGGGCCGATGTTGACTTCGAGGCACTCGACGACGGGGTCGCGATCCGGCGCGCAAGCGCTCGCCCCTCTCTGCGGGGTCGATTTGCCGATAGCGGCATGGCGTCGCGACTGCTTGAGGATCGTCGCCGTGAGCCACGCTGATCGTTGTCGGTGAAACGGTGCCTCGACTCCTGGGCGGTTCTAGCCTGGCTTGACGGGGACGAGCCAGCCGCGGGTGTCGTGGAGCGGGCAATCAAGCGGGAACGGCCGGCCATGAGCTGGGTGAACCTCGTCGAGGTTCACTACCGCACGATTCGAGATCACGGTCGGGCTGAAGCGGACCAGGTGCTTGCCGAGCTGCGCCCGCTCGTGACCGAGAGCCTGCCTGGAATAGCCGCGATGAGGTCGGTATCCGCCCTGAAGGCAGCGCACCCGATCGCACTTGCCGACTGCTTCGCCATCGCCCTCGCCGCCGAGGAAGAGGTCGCCCTCCTGACGGGAGACCCGGAGATCATCGACCGTGTGGATCGATTGCCCTGCAAGGTCGTGGACCTGCGCGCCGACTCCTAGCTAGAGCCGCTCGGCGATCTTCGGGGCTTCGCGCTTGAAGACCCAGACGCCGAGGATGCAGGTGGCGACGTAGATAGTGATGGCGGGGAGCATGTTGAGCCAGCCGCCGGCGACGGTGACTGCGCTAGGTGCGGCGGGGTCGATGATCCAGGCGCGCGCCTGCGTGAAGATCAGGGTCAGCGGGTTGGCGAGAAGGAGGTCCTTGAGAAAGCTCGGTTCAAGGAAGTCGATCGGGTAGATGATCGGCGTCGCGTACAGCAGCACGGTCGCTGCCACCGTCCAGATGATCGCGACGTCGCGGAAGCGGACGTTGAGCGCCGAGAGCAGCAGCGAGACGGCGCAGGTGAGGACGAAGACCAAGAACAGGATCACCGGCAAGAGCAGCCAGGTCCACATCGGGTCGACGCCGTAGATGAGGATGAACCCGAATACCGCCACCAGGTTCAGCGCCATGGTGAAGAGAGCGACCATTACCGAGGAGAGCGGGATCACCAACCTCGGGAACTGGGTCTTGCGGACGATTCCCTCTTGGGCCAGGACCGAGCTGACCGCCGCCCCGGTCCCTTCCTGGAAGAGGCCGAAGACGACGAGGTTGAAGAGCAACATCACCGGATAGTTCGCCACGTCGCCGCCGAAGCGGACGATCCGGGTGAAGACGACGAGCAGGACGCCGAACAGCATCAGCGGCCGGACCAGCGACCAGAGGTAGCCGAAGGCGGTGCCGTGGAAGCTTTTCTTGAATTCGGTCGCCGAGATCAGCCAGAGCAGGTCGAAGAAACGGCGGCGGCCGCCGCCGATCGCCGAGGGGCCGCGGACCTCGCGCAGCTCCAGCGCCGCCGGCGCCTGCGTCTCGGCGCTCACTTCTCCCTCCCGTCCGAGAGCTCCAACCGGACCTCGGTCTCGAAGAAGGCGACGCCGGGCTCGCCTTTGCCGAAGACGACGAAGTCGAGGACGTGGGGCGAGTAGAGGACGATGTCGGCGATGTTGCGGTTGCGGTGGATCCAGCAGCGGACGATGTAGCGGCCCGGCGCCAGCCGGTTTTCGATCCTGCTGCGGACCCGCAGCTTCTGGCCGGCGACGACCCGCTCGGGCAGGTCCCCCAGCGGCACCCCGAAGCCCATCACCTCGACCCCGTCGGGGTTGGCGAAGGTGAAGCCGAAGGTCGGCCCCTCGACCTCGCGCTTGGCCTCCAGCTCGGCACAGAAGTGCAGGTCCCGGCCCTTCTCGACGTTGGTCACCCGCGCCCCGGAGTCGTCCTCCAGCCAGGCGTCCTCGACGACGACGTCGGCGACCTCGCCGAGCGAGTCCTCGCCGCTGGAGGGCGCCGATTCGAAGTTCAGCCGCAGGTACTTGCGCGCCACCTCGCCCGGGTCGCCGACCGCCCGGACCTCGCCGTCGTGGAGCAGCATCGCCCGGTGGCAGTAGTGCTCGACCGCGCCCATGTCGTGGGTGACGAGGATGACCGTGCGGTCGGAGTCCCGCATCTCGTGGAAGACGTCGGCGCACTTCTGCTGGAAGGCGGCGTCGCCGACGGCGAGCACCTCGTCGATCAGGAGGATCTCGGCGTCGGACTGGATCATCACCGAGAAGGCGAGCCGGACCAACATCCCCGAGGAGTAGTTCTTCAGTTTCATGTCGACGAACTCCTCGAGCTCGGCGAACTCGAGCACGGCGCCGAGGCGGCCGCGCGCCTCGCGCCTCTCCAGGCCCATCATCACCCCGTTCAGCTCGACGTTCTCGCGCGCGGTCAGCTCCGGGTTGAAGCCGACCCCGAGCTCTATGAAGGGCGCCAGCCGGCCCGCCATCCGCACCGTGCCCTGGTCGGCGCCGTAGATGCTCGCCAGCACTTTCAGCAGCGTGCTCTTGCCGGAGCCATTGCGGCCGACGATGCCGAAGAACTCGCCGCGGCGGACCTCGAAGGAGACGTCCCGCAGCGCCCGCAGCTCTTTGTGCTCGGACTGCGAAAAGGTCGTGACCATCTCTTTGAGGGAGTTGATCTTGTTGACCGAGAGGCGGAAGGACTTGGAGACGCCGCGCGCCTCGATCACAACCGGCTGCATGCTCATCGACCGATCCCCAGGCGAGCCAGGAGGCGGCCGACGGAGCGGATGGGCTTCGTCAGCCGCCAGCTGAGAGTGCCCCGGAATGCGGCGGCGGTCCGTGCGGCCGCTTCCTCGCGCACCTCTTCCACCCGGCGCTCGAGCCGGTGGCGTTCGGCCTGCAGTCGCGCCTGCTCACCGACCAGCGCCTGGGCGTCCACCCGCGCCCGCCACTCCATCCGCACCAGCCGGGCCATCTCCTCTAGCGGGCCGCGGGGGACCGGCGCCCTACCCCGCGCAGTCTCAATCAGCTCGACCAACTCCTGAGCATGGACGTTGGCGCGATGGTGGACGATCACGAGGTCATGGTTTACGGGCCCCATCGCCGGATCGAAGCGCGCGAGATCCGCCTCGAGCGTGCGGCGGTCGGCGATCATCCAACCGCTGCGCCCGGCGAACCCACCGGCCTCGATCTCGCCGTAGCTGTCGGCGGTGACCCAGCCGTCGCTTCCGTTGCGGTCGTACACATAGGCTGCCCGGCCGCAGGCCATCGCCTCGAGGATCGAGCGACCGTAGCCGATCACGACATCAGCCTCGACCAGCTGGTTGCGTGGGTCGCTGGTCTGGCCAGCCTCGCCCCCGACTCGGACCAGCTCCATGCCCGCCGCCGCGCAGGCGAACTTCAACATCGCCAGCCGGTCAGCCACAGCGTTGTTGCTGAGCAGGAGCGCGCGTCTGGGGCGCTCCGGCAGCGGCGCCCCCGGGACGAACCTCTCGGTGTCGATAGGCTGCCGCAGCCGCATCACCGGGGCGGGAATCGCGAGCGCCCGCAGGCGCTCGGCAACCCGGTCATTG
The DNA here is from genome assembly GCA_035634815.1 of Solirubrobacterales bacterium. Classification (GTDB taxonomy): domain Bacteria; phylum Actinomycetota; class Thermoleophilia; order Solirubrobacterales; family 70-9; genus VAYN01. The sequence goes on along the minus strand of DASQCF010000003.1, from coordinate 57,140 downwards.
AGGGCGACGACGGCGCTCACCAACCCCTCGAGCTGAGGTGGAAGTTGCAGGTCCAGGGTCTCGCTATGGGCGATGAACACCTGGCGAGCCCCCTGGTAGCGGGCGGCGAGGTCGAGTGAGACACCGGCGTCCTGAACCAGAGCCGCGTCGCAATCATCCGGCAGCCGGCCCTCCTCGACGACGCGGAAGCCGCGCGAGCGGGCCAGGTCCGCGCCCGCGCCGAGTTCCCGCGCGTAGAGCGTCGTATCGTGCCCGAGCCGCTCGAGCTGTTCAGCGACGGTGAGCAGGTACGACTCGCTGCCGCCCAGGCCGAGGTGGTTGCTGGCGAGGATCAGTCGCACCGGCGGCAGCGTAACCGGCCTTCCCCCCGCCACGCGTCTCTATAACTTTCCCGCGTGGCGAATGGCACCGACGGCCTTCGTTCCGCCCGCGCAGGGGCTAGGCGAGGGACGGGGCCGGGCACTCCAACTCTCCTGCTCCTCGTCTGGCTCCTCGGGGCCTCGGGCTGCCTGCTGCTCTACCTCGGATCGAAGCTGACCTTCCTGCTCGACGACTGGGAGTTCCTGCTCTACCGGCGGGACTTCAGCGCCGACGCGATCCTCGACCCCCACGGCGAGCACATCGTCGCCCTGCCGGTCCTGATCTACAAGGCGCTGCTGGCGACCGCGGGGATGGGCTCGGCGCTGCCCTACCGGGTCGTCTCCACCGCTCTCTTCCTGATCAGCGCGGCGCTGCTCTTCGTCTTCCTGCGGCGCCGGGTCGGCGACTGGCCGGCGCTGGCGGCAACGGCGATCGTCCTCTTCCTCGGCGCCGCCTGGGAAGACCTCCTCTGGTCCTTCCAGATGACCTACTTCGGCTCGGCGGCGGCCGGGCTCGGCGCCCTGCTGGCGCTGGAACGCGAAGACCGCCGCGGCGAGATCGTCGCCTGCGCTCTGATCGTCGTCTCGATCCTCTTCTCCAGCCTCGGCCTCTCCTTCGCGATCGGCGCCGCCGTGCACGTCCTGCTGGGGGCCGAACGTCGTCGTCGCCTCTACGTCTTCCTCGTCCCGCTCGCCGTCTACGCGCTCTGGTGGCTCGGCTGGGGGCACGACGCCGAATCGGCGCTCAGCCTCGACAACATCGCCCGCACCCCGCTCTATGTGATCGACAGCCTCGCCAACGCGGTCGGCTCCGCCACCGGCCTCACCAACCCCGCGATCGAAGTCCACGACCGGCTGCTCTGGGCGCGGCCGGTGACCGTCGTCCTCGTCCTCCTCGCCGCCTGGCGCCTCTACAAGCGCGACCGGGTCCCGCACTGGTTCTGGGTGGTGCTGGCGACCGCCGGCTCCTTCTGGGTCCTCGCCGGCTTCAACCAGATGCCGGGGCGCGACCCCGACGCCAGCCGCTACCAGTACCTCGACGTCGTGTTCCTGTTCATGCTGGCAGCGGAGCTGCTGCGGCCCGAGCTGGAGCGCGGGCTGCGGATCGGCGCCAAGGCGCTGGCCGCGATCGGCGTCGTCACCGCGCTCTCGCTCATCGCCAACCTGGACGAACTGCACGATGCCTACAAGGGGACCTACCACCCGATCAGCCAGCTGGAGAAAGCGGGGCTGGGATCCCTCGACATCGCCGAAGCAACCGTGGAACCAGCGTTCGTGCTGAGCGAAGACGTGGTCGACACCGGCTTCGTCAACGTCGACGCCGGCTCCTACTTCTCGGCCCGCGACGAGTACGGCAGCCCCGCCTACGACGAGGCGGAAATCGCCACCAGCCCCGAGTTCGTCCGCTACGCCGCCGACAAGGTGCTGTTCGGCGCCCTGCGGATCGGGCTCGAACCACTGCCTGCGTCCGAGGTCCCGGCGACGGGCTGCGAGACGGTGCCGAGCGAAGGCGGCGCCACGCCGCTGCTCCGCCTGCCGCCGGCCGGGGTCGTCGTCCAGGCCGGCGGACAACCGATCGAGCGCTTCGAGCTGAGCCGCTTCTCGACCGGGCCGGCCCCGGTCCTGATCGCAGGGCTCGGCCCCGGCGAAGCCGGCCGGCTGGCGCTGCCGAGCGACAAGGCGAGCACCCCCTGGAAGCTGCGGCTGATCGGCGCCGGCCCGGCCAAGGTCTGCGAACTCGAGGCCGGCGGATGAAGCTCTCGGTCGTCATCCCCGCCCACAACGAGGAGGGCTCGGTCGCGGCGACGGTCGAGGGGATCGCCGAGCGACTGGAGCGCGAGGCGATCGAGTACGACGTACTGGTCGTCAACGACGCCAGCCGCGACCGCACCAAGGAGATCGTCGACGCGATCGGGGCGCAGAACCCGCGGGTCCGCTGCCTCACCTCCTATCACCCGCCCGGCTTCGGCTTCGCGGTCCGCTGCGGCCTCGAGCAGTTCGGCGGCGACGCGGTGGCGATCATGATGGCCGACGGCTCCGACAGCCCGGAGGACCTCGTCGCCTACTACCGGGTCCTGGAGGAAGGCCACGAGTGCGCCTTCGGCTCGCGCTTCATCCGCGGCGCCCGGGTGATCGACTACCCGCGCACGAAGCTGATCATGAACCGGATCGTCAACTTCGGCATCCGCGTCCTCTTCCGCCACCGCTACAACGACACCACCAACGCCTTCAAGGCCTACCGGCGCGAGGTGATCGAAGCGATCCAGCCGCTGCTCTCACACCACTTCAACCTCACGGTCGAGATTCCGCTGAAGGCGATCGTGCGGGGCTTCGACTTCGAGGTGGTGCCGATCTCCTGGACCAACCGCAAAGCCGGGGTCTCGAAGCTGGCGCTCTCTGAGATGGGCAGCCGCTACCTGTTCATCGTCCTCTACGTCTTCCTCGAGCACCACCTCAGCAGGGGCGACTACCGGCGAGGCAAACCCGCCCGATGAGCCGCCGCCCCAGCGCGACGCCGGTGCTGCTGGCGGCGATGGCGGCCGCGGCCGCCTACATCGTCTTCCTCGGCTCCAAGCTCACCTTCCTGCTCGACGACTGGGGCTACATCGTCCTGCGCCGCGGCAACGACTTCGACAACTGGGTGCGGCCTGACAACGAGCACTTCGTCGCCGCCCCGGTGACGATCTGGAAGCTCTTGATCTCGGTCTTCGGGATCGAGTCGATGCTGCCCTACAAGCTGGTCTCGACCGCGCTCTTCCTGGTCGGCGTCTGGTTCCTCTACCTCTGGTGCCGGCGCCGGGTCGGCGACTGGCCGGCGCTGATCGGGATGGTCGCGCTGCTCTTCTGCGGCGCCGCCTTCGACGACCTCCTCTGGTTCGCCTCGATCACCTTCCTCGGCTCGATGGCGGGCGGCCTGGGAATGCTGGTCGCGCTCGACCGCCGGGACCGCAGCGGCGACCGGCTCGCCTGCCTCGGGCTGACGGTCTCGCTCTGCTTCTCCAGCCTCTGGGTCGCCTTCGCCGCCGGCGCCGCCCTCGACATCCTCCTGCGCCGCCGCGAGCGGGGCCTGCTGCGCCGCGCCTTCATCGTCGCCGTGCCGGCGGCGATCTACGTCGCCTGGTGGATCGGCTGGGGCCACGAGGCCGAAAGCGCGCTCTCGCTGCACAACGTCATCGAGAGCCCGGCCTGGGTCTTCGACTCGATCTCGGCGGCGGTCGCCGCCCTGCTCGGGCTGGCGGTGCCCTCGGAAGGGATGACGACGCCGAACGGCCTCGACTGGGGCCGGCCGCTGACCGCCGCCCTGCTGCTCCTGGCGCTCTGGCGGCTGTGGAAGATGCCGCGGGTGCCGCGCTCGCTCTGGGTGGTGCTCGCCGTCGCCCTCGTCTACTGGTTCCTCGGCGGCTTCGACGTCAAGTCGGGGCGGGTCGCCTCCGCCAGCCGCTACCAGTACACCGGCGGCGCCTTCGTGCTGATGATCGCCGCCGGCCTGCTGAGCGGGGTGCGGTTCCAGCGGCGGCTCTGGATCCCGGCCCTGGTCGTGCTCGGCGCCGCGGTGCTGCCCAACGTCGTCTTCTTCCACGAAGCCTACGAGAGCTACCGCCGCACCAGCCAGATCGAGAAAGCCGACCTCGCGGCACTCGAAATCACCCGGCCCCGCCTCGAACCGGGCTTCTTCCTCGACGAAGAAATCGCCGACACCGGCTACGTGCCGCTGGAAGCGGGGGCCTGGTTCGAAACCCGCGACGAGGACGGCTCGCCCGCCTACGACGAAGCCGAACTCGCGGCGGCCCCCGAACACGCCCGCGTCCCCGCCGACAAGGTGATGGCCGCCGGCCTCGGGGTCGGCTTCGCGGCGCTTTCCGGAAACCGGGCCGGTGGATGCCGCACGGAGACGATCGAGGCCGGCACGCTGACGCTGCCGGTCCCGCGCGGCGGGGTCGCGCTGCGCTCCAGCGCCCCGGTCGAACTCGCGCTGGGCCGCTTCTCGGGCTCGTTCCCCGTCGCCCTCGGCCGCCTCGAACCGGGGACCTGGGCGGAAGTGCCGATCCAGACCGACACCTCGCCGCGGCCCTGGCAGCTGCAGGCGAGCGGCGAAGGCGAGCTGAAGCTGTGCCGGCTGGAGAAGCCGTGACCCTGCGACGGGCGACGGCAGCGGCACTGGGCGTGGCGATGCTGGTCGCCACCTGGCTGATCTTCTACGCGACCAAGGGCCAGGGCTTCGCGATCGACGAACTCCCCTACTACGCCCACATCGCCATCGACGACGGCGTCATCGTCCATTACGACGCCTCCTTCAGCCCGGACTATCTGCTGGCACCGTTCAATGGGCACCTCGTGGTGGGTGGGCGGTTCGTCTACGAGGCCGTCTTCGCCACCATAGGCGCCCACTACACCGCCTTCGTAATCGTCAACGCGCTGGCGATCTGCGCCAGCATCGGGCTCTTCTTCACCTACGCGCGGCGGCGGATCGGCGACCTGGCGGCGCTGGCGCCGGCGCTGCTGCTGCTCTTCTTCGGCATCGCCCGCGAGCAGTTCCTCTGGCCCTTCGACCTCCACGGCTCGATTGCCCTGGCCGCCGGATTGGGGGCGATCCGCAGCCTGCAGCGCGAAGGCAGGCGAGAGGACGTTCTCGCCTGCTTCCTGCTCATCGTCGCCACCTCGATGATCGAGACCGGGCTCGCCTTCGTCGTCGGCGGGGCGCTTCTCATCGCGTTCGGCGCCGATCGCTTCCGCCGAGCCTGGGTCGTGATCGCGCCAGTCGTTCTGTACGCAGTCTGGTGGGTCTGGGCCAGCCAGTTCGACCAGTCGGAAACGCAACTTTCGAACGTCTTGCAGGCGCCGAAGACCGCGTTCGACTCGATTGCCGTTGTGCTGGGCTCCCTGACCGGGACCAACTCAGTCGCGGCCGCCACTTTCGGCACCGACGTCACCACCCTGGGGAAGGTGCTGGCAATCGCGGCGCTGATCGGGCTCGCGGCGCGGATCTACCGGGGCGATCTGCCGCGAACGATCTGGGTTTGGCTCGCCGTCATCGCCTCGTTCTGGACCCTGCTCGCGGTTGGCGACAGGTCCCCTCAAAGCACTCGCTATCTGCTGGTCAGCGCCGTCCTGGTTCTGCTGATCGCCGTCGATTGCTTCCGCCGCCCCCTTTCCAACCGGGTCGGGGCGGTGCTCATCGTGCTGGCGCTATTGCCGCTGCCGGCGAACATCGACGCGATGCTGAGCGGCAAAGGGGAAAACGTCCTCCGCACCGACGTCCCCAAGAGCCGGGCGGAGTTCGCGATGCTGGAGCTCTCGAGCGACCGGGTCGAACCCGGCTACATCGCCTCTGCCGACCCCCGGGTGGCCGAAGTCGGCGGCGACCTCTTCCAGGCGATTCCCGCCGGCGCGTACCTGTCCTCCACCCGGAAGAACGGCTCGATCGCCTTCACCCTCGCCGAACTCGAAGAGCAGCCCCAGGAAGTGCGTGCCATCGCCGACGCAGCCCTGGTCGGCGCCTTGCGCCTGGAACTGGTCTCAGCCTCAGCTCCTCCGGTGGCGAGCAACTGCCGTCGATCCGTACCGCGGCAAGGGGAACCGTCCGCAGTACCGCTCGACAGCGGGAACAATTTCGTACGAACCTTCGGGCCCCGCACCCCCCTGCTCGGGCTGCGCCGCTTTGCGGACTCAGGCCCAGGCGTCCCGATCGCCCGCCTGGTGCCGGGAGGCTGGGCCAGCGTCCGAATCCCGGCGGACCGGGCAGGGGCAGAATGGGAACTGGTCGGGAAGGCTCCGCTGACCGTTTGCTCGATATCTTCGAGCGCTTCCTAGCCGACCAAGGAGATGATCACCCTGAACTACGAGCGCCTCTACGCATACCGCTTCCGCGACATCGACCAAGGCGCCCGCACCGCTGTCTGGGAGGAGATCGCCCCCCACGTCCACGGGCTGATGAGCTCTCCGAGCCGGGTCCTCGATCCGGCTGCCGGCCGGGGGGAGTTCATCGAGGCGATCCCTGCCCAGGAGAGGGTGGCGGTCGACGAGGTCGCCTACCCGGAGGCCGACCACACCTCCGGCGTACGGCGGATCACTTCGAAGATCCAGGACGCCGACCTACCTGAGGGCCATTTCGACGGAGTCTTCGTATCCAATTTCCTCGAGCACCTTCCCAGCCAGGAGTCGATCTCCCAGTTTCTCGAAAAGATGTGCTCGTCGATGGCAGCCGGTGGCCGGATAGCGGTGATGGGTCCGAACTACCGCTACTGCTCGAAGGAGTACTGGGACATGGCCGATCACATCATCGCTCTGACCCATCTGGCGATCGAGGAGCACCTCTATACCGCGGGCTTCGAGCCCGAGCGGACCATCCCGCGCTACCTGCCCTACTCCTTTCGGGGAATCCTGCCGCCCTCGCGCAGGCTGACCGCCATGTACCTGCGTACCCCACTCGCCTGGCGGCTGCTCGGCAAGCAGTTCCTCGTGATCGGCCGCAAGTAGAGCGGAGGATCCTCACCTCCTTTTTGGAGACCTCTTCCTTGGCTGATTAGGAATCAGCCATTAGATCATTGTGGCTCTCTCAGATTGCGCAACTTTTCCTTGACCAGCCGCGGGTTCTCCGCATACACTCGTGTTTACTGATCACTGGGTAGCGCTTCTCATCGCTACCTTTCTACGCTAAGGGAGATATGGACTCCACCATCTGGAGAGATAGGCGCTGCTGCCTGGCACTTGCTGCCTGCGCCTCACTCATGTGCTTGCTAATCGCAGCGGTCCCCGCGAAAGCAGGGGTACACGAAGATGCATTCTGCACTGGGCGGACTGTGACCGCGTCGTCACCATGCAATGCGTTTGAATCGGAATTGGAAGCGGTACACCGATGGTCTTATGCCATCCACGCGCGAGGTGTCGAACATTCCATCTGCATCTACGACGTGTTCAACAATCAAGAACGCCGCTGCTCTGGCGGCCCCGGTGAAGATGTTTGGTTGACTTTCACCCCAACCGAAAAGTACACGTGGCCGGTTATTTATCTCAACAATGGGAAAGCGGGTGTCAGCACGAAAGTCTATGGCTGGATCCTCTACCAGGACCCGCCGCCTCCCAGCGAACCACCACCCACGCCCCCACCCGCCCCGTCAGCACCCCTTCCGGGCCTCGACGATAATCTCGGCGGGCCACACGGCGTGGCACAAGCAAGCGGATTCGTCGACACCTTCTATCGAACTCCCACTGGTGGTCTGGGCCACACGGTGTATCTCCCGTGGGAAGGTTGGACCCAGGAGACCCTGCCAGGATCGCTGGCGAGCGGGGCTGTGCCGCACCCAATCGTCCAAGCGAACGGGATCATTGACGTGTTCTACCGAACCCCCACCGGCGGACTAGGCCATAACTGGTTCGTTCCGAACGAAGGCGGGTGGAAACAGGGCACTCTACCCGGAAGCCTCGCCTCCGATCCCCACCCGGTCGTACAAGCCAACGGGACCATCGATGTCTTCTACCGCACTCCGACGGGCGGGCTAGGCCACAATTACTGGACGACCACGTCCGGTTGGGGTCAGGAAGTGCTTGCCGGGTCGGTGGCCGGCGATCCATATCCCGTTGCATACGGAGGTACGGTCGATGTCTTCTACAGGACGCCGAGCGGGACCCTCGGACACAATTGGTACACCGGAGCAAGTTGGAACAGCAACACGCTTGCCGGAAGCATCGCGTCTGACCCGCGCCCTGTGAAGCAGTCCAACGGGACGATCGATGTCTTCTATCGAACCCCGACTGGAGGGCTAGGCCACAACTACTGGACGACCACGTCCGGTTGGGGTCAGGAAGTGCTTGCCGGGTCGGTGACCGGCGAACCGACCGCTGTCGCATGGGAAGGCGTCGTGGACGTGTTCTACCGCACCCCAAGTGGGGGGCTCGGACATAATGCTTACCTGCCTAAATCCGGCTGGAGTCAGAATTCTCTACCGGGCTCGGTTGCTGGTACCCCTTATGCGGTCAAGCAAAGGAGCGGCATAATCGATGTCTTTTACAGGATGCCGAGTGGTGGGCTGGGACACAACTACTACGCCTACGGGTCGTGGGGTTCGGGAACGTTGACGGGAAGTCTCGACACCGCAGAATCCATGGGCGTCCATGCGACGGCCCAATCGACGGGAACGGTCGACGTCTTCTACAGAACGCCGACGGGGACCTTCGGTCATAACTGGTTTACGGATATCTGGAGGCAGGACGTCCTGCCCGGTTCTATGTAGCCGGGCTTTCGGCCATTGAGCCCCGCCGACCAGACACGGACCGGTCGGCGGGGCTCGAAATTCACTTGGGGCTCCGAGCTCACTCACCGCATGCTGCCTTCGGTGTCGCACCTGGTGGTCCCGGTGCTACACTTCTCGCGTGCCTACCGCCCGGCCCCGCTACACCTTCACCGACACCGGCGCGCTCCGCGAGCAACTGGACGACGCCCAACGCCGTTGGCCCGAAGTCCGGAGTCGAAAAGAGCTGCTGCTCCGGCTTGCCGAGGCGGGAAGAGAGGCGATTGCGCGCGAGGCGGATGGACGCAGGAAGGCGATAGCGGAAACCGCTGGGATGTTTACCGACGTCTTCCCCCCGGACGCGCTCCGGCAATTGCGCGAAGACTGGCCCGAGTGATCGCCCTCGATGCCAGCGTTTTGATCGCCTTCCTAGCCGACTCCGACCCACATCAAGCCAAAGCCAGGAGCTTGCTGGAAGCCCTCAGCAACGAGCCGTGGGGGGCGAGCTCTGTCACCCTCGCCGAGACGCTGGTCTACCCTGCTCGCGCAGGGCGCCTGGAGGAAGCGGAAACGGCTCTCGTGGGTCTCGATGTTCAAGAGCTTCCGCTGGGGGCGGGCGCACCAGGGCGGATGGCCGAGATGCGCGCCGAACTGGGTCTCAAGATGCCGGACTGCTGCGTCCTGCTGGCCGCCCAGAACAACGACGCCACGGTGGCCAGCTTCGACGTCGGTCTGCTCTCGGCGGCGGGGAAGCTGGGGCTGAAAGCCGCCGGTTGACTCAGGCGCTGCGCCGCCCGAAGCGCAGCCGCGGCACCCGCCAGATCGCCTCGGCGACGATCGAGCCGTCCATCTTCGAACTGCCGGCCTGGCGGTCGCGGAAGACGATCGGGACCTCGGCGACGCGAAAGCCGGCCTGCAGGGCGCGGTAGGTCATCTCGATCTGGAAGGCGTAGCCGCGGGCGTCGACCGAGTCGAGGTCGATCGCCTCCAGCACCTCGCGACGGAAGCACTTGAAGCCGCCGGTCAGGTCCTTGACCCCGACGCCGAGGACGAGCCGCGCGTAGGTGCTGCCGCCGCGGCTGATCGCGCGCCGCAGCGCGCCCCAGTTGGAGACGCCGCCGCCCTCGACGTAACGGGAGCCGATCACCAGGTCGGCGCGCTTCGACGCCTCCAGGAGGCGGGGCAGGTAGGCCGGGTCGTGGGAGAAGTCGGCGTCCATCTCGAGGATCAGCCCGGCGCCCTCCCCCAGGGCCTTGCGGAAGCCGGCGATGTAGGCGGGGCCGAGGCCTTCCTTCTCGGTCCGGTGCAGGACCTCGATCCGCTCCTCGCCCGCGGCGAGGCGGTCGGCGATCCGCCCGGTCCCGTCGGGCGAGTTGTCGTCGACGACGAGCACCCGCGCATCGGCGGGCAGCTTCGGGAGGACGGCGGTGAGGAAGGGCTCGATGTTCTCGGCCTCCTCGTAGGTGGGCAGGACCAGCCAGGCCGGGCCCCGCGGCTCAGACGTGCTCACGGGCCTAAGGCCTGGCCCGCCCGCCCGTGATCTTCACGAAGGCGTGCCACGCCGGCTTCGGCTTGAAGCGTTCGCCTTCGCGGAAGAAGCCGACCGAGTCGCAGAAGTTGCAGAGCAGGGCCGCGTCTTTCCAGGAGAACCAGTAGACCTGCTTGAGGTTCAGTCGCCGCTGGTTTTCGATCAGGTAGCCGTAGGCGCCGCGCAGCTCGCGCACCTGCCCGCGGATGCCCTGCTCGAAGGCGACTTCCTCGAAGTTGTTCTGCGAGCCCCAGCCCATCTCGGTGACGTAGAGGCCGGGCTGGTCGTGGTTTTCGCGGCTGACTTCGTGAAATTCCTCGACCATTTCTTCCAGTTCGCCGGTGTCGATCGCATAAGGGTGGAGGGCGACCGCATCGAAGCTGCTCTTGATCCCGGGGACCCGGTAGAGCCCTTCGAGGAAGGCGGCTGCGGACATCCCCTTCTTCCCGCGCGCGTTCGGCCGGGCGAAGAGCCCGCTGAGCAGGATCTTCGCCCCCGGCTGGACCGACTTGATCGCCCGGCTGGTGATCGTCAGCAGCTTCGCGTAGTCGCGGACGGAGACCGGGAAGGCGAAGTAGAAGAAGTTCGCCTCGTTCCAGACCTGCCAGGTGCGCATTGGCTTCGGCACGGCGATCGCCGGTTCGTAGTTGATGCCTTCGGTTCGGTGTTCGCGCCAGAACTGCCCCCCGGGGCCGTAGCGTTCGACCGCCGCTTTGACGAACGCCGTCCAGGCGGCGCGCTGGCGCGCGTTGCGGACCGGCAGCTTCGTCAGTTTGCCGAGCCAGGAAGGGGTGCCGGCGAGGAAGGGAAGGATTTCGAGGCCACCGCGGGCGGCGACTTCGACCGTGGGGTCGATCGAGGACCAGTCGTAGCCGCCCTTGCGGGTCGGCTGCACCACCGACCAGGCGATCGGCATCCGCAGCGATTCGATCCCGCCGGCGCGCATGTAGCGCACGTCGGCGTCGGTCAGCCCCGTCTGCGGGGCGATGCCGAAGAAGCCGCGCGGCAGATGCGGCTTCGGCGCGGCGCTGCCGCCGCTGGCGACGGCGAGGAGGCCCAGGGCCGCCACCAGAGCAGCGGCGACGAGCAGGCGGAGCTTCACGCCTTGACCACCCAGCGATCGAGGTTCTGCTCGTACATCTCCTGCAGGATCTCCTCGATTCCGTAGCGCAGCTTCCACTCGGGGTAGTCGGCCTGGAACGGCGCGGGGTCGGAGATCCACCAGCGGTGGTCGCCGATCCGCGGCTCCTCGCCCATCTTCCACTGCAGCTGGCGGCCGGCGATCCGCTCGCAGGCGTCGATCGCCTCCAGCATCGAGCAGTTGCTGAAGCGGCCGCCGCCGATGTTGTAGACGGCCGCCGGCTTCGGGTCCCTGCGGAAGGCGTCGAAGGCGGCGATCAGGTCGGCGCTGTGGATGTTGTCGCGAACCTGCTTGCCTTCGTATCCGAAGACGGTGTACGGCGTGCCGGTGACGACGCACTTCATCAGGTAGGCGAGGAAGCCGTGCAGCTTGGCGCCGGCGTGCTGTGGGCCGGTCAGGCAGCCGCCGCGGAAGGCGACGGTGGGCATTTCGAAGTAGCGCCCGTACTCCTGGACCAGGAGGTCGGCCGCGGCCTTGGAGACACCGAAAAGGGAGTGGGTCGAGGAGTCGATCGACATCGAGGTGTCGATCCCCTTGTAGTAGGGGTGGTCCTCGGGCAGCTCGAGCCGCTTCTCCAGACTCTGCAGCGGCAGCCGGTTCGGCGTGTCGCCATAGACCTTGTTGGTCGAGCAGTGGACGAAGGGCGCCTCGGGGCAGTGGGCGCGGGCCGCCTCCAGCAGGTTGAGGGTGCCGTTGGCGTTGACGCCGAAGTCGGTCTGCGGGTCGCTGGCGGCCCAGTCGTGGGAAGGCTGGGCGGCGGTGTGGACGACCAGCTCGATCTGGCCGGCGCGCTCGCGGAAGATGCGGTCAACCGCGTCGGCGTCGCGGATGTCGGCGTTCTCCCAGCGGAACTCGCCGGGGTGGGCCTCGATCAGCCGCTGGGTGACGTGGGAGGTCGAGGACTCGGGGCCGAAGAAGCTGGCCCGCATGTCGTTCTCGATCCCGACCACGTCGAAGCCCTCGCGGACGAAGTGTTCGACGGCCTCGGACCCGATCAGGCCTCCCGCGCCCGTGATGATCGCAACCGGCATACGTTTATTCCCTTTCCTTCACTGGGGTTGAATTTGGAGGGCGGCGGCGATCCGCGCCTCGTCGGCGGCAATCCACTCGTGGATGTCCGCCAGCACCTGCTCGGCGCTGCGTCGGGGTCGCCATGCGTCGAGGCCGAAAAGCCTGGCGCAATCAGAAAGGTACACAGGGACGTCCCCGGCGCGGGTCTCAGGCGCCGCTGCAATCGGCACTTCGTTGCCGGTCAGGCGCCGGCAGATCTCGGTCGTCTCCCGCAGCGAGAGGCTGCACTCGCGGCCGCCGCCGACGTTCACGGTGCGCCCGTCCCAGGCCGTCGGGTCGAGCAGCTGCCGCTCGACCAGGTCGACGAGGTCCTCGACATGGAGAAGATCCCGCACTTGCTTGCCATGCCCCCCGAACCCGATGTAGCTGAGCGGGTTGCGGAAGTGGTGGGCGAGCATCCAGTGGGTGAAGACGCCCTGGTCGACCTTGCCCATCTGCCAGGGGCCGGCGATCACCCCGCAGCGGTCGGCGACGGCGGGCAGCCCGAAGGCCGCCCGGTACTCCTCGATCAGCAGCTCGGCGGCGAGCTTCGTAGTCCCGTAGAGGGTGCGGGCGCCCTCCAACGGGAAGTCCTCGGAGATCCCCGCCGGAGAAACGCCGGGCACGTCCTGCTCGGCGGCGATCTCGAAGCGGGTCTCCCCCTCGTCGAGGTTGAGCTCCACCTGCGGCGCGACCGGGTAGACACGGCTGGTCGAGAGGAAGACGAAGAAGGCGCCGTCGCGGCGGGCCAGCTCCAGGCAGTTGTAGGCGCCGGTGAGGTTGGTGTGGAGCAGGTAGGAGGTGTCGCCGTCGACGCCGCTCATCACCGAGGGCTCGGCCGAGCACTCGACCAGGGCCGTGAGCGGCGGCAGCGCCGCCAGGTCGTCGGGCTCGCGGACGTCGCCGCGGACGAACTCGACCCCCGCCGCCTCCAGCCGCGGCAGGTTGAGCTCCGAGCCCTTGCGGTAGAGGTTGTCGAGCGCGATCACCTTCCACTCCGGGTGGCGGGAAGCGAGCGAGACCGCAAGGTTGGAGCCGACGAAGCCGGCGCCGCCGGTGATCAGCAGCCGGGTCAAGGCTGGCGAAGCTATCACCTAGGATCGACCCGTTTGGAGTACGCGCCGGCCCCCAGCCACCCGCCTTCGCCCGCCACCGAGGTGCACGTCTGGCGCGCCCCCGCCGAGGCGGTCCCCCCGGACGAAGCGCTACAGCGCGTCCTCTCCCGCTACCTCCTCCCCGAACTGCATCAACTTCTACACCCAGCAGGAGTAGAAGTTGATGCAGTTCGGGCGGCGGTGGAGTTGGTTCGCGACGAGCATGGGAAGCCGCGGCTGGCGTCGGAGCCCGAGCGGCTGGCCTTCAACCTCAGCCACTCCGGGGGCCTGGCGCTGGTTGCGGTGACGCGCGGGCGCGAGGTCGGCGTCGACGTCGAGCGCGAAAAGCCGGGGCGCGACCTCGCCGCGCTGGCCGAGCGGGCACTCGCCCCCGAGGACGCAGCGGCGGTCCGCGCCGCCGGCGAGGAGGAGCGCGCCCCTCTCTTCTACGACCTCTGGACCCGCCACGAGGCCCGGCTCAAGTGCCTCGGCGTCGGCCTCGGCCGCCCCCCCGCCTGGCCGGCGCCGCCGGTCGCCGTCGAGGGCCTGCCGATCGACCCCGGCTACGCCGCCGCGGTCGCGGTGACTGGCGGCCCCGTCCCGCTCCGCCGTTGGACGTTGGGATGACCGCTACTCGGTGACGGGTAGTGGGTTAGTTAACTTGACGACCTTGGTTCGGGCAGCGGCAAGAGCACTGGCGGCGGTGGCGCTCCTCTCGGGGCTGTGGACCGCGAGCGCCCAGGCGCTGACGACGCAGTCGATCGGCAGCTTTGACCGGCCGATCTTCCTCACCTCCGCACCCGCCAACCCCGACCGTCTCTTCGTCGTCGAGCGCGACGGGCGGATAATCGAGGTCGAAAACGGGAACCGCACCGTCTTCGCCGACATCAGCTCGCTGGTCGACCCCACCGGAGAGGGTGGCCTGCTCTCGATCGCCCTCTCGCCGGACTTCCAGTCGAGCGGTCGGCTGTTCGTCGACTACACCGGCAAGGAAGAGGACCCGGCCGAGATCCACGTCGCCGAAATGGTCGCCAGCGGCGGCTCGGCGCCGCTCTCCAGCCTGCGCAACCTGATCACGATCTCCCACCCCAACCACACCAACCACTACGGCGGCCAGCTGCAGTTCGGCCCCGAAGGGAACCTCTTCATCTCCACCGGCGACGGCGGCGGCGAAGACGATGAGGAGCACAACGCCCAGGACCTGAGCAGCGAACTGGGCAAGATCCTCCGCATCGACCCCGACACCGACGGGGTCATCGTCTACAGCATCCCCCCCGGCAACCCCTTCCTGGAAACCCCCGGGGCCGCGCTCGGCGTCTGGAGCTACGGCCTGCGCAACCCCTTCCGCTTCTCCTTCGACCGCCTCACCGGGGCGCTCGTCATCGGCGACGTCGGCCAGGGCAAACGCGAGGAGGTCGACTACGCGCCGGCTCCCGGCCTCGGCGCCGGCGCCAACTACGGCTGGAACTGCCGCGAGGGGTTCGTCGCCGGCCCGGCGACCGACGAAGGCTGCGGCAGCGGCACCTTCACCGACCCGATCTTCGACTACCCCCACTCCGAACCGAGCGGCGACGTCGCCCACGGCTGCGCGATCATCGGCGGCTACGTCGCCCGCAACACCGGCTACGGCGACCTCTACGGGCGCTACCTCTACGGCGACCTCTGCGTCGGCGAAATCCGCTCGCTGCTGCCCGCCCTGCCGCTCGCCGGCGGCGACCGCTCCGAGGGCGTCACGATCGACTCGCTCAACTCCTTCGGCGAGGACTCCTGCGGCCGCCTCTACGCGATCTCCGGCGAAGGCCCCGTCTATCGGCTGGTCGGCCCCGGCGGCGACGGCTGCGGAGCGCCGGCTGCGGAGCCGGTGCTGAAGAGGTCCTTCGTCGGCATCCGCGCCCTGCGCCGCAAGGTGAAGCGCAACAAGCGCGCCCTGATCACCGCCTTCATCTCGCCCTGCGACGGCCGCCGCGGCCAGCGGGTCAGCCTCTGGCAGGGGAAGCGGCGGATCGGCGTCCGGCGGGCGGATCGCGTCTGCTCGGTACGGTTCAGGCCGCGGATCAAGCACCGCGTGCGCTTCCGGGCGAAGGTCCTCTCGGACGGCATCTACGCCGAAGCGACTTCGCGGCCGCTGAAGATCCGCATTCTGCGCCACAGGCGCGGGCACTAGTACCTTCTCGACGTGTCTCCGTCCCTTCGAGCGCCGCTGGCGTGCGGCGCCCTCGGCTCCTACGACCGCAGTCGAGTTGCACGCATCGCGGCACTGCTCGGCGATTTACCGCAACCGGTCCACGAAGACGACAGCTCGATCCTGATGCTGGATCGCGAGCCCTCGCGCTGGGGCAGCGGGCCCGAACGCGGCCTCGGCTGGGTAGAAGGGGATCTGCGGCAGCTCGGGCCGGGCTTGCATGACCGCCAGGCAGCCGCCAGGGCGGGCCTATGCGGTCTCGGCTTCGCCGGGCGCAAGCGCTTCCTCCACAGCGCCGCCAATGGTCTCGCGCCGCTCTACTGGACCGAGGAAGACGGCGCGATCTACTTCGCCTCGCGCATCGACCCGCTCGTCCGCGCCACCTCGCGGCTGTTCTCGATCGACTGGGACGCCTGGGCCTCGATCATCGCGATGCGCTACCCGATGGGCGAGCTCACCCCGTTTGCGGAGGTCCGGCGGTTGCCCCATTCCGCCACCTTGCTGCGGGGCTTGCGCCGAGCGCGGGTCAAGCATCACCGCTGGGCCTGGGCGGAGATCGAACCGAAGCTCGACATCGAGAGCGCCGGGGAGCAGCTTGCGGCAGCGCTGGAGGAGGTGCTGGCGCCGTTTCCGGGGAACGTTGCCTGCCCGCTCAGCGGCGGGCGCGACTCGCGGATGCTGTTCCTCGCCCTCGCCCGCGACGGCCGCGCTTCCTCGGCCGTAACGGTGAATGACGACGAGGGGGATACCCACGAGGAGGACTTGGCGGCGCCAGTGGCGGCTCACTTCGGGATCGAGCACGAGCGCTTGCTGGGATCCCCGGCGGACTATCCGGCCGAATGGGAGGAGCGGGCCAGGCGGGTCGAGTACGAGTTCGTCGACCATGCCTGGCTGACGCCGGTCGCGCGCCGGATGGAAGCCTCCCCCGCCCCCACTCCCGACGGATTTGCGCTCGACGTGTTCCTGTCGGTGGGCCACCACTTCTATTCCCCCGAGACGTTCGGTCCCGATGGGGCTGCCGCCGCGCGGGCCTTGTTCGGGACGATGCGCCGTTACGGCAAGGGGGAGGCCGCTCTCAGCGAGCGTTTCCAGGCGGCGGTGCAAGCGCGGGCGAAAGAGCAGTTCCTCGCGGCCACCGAGGACCTTCAGGGGCACCCCTCCCAACCGATGCTCTCGCTCTACGCGACCCGCTCCCTGCGCGGCGTCTCCACCTACTCGACGAAGTTGATCGGCGACGGAGCTCAAACCGCGATGCCGGGGGCAAGCGAGCCCTTCGTCAAGGTGGCCCTGTCGGTCAGACCCGAGGTCAAAGGCGAGGGACTCCTCTACCGGACCGTATTCCGGAGCCTCGCTCCCGGCGCGGCTGAGCTTCCCTCCACCGCGGAGGCGCCGCGCCAGCCGCCGCACCTGCCGCGCCGCTGGCGCTCCGCCCCGGCTCTCGGCGCGCATCGCGACCGGCTCGCAGACGGGCCGCTCGCCTCTCACGTCTCGCCGCGGCTGACGAACTGGCTGGAGAGACCGACCGGGGAGCTGGACGGCGACCTGCGCCTGGGGATGGAGGGCCTCAGCCTGCTGCACGCCTGGTGGCAGCGCTACCGCGACCGCCTGCGCGAGGTCGACGCGGGCGATCTACTCGCCTGAAGCCGTTGGAACGCTCAGTAGGTGCCGCCGAGCTTGCGGTGGTCCCAGGTCGCGGTCCGCAGCGGCCGGAAGCGGATCGCGACCCGCTTCGGCGCCTGCGCTTCCAGCGCCGCCTTGGCGTCGCCCTCGACCGAGGAGATCCCCTCCGCGTAGCGCAGCGTCAGCTCCTCGGCGAAGCCGATCACGGTCTCGAAGTCACGGTGCAGCTCGGCCTCGGCCTCGATCATCGCCCCGCGCAGCTCGCCGTACTCGTGGCCGGCCTCGACCAGCACCGTCGCCCGCGGGTCGCGTTCGAGGTTGCGGACCTTCTGCGACTTGGCGTAGGTCCAGATCCAGACCTCCCCATCGCGGGGGACGAACCACAGTGGCATCGAGTGCGGCCAGCCGCGCGGCCCGAGGCTGGAGACGACGGCGATCCGCTCGCCCTCAAGCAGCTCCGCCAGCTCGGCCTCCGAGAGCGTGATCTGGTCGCGCCGGCTCATCGCCCTCAGCCTACGGGCTGGAAGGAGCGGCGGTAGGCGCTCGGGGTGGTCGCCGTCGCCCGCCGGAAGTGCTCGCGCAGGGAGGCGGCGGTGCCGAAACCGCAGCGCCAGGCGACGTCCTCGACCGGCAGGTCGGACTCCTCGAGCAGTCGCCGCGCCTCCAGCACCCGCTGCGTCAGCAGCCATTGCAGCGGGGTCGTGCCGGTCTCCTCGCGGAAGCGGCGGGCGAAGGTGCGGGGGCTGACGCCCGCGTGCCGGGCCATCGCGGCGACGTCGAGCGGCTCGGCGAGACGGGTCAGCGCCCAGCGCCGGGTCGGCTCCAGTGAGCCGCCGAGGCTGGGCGGCTCGGGGCGGAAGAACTGCGACTGGCCGCCGTCGCGGTGCGGCGCCGCGACCATGTGGCGGGCGACGCGCTCGCCGGCGGCGGCGCCGAAGTCGCGGCGGATGACGTGGAGGCTGAGGTCGATGCCGGCGCTGAGCCCGGCCGAGGTCAGCACCGATCCTTCGTCGACGAAGAGGGCATCCGGGTCGACTTCCACCCGAGGGAACCGCGCCGCCATCTCCGCTGCCCAGGCCCAGTGGGTGGCAGCGCGGCGGCCGTCGAGGACGCCTGCGTGAGCGAGGGCGAAGGCGCCGGTGCAGACCGACATCAACCGCGCCCCACGGTCGGCGGCATCGCGGAACGCCGCCAGCACCTCCTCCGGCGGCGGGTCGAGGATCCCGGCGTAGCCCGGGACGACGACGGTGTCGGCCCGCCGCAGCGCCTCCGGGCCGACGCCGGGGCTGACCTCGAAGCCGCTGGTCGTGCGGACAGGCCGGCCGTCCGACGTGCAGACGGAGACCTCGTAGAGCGGCTCGCCGCCGGGCTGCGCGGCGACCATGAAGGCCTGCGCCGGGGCGGTGAGGTCGAAGGCGACGAGGCCGTCGAGGCAGAGGACTGCGATGCGGTGCATGGCAGGAATCTAGCGAACATTGTCATTCCTGCCTCTGGCGGGCGATCGGCCTACCCGTCACGCTTTCCCCATGGAGATCGCACTGCTGCTCTACGACGGAATGGCGACGCTCGACGCGATCGGGCCCTACGAAGTGCTGCGCAACGTCCCCGGCTGGGAGATCCGAACGGTCGCCCCGCGGAAGGGCGAGGTCCGCGACGAACGCGGCACGATCGCTCTGGTCGCCGATAAAGATCTGCCTGAGGTGACGAGCGCCGACATCGTCGTCGTCCCCGGCGGCCGCGGCAACCGCCCGCTGCTCACCGACGAGACGCTGCTCAACTGGCTGCGCGAGATCGACCGGACGACGAAATGGACGACCTCGGTCTGCACCGGCTCGCTGCTGCTCGGCGCCGCCGGCCTGCTGGAGGGAAAGAGGGCGACGTCGAACTGGCTCGAGCTCGACGAGCTGCGCGCCTTCGGAGCCGATCCGGTCGGCGGTCGCTTCGTCGAGGACGGCAAGACGATCACCGCCGCCGGCGTCACCGCCGGAATCGACATGGCCCTTCACCTGGTCTCCCGCGAGGTGGGCCCGGAGGTCGCTCAGGCGATCCAGCTGGGGATCGAGTACGACCCCGACCCGCCCTTCGACTCGGGCTCGCCGCAGAAGGCGCCGCCGGAGATCGTCGAGCTGGTCCGCTCGGTCACCGCCGCCGCGCGATCCTGACGAAGGCGTGCCAGGCGGGCTTCGGCCGGAACCGCTGCCCCTGGCGGAAGAGGCCGACCGAGTCGCAGAAGCTGCAAAGGCCGGCGGCGTCCTTCCAGCTGAACCAGACAACCTGCTGGAGGTTGAGCCGGCTGCGGTTGCCGAGCAGATAGGCGTAGGCGGCGCTCAGCTGACGGGCCTGGTCGCGCAGGCCGACCTCGAAGGAGACCGGGCTGCGCTCCTGCGAGCCCCATCCCAGCTCGGTCAGGTAGAGCCCCCCGCGGCGGTCGCCGTGGCGCAGCATCACCCGGCGCACGCCGTCGACCAGCAGCCGCAGCTCGGCCGCGTCGGCGGCGTAGGGGTGGAGGGCGACGGCGTCGAAGTCGGCCTTGACCCCGCGCACGCGGTAGAGGCGGTCGAGGAAGTCGGCCGCGTCCATCGCCGCCGGCGGGCTCTGCTTGGGATTGCCGAAGAGGCCGCCCATGACCACGTCCGCGCGCGGGTCGGCACGGTGGATCGCCCGGCTCGAGATCGCCAGCAGCTTCGCGTAGCGGGTCGGCGAGGCGGGCTTGGTGAAGTAGAAGAAGTTCTCCTCGTTCCAGATCTGCCAGGCGTGGATCGGCAGCCGCGGCAGCGGGTCCTTGGTGCCGGGCGCGTGCTCTTCCCAGAAGCTGCCGCGCGGGCCGTAGCGTTCAACCGCGGCGCGGGCGAATTCGGCCCAGGCGCGGCGCTGGCGGCCGCTGTCGACCGGCAGCCGGGTTTCGCGCCGCGAGGCCCAGCGCGGCGGCGAGCAGAGGAAGGGCAGCACTTCGAGACGACCGGCGGCAGCGGTGGCAACGGCTTCGTCGAAAGTGGTCCAGTTGAAGCCGCCCCGGGGGGTCGGCTGCACCCCTCCCCAGCGCAGCGGCATCCGGATCGTCTCGATGCCGCCGCCCCGCATCCGGGCCGTGTCCTTCGGCCCGATCCCGGTCTGCGGCGCGATCCCGAAGAACCCGCGCGGCAGCGCCTGCGCCGAGGCGGGCGCGAGCAGAGAGAGGAGGAACAGGGTCAGCGCGGTTGCGGTCTTGATCCTTGGCATTCCACGGAGAACACGGCCGCCCCGCCCGAGTCGCGCCGTCGCGCTCAAAGCGTTCCGGGCTCCGCAAGCCAGACGCTCTCGAAGCGCAAACCGGTGTGCTCGAGAATGAGGTCGTAGTCGCGGTCGTAGTGGAGGACGCCGCCACCCACCTGGTGAGCACAGGCGGCGATGATCAGGTCATTCGGCGCGAGACGGTGATGTCCAACCTCCGCGAGATCGCGCTGCGCCATATGCCCCATACGTTCAACGGCTTCGTCGACCGGGATGTGCCCAAGCCGGCGCAGGCGCTCCATTCCTTCGCTGTGTTCCGCGGCATCCCGAGCCGAGTACCCAGCCTCCAACAGAAACGGCAGGCAGGTTGCGAGCCTCCCGGCTTCTATCCATTCGAGGACGACGTTCTCGCGATCCGGAGGAACCTTGTCGGCAAGGAGCCGGGCCCAGGCGGAGTGATCGAGCAGGAGCAACCTATTCGTCTGGGTAGTTCGCTTCCAGACCCAGATACTTGACTTCCTCGGCCGCCTTGAGGTCCGGCCTCGGTCGATCGCCCGAGCGAATCCACTCGGCGATCTCCCGTCCCGCCCGCCGCGCCGCCTCGCCGCCCGGAGCCCGGAGCTCCCGAATCTTGTCCTGGGCGCCACGGATGACCAAGTCGGGGAGGTCCACCTTCTCTCCCCCCTGCACCGTGCGCAAGTCGTCCAGGACTTCCTGGACCGGCTCGGTCTCGGTGATCATGTGGCGCGGTCGGGTGGTCGGCACGGGGGCGAGTGTAGCACCGTGCAACACTCGGCTCACGCCCTCAGGGAGAAGCCGGGACCAGCTCCAGCTCCGACCAGGGGCCCTCGCCGCGCATCGGCTGCGTCCGCCCGTCGAGCCAGTCGACCTGGAGGTCGTCGTAGTGGGGGCTTGCGGGGTGGCCGGACTGGCCGGTGAAGGTCTGCCAGCGGGAGCGGTCGGGGTCGGTCGGGTCGGCGAGCATCCGCCAGCTCGGGGCCCAGACCGCGTTGTAGGGGTCGTTCGGGTCGTAGGCGATCTGGCTGACCGTCTCCTGGGCGCCGCCGGCGCGGAGGCGGCGGTTGAGCAGGCGGTCGAAGAGCGGGTTGGCGTCGCCGAGCGGGTGCGGGAACTTGAGCTCGTGGACCCGGCCCCAGCGCCAGGCCTCCGGGTCGGGGCCGAAGCGCTCGCCGAGGTCGTCGAGGGCGCCGGCCAGGGCCTCCAGCACCAGCTCGTCCCAGGGGCGGCCGATCAGCTCCTCGTCGGCTTCCTCCCAGAGCGCCATCAGGTGCGAGTGCCAGCGCCAGGGCGAGGTGACGTGGGGCAGGAAGCCGTTGTCGGCGCGGTCGAGCCAGCGCTCGCAGAGGTCGCGGTCGCCGATCGCGCAACGGGCCACTTCGCGCGCCAGCCGCAGCAGGAAGGCCTGGTAGATGGTGCCGGCGATCGAGTCGGGGTCGAGGCAGCCGTCCCAGCTGCGCAGCCGCTCGATCGCGCTGCGCTCGCGCTGGCCGCGCGGGTGCAGGCGGCTGAGCCGCGCCGCCGCCTCCAGGCCGGGGATCGAGAAGTTGTCGTTCTGGATCTCCTCGAAGCTCTCGAGGTCGTGCTTCTCGGTCGCTTCCAGCATCTGCTGGATTCGCTTGGCGCGGAACCCGTCGAGCCAGTCGCTGGTGATGTGGTGCGGGTAGTCGTCGCCGACGATGCGGTTGTTGGCGGTGATCACGAACCCGCTCTCGGGGTCGGTCACCTCCGGCAGCTCCTCATAAGGGACCGTCCCCTCCCACTCGAACTCGCCGCTCCAGCCGGGCTTCGGCAGGTCCGGGCAGCCGCCGCGGCGGATCGGCAGCCGGCCGATCAGCTTGTAGCCGATCGAGCCGCTGCTGTCGGCCCAGACCATGTTCGAGGCGGGCGCGGTGTGCCCCTCCAGCTTCGCGACCAGCTCCGGGCCGGAGCCGATGTCGAGCAGCTCGAACGCGGCTTCGAAGGCGGTCGATTCCGACAGCGCCTGCCAGGCCAACGCCAGCGGCTCGCCCTCGTCGGCGCCGAGCGCCTCGTTGACGATCGGGCCGTGGTGGGTGCAGCGGACCTCCAGCCCGACCGGCGCGGAGCGGCCCTTGACGACGATCTCCTCGTGCCGCGTCTGCAGCGGCCGCCATTCCTCTTCGAACAGGTATTCCCCGCCCTCGATCCGCTCGACGAAGAGATCCTGGACGTCGGCCATCACGTTGGTGATCGTCCAACAGACGTCGTTGTTCTGGCCCATGTAGACGCCGGGCATCCCCGGCAGCGAGGCGCCGCGGACGAAGCGCTCGCCGTGGCGGAGGCTGACCTCGTACCAGATGCCCGGCATGCTCGGGGAGAGGTGCGGGTCGCCGGCGATCAGCGGCGTGCCGGTCGCCGAGCGCTCGCCGCTGACGGCCCAGTTGTTCGAGCCCGAGGCCTCTGCCGCCAGCCCCAGCGAGCGCCGGACGGCGTCGATCTGCTCGACCAGCGGCATCCCTTCGCCGCTGAACGGAAGCTGGTCGACGACCGGGTTGTCGGCGGGATAGACCGGGTCCAGCCGCGCCGCCAGCTCCGGCCCCAGCTCGCGGACCAGGTCCGAGCGCAGCAGCTCTCGCTCCCAGTTGGTCGAGAGCCCGAAGGCGAGCAGCTTGCCGAGGCTGAGGATGTCGACCGGGCTCCAGGGGGCGAAGTCGACGCGCAGGACTTGCATCTCGAAGGGCAGCGCCCGGGCGTCGCGGGCGGCGGCGTTGACGCCGGCGCAGAAGCGCTCGAGCTTGTCCCGCAGGCCCGGCTCCATCTCCTCGACCTCGCGCTCGGCGGTCCAGCGGATGCCCAGGGTGCGCATCAGCTTGTCGACCGCGAGACCGTCCTCGCCGGCGATCTCGGCGACCCGCCCTTCGACCACCCGGCGGTAGAAGTCCATCTGGAAGAGCCGGTCCTGCCCGTGGCAGTAGCCCTGGGCGAAGAAGAGGTCCTCGCGCTCGGCCGCCTCGACGTGGGGAACGCCCCAGCGGTCGCGGCGCACCTCCACCCTGCCGCGAAGCTCCGAGACCTCGATCCTGCCGCTCACCTTAGGCAGCGGCCGCCGCGCCAGGCGGTGCCAGAGAAGGGCGACGGCGCCGCTGACGACGCCGGTCGAGGCCGCGCCGCCGATCAGGGCGTATTTACCCACGCTGCGCTTATGACGCCTTCCCATGCCGACTGTGTATCACGTTTGGCCAGCTGGCCAGTATTAGGTTCGAAACTTTTTCCGACGGCCAGGTTTCGAGGGCCATGAAGAAGATCGCGGTGCCTCTCGTCCTCGTCCTCCTCGCCGCGCTGCCCGCCGCGGCCCAGGCCCGCGGCGCCCTGGACCCCTCCTTCGGCGCAGGCGGCCGGGTGGTGCGGGTGAGCCCTACGCGCGCGATCTCCGGTCCGACTCAGGTCGTGCAGAGCCCGGACGGCACCGTGTACGCGCTCTACCGCGGATTGCTGATGGCGTTTCAGTCGAACGGCGAAACCGACCCCTCCTTCGGGACGGATGGCGTCGTCCCGCTGCTCGACCGCATTCACTTCGGATACGGCCCCCGCTTGGCGATCGACTCCCAGGGCCGCTTGGTCGTGGCCGGCCCGGTGAACGTCCATGACTACGGATACGTGACCCCGGTGATCGCCGAACAGCTGCTGGCGGTAACCCGGCTGCTTCCGGACGGCTCGCCGGACCCCGGCTTCAACGGCGGCGAGGTCCTGTTCACCGACCTCGGCCTTCCCGAAGCGTCGCCGCCGCCCGGCGCCCCTGCCAGCGTCCGCGGCGGCTTCTCCCTCACGCCGACCATGGTCGACATCGACGCCAGCGACCGGATCCTCATCGCCGGCAACCGGATCGCTGCCTACGACGCGAACAAGAACGGCCTCATCCCCTACAGCGAAGCGATCGTCGCGCGACTCGACTCCGGCGGGGGAATCGACCGCTCCTATGCCGGCGGCGGCGTCGCCCGTGGGTTCGCCCAGTACCCGCTCAGCGCGTCTGCCGCGGCGCCGGACGGGTCGGCCTACGTCTCCTACCGGGTGCCCGTAAAAGGAGGCACGACGGTCGCCAGGATCGTCCGCCTCTCCCCGAACGGGTTCCCCGGCCGAGGGTTCGGCGGAGCTGCCGGGGTAGAGGTGACGGCAGCCGGCGAAGTGGAAATGACGACCGACGGCAGGGGGCGGCCGACCATCGTCGACCCGCACATGACCCGGAAAGGTCTCACCGCGACGGTGACCCGGTTCCGCCTCGACGGTCGCCCGGCGACCGCTTTCGGCCGGGATGGGTGGCGGAATGTGGGATTCCCGCACGCGAAGACTCTTCTCGTGGGGATCGCCGGGGACAGGTCGGGCGGGGTGTTCCTCGCCACCACCGTGAACGCCTCCGGCGGCACCGTCAAGCGGTTCGCCCTGGCGCACCTGAACCGCCGTGGCAGCATCGACCGCCGGTTCGGCCGGCCCGCAACCGGATTCGGCGCCGGCACCAAGGCCTCGCTGACCTCGCTCTCCGTCGATCGGCTCGGGAGGCCGCTGCTCGGCGGCGACATCGTCAGCCCGCAGCTGCCCGGCCATCTCGGGCTGGCGATGGCTCGGTACCTGGCGCCGCGACCCTAGGAGGCAGGATGGTGTCCGCGCGGACCGATTCGCTTCAGCCATGAAGAGGCTCGCCGCCTTCCTCCTCGGCCTCGCGCTCGTTGCGGCCCTCGCCAGCCCGGCGGCGCTCGCGAAGGGGAAGCTCGACCCGAGCTTCGGCGACGGCGGGCGGGCGCTGCTGGCGACGGCGCTCAGCGGCACCGACTACACGCGTGACGGCAGCGTCGCCGAGGCGCCCGACGGCCACGTCTACGCGGTCGTCGGAGAGCGGGCCGTGTTCGGCCTCCTGCCCGACGGCCGGGTCGACCAGGGCTTCGGCACGGGCGGCGCGATCGACCCGTTCCCGCCGGGGGAGCTGGTCCACGGCCCGGTCGGCGTCGCCGTCGACCCGCTCGGCCGGATCCTGGTCGCGGCGACCGCGATGCCGATCGAACCCGCTCCCCCACCCCCGGCGGAATCCGAACCTCCCGAACCCGTGCCGGAGCCACAGCAGGCCATCGTCGTCGCCCGCTTCACCCCGGCCGGTCAGCCGGACCCGACCTTCGGCAACGGAGGCCTGCTGATGACGCGGCTGGGCTTCCCACCGCCGCAGATCCCGCCGGGTCCAGTGTTCGGCACCGACAAGGCAAGGCGAGCAAGGGTCGACGCCGCCGGGATCGCGGTCGACCCAGCAGGCCGAATCGTCCTCAGCGGCACCTACCTCGCCGGCTACGAGATCTGCCCTGACGGCCATCCGTCCTCGTCGCACCGGGAAGCCTTCCTCGCCCGCCTCGGCGACGACGGCAAACCGGATCCGAGCTTCGGCCAAAACGGCGTCTCGACGCTGAGACAAGGGCCGGTCGGACCGCCTGCTCTCGACGACCGCGGCGGTGTCTACGCCTCCGTCGGCACCCCGATGCCGAGCTGTGCGGGCGCGCCTCGCGAATCGCGCGGCTACCTCTTCCACCTCGACTCCGCAGGGATTCCGGTGGGGAGTTTCGGCGCCGGCGGTTGGCGCCCGATTCCGGAGGACACCTCGGTGAAGCTTCTGCCCGACGCACGCGGTGGGCTGATCCTGATGCCCGGGTCTGTGCAGTGGAGGAGCAAGCTGGTCCTACGCCGCCTGCGCGCGAATGGCTCGTGGGATCGCAGCTTCGGTCGCGCCAGCGTCGCCGAACCGTTCCCCGCCCCGAGGGGGACGCTGATCTTCACCGACGCCGCGCTCGGGGGCGGCGGCCAGATCTACGTCGCGGGCAGCTGGAAACGAAGGTCCCGGCCGGACGGCGCCAAGCGGCGCTTCCTCCTCTTCCGCCTCGACCGCCGCGGCCGGCTCGACCGCCGCTACGGCGTCCTGCGCACCGGCTTCGGCCAGGGCACCACCGCGCTCTCGCTCTCGCTGCTGATCGCCCCAAGCGGCGGCCCGCTGGTGATCGGCCCGTTCAGAGACCCGCGGGCCGGCTACGAAGGCCTGGCGCTGGCCCGCTACCTGCCTTAGCGGCTAAGAACCGCGGCGGCGAAATTGACCAGTTTCCCTGCCCGACGCATTACTTTTCGTACCTCGGGAACGCTCATCCGCGGGAATCCGTACTGAGCTTTGTCCTTCAAGTTCAGAAGCTCTCGAAGATCTCTGGCCGCGTCTTTGCCTCCCGGGTCGATCTGAGCGAGAAGCTGCTCGGCGTCGCGGTGATTCTCGGATCGCGAACGCTCCTGAAGAGCCTTGCAGCAAGCAGCGTCCGAGGCGGCAATGCCCGCTAGAACCGCCAAGGAAGCAGCTGAGCTTGCGTAGACAAATGAGGCGTCTTGGTACTTCTCATCGACGACCAGTTCCGCTACCTCCAGGAACTCCTTCGCTCGATCCATCCGCTGCCTCGCATCACTGGCATCACATGCTCGCGCTCGGCTCGCCTGTGCCAATTCACACCCCCCTCAGAAGCTCGCGTACTGGTATGCCAGCGAGGTCCACTGCATCAGCCCGAAGGCTTTCCACTATCGGGGCCTGGTCGCGCCCAAAGAACTCGAGCTCCCCCTCGCCCACCTCGGCTATCCCAGCGTGATTACCGGTCCAGCCAAAGACAGCGTCAGCAAGCGCCTCCACCTGTTCTCGCCATTTCCCATCCTCTTCCTCGACCCCGGCCGGACGAACCAAGAAGATGTCGATATCGCTGTCGGTGCCACCGTCACCTCGGGCGGCTGATCCGAAGACAGACAGATGAACTGGTTTGGGACGCCAGGACTGGAACACCTCGTCGCTTATGCGCCGAAAGAGCGTCCCGCGGAGGTTCGCCAACGTTGCGAAGGGTTCGGCGGCGAGGTGATCTCGATTCAAGGTGTAGAGGCGAGCGCTTCCGGCCTCTTTCATAAGAACGAGACCGTGATCAACCAGCCGAGTAAGCACGAGCTGGGTCCCTCGTTGGGAGCGATTTGCGAGGCGAGCGATGTCCCTGCCGGTCCGTGCCTTGGTCGATTCGGTGAGGACAGAGAGGACATCGCTGTCCACGCCCGGGAGCAGCGTTCGCAATGGGGACGAAAGATCCATGCCCCTACTTTGACACTAATTTTATGCAAATGAGCAATATATGTTTCACCCGACTTAAATTCTAAGCAGTCAGATCCTCCGGCAGCCGGCCCTCGCCCTCGAGCTTTTCGAGGTGGGCCTCCATCGCCATCGCCGCCATCGGCAGCAGCTCCATCGGGATGTCGTTCCAGACCGTGGCGAGCAGCTCGGCGCGGGACCGCTCCCCCTCCTCCAGGGTGGCGAGCAGGCGGCGCTCTCGCATCGTGCGGTGCTCGACGTACTCGGCCAGCTTCGCGGCCGGCTCGGTGACCCAGGGGCCGTGGCCGGGGGCGATCAGCTCGATCTCCTGCGCCTGCAGCAGGGACAGCGAATCCATGAAGGCGGCGAGGGAGTTGCCGCCGGGCGGGACGATCGTCGAGCCGAGCCCGAGGACGAGGTCGCCGCTGAAGCAGACGCCGGTCTCGGTCAGGAAGCAGACGTGGTCCTCGGCGTGGCCGGGGGTCGCCAGCGCGCGCAGCGCGAAGTGCTCCTCGCCGCCCGCCGGCAGCACCACCTCGGCGTCGAGCTGATCGGCGCCGGCGGTGTGGTCGCCGTGGGAGTGGGTGAGCAGGACCAGGCCGATGCCGCCGCGCTCGGCCGCCGCGGCGCGGATCGCCGCCAGATGCCCGCGGTTCTCGGAGCCCGGGTCGATCACCACGCAGGGATCGGAGCCGAAGAGGTAGGTGTTGGTCCCTTCCAGCGTCATCGGCCCCGGGTTGGGGGCGACGATCCTCAGGACCTCGGGGTGACCCGGCGCCTCGTTCAGTTGGAGGCTGCCTCGACTTCTTTGGCGATCGCCTCGCGCGCATCGGGCGGCTCCAGCACGACCAGGTCGCCGGCACCGCGGAGGATCTCGCGGACCAGCCACGGCTTGCCGGCGTAGGGCAGCTCGACGACGACGGCGCCGTCGGCCAGCTCCTCGACCACCGTCCGCTCCTCGCGCAGCCAGCGCGCCCGCTCGGGCGAGACCCAGACCCGGGCCACCTCGGCGGTCGGCACCTCGCCGTGGGTCATCCAGCCCTCGACCCCGGCGAACTCCTCGACTTCGGGCCGCGGCTCGAACGTCTCATCGGAGAGGCGCGCCTCCTTGACCCGGTCGAGCTTGAAGTGGCGGACCCCTTCTTTGGTCAGGTCGTAGCACTCGACGTACCAGCCCTCTTTGCCGTTCTCCAGCCGGTAGGGCTCGACCCGCCGCTCGGTGAACTGGTCCTCGTTTTCCTTGTAGTAGCTCAGCTCGAGCACCCGGCTCTCGGCGATCGCCTCGTTGACGGCGCGGGCGACCGCAGCGTCGCCACCGCCACCGGCGGCGATCTCCAACCCCTCCTCGGAGGGGTCGTGGCCGAGCGCCTTGACGATCCTCCCCCGCGCCGTCTGCAGATCGGAGTGCGGCAGGTGATCGCCGAAGAGGTCGATCGCCGCCACCAGCGCCTTCGCCTCGAGCGGCAGCAGCCGGGCGGGGCGGGCGAAGTTGTCGCCGTAGGGCTGCGAGTCGACCTCGATCTCGTCGCCGAGGATTTCGGCGTAGAGGACGTAGGTGCCGCCGCCGAAGTTGACGACGTTCAGCAGCTCGATGTCCTCGCGCAGCTCCTCCGCGGTCAGCTCCAGCCGCTCGCGGAGGTCGGCGACCTCCAGCCGCTCGCCCTTTTTCGCCGCTTCGATCAGCAAGCCGGCGAGGGTGACGAGGCGGGCGAAACGCTCGGGCCGGATCGCGGCGTCGCCGCGGCCGTTGGAGCGGGCCCGCTTCGGCTGCTCCTCCAGCGGCCGGTCGACGACGTCGGCGGGCTTGAACCCGTTGACGTGACGCTCGAGCAGCAGGCCGCGGCGCTTCTCGGCCTCCTCGCGGAGGTCGTCGGGGGCCAGCACCTGCGCGTTCTGGCGCCAGCGCAGGACCCAGGCGATCAGCTCGCGCTCGGAGGCGAAGCTGGTCTCGAAGACGCGACCTTTGCCGGGCGCGCCGTCGGACTTTTTCGCGTTGCGGAGCTCGCCGTAGGTGCCGTAGTCGCGCTCGATCAGCCAGGCGATCCGCTCGCGGATGAAGATCTTCGCCGTCCCCTTGGTCTCCCCCAGCTGCCAGTCGGCGCGGCTGCCGTAGTCGCGGCGGTCGAAGTCCTCGGGGGGTGAGAAGTCGTGCTCGGCCTTAGAGGCGTAGCCGACCTTGCCCTGGATCCGCGAGAGGCGGAAGACGCGGACCGCGTCGCGCTCGTGCGAGTGGCCGATCAGGTAGAACTGCCCGCCGCGGAAGACCAGGTGGTAGGGGTCGACCTTGCGCTTTTCGGTCTCGCCCCGCTCCATCGTGTAGTAGGTGAACTCGATCGTCTTGCGGCGGCTGATCGCGGTCTCGATCTTGGAGAGGCGCTGGGAGAGGTCGCGGTTCTCCGAGGGCGCCATCTCCACCGGCGCCCGCTCGCCCTCGGCCAGTGGGTTCGGCTGACCCCAGGCGACCTGCTGCAGCGCCAGCCGCAACGGCTCGGCGTAGGCAAAGCCGCTCTCGGTCAGCAGCATCAGCGCAGTGCTCAGCGCCGCCAGCTCGTCGTCGGAGAACTTGATCGGTTCGAGGTAGAAATTCTCCGGCGGCAGCGAGTAGAGCTCGGCCTCGAAGAACCCCTCGCCCGGCTTCTCGACCCCGAGCTGGATGCCAAGGCTCTCCAGCTCGGCGCGATCGGCGTAAAAACGGCGCGCGAAAGCGTCGTCGTTCATGTCGCTGTAGCCCTCCACCTCGCGCTTGATCTCGAGGGCCGAAACCGGCCTCCCCTGAGCCATCAGGAACGAGATCAACGAGAGCTGGCGAATTAGCTTCTCGGTGTCCTTCGCCACTGCCCGGCAGGATAGTCTCCAGGCGGCACATGGACGTCCTGCGAAACCTCTTCGGCAACCTAAGCGCGGGCATTATCCGGCTTTTGGTGACGGTCGGAATCCTTGCCGCGGTCTATTTCTTCATCGTCAAGCCAACCCTGGAGACGACCAAGGACATCAGCCACGAAGTCAACGTCAACGTCGAAAAGGGCTTCCAGCAGACCGATTTCGGCGACATCAACAAGCAGATCGAAGACGTCAACCGCCAGGTCCAGCGCGAAATCAAGCGGTCACTGCGGCAGTCGCAGAGGCAGGGGAACGCCGACAAGCTGATCGCCTGCATCCAGCGCGCCAACCAGAACGTCAACAGGATCCAGCGCTGCAGCGAACGGTTTCAGTAGCGACTAAAGCAAGGCGATCCCGGCCAGAGTCGCGATCACGCCGAGCAGGGCGGCAACGATCACAACGAAGCCCGCGATCAGCGTCTGCTGCATGCGATCGAACCGATCGTTCACCTGCGCAAACTGAACGTCCATGCGGGTTTCGAGCTGGTTGAAACGCCCTCTCATCTCGGCCTTGACGTCCAAAAATCCGCGGTCGACCTTGCTGCTGAGGTCGTCCAGCCGCTCGTCGGTCCATCTCTCCCTGGGGCTCATCATCACCGCCATGAGCATAGCGTAACTGATTGTCTACAGCAACGCTTTGTCTTCAGGCGGCGCGCTGGGCGAAGAAGGCGGACCCTGAGAGAGCGCGGTCGAAGCCCGACCAGGCCTCGCCGGCGGGGAGCTGCTTCTCGATCCGGTCGAAGCTGCCGAGGCGGCCGCCGAGGTTGTCGATCATGTGGACGAGGACGGCCTCGCGGGTGGCGGGGACGACCGGCGAGCCGTGTTCGAGCGAGCCGTGGTGGCTGAGGATGATGTGGAGGACGCACTGGGCGAGGTGGGGGTCGAACCCCGGCAGGTCCTCGATCGCCCGGCGCACGGTGTAGTAGCCGAGCGGGATCTCGCCCTGCAGGCGGCCGGCGTCGGTGAGGTCGATCGCCAGCGGGTCGTCGTTGTAGGCGACGCACTTGCCGATGTCGTGCAGCAGGGCGCCGGTGACGGCGACGTCGCGATCGATTCCAGGGAAGAAGTTGGCCGCGGCAGAGACCGCCTGGGCGACCGAGAGCGTGTGCTCGAGCAGCCCGTGGCGGTAGGCCTGGTGGTAGGTCTTTGCCGCCGGCGCCACCGAGAAGCGCCGCCAGGTCTCCGAGTCGGGGCCGAAGAAGTGATCGAGCAGCTCACGGAGATGCGGGTCCTGGACCGTCGCCAGCAGTTCGCGCAGCTCGCTCTCCAGCTGCTCCAGCGAGACCTCCGACTCGACCGCCAGGTCCTCGGTCGCGTACTCGTGCTCCTCGGCCTCGCGCAAGGCCGCGATCTTGATCTTCGCCCCCCAGCGTTCGCTGACCTCGAAGACCCCGCTGACGTGGACGGCGGAGCCGGTGCAGCAAAGGGCGTAGAGGGCCTCGGCCTCCTCCCAGCAGACCGCCTCGGCGGTACCGGTCGCGTCGCCGACCGAGAGCCGCAACCAGGGCTCGCCGTTGCGCTTGCGGCGCAGCTCCCGCTCGCGGACGGCGAAGACGGCGCTGACCCGCTGACCGTCCTCCAGGTCCCGCAGGGGGACCCGGACGGCGGGCTCCGGCGGGGTCTCGGCGACCGCGGGCTCGACCTCGGCGAACGCCTCGATCTGCGTCTGCTCGCTCATCGTTTCTCCAAGGTAGAGACGGGGGCGGACGCGCCTCGCAACGGGTTTAAGGTGCGCTCGTGGAATCGGCGATGCGAGAGGCCTGGGCCGCGACGAGCGCCCTGGGCGCCTACCTGACGACGGTCCTGCCGCGGGCCCGCCGCGAGCTGAAGCGACTCGGGCCGTTGCCTGTCGCCAAGCAGAGAAACGCCGAGGCGGTGGCGGTCTTCGCGACGCTGGCGCCGCGCTGCCACCGCGCCGCCGTGGTGCGGGCGATCGTCGCCCTCCAGGCCGCGATCGACCTTCGCGACGAGCTCGAAGAGGCCGGCGACGACGCAGCCGCGCCAGCCATCTCCAACCGGCTTCGGGACCTGGAGATCGAGTGGCGCCTGCGGCTCGCGGGACTTCCCGCCCAGGCCGCCGTGCTCCCCCATGTCAACCAAGCGGTGGAGCGCTGTCGGCAGGGGCAGCTCAACACCCACCGAGCCGCCGTTACGGGGCCCGAGGCGCTCGAGCTCTGGACACTTGAACTGGACGCCGAGTCGGGGTACCGATGGTGGGAGCTCGCCGCCGGAGCCAGCTCCTCGGTCGCCGCTCACGCCCTGATCGCGGCGGCCTCCGATCCCGGCACCACCGAAGTAATCGCCGCCGCGATCGCCGCCGCCTATTTTCCTCCGGTCGGAGCCCTGACCGTCTGCCTCGACGACCTGGTCGACCGCGAGGACGACCGCGCCGCCGGCGAGCACAACTACCTCGACTACTACAGGAGCCCCGAAGAGGCAGCGGAGCGACTGGCAACCCTCGCCGGTTGCGCCGACGTCCTGATCGGGCAACTCCCGAATGCCGACCGCCACCGGGCGATCCTCGCCGGCGTCGCCGGCTACTACCTCAGCTCGCCCGCGGCGGGGACGGCGTACGCGCGACCGATCAGGGAGCGGCTGCTGGCGGCCCTCGGACCGAGCGCCCGCTTCCTCGCCGGGTTCAGCCGACTTCGCCGCCTGGGGCAACGCAAATGGCCCGGGCAAGTGGGGAACTCGCCCGGACCATGAATTGCGTAGGCCCGTGACCGCTCAGGGTGGGCGGGACGGGGCCGAGCTGGCGCCAGTGCCGCCGCCGGACAGAGTTGCCGGCGAAGACACCCAAAATAAGAACATATACGGACCACACTTGTCAAGCCGATCGAGCTACCCGGCCACCCGATTGGCCCATTTCTGCGCCTCGCCGAAGCCCAGATACGGCAGCAGGGTGAGCAGGACCAGCTCGGGGCGCAGCTCCTCGAGCCGATCCAGGCGCCCGATTCTCAGATGGTCGCCGACGAGGCCGACCATCCCCGCCACCAGAGCCTCGTCGGTGGAGCCGGGGAACCTCTCCATCTGCGGAGCCTTGACTCGCAAAAAACCGGTTAGACGGCCGATTATGCCTTCATAACGGTTGAGGGTGTCCGACTCTCTCCGGGGCTCCAGGGCGAGCACCTCGGCGACCTCCGGATGCGCGATCGCGTAATCGACCCCGGCGCATATTCCGGCGGCGACCTGGGCGGGCCACTCCTCCTCGCCGGCGCAGGCGTTTAGCATCGCCGCTTCCAGGTTCGCAAACACGGGCGGGACCCCCATCGAATTGAGAACATTAACAGACCAACTAGTCGCTACCGGAGACTGCGAGCACGGCAGCTGCGGGCGATACCGGTGGCGATCCCACCGCCTCCGGCGAGCTTGTAGGAGGCCCGCGCAAAGGAGAAGAACCCGGCGGTCAGGGCGGGGGGCAGCGGGCACGAGGCGCTGATGAAGCTGTGCACGCGACCGCGGTAGGCGTAGCGCCGGTGGAGCGTGATCTCGAAGCTCCTCAATCGCGGCCAGGGGCCGAGCGCCGTGGCTATCCGCCCGACCAGCTCGGTGCCGAACCGGCCCACTCCCGGCCGGACCAGCATCGGCAGCACCGAGGAGGTGGGCGGGTTGCCGGCGCCTGCGTGCAGGAGGACAGCCCGCCGTCCGTGGACCCGAGAGTTGAAGGCGAGCAGGCGAGCTCTGACCGGGAACGGGGTCTGCCCCGGCAGCGCGACGACGGCGTCGAGGCGTCCCCGCCCGACCAGCGCCCCCCGGCAGGCGGCGAGGGCTTCGCCGGTCCTCGTGTCGTGCAGGCGGCGCAGCGGGCAGACCGGCAGGCCGCGGGTGGAGAGGATCCCCTGGACCGGCAGCCCGATCGCGAACTCGGTGACCCGCGGCAGCAGGGAGCCGTCCGCAGTCCTCAACCGCCCCTCCAGATGGACGGCAACCGGCGCCGGACGGTCCCGGGGCAGGGTCAACGGCCGCAGTTCCCCCTTCAGCGAGGAGACCAGCACGCCGCGCTGGGTCTGCTCCCCGATCGAGCGCTCGGCTCCGGCGGTCGCCAGCACGGCCGACGCGACGGCGATGGCCGCCGCCAGGCAGGCGACGCGGCTGAGGCTTGGCCGGCTCACCCGTACCTGGAGAACTTAAAGCTGCAGTAGTCGAACCCGAAGGCGAGCACGACGTTGTTGGCGAGGTTGCCGTTGTGGATGAAGCGGGCGGTCAGCCGCTGAGCCTTGATCCCCTTCTCGGCCCGCAGGGCGGCGGTGATCTGCCGCAGGTATTCCTCCTGGCGGTTCAGGTACCCGAACCACTTGTCGAGCCTGGTCTTGTCGGCGCTCGGTCGCGGCACGGCACCGATCTGGCTGACGGTGCCGCCGAAGATCGCGGTCGCCTTTGCGAACTTCCCGGCCGCGGCCTTGAACCGTTCCTTGCGCACGTCAGCCCGGGCTCCCTTCATCGCCTTCTGGGTCGCCAACGCGTCAGGTTGGCAGATCGCCTCCAGGCGTTCGACGTATTCCGCGCGCGTCGGCGCTTCCGCAGCGGGCGCGGGGGCGGCCAGCAACAGCGCTGCCGCGAGAATCGCGATCGGGATCGGCCTAGGCACCAGTGGAGCTCCTCTCTGAGATCAACATGTTGTGGCGGGGGAGGATGCGGTCCAGCAACGAGGGCACCCGCCAAACCCGGTCGCCAAGCAGCAACATCAGCGCCGGCAGGAGCACGATCCGGACCACCGTTGCGTCGAGCAGGATCGCCACGGTCAGCCCCACGCCCATCTGGCTCACGGTCGCGATCGGCGCAGTCGCAAAGGACACGAATACCGCCGCCATGATCGCCGCGGCGCCGGTGATCACCCCGGCGGTCTTCTCCAGCCCGAAGGCGATCGCCGCCCGGTTGTCGCCGTCGACCTCGTAGCGCTCGCGCATGCGGGCGATGAGGAAAACCGCGTAGTCGATCGAGAGCCCGAAGGTGACGCCGAAGATCGCCCCCGCCCCGACGGTGTCGACATAGGGGTGGCCTCCGAGGGGATAGCCCTCAGGGATCTGACAGACGAGCGTCATCACCCCGATCGCCGCCGCCACCGAGGCGAGGTTGAGGCAGACCGTCAGCAGCGCCAGCAGCGGCGCCCGCAGGATCACGATCAGCGCCAGCAGCGTGAACAGCACGAAGGTGCCGATCACCAGCGGCAGCCGCGCTTCGGTCGCTTCGCCGTAGGTGTTGAGGGTGGCGGCGCCGCCGGTGACGCCGGTCTCCAGGCCGCTGGCCGCCGCCAACTGCGCCGCGGCCGTCTCGAGCCGCTCGCCCACCCGGCGCGAGCCGTCGCTGTTGAAGGGGTAGTCGGAGACGACGAGCATCCGCGCCGCCTGGCCGCCGCCGTCGACGCTGATCGCCTCGCCGGCTTCCGCCCGCTTGCTTGCCGGGGCGCCGTCGAGGGCGGAGAGGACGAAGTAGCCGGAGTCGAACAGGCCCGGCGACTGGCGCCGCAGCGCTTCGGCGCCGAGCGCGAGCGGGGTCGCCACCGCGGTCACCCGCTCGCCGGCGGCGGCGAGCTTGGTCTGCAGCGGATAGGCGCGGCGCGAGCCTTCGGAGAGCCCGCTCTGCAGCGCCCCTGCACCGCCCTGGAGTTCGACCAGTCCGCTGGAGAGGCGTTCGGCGCCGCCGCCGAGCCGGTCGAGGCCGGCGCCGAGGCCATCGGTCGCTTCGGCCAGCCTGCCGACCCCCGCTTCGAGGCGCTTGCCGCCCGGCACGAGCCGGTTCATGCCGCCGTTGACCTCCTGGGCGACGTCGCGCAGGCGGCGCACTTCGTTGCGGTTGGCGGCGACAGTCCGGGCCAGGACCCGCGCCTGGTTCGCCAGCGGTTGCAGCGACGGGTCTTCGGCCGCGGCGGCTTCCAGCTCCCGCGCGAGCTTGCGCGAGCGCGCCTGCTCGCCGCCGCGCAGCCGCGGCACCAGCGAGCGCAGGCCCAGGGTCAAGCTGAGGCTGCCGACCGAGACTTCGCGCTGCCCCTTTGCGAGGCGTTCGCTGCCGTCCCGCAGCCGGCCGATCGCCGCCGTCGCTTCTTCGCCCTTGCCGGCGGCGCGCTTCAGCTCCGAGGCGATCGTCCCCGCGCCGGCGGCGGCGCGTTCGGAGCCCTCGGCGAGCAGGCCGCTGCCGGCGGCGCCTTCGTCGAGGCCGGAGCGCAGCTCGCTGACCGCGTCGGCGGCGCGGCGCAATCCCGGGCCGAGCTTCTCGATCTGCTGCGGCCCTTCGGCCCCGCCCGCGGTGAGCTTCGCCCCCAACGAGCGCAGCGGCGCCGCGCGGCGGGCGATCGGCGCCGGCCCGATCACGGTCCGCACCCCCGGCTCGGCGGCGATCCGCCGCTGCCAGCGGCTCAGCGTCGCCAGGTCCTCCCGGTCGGTGATAGGGCCACGCCCGGTCGCGGCCACGAGGACGAAGGGCGCCTCCCAACCCGGGCCGACCGCGCGGTCGATCGACTCGGCGCTCTGCCGCGCCTGGTTGGAGCTCGGCAGCTCGTCGACCCCCGGCGCCCCGGTCGCGAACCCGAGCACCGGCAGGGTGAGGAGGAGGAGCGGCACGGCGACCAGGCAGGCGGCGAGGGCAGGGTTGCGTAGCGCCGCTCCGGCTGCGGCGGCGACGGTCGAGCGCCCGCCCGGCCGCGGCGGCAGCCCGATCCGGCCGGCGTTGATTCGCGGGCCCAGCAGGCCGAGCAACGGGATCACCGCGAGGTTGGAGACGAGAACGCTGATCGTCGTCACCACCGCCGTCGCCGTCGCCAGCGAGAGCAGCAGCGAGCCCGGCTGCAGGAAGGCTGAGAAGACCAGGGCGACGATCAGGGTCACGCCGGCGAAGAGGGTCGTACGGCCAGCGCTCGACCGCGTAGCCGCAGCTGCCCGCCAAGGGTCGGAGTCCCGTTCCAGCTCCTCGCGGAAGCGGGAGACGATCAGCAGCGAGTAGTCGACGCCGAGCGCCAACCCCATCATCGTGCAGACGACCAGCGAGAGCGCGTCGATCGTCATCGCCTCGCTCAACAGCGCCAGAACGCCCCGACCGGCGAAAACCGTGAGTGCGCCGAAGGCGAGCGGGATCGCCGCCGCGACGACGGAGCGGAAGACCAGCAGCAGGACGAGGATCAGCAGCGGCGCCGCCAGCAGCTCCGCTCGCTCGGTCGAGCTCAGCGACTCCTCCTGCAGCGCCCGCGAGACGCTGGCGAAACCCGACTGCGTCGCGACCAGCGGGGGGCTGACCCGCTCCTTCAGCGTGCGTTCCAGAGACGGAACGGTGTCCCGCATCGCCTCGTCTAACGGTACGTGGAAGTCAACTAATACCAGCGCCTTCCGTGGGCTGGGGCGGAGCGCCGAAACAGACCCCCGGTCCCAGGGAGAGAGCGTCGTCGTCGTCGCGTCGCGCCGCAGAGCGGCGACCAACCGCGGCCCCTGCCGGTCGACTGCAGCGGCAGGCCCGCGGAGCAAGACTATGAACGGCGAAGACTCCCCGAAATGGCTCTGCTCCAAGGCTTCACCGTTTGCTGCAACCGTCCCCGGCACCCGCAGCGAGAGCGGCGCAAGCTTGTCCTCGACCCGGAGGCCGAGCGCCCCGAGCGTCGCGCACGAAAGCAGGACAATGACAAGGCCCACGAGGGACCGGCGGTGCATCACTACCGATGCTCCCTCCCCATTGCCCCCAGTTTACGTCAGTGGCTGAGGAGTGCGGTACGCGAATGTCTGCGGATGGCAGCGCAGTCGACGCGAGCCCGAGGGCGGATGTCGCGCTTCCTGCCGTTGTGCGCATCGAGGTCGATGACCACGCGCGGGCGCCTCTCGCAGAGGTCCCGGCTGTTGACCAGCAGGCCTTTCCCGCCACCCCACATCACCAGTTCGAGGCGAGCAAGCGGAATGTCGGGCAGGTCCGCCAAGGTGATGCGGAGGGCGCCGTGGACGCTCTCCACCCGGGCGGCGACGGAAAGCGGGAACTGGCCATCGAGATGGGCTGCCAGATCGGGGAGTCGCCGGCTGCTGGAGCGCATGTTGAGCCTACCCACGAACGGGTGGTCGACCAGGGGGCTCCAGGCTTTGACGACCCCGTAGCGCGAGCTCCGTGGGCAGTCGTCAGCCGCGAACCGGGCCTCCGTGCAGACGCCGACGATGTGGCGCTGATCGAGCAGCTCCTCGGGGGGGAGAACCACGGCGGCTCGGCTGGGGTTGGCGTCGCCCGCGCGGGGGCGGAGCACGGCCTTGAGCCTCGGATGTCCGCTGCGGCCGGTGCCGCCGCTGAGCTGGACCGCGACCCTGGGCTTGAAGCCGA
Source organism: Solirubrobacterales bacterium (assembly GCA_035634815.1). Taxonomy (GTDB): domain Bacteria; phylum Actinomycetota; class Thermoleophilia; order Solirubrobacterales; family 70-9; genus VAYN01. The sequence continues at coordinate 18,455 of DASQCF010000003.1, read as the reverse complement.
GGCGACCGCAGTCCCCCACTTGGAAGCGTTCGGAGACGGGCGCGCTCGCCCCGGGCTGGGAGAAGACCGTCCCGCGAATCGCCATCTCGTCGCAGCTCGTCGGGTTGAGGATGAACCCCGGCCGATCGAGCTCGATCCGCAGCGCCCGCAGATCCAGGGGAATGCCGCGCAGGACGGGGGGCAGCGAATCGCTGACGGCGTGCAGCTGGGCGCGAGCGGGGTCGACGAAGAGGGCGGTGCGGAGCACTACGGTACCGAGGTCGAAGGGGCCGGCAAGGGCGGGCACAACCGCCGCCAGCGACAGCGGCGCCCCCTTGTACGGACCGGCAAGGTAGACCCTGCCGCCTTCGAGCTGGAGCGGCCGTTCACCGCTGCCGACGGTGGCGCTGACGATGCCGACCCTGCTATCCGCAGGGCAGGATGGAGCGCGAAGCTCGGCGGCTCCTGAGCGCCTGCGGGCGAGCTCGATCTCGGCCTCCGAGCAAAAGGGGATGCCCGCCACCCTGGCGAGAATCCCCGGCGGGAGGGTGAGGTCGAGGGCGGCGAGGTTCTGGGTTCCGTCGTCGCGGCGCAGTTCGATCGCCAGCGGGCTGGAGGCGCCGGCAATCGGCTCCAGGGTGCCGCCCCGCAGGGTCGGGGCATTCGGCAGGGCGAATTCGGTAGGCGCGCAGGGTCCGCCGCCGGCGCCCCTCACGACCTCGAAGGAGTCCGACTCGCCGGCGCCGGGTCCCGATTCGGGCGCCGACCAGGGCACGAAGTCGGCCGTGGTCCGGTAGGCGCCGCAGGTGAGCGGCGTTCGCAGCGGCGCCCGGGGACCGGAAAAGAGGGTCACCGCGAATTCTTCGAAGGGGAGTTGGGGGAGGTCGGCGAAGCGGGCGGTCAGGCGCCCCGTGACCGGGTCCGCCTCGATCCTGCCGGCCAGCTCGACCTCCACGCCCGTCTTGGCGTCGGCCGCGACGGCGTAGACCGCGAACAACGACCCGAACGGGTTGTCCTCCGGGGAGGCGACGAAGAGGCCGCCCTGAAGCGGGCGGTCGAGCAGGGGCGTCCGCGCTTCGACCCTGCCGATCTTGGACGCATCCGGGCAACCTCCGCGCAGCTGTTCGGAGGAACAGCCGATCAGGCCGGCGGCGGTGGATGGGTTGATCGTCAGCCCTGCCGGAAACGCGATGGTCAGGTCGCGAAGGTCCGCGCTTGCCGGCTTCGCCAGGTCCCCGCCCTGCGGCAGATGTAGATCTATTCGCATGCCGGTGGGGCTGGCGGCGACCGTATCCAGCAGCCGGGCGCCGAAGGTCGGCGCGAACTCGAGGCCCGCGCACCCGGTTGGCGGTGGCGCTGAAGACACCGCCGTCTGGAACACCCCCGGTTGCCGCCAGAGGTCGAAGCTCGCGAAAGCGTCGAGCGGGAGCGAGCAGGAGGACGGCAAGCGGAGGAACGGGCGCGTCGACCGAGCGACCGGGCAGGGGCCGAGCGAGAAGCGGTCGGGACTTCCTTCCGAGAGGCAGTGACCGCGCTCCGGGTCATGGCCAGGGTCGCTGGGGTCCCCCCAGAGGACCAGAGTGGCGGCCGTCAGCCGTTTGATCTCGCTGAGGTTGGCCAGCACCGCGTCGAACCCGTAATCGCTGCCGCTGCGCACCTCGGTGTTGACATAGAAGGGAAGGTTGGCGACCTGGAAGCCGAACTGGGCCGGCATCCCGGGGGGCGGCTCCAGGTTGTAGAGCGGGAGCGGCGAGATCGCGCCGTTGCCGTCGACCTGGCGCAGCAGGATCAGCCCGACTGCCGAGGCATCGGGGCAGTCGGTGCCGCCGGGGGCGCTGAACCGCTGGGCGGTGCAGCGCGAAGGGGTAAGAGGGTTGGCGAGGAGGCCCGGGGGCAGCGCCACGCGGATGTCCTTGGTGCTGCCCCCGGCCGGCGCGAAGGCGCCGGGCCCGGTCTGCCGGACGTTCAGCGCGAAGCCGAGCCTGTACTGATAGGGGTAGTAGGCCGCTTCACCGGTCGTCTGCCCGTCCTCCCCGCTGAGCGCGGCGCTGAATTCGGCGAAGGCAGAGGGCGCGGGCTGCTCGCTTGCTTCGTTGGTCCTCGTCACGGCGGCGGGCGTCGCTCCGCCCCCCTGGACTTCGACGCGATTGACCAGGGGCGTGCCGTCGCCGACCGCGGCGGTGGAGACGTGGACGAGCAGCCGGAATCCTTCGTTCGGATACAGCAGCGCCGGTTCGTCGGCCGAGGGGGCGAACGGCGGCGGGACCTGGCTGGGCACCGTGCAGGTCACCGTCTCCCCTTCCGCAGCTGCGTCCACGGCGCAGATCGAGGGGCCGAACTCGACCATCGACCCTCCATAGGCCAGCTTCAAGCTGACGCTCTCGACGGCGACGCCACTGGGAAGCGTGTCGACGATCCTCACCGGGCTGCCGTCGGTCGCCCCCCCACCGCTGTCGATCGCCGTCACTTCGTAGAAGTCTTCGCCGGAGGGATCGCCCGGGGCGAAGTTGGTCGGCATCGCCAGGGAGCTGATCGTCCAGGCGGGCGCCGGGGCGGCGGCGGCGGCGGTCGATGACCCGCAGGAGAGGGCGCAAAGGAACAATGCAACTAGGAAGAGAACGAACCGAGCCTTGGCGGGTCCCCGCCGAACAGAGGTGAAAATCGTCATTGGTAGCCCCGAGGGCGGCGCCGGACGGCGCCGCAATCCCTGATCTGCCGCGCGGACCCCTTTCCGTCGGCCTTACCCGGAGCCTACCATGACGTGCGTTCCGCCCCCAAGGGGCGGCGGCCTATTCGTAGCGCTCGGCGAACGGAGTGCTTCCGGCTTCCCAGAACGATTTCCGCGTCCAGCCGACCGCCTTGCAGGCGAGCCCGGAGGTACAGGAGATGCCGGCCAGTGCGGAGATTTTGCCGGAGGCGTTGGGGGCGGGCTGGATCGCCCACTCGGCGCCGTCCCAACGCTCGACCAGAGTCTTGCGCTCGACCGGCAGCCCTCCAAGTTCCGTCAGGCTCGGGTAATGCCCAACCGCGGTGCAGGAAGTCGCCGTCGGACAGGAGAGTCCTTCGAGGACGCTGTCTCCTTGCGCGCCGCTGGGAGTCGGAGCGGGAACCGCCAACCAGTTTTTGCCGTCCCAGCGCTGCGCCAATACCTTTCGGAAGCCGCTGCTTTCCTTATACGTGCCGACCGCCATGCAGTTGCTCGCCGAGAAGCACGCAATCCGTTGGAGCGCTGCTTCGGTTGCTGCGGGAGGGGTTGGAATCTCGCCTTCGTACAGGAACCAGCCCCCTTCTTCCCAGAGGATGGAGACGATGTTCGAGCCTTCACTGCCTACCGCCTTACACGAGGTCGCCGAGTCACAGGAGACGCCGAGCAGCTTGGCCGCGCCCAACAGTCCTTTGGGGAAACCCTGGATGGACCATGAACTGCCGTTCCAGCGCTCCGCCAGAGGTTTATCTTCTCCTCCATTCTTATAAGAGCCGACCGCGGTGCAGGCCGAAGCTGAGCTGCATGAGATATCGCTAAGGACCGCTTCGGTTGCCCCTTCCAAGGCGGGGGTGCTCTGGATTGACCTTGCCCAGAACCCTTGGCCGATGTTCGTCCACCTTTCGATCACCGGGGCGCCCGAGGCCGTCTTACCGACGACCCAGCAGGATCCGGAGGTAGGGCAGGCTACGCCGTAACGTGAACCGTCGGCGAAGCCTTCGCTCATGTCGCCAACCCCGAATCCATTTGGCGGCAGCTGCCATTCGCTGCCGTTCCACAGCTCGGCAAACGCTTTCCCTTTCACCTTGTTCCCGCCAACCGCCAAACACATCGACGCGGAAAAGCAGGAGACGTCTTGAAGCGTTGCGTCGGGGGCCGGGGTGGGGAAAGTGGTCGGGTTGGGGGTGGTGGTGATCGACCATGAGCTCCCACTCCGGCTCTCCTCAAGCGTCACGGTTTCGGCTTCGGTCGTACTCTTGCGCGCCCAGCCGACCGCCTTGCAGACGGTGGACGGGCAGGAAACGCCGCTCAGCCGAGGGAGCCTCTTTGCCAGCGGGTTCGCAGAAGACTGAACCGTCCATCCGCTGCTCCCGAGGGACTCGATCAGGGTCTGTTCGTCGACCGGAGTGCTGCCTTCGAGTTTGGTGACGTAGCGCCCGACCGCGGTGCACGCGGTAGAAGACTGACAGGAGACATCCTGCAGGTAACTGGCGAGGGCTTCGCCGGGAACGGAGATTCCGAGAACCGCCCAGGCGGTGCCGTTCCAGCGCTCCGCCAGTACGCTTCTATTGCCCATGCTGGTCTTCGAGCTGCCGACGGCGATACACCAGGTGGCCGATGAGCATGAGATCTTCTGCAGCTCGGCTTCGCCCGATTCGTTGGGGTTCGGGATCGTCGCCGTCGACCATGAGGTGCCGTTCCAGGCCAGCGCATACACGCTTGCGCCCCTTTTCCCGACCGCTCGGCACGACGTCCCCGAGTCGCAGGATACGCCGTTCAATTCCCCCGATTCTGCTTCGAGAGTAGGTGTGGTCTGGAGGGACCAGGCGCCACCGGTCGAGCGAACGGCGAGGGTTCTGGTGAGGCCTTCTTTGAGGTAGGAACCGACGGCGGTGCAAGCCGAGGCGGAGCTGCAGGACACGTCCCTGAGAACCACGTTGCTCGCGCCCGACGGGGTGGCAACCGACTGTATGGCGCGCGTCCAGGTCCCGGAGGATTCCGTCCACGTTTCGGCGATCGCGTGCCCGACGCTGTCGGCTCCCACGACCTTGCAGGCCGTCGCCGAGGTGCAGGCGACCCCGTAGCGGGAACCGCTGTCGAAGCCTTCGGAATAGCCTGCGGGCACGCTCCACGAGGTCCCGTTCCAGATCTCCGCGAAAGCCGTTCCCTTCTGCCTGTTCTCACCGACTGCGAAGCACATCGAGGCACTGACGCAGGAGATGTCTTCGAGCTTGCCCTCGGTCGGCGGCGGCGTATAGGCGGGGTTGGGAACGGTCTGCGCGGACCATTCGCCCCAAGTCGAGAAGCTTTCGTCCTGTCCGTAAATCGTACCTTCCGAGCTGGTCGCCACAACCCGATAATGGTAGGTGGTTCGCGGACTCAGACCTTCCAGAGCTTCGCTCACCAAGACGGATTTGCCCCCTGAACCGGCTGATTTCGCGCTGACGGGAACTTTCGTTCCGTAAGAATCGGTTTTGCCGTATTCGAACTGGTAGGTGGTGGGATGAAGGTTTGGGTTGACAGTCGCGTTCAGGGTTGCTTTCGTCGCTCCCACGCTCGTGGGGGCCTTCGTGGTCGCCTTGAATGCGAAGTCGTTGGTGACGCCCACCGCTTTTATCATGCCACTGGCGTCTCGCCCGCTCAATAGCCATTCGCCGGCAAAGGTGCCATTGGTAAACGTCCCATACCTTCCACACAGACTGCCTGAAAGATTGTATTCGAGGGCAGTGTTACGTACTTCGATTCTCAGTTGTTGGAAATCCCCGGAGCCTTCGGGTCGATAACTGGCGTACCCGAAGGCCTGTTCGAAGGGCAGGCGCTGCATACCCTGGGAAGGAATGGACAGGATGCAGCCACCTAGGTTAAGCGTGATAGGCCCGCAGCCGGGAGGCCCGATATCCATCGTACCCCGCTGTTCCCCCCATTCTTCTCCGCCGGGATGAAATTCCAGCCTGCAACCATTCATCGTAAGGCTGAGGCCTTCGATGTATTCGCTGGTGCAGTTGGTGAAACTGGCCGTTAGCGTCAGTGATTCGGCGGTTTCGCCGATCGGTTCGGACCCCGTGACAGGAGCATCCTCGCAGTGAAGAGGAGTTCCTTTGTAGTACTTGTGGTACGTAATGAACTCTTGCGTTCCAACCGAATCGCCGTCTATGTAGGTGGTGGGGACCCCACCGGTAAACGCCGAGCCCGTCGTCGTGAAAGTTCGGTCCCCCCCGGGATGGCTTCCTTCTCCATTGATCGCGGTAACGCGGAAGTGATAAGTCGTCAATGCTTTGAGGCCCGTCACAAGCTGATTCACCATTACGTCCGCCGTGCCGGATCCGATTGCTGCCGGCGAGACCGGGATGGATTGCCCGTATTCGGCAGATTGACCGTATTCGAAGACGTAGCTGGTGTTCTGGCCGATTGGATTGATCGTCGCTTCCAGCCTGGCCCGATGCGCGTCGGTCGCGGTCGCGGGACGGGTGATCACAGCGGGCAGAGTGGTGAAGGTTTTGTCGGCGCCATAGGTCGTGACTTTTGACTGCGAGTTCGTGGAGGCGAGACGGAAGTGGTAGGTGGTAAGCGGTTTGAGCCCGCTGACTTCCTCATTCATCCTCAAGTCGCTGCTGCCTGCCCCGGTCGATTTCGGTGAGGCGGGCACACTCTGCCCATACGCGGTAGTCGGTCCGTATTCAAAGCGATAGGTCGTTTCGACTCCGTTGGGATTGACGCCGCCGTTGAGCCGAGCGGTAGTCAGGGACACCTGCTGGGCGCGAGTCGTATAGGTGGCGGGTCCCTGCGGCCTCAGGTCTACAAGCGGCTTCTGGTTCAGGTTCCAGGTCATTTCGAAGTGTTCGCCATCGCTGTAGGACGCCGAGACCACCTCGAGCCAGTTTTGACTCCCTTCGTCGATGATCTGCTGCCGGATCGCTTCAACCCCTTTTTTGTCGCTGGGATTGTTTTTGCTGGCCAGAATTGCCGCGACCCCGGCGACATGTGGCGAGGCCATCGACGTACCGCTCAGGTACTGGTAGCCTCCGCCGGCCCAGGTCGACAACACGCAAACGCCTGGTGCGGCAACGTCGACGACGGCGCCGTAATTGCTGAACCACGCGAAGGTGTCGTCGTCTCCATAGTTAAAGATTTTGTCGACTTTTTGGCATATTTCGGGACCCCCGTTGATCAGAGGTTCTGCTTCTCCGCCCGGTTTACCGTCGTAGTCGGCCAACGCGGCCACGGTAATCGCATTGGGATTCCTAGCCGGGCTTTCGTCCGTGGCCTCATGATGGGAGTTGCCGGCGGCGACAGTGTAGATGACTCCTGCTTCCACCGAGGCGTCTATCGCGCTTTCCACCGCCGGCATCACACATCGGCATCCGAGACTCATGTTTGCGACCTCGATCTGATTCGCGTGCGCAGTCACCCAGTCGATGCCGGCCACAATCCAGGACTCGCTGCCTTCACCTTCGTTGTTCAGCGTCCGTACCGCCCAGAGGCGCACCCCAGGGGCGACGCCTACCACGCCTATCCCATTGTCGAGGGCACCGACCGTTCCGGCTACGTGGGTACCGTGCCCATCGCCGTCGGTACCACTGCCTTCGACGCATTCTTCGGTGGTCCAATTTTCACTTGCGGGGACACAGTTGACCCGTCCGACGACATTGAGATCTGGATGGGTGTAGTCGATGCCGGTGTCGATCACAGCAACGTCGGCGTCGACCCGATTCGTGTCCTGCCCGTCGATCGCTGCCACCGCATTTTCAGTGGCCCCTATACGTTTGATCCCGTTTGGGATCGTCTGGCTGAAGGTTTCGATCCTGCGATCAGGAGTGATGTATTTGACGCGAGGGTCATTGCGAAGTGCTTCCACCGCCGGTCTGGACAACTCAGCCGAGTAGCCCTTAAGCCCATAGCGGTAGACAAACCCCAGCTCGCCATTGCGCTGCCTGGTTTGTGTTTCGGCAAGATACCCAGGGTGGTCGACTGAGTCCTTCAGGACAACGATGTAATGACCTGGAATCCGGGTACCGGTACCCGGTCCGACAGGCGCAGAGTCGAACGTTTGCTTGCCCGTCGAGCTTTCCTGTTCATTCGCTGGCCGCTGCGCGGCGAGCGCCGTAGAAACGAGAACCAATAAGAAGATTGCCCCCAGTAGTGCAACCAGGCCCGCACTCCGCCCATTCGGGCGCCGTTTGTCGGATCTCTTGCTTTCGATGCCGGTGACGTCCATGCCGCTCCCTCTTGTTCCGCTTCCTTGGTGGATCTCCGGTCTGCCTGGAACCGGAATAGCGCTGCAGAACATCGCGCGGGACGGGAGGCTATGTGGTGTCAATTTGTTCGGATTGGGGGCTGTGCAGTTGCGGATTGTCTCGCCCGCGACGGCAAAACCGCGGTGGCGCCCTGCAACTCAATGAAGTGGCTCGGCACCACATTGAAACTTTTGTGGACTTCGAGGGCGGCGAGACTCGGGTAGTGGGTGCACGAGCGCCCATCAAGGCAGAACAACCGTCCCGAAATGACCGGGACGCCGACGGGAGAAGATATGACTCAGTCGATTCAACCGGCCAGCAGCGCCCTTCAGCGCTGGAAATGGGTCCTGGCCCTATTCACTCTTACCGCCGTGCTCTTCGGGCTCGCTGGCACGGCTTCGGCAGGCACCGGGCTGGTGGCGCCGCTCTATACGGCGACGGCAAGCGGCGTCTCTCTGCAGGAAGACAAATTGGGAACCAGCTACGGCAACTACACTTGCCCATCCTCGAAAGTATCGGGCAGCCTCAGCGGGCCATCGAAATCGATTGCCTTGGCTCCCGAATATGCCACTTGGTGCACGGGGCCGGTCAGCACCCTCTCGCAGTTCCATCCGAACGGGTGCAAGTTCGAACTCGACCCCGGTGCGGGCGAATACGGCAAATTTGAAGCCGAAGTCTCAATCGGGCCGGCCGGCTGTGGGCCGATATTCGTCCAGGGCCAGGGAAATATGTGCAGCATCTCGATTGCTTCCCAGTCGGGCCTCTCGGGCAATCTGGAAAACACGTACGGAAAGCTAATCGCCACGATCAACACCGAAGGCCTCGACTACACGCTGGTGTGCGGGTCGCAAGAAACTAAATACACGAACGGGACCTACAACGGAAAATGGGAAGTCTCCGGAACCATCGGCGGGGCGTCTGATCCGATTCAGGTCTCCGAAGCTTTTGAAATCGCACCGACCGCCAAAACCGGCGGAGCGTCTGGGGTGACCGCGACGGAAGGAAACCTGCTCGGCGCCGTCAACCCGAACGTTCTCGCGACTACCTACCAGTTCGAATACGGTACGACTACGTCCTATGGCTCCAAAGCACCGACCTCGCCCGCATCTGCCGGGTCCGGAGACAAGGAAGTCAACGTCAGCCAGGCGGTCAGCGGGCTGAGCGCGAGCACGGTCTACCATTACCGCTTGGTGGCAACGAACTCGCAGGGCACTACCTACGGCAGGGATCACACTCTGGTTACGACGGCGTCAGGCGCGACCGCGGCGGCGATCAACTGGCCGAGTGGAACCACCCTGGTAACGGCGGCTCAGAACGGAGCGCAGGTGTTCAAAACTGCGGTCGGCACGGTGCAATGTGACGAAGTATCGGCCAGTGCGCCGGTTTCCGGCACCAGTGCCAACAGCCTGGGGCTGGAAGAAGCCTCATTCCACGACAATGCGAAAACTACGTGCAGGGGTCCGTTCGGCACGAGCATGACCGTCAAAATGAACGGCTGCCTGCTCGACCTCCACACCGGCGCATCGACCGGCGCGGGAGAATCGCTGGGGTCAGTCGGCATCAACGGCTGCGGCGCCGAAGGCGGGATTCTGATGACCGCCCCCGGATGCTCCATCTCAATCCCCCAGAATCAGAACCTCGGTCCGGTCACCTACAAGACCGCCGGCGAAAAAGTGGAAGTGGCATTTGCGGCAACCAACATCTCCTACAGCTCTACTGGCTTCCTCTGTGGGATCGGTTCATACACCGGTGGCAGCTACACCGGCAAAATGCTGCTCGCCGGGAACAAAGGAGGGCTCTCGATCAAATAGCGGGCAAGCCCTGACGTAGGGCCTCCGCGCCCGACGTCAGGTTCGCTTCAAAATGGAGCCGGATGAGACCCTCATCCGGCTCCATTTTCTTTCACGGTCGGTTCCGTCGCCTTCCTGTCCCGGAACCCCGGAAGCCTCCAGCTCATCGAGCCGAAGCGCCGCCTCCAGCTCGATTGCACGCGAGTCGATCGTGCACCCGAGAGTCTCCTCGACCGCCCGCAGGCGCTTGGCGACGGCTTGGCGGCTGATTCGAAGCGCTGAGGCGGCGGAGGAGATGTTCCGTTCGGCGGCAAAGTAGGCGCGCAGTGTTTTCCTTGCCGCAGAGCCGGCGTCCCGTCCCCGCTCCAGCGGCGCGAGATAGTTCTTGCGCAGGGAGGCGGCGCCGAGTTCGTCCTGGACGATCGCTGCCAGCACGGCGATGTCGGCATAGCGAACCAGCTGCTCGGAACTGCGCTGCGCGATCGTCAGGGCCGCCCGGGCCTGCCGGTGGGTGAGGCGCCAACCCGCAAGGCCACACTCCGGCTCCCCCAGGGCAAGGGTCAACTGAGCCGGCCAGCCGGAGACGAGCGCGGATTCGAAGCAATCGGCGTCAAGTTCGCACCGGCCGCCAAACCAGGCGCAGGCCCCTTCCTCGCCTTCGGGAACGATGAGGCAGAGACAGTCCAGTTCGCGGCCTACGGAGTGCAGCGCCTCGGCAGCGTCGCTGCCCGTTGCTATCGCTCCCAGGTGGTGGCCCTCGAAGGGGTAGGCAAGTCCGGAGGTGTCGACCAGCTCCCCGGCAAGCAGTCGCTGCACGCGCACGGCGTGTCGCTCCTCAGAGGACTGCGGCGGTTTCGCGGTCTCCCGCATGTACTCCTCGCTGACGGCCGTCAGCAGGCGGTCGAAGATCACCGCCTGCGTTCGAAGCAGGCTCTTCAGCGATGCCGGGGGCAATTCCCCTTCTGCCTCGCCGATCAGGAAGTCCCCCAGCAGCGTGTAGCCGGCGAAGTAACGGCGCAGGACCGTGTCCAGGCTGACGCCGTTGCGAGCCGCCAGCCGCGCCTGGGAGAAAAGGGCCGGCGGCGGCGGCGGCGTGCGTTCCTCGCCGAGCTCGACCGCGGCGAGGCCATAGTCGAGGGCGACCCCGAAGGCGACCCTCAGCCCCTCCACGTACTCGGGGTCTGCGGCATCGCTCGGCTCGGCGATCGCATACATGCGCGCCACCATCGCCTGCTCGATCTCGCTGCGACGCGCGCGAAGCCGGGCCGCCACCTCCGCACGAGCTTGCTGCTCTCGTGCCGCGCCCCTCACCTGACCTGGCAGCTCCGCGTCAGCGTCGAGGTCAGCTTCCCCGCTCCGGCGAAGCGGAAGCTGGCCCGGGCCAGAGAGAAGACGGCGCCGGGGAGGGCCGCGGGGGCGGGACATCCGGAGCTGAGGAAGCTATGGCGCTCGCCCTGATACCTGAAGCGGCGGGAGAGGCGCATCTCGATCCCGGTCAGGTTCCCCCAGTTGCCGAGCGCCTTGGGCAGGGAGGCGGTGAGCGAGGTTCCGTAGGTGCCATGGGAGACGCGTCCGAGGGCGAAGACGATCACGAAGGAGGTGGCGAAGGGCCTGGGGGCGTAGATCTGGCCGAAGAGGACGGGCTTCCCGTGGCGGACCCCGTTGAAGACCAGGAGCTTGCCGCCGGTCTGGTAGGGCTCCTGCCCGGAGAGGGAGATGTCCGCCTCGAAACGACCCTGACCGACCAGAGCCGAGCGGCAGGCCCGCAGCGCCCGGGTGCTCGAAGCCGGCTGGATCAGGTGGTAGGGGCAGGTCGGCAGCCCCTCGTAGTCGAGATGGCCGTGGCGGTTCAGCTCGATCCGCAGGCCCTGCAGCTGGGGAGGAGGGCTCTGGTCGGTGGTCGTGACGCGGCCGCTGACCGAGACCGCGATCGGAGCGCGGCCCCCGCGAGGCAGCTTCCGCGGAGACAGCGAGCCGTTGAGGCTGACCCGCAGCGTTCCCTTCTGAACGATCGTGGCGGCTTCGCTCGCCGCCGCCGTCGGCCCTCCCGACCCCGCCGCCGCGGTGGCGGTCGACGGCCGGCCGTCGAGGTCGGGGAGCGCCGAGAATACGACCGGCCCGGCCCCTTCCGCGCTGCCGCCCGGACAGGCCCCGCCGGGCGCGCAGCTCCCCGGCAGGGTGGTCGCCGAGCCCGGCGCGTAGGCGTAGAGGCGGGCGTCTTCGCTGTTGCCGGAGGTGACGTAGATGCGGCCCTGGGTCGCCCCGGTGGAGTTGTCGACCGCGAGCCCGGGGGGGCGGGCGTCGACGACGTTGCGCGAGAGCCGCCCGAGGTATTCGCCGCCGGCTTTGAAGGCGCGGACGACCGCTTCGGGTCGCTCGAATCCTTCCGGCTGCAGGAGGTCGGCGACGTAGAGGAAGCCGTTGGCGCGATCGAAAGCCAGGGCCGAATCCCGCAGCGACACGAAACCGCCGCCGGGCAACTGGTCGCCGGCGATCGTCTGTACCGGGGCGACCGTGTCGAGGGCCGGGTCGTAGACCTTGACGACGTCGGCAGCGTCGTCGGCGACGAAGAGCCTGCCGGGTGCGGCCGGAGCTTCGGAGACGGCCAGGCCGTAGCCGTCCAGGAGCGTGCCCGCTCCGATCCGCAGCTCTTCGCCCCCTTCGTCGAGCACCGGCGCACCGGAGGCTTCGTAGGCGGAGATGTGGGTGCGGTGGTCAACGTAGAGGATGCCGGTGGCTCGGTCGAGTGCGATCCCGGTGGCGGGTCCGGGGTCGATCACCGTCGGCGAGCCGTAGGAGGCGCCGGCCGTAAGGGGAAAGGCGGCCGGGGTATAGCGGACGACGCCTTGGTGGTATTCGTTGACGTATAGGCGGCCGGCGGCGTCCACCGCGAGGGCACAGGGACCGTCGCCAGGGCTGACGCTCGCCAGCTGCGTCAGGTAGTTCCGGGCGGCCGAAAAGGCATCGACAGCGTGGTGGTAATAGTCGGCGACGTAGAAGGCGCCTTTGGGGTCGACGGCCACCCCACAGGGTCCTTCGAAGCCCGAGCCGGGCGGGTAGGGCGCTCCGGCGCTGCCTTCGACGGCGGGGTCGGCGAACAGTTCGAACAGCGGCGCCGGCCCGTCGGCCCGTGCCGTGGGCACGATGCAAAGCACCAGCGCGGCGACCAGGATCAGGCTTCTCACGTACCTCATCGGCTCCCCCTTTGCTTGTCCGGCTTCGAGCACTGCCCGCGCAGCCGGCTGGTGAAGATGCGGCCGAGGTTGTTCTGCCCGAGGGCTTTGACGCTCGCCAGCGGCGGCGCGGCGCAGATGTTGGCCGAGTTCGTCAGCAGGCCGTGACGCCCGCCGGCGAGGGTCATCGTGAACCGTTCGATCGGCGCGTCCGGCAGGTCTTCGAACTGGGCGCGGATGCCGTGCTTGGCGGGGCCGATCTTGCCCTCGAGGGCGATCCGCACCGCGCCGCTGCGCAGCAGGGCGACCAGGTCCGGCAGCCGGTGGCTGGAGGAGCGCAGGTAGACGTCGCCGCGCAGGGGCTCGTCGAAGAGCGGCGTGTAGGCGACGGCCTTGCCGTAGACGGAGTTCGCCGGGCAGCTCTCGGCCGCGAACTGCGGGCGGGTGCAGATGCCGGCGATGTGGTTCTGGGCGAGGAACAGCGAGTGGGGCATCGTCACCCCGATCGACTTCAGGTTCGAGTCGCGCGGCCCCCGCGAGGCGAAGGTGGCGCGCAGGGAGGGATAGGCCCCGCGGCGGGAGGGGCCGCGGAGGCGGATGCCGAGCTTGGGCTGGAAGCCGAGGGTGCGGCAGTTGAGCAGCTGGAAGTGGTTCGAGGCGCTGGCCGTGGAGTCGTCGCCGGGGTCGCCGAACCGGGCGCCGGAACCGGTCAGGGTCGAGACGACCGCGGATGGTTCGCAGCTCGACGGGTTGCGGGTGAACGCCTCCCGGTCCATCAGGACGCGGATCTCCCGCAGGTGCAGGGGGATGCCGTCGATGATGTGCGGGATCGGGTCCGAGCCGGTCGAGTCGATCGCCAGCTGGGCGGTGCGGGGGTCGACGGAGAAGGCGGAGCGGATCACCACCGTGCCGAGGTCGAACGGGCCCACCGTGGCGGCGTCGACCGCGACGATCGAGAGCGGGAAGCCGTGGTAGGGGCCTGCCAGGTACATCTTGCCCGGCGCGTAGGTGAGCGCGGCGCCGATCCCGTAGCCGACGAGCGTGCGGCCGATCTCGCTGGCCACCGGACAGGAAGGGTCGGCGGTCTCGGCGAACCCCGAACGGGTGCGGGCGGCGGCGATCGACGCCTCGGGGCAGAAGGGGATCCCCGCCAGGCGGCCGGTGATCCCCCTCGGCAGGACCGCCGAATAGGAGGTGATCTCCTGTTCGGCGTCGCCCCGGCTGAGCCGCAGGAAGAAGGGGGTGTAGGAGCCGACGTTGGAGTTGACCGATCCGGCCAGCACCTGCGGCGCGAAGGCCGGCGTGCCCGAAGGGCACGGCCCGCCGCCAATCCCGGCGTCGATCGCCGAGCTGGTGGTGGAGTGGACCGTCTGCAGCGCCCCGGCCCAGGGAACCAGCTCGATTCGCGTCGCGGCGACGCCGCAGGAGGCGGGAGTGACCAGCGGCGCCCGCTGGCCGGTCTTGAAGGACACCTCGAGCGTGGTGTACGGAAGCTGGGGAAGGTTGTCGAAGCTGGCGCTGAGACTGCCGCTGGCCGGATCCGGGATGAGCTTGCCGGCGACCTTAATCAGGACGCCGCGCTGCGCCGAGCGGGCGACGAGGTAGACGGCGAGGAGCGAATCGAAGGGGTTCTCCGCCCCGGGCGAGGAGGTCGCCCGGTCATCGGGTTGCGCAAGGTAGATCCCGCCCTCGATTTCCTTCTCGAAGAGCGGGGTGTCCACCCGGAAATCGCCGATCTTGGCGGCGTTGGGGCAGCCCGAGCCGGGAGGAGCGGTGGGGTTCTCGGCGGCCAGCTGGGCGGGGGTGCAGACCCCCAGTCCCGCTCCCAGCGAGGGGTTGATCGTGACCCCGTCGGGCAGGGTGACGAATGCCTGCTTCACCTGGGAATGGAGCCGGGCTGCGGGTTCGATCAGCGTTTCGGCTTTGTCGAAGAGGGTGAAGCGGAAACCGCTGGCGGAAGAGGCCTTCTGGTCGCTGAGCTGGCCGAAGGCGCTCGGTTCGAAGCGCAGCTGCTGGCACCCCTCCGGGGTGAGCGGTGCCCCACCCGCCGCCTCGGGCGTGTAGGTGGTCGAGACGGGGGTCGGCTGCTGCCACGCCCTGGCGCTGGCCGAAGCGGTGAGCGGCGCGCCGCAATCGGTCGGCAGGGTGAGGAAGGCGAGCGGCGCCCGCTGCGCGGGCGGGCCGACCGAGCATTTTGCCCAGGGAAAGCCAGGCTCGGCCTCGTTCAGGCAGTTGCCGCGTTCGCCGTCGTGGCTGGCCGACCACGGCGTTCCCCAGAGGGTCAGGTCGAGCCCGGTGACGGCGACGGCCTGCGAGAAGCCGGTCAGCTCGAGGCTGAGCGCGTAGTCGCCCCGGGCTCCCGGGCGCAGCCGGGCGACAAAGACGGCAGCTGCCCCGAAGGGAGCGAAGCCGAGCTCGGCCGAAGCGCCGGGGGCGGGGTCGAGATTGAAGACCCCGAACCTCCTGACCGCGCCGGAGCCGGTCCGGACGTCGACGGTTCCGACCTGGGTGTCAGCCGGGCAGCTCTCCCCCGACTTGCTCGCTTCGAATTCGGAGGCGCGGGGAAGGCCGAAATCGGAGGCGCCGCAGCGGGGCAGCGCCTGGGGGTTGGCGAGCAGGCCCGCGGGCAGCTGCAGGCGCAGGTCGCGCAGGTCGCCGTCCGGGACGCTGCCGGGCTGGCCGGCTTCGGCGGTGGTCGCGAAGGCGAGGTGGGCGCGCAGCTCATATGGATGGGAGCCGCTGAGGGTGGCGGGAGCGCCGCCTTCCAGGGCCGTCAGCCTGAAGCCTTCGCCGCCCGGGAGGAAGCCGAAGCCGGCGACGGCCGGCGCCGCGCTCGCAAGCGAGGCGCAAAAGCCGACCGCCACGAACAGGGCGAGGGCGAAAGTCGGGCTCCGCCTCATCGCCGCGACGCCCTGCTCCCAGGCCGGTTCCCGCCGTGCCCGTTCTTCTTGTGCCGACCGCGCTTGCGGCCTTTCGGGTGCCTCTTGTGCCGATGGCGTTTGCCGTAGCGGACCGGCGGGTTGCCGGGGCCGCTGACGAGGGTCCCCACCGCCGGGTCCCGCGGTTCGCTCGGCAGGACCTGGCAGGCGTCGCCCTCGCAGGCGATCGGTTCGGCCGCTTCGGCGAAGCCGCCGCCGACGCGGGCGTCGTAGAGGTCCGTTGAGCCGGGGTCGGCGCCGACCAGCGAGCGGTCGGTGAGGAAGTAGGCGTCCGCGCCGTCGGCGGAGGCGTCGGCGAAGCTGGCCCCGTCGCCTTTGCCGCTGGAGATCAGCGCCAGGCAGCCGCCGGCGCGGGAGCAGCTGCCGCTGCCCTGCGCCTCCCACTCATAGACGTCGACCCGCCGGTTGGTGTCGCCGAGGACCAGCGCGTCCCCGGACTCGAAGAAGAGCCTGCGGCCGTCGGCCGAGAGCGCGCGTGGCTTGTAGGCGTGGGTCGAGCCAGGCACGGTGCCGTTGGCGCGGGCGCCGGGGATGCTCGAGGGGCCGACCGGGCGGGCGCCGGACGGGTTGCAGGAGGCGCAGACGAGGCTTCCCGCGACCGCGTCGTAGAGATAGACCTGCGAATCGGCTTCCCCCGTCCCCTGGTCGGTGTTGTCGAAGCCGGTGAGGTCGGCCGAGGAGACGAAGGCGAGGCGGGCGCCGTCGGCGCTCAGCCGGGCGGCGCCGGTTGCGGGCGGGAAGTTGACGGCGTCGGCGGCCGCGGCGCCGGGCGCGACCTCGGTGCTGACCCCGCCGTGCCAGACCCGCAGTCCGCCGGCGGTCTGGTAATAGAGATAGGCGCCGTCGCCGGAGGCGCCGAGCACGCCCTGCGCTTCGCCGCCCGGGGTGAGGTCGGTGGCGGAATCGGTCGCCGCGTCGTAGCGGAAGAGATGCCCGCCCTTGCTGAAGAAGGCGGTTCCCCCGTCGGTGGAGGCGGCCTCGAGCGTCCCCCCGCCCCCGGCCTCGTCGTCGACCTGCCTGGTCGCGGCGGCTTCGCGCAGATACAGATTGCCGTCGGCGAGCCCTTTGAAATAGACGCGAGAGCCGTCGGCGGAGACGGCGCCGTTCTCGGCGGCGAGGACGGCGCCGGGCGTTCCCTGGCTCTGCGCCGGCAGCAGGTTGACCAGCGCGAGGCCGCCGCCCTGGCTCCACTCGTAGAGGTTCGGCTCTTTCGGATCGCAGGATCCGGCTTCTCCGCCGACCTCGAGGGCATTCGCCGTCAGCGCCGCGCAGCTGGATAGCACCACGTGACGCAGGTCGACGCCGGCGCCGGCGAAGCCGAGGTCGAAATGGGCGGCGTCGACCGAGGTGCCGAGCAGGGCGGCCGGGCCGAGCAGGGCGGCGAAGCTGACCGGGTCGCTCTCGCGCAGGTAGTAGTTCTGGTACCCGGCGGGGGCGTCGGTCCCGGCAAGCGGCGGGTTCGCGACCGGGCAACCGCTGCCGCCGTCGCGGCAGTGGCGGCCGCTGAGCAGGAGCCCGCGGCCGAGATCGGCCGCGAAGAGCTGGTAGGGGGAGCCGACCGGGCCGCTGCCGTAGGAGCCGGAGAGCAGCGGGGTCGTGATGTTCTCGCTGACCCAGCCGGCGGCGCCGCCGCGGGCGATGTACTGGGAGGCGATCGCGGCTCCGGCGGCGTCCGGACCGAAGGAGGCGCCGGAGGAGTAGGTGACCGCCGCGCCGCCCGTCGCCGCCTGCAGCACCCCGCCCCCGGCCAGGCCGCCTGGCACCGCGACCGCGCCGCCGTTCTTGTCCACCGGGGAGACCATCTCCCAGCCGCGGCCGTCGAGCAACACGCCGGCGCCGGCGAATCCCTGGGTGGTGAGGCGGAGCGGGGGCCCGCCGGCGGTGCCGGCGCTGTTGGTGGCGACGATCCGGTAGCGGTAGGCGGTTTCCGGCGTCAGGGCCGAGAGCAGCTGGGACGTCGCGACCGGGGTCGTCCCCGAGCCGACCGTGGGATTGAGGCCGGCGGGAGCCTTGGCGGCGCCGGCGAAGCCGTCTTTGCCGGCGGCGAGGTTGGCCTCGTAGGCCGTGGCCTTTATGTAGTCGAAGTGGTATGAGGTCGGCAGGCCGTTGGGATTGACCTCGCCGTGGAGGCGGGCCGAGGAGGCGTCGACGTCGGCGGCCCAGGCCTGCCCGAGCAGCGGTTCCCCCGCCGCGCTCGCCGCGGGCGCCGCGCTCAGGCAGAGGACTGCCGCGAGCAGGGCGAGGACCGCGCCCTTGAGGCAGGGGCCTGGTTGGGCACTGGACACTCCCCGCCCACCTCTCGCTAGCGCGCCGTGCGGCGCTGCTGCCGTTTCGCGTGCCGCCGTTTGCCGTGCCTGTTGACGCAGCGGGTCCTGCCGCCTTTGCGGACCGCCCGCTTGCCCTTCGGGCAGTGGCGCTTGGGCGGCGGGTCCCCGGCGCCCTTCAGGGTGCCGCTGCCGGGCGGGGTGGGAGCCGGGGGCGAGGTCGATCCTTCGCGGCAGGCTTCGCCTTCGCAGGGCGGGGGCGGCGGGGTCGGGGCGCTGCCGCCGACGCGGGCGTCATAGACGTCATAGCGCCCGTCTTCGTCGTTGAAGACGAGGCCCTGGCGGGTGGAGATGAAGGCGTCCTCGCCGCTC
>DASQCF010000002.1:0-4439 GCA_035634815.1 Solirubrobacterales bacterium | reverse complement strand
CCCGCCAGCGCGCCTGGGGCTGCCCGATCCCGATCGTCCTCTGTGAGGAGTGCGGGGCGGTGCCGGTGCCCGAGGAGGACCTGCCGGTGGTCCTGCCCCGCGACCTGCAGCCGACCGGCGAAGGGAATCCGCTGGCCGAGCGCCCAGACTTCGCCGACGTCGAGTGCCCGAAGTGCGGTGGCGCCGCCAAGCGCGAGACCGACACCCTCGACTGCCACTTCGACGCGCTCTGGCTCTGGGTCCCGGCTGCGGTCCCGCCCGAGGACCGCGACGAGCAGATGTTCACCCACCCCGAGCTGCGCGAGTGGCTGCCCTCCGAGCGCCTCGTCGCCGGCAACGACAGCGGCGGCTTCGTCTTCGACCAGCGGGTCGTGACCAAGGCGCTGCGCGACATCGGCCCCTTCGAGTTCATGAGGGAGGGGGAGCCGTTCGCCGGTTGCCTCTTCCACGAGATGGTGATCGCCGACGGCCGCAAGATGAGCAAGCACCTCGGCAACGTGGTCAACCCCGACGAGCTGGTCGCCCAGCACGGCGCCGACACCGTCCGGCTCGCGGTCCTCTACGCCGCCGGCCCGGCGAAGACGCTGAACTGGAGCGACGGCGCGGTGCGCTTCGCGAGCCGCTTCCTGCGCAGCCTCTGGATCTACACCCACGATCGTCTGGCGGCGCTGGAGGGCCTCGAGCACGATTCCGAGGCGGCGGCCGACACCGAGCACATGCGCGACCGCCTGCGCAAATGGTGCGAGAACGGCTTGGCGAAAATCACCGAGGACACCGAGCAGCTGCAGATGCACAAGGCGATCCGCAACATCACCCGCCTGTTCGAGCGGATCCAGGACTTCGAGAAGCGGGTGGTCAAACGGCGCGATCAGCTCGACCGGGCCGACGCCGAGGCCCAGATCGCCGCCCTGGCGCTGCTGGCGCGGACGATGGTGCCGTTTGCCCCGCACGTTGCCGAGCAGCTGCTGCTTGTAACCGGCGTCGAGGACAGCGCCGAGGCGCTCGAGACCTGGCCCGAGACGGCCGATATCCCGGTCTCCCCGTCGCCCTCGCCTGCCTCATAAAGGCCAAAACAAGGACGAATTCGCTCCATTGAGCAAACACCCTTGATTGATGGATGTAGTTCTGTTATGAATGGTTCTGCCGGGCGATCAACCGGTGAAGGAGGCGGGGCTCTCGGATATGGGAAACCGCCTTGGGGTGGCAAAGGAGGACCAATCCTGAGCCAGGATCTAACATCGTCATGACGGATCCTGGTCACGTCGGCTCGGCCGGCGTCGCCCCGCCTCCCTTCACTTATTTCGCTCTAAACGCCGCGCGCCACGACCGCGCGGCGTTTTTTATTGCCCAGGCGCGCAGCTAGGACTTGGGCGGGCGCTTGACGTCGAAGCGCTTGGCTTTCGGCAGCCAGGAGACGCCCTCGCAGAGGTCCGCCACCGAGGTGTTCAGCGCCCCCGCGAGCTTGACGATCGTCGCCATCCGCGGCTCGCGCCCTGCCCGCTCCAGCAGCGAGACCTCGGTGCGGTGCAGATCGCACATGTAGCCCAGCTCTTCCTGGGAGACGCCGGCCTCGACGCGGGCCTTGCGTAGGTTGACGGCGAAGCGCTCCTGCGGGGTCATCGAGGCGGATCCTCCTCAGTTGCTGACAGAACCTCTACAGACAAGAGACTACAGGAGGGTTGCGCCCGCCACAGGTTTCGCTACCTTCCTGGAGGGGATCGGTGCTATCGATCCCTTTACGTTTACGCAGAAAGCATTGAGCAGTATCCAGCCATGTGTTATACCCGTGCGATCAACAGGACCGACGCCGACGGATCGGCGGCAAAGGAGGAGTCATGAGTGACGCGGTGGACCCGCATCTCACCGGGCCCGAGGGGCCCCGGACCCGCTCCTGTGCCACCGAACTCGTCTGCCGCGACTGTGGCTATCGCACGCCCCTGCTCGACACGGCCTTCAAGTGCCCGGCCTGCGGCGAGGGCCTCGACGTCGACTACGACTACGAGCGGGCCAAGGAGGCGATCGACGCGCGCGGCCTCGAGGGTCGCCCGGGGAACGTCTGGCGCTTCGAGGAGCTGCTGCCGATCACCAACCTGCGCGCCCAGCAGCGGGTCGCCCAGTTCGCCGGCAAAACGCCGCTGATCCACGCCGAGCGGCTCGGCGCCGAGCTCGGCCTCAGCAACCTCTACCTGAAGGACGACTCGACCAACCGCCCGTCCCTCTCCTACAAGGACCGGGTCGTCGGGATGGCGATCGCCCGCCTGCTGGAGCTGGGCAAAGACGAGGTCGGCTGCGTCTCGACCGGCAACGTCGGCACCGCCGTCGCCTCGCTGGCGGCCCAGGCCGGCGCCCGTCCCTACATCTTCTACCCGGGCAACATGGAGAAGGGCAAGGCCAAGGCCTGCCGGGCGATGGGCGCCCAGGTGATCCAGCTCGACGCCAACTACGACCAGGCCAACCGCGCCTGCCGCGAGCTGGCGGTCACCAACGGGATGGAGTTCGCCAACATCACCCTGCGTCCGTTCTACGCCGAGGGGGCGAAGACGATGGCCTTCGAGGTGGTCGAGGAGCTGGGCTGGCAGGCGCCGGACCACTTCGTCATCCCGGCCGCCGGCGGCACCCTCTCCTCGCGCGTCCACAAGGGTTTGGTCGAGCTGGAGACGGTCGGCCTCGCCGAGACCGCCGGCTCGAAGATCAACATCGCCCAGGCCAGCGGCTGCTCGCCGATCGCGACCGCGATCGTCGGCGGTGGCGATATCGAGCCGCAGATGCCGGAGACGGCGGCCCACTCGCTGGCGATCGGCGCCCCCGGCGACGGCACCTTGGTCGTCGACGCGGTCCGCTCGCGCGGCGGCTCGGCGGCAACCGCCTCCGACGACGAGATCTGGAACGCGATCGACCTGCTGGGTGCGACCGAGGGCATCCTCACCGAGCCGGCCGGCGGCACCACGATCGCCTCGACGGCGCGGCTGGCGCAGGAAGGGAAAATCGGCCCCGACGAGACCGTCGTCGCGGTGATCAGCGGCAACGGGCTGAAGACTCTGCACGAGCACCCGGAGAAGGACTGGCCGGAAGGGGTCCCCTGCGAGGTCGGGGCGATGGAGCAGATCCTCAACGACTTCCGCCAGGCCGCGGCGACCGCGCTGCACTGAACGAATACGAATAGCCTGTTTGGCTGGTGAGCCAGCCACCCGAGATAGACGGCGTCAGCCATCGCTGGATCGACGCCCGCGGCATCCGCTTCCACTACGCCGAAGCGGGGTCGGGCGACGACGTGGTCCTCTGCCTGCACGGCTGGCCGCAGCACTGGTACGAGTGGCGCCACCTGATGCCGGCCCTCGCCGACCGCTACCGGGTCATCGCCCTCGACCTGCGCGGCTACGGCTGGTCGGACGCGCCGCCGAGCGGCTACGAGAAGGAGAACATGGCCGACGACGTGCTCGCCGTTCTCGACGCGCTCGGGATCGAACGGGTGAAGCTGGTCGGCCACGACTGGGGCGCCTGGATCGGGTTCCTGCTCGGGCTGAAGGCGCCG
The DNA here is from genome assembly GCA_035634815.1 of Solirubrobacterales bacterium. GTDB lineage: Bacteria > Actinomycetota > Thermoleophilia > Solirubrobacterales > 70-9 > VAYN01. The sequence goes on along the minus strand of DASQCF010000002.1, from coordinate 907 downwards.
CAGCGCTTCGAGCGCTACCTGGCGCTCAACATCCTCCCTCCCTGGACCAGCATGCGGGCGATGGCGCCCCACCTCTGGCGCTTCTGGTACCAGTGGCTGATCCTCAGCCCGGGGATCGGGCCCTGGCTGCACACCAGCAACAAGTTCGTGCCGAAAGTGCTGGCCGGCGCCTCGGTCCAGAAACAGGTCTGGGACGACGCCACCCTGCACGCCTTCAGCGACAAATTCACCGAGCCGGCGCGGGCGAACGCCGCGGTCCAGACCTACCGCACCTTCAACCTCCACGAGGCCCGCGACATCGCCAAAGGCCGCTACGCCAAGTCCCGCCTCCAGGTCCCGACCAAGCTCCTCTTCGGCAAAGGCGACCAGGCCTTGAAGTACACGCTCCTCAAGGGCTACGAGCAGCACGCGGACGACATGACTCTGGAGCTGGTTGACAACTGCGGCCACTTCATCGCCGACGAGAAACCGGACCTCGTCGCCGAAAAAGCCCGCGAGTTCTTCGCTTAAGCGCTTTCCTGCAGGGAGGGACGGGTCCCCCTCTCCCAGAGACCGTCGCGCAGCTGGGTCGCCTAGGAAGTGCGGAACGTGGTTCCTGGAGCCTCTGTGAGAGGGGGACCCGTCCCTCCAGCCACGCGATCGGAGATACAGCTGATTCAGCGAGTCGCTAGGTCCGAATCCGGGCCTCTTCGAGATCTAGATCCCGCTCGATCTGGCGCAGCGTTTGGTCTCGCAATCTGCCGTTGCCCCGCAGGGTGAGGAGCTCGTCTCGCTCGATTCCGATCAGCTCTCGGCGTAGCTCGCCGTAGTCGGCGATTCGCTGCTCGCGGATCGCGGTATCGGGGTCCTCGCCGCCGAGCACGGCCTGGCACATCCGGAAGCGACCGCGGTAGAGGTCGCGCAGACG
>DASQCF010000001.1:0-39141 GCA_035634815.1 Solirubrobacterales bacterium | reverse complement strand
CCGGCGGATCAGCGGCTCGACCCGCGCCGTCCCCAGCAGCGAGTAGTCGATGTTGTAGAGGTTGGCCGGCTCGAGGTCGTGGAAGCCCTTCTTCCAGGCCTCCTCGTAGGTGTTGCGGAAGACGATGAACTCCAGCTCGGTGGCGGCCTTGGCGCTCATCCCGCGCTCGGCCAGCCGCGCCAGCTGCCGGCGCAGGATCTGCCGCGGCGAGGCGGCGACTTCGCGCCCGTCGGACCACTGCACGTCGGCCATCACCATCGCCGTCCCCGGCAGCCACGGCACCAACCGCAGCGTCTCGAGGTCGGGGACCATCTCGAAGTCGCCGTAGCCGGTGTCCCAGGAGGACATCGCGTAGCCGCCGACCGTTTCCATGTCGACGTCGACGGCGAGCAGGTAGTTGCACCCCTCGGCCCCGTGCTCCAGGACGTCGCCGAGGAAGTGGCTCGCGGTCAGCCGCTTGCCCTGCAGGCGCCCCTCCATGTCGGCGATCGCGAGCAGCACGGTGTCGACCGTGCCGTCCGCGACCGCCTTCTTCAGCTCCTCGACGGTCACCCGCGGAACGTTACGCCGCCGCGCTCACGGCCGGGCCGGCCCGACTTCGGGTTCGGGCCCGATCGCTTCCTCGATCTCGATCTCCCGCACCTGCCCGGTGAAGTGCTTGCGGGCGGTCGTCATCCATCCGATCCAGGCGAGCAGGATCACGACGCCGACCGTCAGCGGCGCGTAGTTGAACGACTCCCAGGTGAATTCGTCGTTCCAGGGAACCGCCAGCGGGGTGAACGGGAGGCAGAAGATGATCGTGATCAGGCCGACCCAGAAGGTCGCGAACGCGTTCATCCACCTGTACTTGCGGCCGTTGTTCCAGGGGCCGGGCTCGAAGTCGTCGCCCATCCGCCAGCGCAGGAAGATCGGGATCACGTAGGCGATGTAGAGGCCGATGACCGTGATCGAGACCACCGCGAAGAACGCGAAGGGCACGTTTTCGCCGTTGCCCTTCAGCGCCGGCAGGGTGATGATCAGCGCCGCGGCGGCCATCGCCAGCACGGCGTAGATCGGCACCCGCTCGGAGTTGACCGTGGAGATCCGGCCCGAGACCCGGTGCCCGAAGCCTTTGTCGCGCGAGAAGGCGTAACACATGCGCGAGGCGCTGGTCAGGCAGGCGGCGCCGCAGAAGAGCTGGCCGACGACCGAGATGATGAGGACGAACTTGCCCCAGCCCGAGCCCAGCGCTTCGACCAAGAGCGTCGGCGCGAAGCCGAGCGCTTCGTTGGCCCCGTCGACGTTGGTGACCGCGAAGGTGATCGCCAGCAGCACGATCCAGCCGATCAGGGCCGAGTAGAAGATCGACTTCCACACCCCCTTGGCCGCCGATTCGGAGGCGCCGTGGGTCTCCTCGGAGATGTGGGCCGAGGCGTCGAAGCCGGTGATCGTGTACTGGGTCAGCAGGAAGCCGAGCGGCAGCACGTAGAACCAGTACATGCCGTCGCTGAAGCCGCTGTTGTTGATCCGGTGCCCGAAGACGAAGCTGAAGCTCTGGTGCCCGTCGGGGACGACGATGAGGACGATGACGATCGCGGCGACGCCGATCACGTGCCACCAGACCGAGACGCTGTTGACCAGCGAGAGCAGGTGCGTTCGCCGGATGTTGACCGCCGTGTGCACGGCGAGGATCAGCGCGAAGAGGAGGAAGACCTCACCGAGGATGTGGACTTCGTCGCCGAAGTTGACCCCGAGGATGTTCACTTCATAGAGCCCGAGGACGACGTTGAGGAAGGTCGCGCAGGCGTAGTCGACCGAGGCCACCACGGCGACCAGGCCGATCAGGTTGAACCAGCCGGTGAACCAGGCCCATACCGGCCCGCCGAGCCGGCCCGCCCACCAGTAGATCCCGCCCGCGGTCGGATAGGCCGAGACCAGCTCCGACATGCAGAAGCCGATGATCAGGATCGGGATCGAGATCAGCGGCCAGCCGATCGAGATCGCGATCGGCCCGCCGTTGTTCCAGGCCTGCCCGTAGGTGGTGAAGCAGCCGGCGAGGATCGAGATGATCGTGAACGAGATCGCGAAGTTGGAGAACCCGCTCCAAGCCCGGTTCAGAGACTGTTTGTAGCCGAGCTCGGCTAGTCGCTGTTCGTCAAGGTTCGGGGACGAGACATTGCTCTCCATACAACTCCCTTTCGTAGCTTCCCAGGCTCTGAAAATGGTTTAGCGAACCGACCTATAAGGTCACGGGCGAGCCTAGAACCGCCCCCCACCGGTGTCAACCTTGACCCGGGCGCCTGGCGGTAGAGAATCTCCTTCCAACGGCGTGGCCTCCCTCGCAGACACTCTCGGTCCGATCTCGGCGCGACTTGGCGAGATCGAAGGCGACCCCGTGCCGCTGGAGGGCGGGATCACCAACCGCAACTACCGCGTGCGCTTCGCCGGCGAGGACCTGGTGGTGCGGCTGCCGGGCAAGGACACGGGGCTGCTGGGAATCGACCGCGGCGCCGAGCGGGCGGCCGGGGAGCTGGCGGCGGCGGTCGGCGTCGGCCCGGAAGTGGTGGCGATGCTCGACGAGCCGCCCTGCCTCGTCACCCGCTTCATCGTCGGCGAGCCGATGAGCGCCGCGGAGCTGCGCGAGCCGGCGGTGCTGAGCGAGGTGGCGGCGGCGCTGCGGGCGCTGCACTCCTGCGAGGAACGGCTGCCGGCCGAGTTCTCCAGCTTCCGCGTCGTCGAGGCCTACGCGGCGCGGATCGCCGATCGCGGCGCCGAGGTCCCGGGCTCCTACGAGTGGGCGATGGCGGCGGCGCACCGGATCGAAGCGACACTGGTCGGGCCCGAGCACGAGCCCGTCCCCTGCCACAACGACCTCCTCTCGGCCAACTTCATCCGCTCGCCGCAGGGGGTCAGGATCGTCGACTGGGAGTACGCCGGCTGCGGCGACCGCTTCTTCGACCTCGGCAACTTCGCCGTCAACAACGAGCTCGACCCCGCGCAGGAGGCGGAGCTGCTCGCCGCCTACTTCGGGGCGCCGGCGAGCGCGGCCCGGCTCGCCGCCCTGCGGCTGATGCGGTTCATGTCCGACTTCCGCGAGGCGATGTGGGGCGCGGTGCAGAGCACGATCTCCGACCTCGACTTCGACTTCGTCGACTACTGCGCCAAGCACTTCGACCGCATGCGGGAGCTCGACGCCGACGGCCGGCTGGAGGAGTTGCTCGAGGAGGCCGGCGGTGCCCCGGGCTGAGCTGCCCGACCGCGCCCGCTGCGTCATCGTCGGCGGCGGGGTCGGCGGCGCCTCGCTCGCCTACCACCTGGCGGAGCTCGGCTGGGAGGACGTCGTCCTGCTCGAGCGCTCCCAGCTCACCTCCGGCTCGACCTTCCACAGCGCCGGCCTCGTCGGCCAGCTGCGCGGCTCGGTCTCGCTGACGAAGATGATGATGCACTCGGTCGACCTCTACCGGCGGCTGGCCGACGAGTCCGAGTTCGACCCCGGCTGGGTCGAGTGCGGCGGGATCCGGCTCGCCTCCAGCGAGGAGCGGATGGAGGAGCTGCGCCGCCAAGCCGGCTGGGCAAAGACCTTCGGGCTGCCGCTGGAGCTGATCTCCGCCGAGGAGGCGAAGGAGCTGTTCCCGCTGATGTCGACCGAGGGAGTGCTCGGCGCCGCTTGGCTGCCGACCGACGGCTACATCGACCCGGCGCAGCTGACCTACGCGCTCGCCGACGGCGCCCGCCGGGGCGGCTGCCGGATCTTCACCAACACGCGGGTGACCGGGATCGAGGTCCAGCGCGGCCGGGTCTGCGGCGTGCGCACCGACAAGGGCGACGTCGAGGCCCAGGTGGTGGTCGACGCCGGCGGGATGTACGCGGCCGAGATCGCCCGCCTGGCCGGCGTCCGCGTTCCGGTGATCCCGATGTCCCACCAGTACCTCATCACCCAGCCGCTCGACGAGGTCCGCGAGGCACGCCGCTCCGCCCAGGTGCGCCCTTCCTTTGTTCCGCATAGCGACATAAAGGAAGGGGACACCCGCGGGCACCTCCCCACTTTGCGCGACCCCGACCTGCTCGTCTACTACCGCGAGGACGGCGACGGGCTGGTGATGGGCGGCTACGAGCGCCGCAGCGAGCCCGCGTTCCTGCCGGGCGGGCCGGGGCGGGTGGAGGCGATCCCGCCGGACTTCAACGGCCGGCTGCTGGAAGAGGACTGGGAGCGGTTCGAGGAGATCACCGAGAACTCGAAGCGCCGGGTGCCGGCGATGGACCGGATCACGGTGACGAAACTGATCAACGGCCCCGAGGCCTTCACCCCGGACAACGAGTTCTGCCTCGGCGAGACCGAGGTCGCCGGCTTCTTCGTCTGCGCCGGGTTCTGCGCCCACGGGCTGGCCGGGGCGGGCGGGATCGGCAAAGTCGTCGCCGAGTGGATCGCCGAGGGCGAACCGAGCCTCGACCTCTGGCACATGGACGTCCGCCGCTTCGGCGCCCAGTACCGCTCCCCCGCCTACACCCACGCGCGGATCCAGGAGACCTACGAGACCTATTACGACATCCGCTACCCCAACCATGAGCGGCAGGCGGGGCGGCCGCTGCGGATGTCCCCGGCCAACCCGTGGCACCGCGGGCACGGCGCCGCCTTCGGCGAGAAGTCCGGCTGGGAGCGGGTCAACTGGTACGACTCGAACGCCGCCGCCGGGGACGAGGCGCTGCGGCCGCGGGGCTGGGCCGGCCAGCACTGGTCGCCGGCGATCGGCGCCGAGCACCGCGCCACCCGCGAGGCGGTCGCGCTCTTCGACGAGTCCTCCTTCGCCAAGCTCGAAATCGAGGGGGTCGGGGCGGAAACCTTCCTCGAAGTCCTCTGCGACAACCGCGTCGCCCGCGACGTCGGCCAGATCACCTACACGCAGATGCTCAACGGCCGCGGCGGCATCGAGTGCGACTTCACCGTGGCGCGGCTCGGCGTCGACCGCTTCTCGATCGTCACCGGCACCGCCTTCGGCAACCACGATCGCGAGTGGATGCGGCGCCACCTCCCCGACGGCGACGAGGTCCGCATCCACGACGTCACCTCGCAGTGGGCCTGTTTTGGGATCTGGGGGCCGCGGGCGCGCGAGGTGCTGGCGCCGCTCACCCCGCAGGACCTCGGCAACGAGGCCTTCCCGTACATGACGCTGCGAGAGACGACGCTCGGCAACGCGCCGGTGCGGATGCTGCGGGTGACCTACGTCGGCGAGCTCGGCTGGGAGATCTACTGCCCGGCCGAGTACGGGCTCGGGCTGTGGCAGGCGCTCTGGGAGGCCGGGCAGCCGCAGGGAATCGTCGCTGGCGGCTACCGGGCGATCGACAGCTTGCGGCTGGAGAAGGGCTACCGGGTCTGGGGCGCCGACATCACCCCGGACGAGACCCCCTACGAGGGTGGGGTCGGCTTCTGCGTCAAGTTCGACAAGCCGGTCGGCTTCCTCGGCGAAGAAGCGATCCTGACCGCGAAGGAAGACGGGCCCCGATCGCGGCTGCGCTGCCTGACCCTCGCCAACCCACGCTCGATCGCCCTCGGCAACGAGCCGGTTCGGGTCGGCGGCGAGATCGCCGGGCGGGTGACGAGCGGCGGCTACGGCTACACGATCGAGCGCTCGATCGCCTACGCCTACCTGCCGCCCGAGCACGGGCCGGGGACCGCGGTCGAGGTCGAGATCTTCGGCCGCTGGGTCGAGGGCGAGGTCGCGACCGAGCCGCTCTTCGACCCGAAGGGGGAGCGCGTCAGGTCGTAGGCGCCGGCAGCAGGCCGGCGAGGATGTGCTCGGTGCCCTCGGTGTGCTCGCGCATCTGCCGCACCGCCCGAGCGCCGTCCCCCTTGCGCAGCGCTTTGACGATGCGCGCGTGCTGGTCGTTGGAGATGGCGAGGACCTCGGGTGGGTGGGCGATCAGCGCGATCAGGTCGCTCATCTGCGACTGCACGTCGGTCATCGCGCTGAGCAGCCGCGGCGACTGGGCAGCCTCGGCGATGTCGAGGTGGAAGCGGATGTCGGTGCGCCGGTACTCCTCGAAGTCCTCCAGCTCGCCGCCCATCTTCGCCACCAGCTCTTCGAGCCTGTCGAACTGCGCCCCGCTCCCCCGCTCCGCCGCCAGCTCGACCGAGCCCAGCTCGATCGCCACCCGGTAGTCGAGCACCGCCCAGGCGGACTGATCGAGCGGCTCGCCGTCCCCCCCGGTCAGCGGCGGCCGCTCGGAGACGAAGGTGCCGCCGGTCCGCCCCCGCAGCGAGACCAGGTGGCCGCTCTGCACCAGCGCCGTCAACGCCTGCCGCAAAGTCGAGCGCGAGATCCGCAGCTTGCCCGCCAGCTCCCGCTCCGGCGGCAGCTTGTCCCCCGGCGCCAGCAGCCCGAGCCGGATCGCGCTCCCCAGGCGCTCCACCGTCTCCTCAAACGTGCTCGCCGGCCGCACCGGCAAGAACACAGCCTCCAGGGCCGCGTCGCGCTCCATGCGAAGAACCGTACCGCCGGTTAGGAATCCATGTACCGGGTGAACGCCTCGCGGGCAAGGTCGCTGAGCGAGCGGCCTTCCTTGTCGGCGCGCGCCCAGGCGGCTTTGTGGAGGTCCGGAGGTATGCGGAAGCTGACCCGCGGCGAGAGGCCGTTCGAACCCAGAGAGGGCCGGCCGACGTAACGGCGCTCGATTTTCGTCTCATCGAAACCGTCGCGCTCGAATTCCTCGGCCATCCGTTCGGCGACCTCCTCGGTGATGACCATTCCCGAGTCGGTCACCCACCGAAGCTCGTCAGCCTCCTCGGTCTTCTTTCCTCGCTTGTTCACTTTCGCCACGAGCGCGCCTCCTCATAGAAGCCCTTGGAACGATTTCTTAGATTCATCGCGTGAATCACGAGGAACTCCTCCTCGCTACGTTCCACCGCCATGACCTCGATGGCGACCCCCTCGAGGTCATCGCCGAAGAACCCGATTCGTCGGTCCGCCCTTGAAGCAGTGGGACGCCATCGCCGTTCGACGATCTGAAAACCGCAATGCTCGATGACGTAGAGGGAGCGCTCGCGGGATATCCGGTGCTTGGTTGCGGAACGCGCGAACCTGATCTCTGCTTCCTCGGGCCAGACATTCTGTCGGACAGAATAGCGAAGGTCGGGGTCAATGTGTTGTCTGAGCACCCGCATCAGCAGCCACGGCGGGTTGACCTCTTCGTATCTGGTTTTCGGGACGAAGACGAAGGCTCGACCATCCTCCGACAGATGCAGGTACCCCCTGGTCCAGTAGTGCTTGTACATCTCCAGGCGGGTGCCGTCGGTCAGTTGCACCGTCCCCATCCACATGAAGTCGTCGACATGGTCCGGGGCGAGGCTCAAGAGCGGCTCCCATTCGGGCGCATCGACTTCCAGTAACCGCCCCCTGATGGCTTTGCGAGAAGGCACGGCCAGAACCTGCCGAGGGAGGTTTGACCGAACAAGACGCGCGAGTGCCGTTTGTGGAAAATCTTGGTGGCGGAACTGCGACGCGGGGGTCAGCCGCGGATCTTGACCCCCGCCTTCGCCTTGTTGTTCTTCGGGTTCGGGTCGGCGACGCCGGAGCGGACCCGGGCTCGGACGCGGACCTTGGTCGGCTTCGCCGTCTTCACCTTCACCCGCACCTTCTTCGCCTTGCCGGCGGCGATCTCGCCGAGACGGCAGGTGAGCTTGCGCTTGCCCTTCTTCGCCTTGGCCAGCTTGCAGGCCGGCTTCCCGTTCAGCTTCGGCGGCGCGGCTTTGACAGCCAGGGCCGGAACGGTCCCCTTGACGATCGTTCCGCTCGCCGCGCTCGGCCCGGCGTTGCGGACGGTGATCAGGAAGGCGAGCTTGCCTCCCACGCTCGGCCGCTTCGGCTTCGGCTTGATCTTCAGGCGCAGGTCGGCGCTCGCCGCCGCGGGCGGGGTCGGCACCAGCTCGAAGGCGCCGATGTCGCAGGCGCTCCCCTGCGGCCGGGACACCCCGCGCTGGTCGGTCGCCGGGCAGCCGTCGTTGGTGCCGGCATCGATCGCCGGGCTCCCCGGCTGCAGCGCCAGGGTGTCGGTTTCGCCGCCGTTGTTCTGCAGCGCCCCGAGCAGCGGATCGGTGTTCTGCTTGCTGCCGGCGTCGCCGAACATGCAGCTGGCGTCGCCGGAGAGGTTGTGGTCGGAAGTGACCATCGCTGCCACCGCGCAGTCGCTCGGCCCAGCCGGGCCGGTGTTGCCGGCGACGATCGTGTTCTTCACGTTCAGCGCCGCCGAGCCGCCCAGCATCGGTTCGGGGTTGTAGACGGCCAGCCCGCCGCCCATCCCCGCCCCCCCGACGCCGTTGCCGGCGATCGTCGAGTTGAGGATCGTCCCTTCGCTTCCTTCGCTGCTCGCCGGGTCGATTGCGAGCAGCACGCCGCCGCCCTGGACCACGGCGCCGAGGGAGTCGACGGTGTTGCCGGTGACGGTCGAGTTGACCAGGGTGAACTTGCCGAGGACGTAGACGCCGCCGCCAAGCCCCTCGACCGTGCCCCCGGTGACGTGGTTGCCGGCGATCGTGCTGTCGAAGACCGAGACGACGGTTTTGTTGACTCCCTCCGGCGGCGCGGAGACGCCGGCGCCGTTCTGGCTGGCGACGTTGCCGGTCACGTTCAGCCCGCGCAGCACCGCTTCGCCCCCTTCGTAGGCGAGGATCCCCGCCCCGTCGCCGGGCACCTCGCCGCCGGACGTCGCACTGGAGACGCCGCCGGTCACGGTCAGGCCTTCCAGCACGCTGGTCGCGGCCGAGAGGTTGAAGACACGCGAGGTCTGATGGGCGTCGATCACCGTGCTCCGGGCCCCCGCACCGCGTACCGTGACCGTCCCTTCGCCGAAGACGCCGAGCTCGCCGGCGGAGATCGAGTAGTTGCCGGCCGGCACCACGACCAGGTCTTCGGGATCGGCCGAGGAGCCCGCGGCGGATATCGCGTCCCGCAGCGAGCACGCGGGTTCGGTCGTGCAGCCGCCGCTGACGCTGGTGTCAGCAGTCGTGTTGACGGTGAACGTCGCCGCCTGCGCGGCGGTCGGGGCGAGCAAGGCCAGCGCCACCAGGGCGCAGGCGACCGGTATCGACCTCATGGATCCCTCTGCCTTCTAATCGATTTTCAGTACGGGGCGCCAGGTACCCGTGCCGCCTCCGGGGAAACCGGCGCCCGGCCAGGCGCGCTCCCTGCCACCCGTGTCGATTTACCCTCCGCCCATTCGTCGTCCGGGTATAGGGAGCCGCAGAGGCGGTCCCGCAAGCTGAGGAGGACACCATGGGGAAGATCGTGGTCACCGAGTTCATCTCGCTCGACGGGGTGGTCGAGGACCCGGGCGGGTCGGAGGAGTACAGCCGCGGCGGCTGGGCGTTCGACTTCGAGCGCGGCGAGGAGGGGGACAAGTTCAAGATGGAGGAGCTGCTCGAGGCCGAGGCGCAGCTGCTCGGCCGGGTCACTTACGAAGGGTTCGCCGCCGCCTGGCCCGAGCGCGACGACGAGGCGGGCTTCGCCCGGAAGATGAACGAGATGCCGAAGTACGTCGTCTCCTCGACGATCGAGCGACCCGAGTGGCAGAACACGACCGTGCTCAGCGGCGATCCGCTCAGCGCCATCGCCGCCCTGCGCGAGGAGCTCGACGGCGTCATCCTCGTCGCCGGCAGCGCCACCCTGGTCCGGGCCCTGATCGAGAACGACCTCGTCGACGAGCTGCGGCTGATGGTCTTCCCGGTCCTCCTCGGCGCCGGCAAGCGCCTCTTCCCCGAGGGCGAGGCGAAAAAGCCGCTGACGCTCACCGAAGCGAAGACGGTGGGCGACGGCCTCTCCCTCCTGCGCTACGAGCCCCGTCCATAGCGTTGAAATCAAATGGCAAAGGATTCCTGACCGGCGCTACTCTGCGTAGATGCCGGTCTTCGCAGTCCGCTTCAAGGGGATGCTGACCAGAGACGAGCGCGAGCGCTTGGCCGCGGCCGGGATCGCGCTCGCGGGCAGCAGGGCCTCGATGCGGGCCGGCAACCGGGAAACCGGCACCGTCGCCACCGGCCGCCCGATCTACACCGTCGAGCTGGAGGCCGGCTCCGAGAAGGAGGCACTGAGTCGGGTCCGCGAGGCGATCGAACCGGACACGTCAAACTTCTCCGGCTGGGAGGCCGGCCCGGCCTGAGCCTGGGAAGAACCGGACCACTCCTCAGATCCGCGCGACTCTCTCCCCTAAGCCTTGACGTTTGGCGCGCCATGCGTGCGCCGCCGCCGCCTAGGGTCGCCGCATAAGACCTCACCCCCTCTTGTGCAGACGAAAGGTTGCGCTAGGATGATTGAGATGGTGCCAAAGGAACAACTGATCGAGGAGCGCCTCGACGGGCTCACCAAGAAGGTTGATGACGGGTTCAAGCAGGTTGACGATCGCTTCAAGCGGGTGGACGCCGATATCCGTGAACTTCGAAGCGACATGAACACCCTCAAGTACGGGCTGCTTTCGGCGACCGTCGTGATCCTCGCCGCCATCCTCGGCTCCGCCTCATTCTTCTGAGCCATCCCCCGTGCTCCTGGCTCGCCGGCACCGTTAAGTCGAGTTGCATCAATAAGACGGGATCATTTGCTCCATCTTGGGATATCTCCTAGGATGCCGCGATCGACAGCTCGACCACATCAAACGGTCGGCCGCGGGGGGTTGCTGACGATCGAACCCTGTTGGCCGAACGCCTCGAAGCACGCGCCTCCGAGATATCCCGGGCAATCCTCGATCGCCTGCACGCGATGGAACGGGACGACCCGGTCCGCGAGGTCGAATACCTCGAATCCCTCACCGCCGCCGTCGACAAAGGAGTCCGCTACGGAATTGCGGTCATAGCCGTCGGCGAGGAGCGAGCCGGCGAGGTGCCGCTGGCGCTGACCATCCAGGCCCGCTGCGCGGCGCGGCACCGGGTCCCGCTGGAGACCGCCCTGCGGCGCCACTTCGCGGCCGACAAGCTGCTCGTCAACTTCGCCCTGGAGGAGGCCGGGGGCATCGACCCCTGCAGCCTGCGCGCCGCGATGGCCGACCGGGGAGCGGCCTTCGAGCACCTGGTCGCGATCGCGACCGAGGAGTACGGGCGCGAGGCGCGGGCGCGGCCGGCCTCCCACGAAGCGCGCCGGGTCGAGCGGGCCCGGCGGCTGCTGGCCGGCGAGCTGGTCGACCCGTCGATCCTGGAGTACGACCTCTCGGCCCAGCACCTCGGCCTGATTGCCTGCTCCGCCGACGCCCGGCCGCTCGTCCGCCGCCTCGCTAGCGAGGTCGGCTGCCGCAGCCTCATCCTCTCCCCCTCGCCCGAGGAGCTGTGGGCGTGGCTCGGCAGCGCCCGCGAGCCCGTCGCGTCGGCGACGGTCCGCGCCTGGCTGTCCGCCGAGGGAAGCCCCGGGCAGCCGATCGGCATCGGCGAGCCCAAGCCCGGACGCGACGGCTGGCGCCTGACCCATGAACAGGCGCGGGACGCGGCCTGGGTCGCGCAGAAGAAAGCGGAGCCGGTGGCCGAATACGCGGAGGCGGCGCTGCTGGCATCGATCGCCCGCGACCCGGTCTTCGCGACCTCGCTGCGGGAGCTCTACCTGCTGCCCCTGGACCGCGAGCGCGACGGAGAAACCCTGCGGGCCACCCTGCGCGCCTACTTCCGAGCCAGCGGAAACAGCAGTGCCGCGGCCGCAGCACTGGGCGTCAGCAGGCAGACTGTCGCCAACCGGCTGCAGACGGTGGAGAAGTGCCTGGACCAGCCCTTGAACCGATGCGCCGACGCGCTGCAGGCGGCCCTGAGTCTGGAGGAACTGGGCCACTCCTCAGGTTCGCGCGACTCGCTCCCCTAAGCCTTGACATTCAGCGCGCCACCCGTGCGCCGGCTCCGCCTAGGGTCGCCGAATAACACTTCGCTCGATTCGTGTGCAGACGAAAGGTTGCGCTAGGATGATAGAGATGGTGCCAAAGGAACAGTTGACCGAAGAGCGCCTCGACGGCCTCGCGAGGAAGGTAGGCGAGGGCTTCAAGCAGGTCGACGATCGCTTTACGCAGGTCGACGCGGACATCCGCGAACTTCGAGGCGAGATGAACCGGCGGTTCGACAATCTCGGTACGCGAATCGATCGGCTGACCTTCTGCCTGCTGGCTGCCGCCATCGGCCTCATAACCACCCACGGTCTCTAGCCTTTGGCGTTCGCTCTTTCCAAGGTTTTGAGCTCTCGACGCGCGCTTCAATCAGGTCGATGCCGCGGTTCGCGGAAGTGACCGGCCATCTCCTTCCGCTTAGCGAACACTGATCGCCCGCGGAGGTACATTCACTCCGTCTTCAGCTCTTACTATTCCTCCATGGCTCACATAGTCTCGGGTGAGCTTCCCGGCATGCAGAATAAGGCGTTTCGACCCATCGGGAACGAGGCCCACAACTAGACGGGTCATTTCGAACGCAGCGCCTTTGCCCTGATTCAGCAGCGTCAAGGCTATCCCGTGACCTTCTACGTGGCGGCTTTGATCGCAGGTTATCCCGACTATTTCCGTCGGTTGAAGCGTCAGAAGACATAGATCTCGCGGTCCGGGAACGGCCCATACGGGAGGTGGACCAAAAGTGATCATCTGAGATTCTCCGATGACAAGGCTTGGATGGGTGCCGCTAATAAACTCGCGTACTGCCTCTGGCACCGGCTCCGTCGAGCCTCGGAACACCGCGAAGTCTCTATCAACGGTCAGTGGTCTCGATCCCACGCCATTCTGAGTATCAGCACCATCTGGCTGAGGGTGGGCCGATAACGCAGCTGCGACTCCAATAAGTAGTGCTGCGACCGAGCAGGCCGCGATGACTCGCCACCTGCCCGGTCGCTGCCTCACGGCGTTTATCGGCCTCAGCCGTTTAGCTAGTGCATCCATTCGCACACGCGAATACGCCCCCGAACGTTCCTGACGCACTCGTGTTGTTGTTCCTAATCACTCCCTTGTGGTAACCAAGTGGGTCTTGGTTGTAACCAATAGCTGCGGCCAGTCCCGGTGCGCTGCCGGCAGCACCGCACACCCAGGACGCTAGGAGCACATTGCTCGAGTTGGCAATATCCACACATCCGGCTCGCTGGTAGGTTCTAATCGCGCTGTAATTCAGGCTCTGCCTGCTGGGTCCCCAGCATCGGTCGCCACCTTGGCCATAGGGCGCCAGAGTAACCCCTGAGCAGAAGTCAACGGCTGATGCTTTTGGCGCTCCGACTACCAGCCCGACAAGGGCCACTGCGAGAACTGCGATGGCCAACGCCGTGCCCATGGGAATCCGCTTGATGTTCAATGCCACGTATAGCTCCTTTGCGATAGCTCTTAATACAGAACCGCACCACAAGAGTCGCGGATCAGGGGCTAGTCCCGTCTAGCACATTGTCAAACACGTTCGGGCGACCCTTGACATTTGGTCAAGGACTTCGTAGTTCCCGCTCTAGGGCTGTTGCTGTTCGAACGTGTGCTGGTACTGCGTGGAGGGGCCGCTGCCGTAGATCGGGTTGAACGGCTCCTGCTGCTTGCAGGGCGGGGCGGCTATGGCGGCGGTGCTTGATTGGCCGGCGAACGCGTACTGCTGGATCCTTTCGAATAGCAGCTTGGCGTTTTCGTCCTGGGTGCGGGTGACTTCGCCGGTCCGTTCGTTTTTGCTCTCGACGGCCCGTTCTTTGAAGGCGGGGTTTTCCACAGTCGAGGGATTCAGAGTTGCGACGATCCCGGTCGTGCACTGGCGAGTATCGAAGCTGGGTAGGCCTGCGACCAGGCCTTCCGCCCACTTCGGCGGGCTGTAGGCGCTGTTGCGATTGATCGCGAGGCGGCGTGGATAGGTGGAGACCGTTTCCGGAGTCATCCCCCCGACTGCCCGCAGGTAATGCGGAGGGTTCGGCAGTTCTTCTTCGGTGGTGAGAATCCCGTTGAAGGTTGCCGCGACGTTCCCGAAGAACGAAGCGAGGTCAACCCGGTAGATCTTGAGGCCGACCAGGATTGGGTTGAGGTTGCGGAGGAAGGGGTCGACGGCCCGGAGGAGCGGCGGGAATTCGTCGCGGAAGATCTTCCTCAGCGCGGCGAAGCCGGACGGAGCGCGCTTGATCACGGGCCCAAGACCTTCGAAGAAGCCCTTCGATTCCGGCGCCAGCTTCGAAAGCGCGATCAGGGTCGGCGAAAGTTCTTCCGCCGCCGGCACCAGCTGTCGCATCAGCGGGTCGGCGTTCTGGGAGAAGTCTTTGAGGCGGGCGAAGGTCAACCGCGACTCGTCTTGGAAGGTCGGGAAGGCGCGGAACAGGGCTTCGATGTCCCGGTCACGCCGGGCGGTGGTCTGGAACACAGCGTTTGAGCTCTGGATCAGGTCCGCGAGCTGGCCTTCCCGGCCCCGCAACGCCTGGAAGGTCGTGGCGCCGTTGCGGAACAGCTGGCCGACGGCGAGGCGCTGGCTGTCGAGGGTGCGGAAGAGCTGGTCGAACTCGGTGACGGTTGGGTCGAGGCTGCCCAGCGCGTAGGAGAGGTTCTGCCCCTGTCCGTTGATCGCCACGGCCGCTTCCTGCATCCATTCCTGGAAAGCGGCGCGGGTCTGGGCGTTGAAGGTGCGGAAGATCTCGTCGAGCTGTACCGATTCGGCGACGTTTGCCTCCGGCAGGGTGCCGCCGTCTTCGAGCTCCGGACCCCCGCCATCGCCGGGGGTGAGTTCGATGTAGGTCTCGCCGAGGAGCGTCTTGGTGCGGAGGATCGCGCGGGTCGACTCGGGTAGCGGTGCGTACTGGGCGTCGATCGCGGTCGTCGCCAAGGCCTGCTTGCCATTCGGCGCCAGTTCGATCTTCTGGACTTTGCCGACGTTGACGCCGGAGATGCGGACGTCGGACTGTTCGGCCAGCTGGGTCGCCTCGTTGAAGGGAACCTTGACCTCGTAGGTCTTGGCGCGGAAGGGGGTCGGGCCGCCGAAGGTGACCCAGAGAAACAGCAGGATCCCGAAGCACGACAGCGCGAAGCCGGTGATCACCAAGAGTTGAGTAGTGCTGGGAGCGCGCTTGCTCATGGAGTCGTGGCTTCCACGTATTCGCAGGTCCCGTTCGGATTTTGCACCGGGAAGGAGACGGGGATTTCCTCCTTGCGCGGCAAGCCGGCCGCTTCAAGCAGCGTCTGCAGGAAGGGCTTTCCTTTCGCGGTCTTTTCTGCCACGAAGCCATACCCAAGGCTGGCGCCGGTACAGGAGATCATGGTCATACCTCGCAGCAGCGGCCCGCCGGCGTCTTCCAGGGAGAAGGCGCTGTTGAAGTCGTGGTTGAGCCAGGGCAGGTAGAAGAGGAAGCCTTCGCGCGAGCCCTTTGGGTTGTAGGCGAGCTGATTGAGGAAGGAGTTGAAGCCACCGAGCGCGTTGCCGAAGCTGGTGACCGTCTTCTCGAACGGTTCGGCGGCTTCCGTGCCGTGGGTGAGCACCGGCCGGATTTGGCGGGTGAACGGCCGGATCTGGTCCCGGATCGGTGCGGTGGTCTGGCTGAACAACTTCTCGGTCGCATCGAACGCTGGCCCGAGCGCCTGGGCCTGCGGGATCAGCTTGACCAGCGCCGGATACGCGACCTGGGAAAAGCGATTGGAGCTGGCGAGACCCGAGCGGGCCGCCTGCAGCGCCGAGGGGAACTGTTCAAACGCCTCTTGGACAGAGGCTTGCTGGTTGGCGAAGTTCCCCAGGGCGTCCTTCGAGGAAGTGACGAAGCGCTTCACCGCGGCGTCATGACGGCCGAGTTCCTCGGTCACCAGCCCGAAGTTGTGGATTACCCGCGAGAGGGCGACGTGGCGGGCGGCGACGGCCTTGTTGAGCTTGGCGGTGTAGTGAACGAAGGGCTGGAAGCGGCGCAGAGCGTTGGAGAGCTGCTTGCCGCGGCCGCCGATCCCCTGGGCGCCGCCGGCAACGAGCAGCTGGATGTACTGGCGGGTGTCGGCGTCGAGGGTGGCGAGGAAGGCGTCGAGGTTGGTGTTCGGTTCGGTCTGGGTGAGGGTGAAGTGGGCGCCATCCTCGATGTGGCGCTTGCCGCTGCCGGGTTCGATCTCGACGATCATGTCGTTGAGGTTGGTTTTCGGTCGCAGCAGCAGGCTGGCGTTGGGGTGGATCAATTCCATGTACTTCGGCTCGATGTCCATGCCGACGACGGCGTGGCCGTTTTCGAGGTCGACCGAGGTGACCTTGCCGATCTGGATGCCCGCGATGTCGACCGCCTGGCCCTGGCCCGGGGTCACCGCCTGCGCGGTCGAGAACTCGGCGGTGATGTGTTCGAATTCTTCGCCGACGACCGGCAGCCAGGCCGGCAGCGAGGCTTTCTGCTGGGTGAAGATTCCGAGCATCATCACGATCCCGGCGAAGGCGAGGACGAAGATCGCGATCGTGTCCTTGCGGTGGCCGCGCGCCTGGCGACCGAGCCAGGAGCGGAAGTGTTTGACGCGGCTGACGCCGGCTTCCCGATCGGTCATGGATTCACCCCCGCGACAGACGGAGAGGCCGGGCCGACCTGGCCGAGCGGCCCGTTGACGTCAGGTACTTCGTTCGTGTAGCAACGGACGTCGGGCTTGTGGGGGGGCTTCGCGCCCAGGCGAGGCTGGGTCCCGCGCGGGTCTTCGATCGTCTTCGCGTAGTTGATGCCGTCGCTGAGGGTTCCTTTGCCGGCAGTTGGGTTTGGTTCGCCGACGAGGACAGGGCCGCCGCCGATCTGGGCGCGGGCGTACGGCCCGTTGCCGTCGAAGTTCTGGGCCAGCCCGGCGAAGTTGACGAGGTTGTAGAGGAACTCGCGATAGTTCGGGCCGCCGGTGCTGAACTGGTCGTCGATGACCTCGTTGCCCGTCGGGACCATCACCTTCGAGGTGCAGAGGCTGAGCCGGTTGAGCTGGGGCAGGGTGGTCTTCTTGCTCGCCTGGGCGGCCCCGGCCAGGTACGGGGTCGATTCGCGCAGCAGCTTGACCACGCCGCCCGCCTCTTTGCCCGACAGCAGCGGCCGGACCTGGGCGAGGAACGGTTTCGAGGCGCTGATCAGGCCGGGCAGCTCTTCGATCGCGGGCTTCAGCTCGATCGCGTAGGTGCGCAGCGGCGGCAGCGAGCGGTTGAGGCTGACCAATGAAGCGTGGGTGATGCGGAGGGTCGGCGCGAGGAGGCGGATCGTGGTGGTGAGGTTGTTCGACTGGTTGGCGAGGGCGCCGGTGAAGACGTCGAAGTTGACGATCAGGCCCTGCAGGTCCTCCTGGCGGCTGGCGAAGGCGCCGAAGGCCCGGCCGGCGCTGGAGACGAGACGAGAGAGGTCCTTCTGCTGGGTGCCGAGGAAGGCATTGGTGACCTGGGCGCTGTAGCGGCCGGCGTCGCCGCCGTACTGGAAGGCGCCGTTGAGGGCTTCGGCGCCGGACTTGCCTTTGACCTCGGGCAGCTGGGTGAGATCTTCCGCTTCGGTCGGTTCGTGGTTGAGCGCGGTGCCGTAACCCTCGAGTAGGCGGCTGAGGTCGGCGCGGACCGGCGACTGCAGGGCGGTGAGGACTTCGTCGATCTGGACCGCGGTGGAAGTGCGGCTGACCGGGATCGTGCCGCCGCTGTCCATCTCCGGGGCGCTGGGGCTGCCGGGGTCGAGTTCGACGAAGAAGTTGCCCTCGAGGAAGATGCGGGGGCGGATCGCGGCGAAGGCGTCGTCGTGGATCGGCCGGCCGGAGGAGTCGACGGTGAAGCTGACCTTGGTGTTGTCGCCGTCGCGTTCGGTCGCGATCACTTTGCCGACGTCGACGCCGGCGATGCGGATCGGCGAGTTGAGGGCGATGTTGGCCGAGTTGGAGAAGGTGGCGTTGAGTTCGTAGCCGTGGCTGGTGAACGGCACGTGTTTGGTGAAGGCCAGGTAGGGGCCGATCGTGAAGATGAGGATGAAGACGATCGCGATCAGGGCATTGCTGGGCCGCCACTTGATGCGGCCGGTTCCGGCTTCGGCGGCGCGACGATCTCTCTCGGGGAGGCGGCTCATTCGCTCGTCTTCCTCGTGTCGGTTCCCCAGAGTTCCGGCGAGTGCCCGATTACGGTCTCTTCCCGAGCGTATTTCTCGTTTCCTGCTTCACAGACCTTGCCCTGCCCGGGTGCCGCCGTCTGGGGGTTCGGGTTGTAATGGGCGTGGTTTTCGACGTCGCCAGCCTGGTTGGCCGGCGCGCTGGCGAAGGTGCTCTCGCTGTTCGGCCCCTCCGGCGGTCCGTAGGAGATGAACTGGAGCCAGTGACCGTTGTCGTTGCCTTCGGCGGAGGCGCTGGAGAGCTCCTGGAAGGTGAGCGACCAGTAGTTGCAGACCGTCTGGCTCGGGGTGATGTAGTTGAGCGAGGGCTTGAGGAGGTTGTTCGTATCGGTGAGCAGATCGAGCCCGTTGAAGACCCCGGGCGCTTCCTGGAAGTCGACCAGCGCCTTCGCCGTCGGTTCGAGCTGGTTGTAGAGGACGGGAGAGGCATTCAGGACCGGGATCCCGGCGTGGAGGGATTCGGCAATGATCGGCGAGGTCTTCGCCAGCGCTTTCGCGCCGGGCTGCAGGGCGGTGAAGAAGCGGGCCGAGTCATCGAGGAAGGGTCGGATCGCCGGCAGGTCGGCGTTGACCTCGTCCAGAGTCGCCGGGCCTTTTTCGATCGTTTCCTGGATGTAGGGCCGGGCGACGCGGGCGAAGGCGGCGAAAGTGCGGTCGAGGGCGACGAACATCTGCGCCTGGGTCTCGGCGACCGGCGCGACCGTGGCCGAGAGCGCCTCGAGGGAGCGCCAGAAACCGGCGAAGTTGGTGCTGGGTTCGACGATCTTGCGGAGGATCGGCTGGCCGTTGACGACGATGCGGCGGAGGGCGCCGATCGCTTCGTTCAGCTGCGGGCCGCGGCCGGCGAGGGCGTTGCCGAAGCCAGACAGGTTCTGGCGGATCGCATCGCGGGTTTTTTCATCGAACATGTCGAAGAACTGGTCGATGTCGACCGGTTCCGGCTTGGCCGCGGTGACCGGGATCAGTTCGCCGGCCTTGAAGCCCTTTTCGGAGTCGCCGGGAGTGACCTGGAGGAACTTGAGCCCGAGAGCGGACTTGGGCCGCACGGTGATCGTCGAATCGACCGGCAGCGGTTCGGCGTTCTTGTCGAGGCTGAGCGAGAGTTCGGCGGCGACCTCGCCGTTTTCGAGCTGGACCGGCACCACCTTCTTGACGACGCCGACCCGGACGCCGCCGATCCGCACCTCGTTGCCTTTGACCAGGGCGTCGGCGTTGGGGACGCGCGCCTTGAGGTTGTAGGTGGAGACGAAGGGAAGACCGTTGTTGGCGTTGTAGGCGAGGAAGACGGCGACGATGACGACGAGCACGGTCACCGCCCCGACCAGGATCGGGCTGCTGGCGACGCCGCTGAGTCCGCTGCGGTTCCTCATGGCCCGAGGAGGTAGTCGAGAAGGGGTTCGGTCCCTTCGGTTTTCGAGGACTGGGCGACGCCGGCCTCGCGCTTGGGTTCACCTTCGGTGCTGTCGCCCTGCCCAACGCCGATCGCCGGACCGGAAGCGGTCCCGGTTCCGCCATTCGTTTCTTCCATTCCCTCCTGGAGCAGACGGAAGAGCGCAGCAGCGCTCGT
Organism: Solirubrobacterales bacterium; assembly: GCA_035634815.1. GTDB lineage: Bacteria > Actinomycetota > Thermoleophilia > Solirubrobacterales > 70-9 > VAYN01. The sequence continues at coordinate 19,596 of DASQCF010000001.1, read as the reverse complement.
GGTTGCGGATTCCTGGGCTTTCGGGCCGTTGAAGTTCGACACGCACCCGGAGAAACCGGACGGATAGGGGATGTATTCGAGACAGGTCGAGAGCGTCACCCGCGCGCGTCCAAAGTGGCCGTATTTGTCAAATCCGTTGAGCGTGGCGGTCGTGTTGTAGATCAGTTCCGTCAACCCGTTCCAGCCGCCGGTCTTCTTGATGTTGACCAGCAGCTTGGCCAGGTCGCCCGTCGGCTTGACCCCGGACTTGGCGAGGTCACGCGCCTTCTTCACCACCGGGTCGGCTTCGGCGAAGATCGGTCCCGATGCTTCGCCGGCGTCGCCGAGGCTCTTCAGCGAGACGGTCAGCGCTTCGGAGAACGGGGTCAGGGTCTTGGTCGCGTCGGTCAGCGACGGCGCCGCGGTGCCGAAGTCTTCGAGCAGCGGGGTCCCCGCGTCGGAGAAGGATTCGAGGCTCTTCATCGTCTGGCGGAACTCGGCCAGGAAGGTGGGGAACTTCTGCAGCGCCTCTTCCAGTTCGGGGCCTTTTTCGGAGCTCGCTTCGGCGGCGGCACCGGAGTTCGTGAGGAACCCGGCCAGGGCGCGGCGCTCGCGGGAGAGCGGGTCGAGAATCGCGTCGGAGTCGCTCGCCAGCTGCGCCAACTGTTTGCGCTGGGCGGAGAGGATCCCGAAGAGGCGGTCGACGTCGCGGAGGACGGGGTTGGCCCGTTTGACCAGGACCTCGAGGTCTTCGCCGCGGCCGGCGAGGGCGGCCCCGAGTTCGTTGAAGATGAGGCGGAAGCGTTGCGCGTACGGCAGGGACTGGATGTCGTTGATCAGGTCCGGGTCGACGCTGGTGCCGTTGTTGCCCAGCGGCAGGAGGTACTGGCCTTCGCCGGGCTCGCCGTCTTCGATCTGCTTCAGCGGCGGCGGCGGTTCGCTGCCGGGGGCCCGGGGCAGGGTCGTGCGGCAGTCGACGAACTTCTCGCCGATCAGCGACTGCGGCCGGATCTGGCAGGTGGCGTCCTGGCGGAAGTCCTGGAAGCCCGGGTCTTCGATCTTCATGACGATGATCGCCTTCCCCGGCTTTTCCACCGCTTTGCCATTCTCGTAGGCGACCGGCTCACCGGGCATCGAGACGTCGACCGATTCGATTTCGCCGACGTTGGCGCCGGCGACGCGGACCTCCTCGCCTTTGACCATGAAGCCGCCGTTGTCGAAGACCGCGCGGACCCGGTAGCCGTCGGAGGAACCGCCGCCGCCGGAGACCAGGAGGACGACCACGACCACCGCCGCGACCAGCCCGAGCGCGAGTAGGACCTTCCTGCTCATGGTCCCGGGGGCACGTCGGAGGGGTCGCATTCGGAGGGGTCGACGCTGCCGCCGCCGACGAACGGGTTGGAGCCGTCGGCCGCGGGCTGAGTGGCGCCGCCGGGGCAGCGCCGGGGGGTGTCAGGCGAACCGAACGCGTCGAACTGTTCGCTCTTGTCGATCGGTTCGAGTTCGGAGTTGCCTTCGTTGTAGCGGAAGAGGTTGAGGCCGGCGGTGGAAGCGCGCACGTAATGCCCGTTGCCGTCGTAGTAGCCGGCGACCTGCCCCAGCTTGCTGAACGCGTTGAACAGGTCCGGGGTGTAGGCGCGGATGAAGTTGAGGTTGGGCTGGAAGTCGGAGATCGCCTGTTCGGAGTGCGGGAAGGCGCTGGAGGTCAGGTCCTGGACCTTCGGCAGCACAGCCAGGAGGTCGGCCGTGTCGTTCGCCTTGCCGGGCTTGTTGACGGTGAGGCGCAGGTCGCGCGTAAACGGGACCAGTTTCTGGAAGACCGGGCGCAGTTCGGCCAGGAACGGCGCCAGGTCCTTGGTCGCCGGCTTGGCGGTGTCGATCAGCGGTTCGATGTCGTCGAGCGCGGCGCGCAGGTTGACGAAGGTCGTGTTCGCCTGGCGGAAGACCGGCGGCAGCCGCCGCAGCGTCGCGTCGAAGGCGGCGGTTTCCTGGGCGATCGCGTTGAAGGCGGTGCTGGCGTTGGAGACCGCGCTGGAGAGCTGTTCGCCGCGACCGGCGACCGCGGTCGTCAACCGCGAGGAGCTGACGATGAAGCGGGAGAGGAGGCGCGAGTCGGCGTTCAGTTCCTGGGCGAAGGCGCCGGCGCGGTTGAGGGCGCTGCCGAAGTATTTGTAGGAGTCGTTGGCGTTTTCGCCCTGGCCGGAGTAGATCGCCGCGTTGCCGCGGATGAAATTCTGCAGCCCCTGGCGAACCCGCGGCGGGAAGGTGTTGAAGAACTGGTCGATGTCGACCGGGGTGGTGGTCGAGTCGAGCCCGAGCTGGGCGCCGTCTTCGAGCGCGTCGTTGCTGTTCGGGCCGGGGCTGATGGAGACGTAGTGGTTGGCAACGCCGGAGAGGGAGGTGGCGCGGATCGCCGCGGTGGTGCCTTCGTGCAACTCCTGGTCGACCGAGACGTGGACCTCGGCGAGGTTGTCGTCGGTGAGGCCGATGCTTTCGACGGTCCCCGCCGGCGAGCCGCCGATCAAGACCTGGTTGTCGGGGACCAGCTGGCCGGCGTTCTGGAAGACGAGGGTGTACTTGTGGCCGCTGCTGCCGCCGAGGAGGATGACGGCGAGGACGACTACCGCGATGGCGAGGGCGGCGATCGTCGCAATTCGGGCTGGGGTAGTTCCCCGGCTAGCCGCCGGGCCTCGCTCCTCGCCTGAAGATTTGGCAGCCAACGAATCGTCGCTTGCTTTCAGGTTCCCCCGGCCCCTCCGACCCGGTAGAACGGCTGGAAGATCGTATCCAAGGGGGTCCCCGCCAAGCTCGGTCCAAGCAGGGACTTAACTGGAAATCAACGCGCTACTCTGAGCAGCGGGAGCGGTTAGGGAAGTTGGGAGAGGCGCCGCGTAATCCAACTCTAGGAGCAATCAATGCGCAGACGTCCATTTTTGATTGCGGTGAGCACCGCCCTGGCGGTCGCGATCGCAGCCACCGCCGCCTGGGCCGGGCCCACGGTCACGGCGCCCGACGGCAACACCCAGTCGATCGACTCGATGATTCGACCGAAAAAGCTTTCCAAAACGAAGTTCACCCCCGGCTCGCTGGAAGTGACGACGCTGACGACGTCGACGACCGACCCCAACGGCGTCCCCAGCCCGGCGGTCCACGCGGTGATCGACTTCGACCGCAACGCCCGGCTCTACACCAAGGGCCTGCCGACCTGCGACTCGGGCAAGCTGCAGAGCCAGTCGACTGAAACGGCCGAACGCGTCTGCGGCAACGCCAAAATCGGCAGCGGCCACGCGATCGCCTACCTGAAAGCGGGCAAGGTCTACGAAGTGCCGCAGACCGTGACCGCCTTCAACGGCGTCCCCAAGGGCGGCAAGCCGACGATCATCCTCCACGCTTACGGGACCCAGCCGCTGCAGGCTACCCTCGTCCTCGAAGGCACGGTCAGCAACTACAACAAGGAAGGCTACGGCCCGCGCCTGGATCTCAACGTCCCGCTGCTGGCCGGCGGCACCGGCGCCCTGAAGGAATTCAACGTCAAGATCGAAAAGAAATGGCGCTTCAAGGGCGAAAAACGCAGCTTCATCTCGGCCAAATGCACCGGCTCGAAGAAGCTCAAGGCCCGCGGCACCTTCACCTACCTGGACGGCGAAGCCCTGACCGCCTACTCGAAGCAAAGCTGCAAGCAGTCGAAATAACCCGCTCCCCCCGGGCCTGACCGCGGGCCCGGGGGGAGAAGTACCCACCGCTCGAAGCTTGGGAGCGGATGAAGCGTGCCGCCACCGTCTTCCTAGTCGCGGCGGGGATCTACGCAGTCGGCGACGCCATCCTGGCTCCCACCCCGACCCCCGAGCACCCCGGATTCGTCGACGCCGTGTTGGCGAGCCGAGCGGTGATGGCCGCCATAAGGCTGGCGATCATCTTCGCCGGCGCCTTCGTAATCGTCTCCGTGGTCGCGCTAATTGCTCGACGCCAGTGGTTGACGAGGATCGGGCCGGTGGAGGTTTCCACGCCAGTCGCACATGTAGAAGCAGATAACCAGCAGCTGGAAGGGGAACTCGCGCAAGCCATGGAAGACATCGGTACACTCAGACAAGAACTTTCGGTGATGCAAGGCGTGGCACGCAGCAAAGGGAGCCGGCATGACTTCTGACGAAATTCAGAAGAAGATCGAAAACGCTCAGGAGGCCATCAAGATGGCTGACAGGGCCATCGAACGGATCGACAAAACGCTCCGGGAGTCGCGCAAGCGCAGGGCGAAACGCCGGGAAGAATTCAAGCGTCTCGGAGTCTTGCGCTGAGATCTATTCCAAGAGCTGACCGGGCCGAACCTGCACGGCCTTCGCCAGCCGTTCGACCGTCGAGACCCGCGGGTCCCGTTTGCCCGCCTCGATCCGGCTGACCTCGGTCGCATGAACCCCGCTGCGCTCCGCCACCTGCTCCTGGCTGAGCTCCAATCTAAGACGGGCCTCCCGCAGGTTTGGCCCAAGTTTGCCCACGAGGGAGATCGTTAAGGGTGAGCCTCGTAAGCGCCATAGGGCACCTCACAAGTGCAGTCCTGTTCGGAGAAGCCGACTCCCCGATCGCAGGAAACCGGCTCCCCCTTCCGGCATCTACCCGTGCTTAGTGATTTGGACTACCGGGACGACGCCGGAAATGATGGCCATCTTCATCAACGATCACCTCCCCACGCGGCGGAGGCCCAGCCCTAAACCGGGCCTGGGAGGCAAACGCTAAAGATTTCTTTGACTTTCCAACCTGTGCTGGGTAGTCAGGGGTGATGTAGATCGCTTCCGCACTAACCTGTGGAAGCCTCGATCACTCAGAGTTGTTGAACGGGAGGTCACCGAATCGTGAGAGATGCGCCAACCAAGCCCCGGGGCGTCGATGAGCTCGTGGTCTTTGTCGTTCAGCACCCCATCCGAGTAGACGCCCTGCAAATCCTCAACGAACGCGAAGCCAGCGCGGCACAGATCGCTCGAATCATCGGCGAGGACATGAAGAAGGTTGGGAATCACGTCAAGGCACTGGCTGAGAATGGGTGCATTGAGCTGGTGAGAGTGAAACGAACCCGCGGCGCTGAGGAGCACCTTTATCGAGCCTCCCTCCGTCCCTGCATCGGTGATGAGGAATGGGCGCAGCTACCGCTGGCGACTCGTCATGAAATCTCAGCGCTCGTATTTCAGGCGATCGTGGCTGAAGCTCTAGCCTCGTTTCGGGCCGGTCGCTTTGATTCCCGACCCGATCGTCACCTGAGCTGGCAACCGATGAAGCTCGACGAGCAGGGCTGGAAGGAGCTCATGCAAGCGCTGGAGGAATCACTCGAACGAGTACAAGACATCGCAGCTCGCGCCGACGAGCGGCTATGCGCGACAGGCGAAGATGGATTTCCTGCGATCGCTGCGGCCCTTGGCATTGAGCGAGGTATGGCCGGGCGATCACGAGGCCCCCGGCTCCCGACCTCCTTCTGACCCTCCAGCCCAATTGGGGCGAAAAACTGAGCTGGTGGAAATAGGTTCTCACCACTAGAACTCTTTCTGCGTAAAAGACTCAAGGGACGGTGCCATGAACGCATCCGACCCACTACTCAGATGGAAGGGAACCGAATGACACCGGGCGGCCGATGGACCTTTAACTGGGACGCCTTGATCCCAATCTCCGTTCACCCGGTGAAGGTGGTGATCATCGAAGCGATGCAGTGGATCGAAGTGCCGCTGTCGCCTAAGGAGCTCGATCGGATCTTCGATGAAGAGTTCGGGGTGTCGCTGGTCTCGTACCACATGCGGACGCTGGCGGACGTGGGTGTGGTGGAACGGGTGCGGCAGCAATCGGTGCGGGGCGCGGTGCAGAGCTTCTACACGCTGGCGGCCAGGGAACCCGCGAGCCGCTCGCTGCGCTGCGAGTGAGCGTGCGGATCACGGCGGCGGAGCGCGACGCGCTCTATGACCAGATCTTCGTTCGGCTGAGCGGGCTGGATGAGGTGTGGACGGCGGCCCAGCTGGGCGAATACGAGCGGGCCGACCGCGTCGCGCGCGAGTTCAGCGACGACCTGCGCCTGCTCCTCGACGACCTTGGCTGGGGCGAGAGCAGCGGCGAGCCCCTCGACCTCGCCACCCCACCCGAGGTTCTGCGGCGGGTCTGCACCCGGATGCGGATCCGGGCCGAAGGGGAACGCGAGCAGCAAGAAGCGGAGCGATCCGAGGTGCGGGGGCGCGAGGAACACACGCAGCAGGTCCTCAGCACCTGCCGGCGGGTGCTGAGAAACTTGCCCACGGGAAACTAACCTCAGCTCAGCGGCCTGGCGTATCCGTGTTTGGCGACAGCGTTTGCGGCTAGAAAAGGGCCACGCCCAACAGGCCGAGGAGCGCGACGATGATCGCCCCACCGGTACCGAAGAGGGCAAAGATCAGCTTGTCGAGGCGCGCTTCGAGCTTGTCGAAGCGTTCGGTCATCTCCCCTTTGAGCTCACCGAAGCCTTCGTCGAGGCGTTCGTCGGTCCACTTCTCTCTGGGCTCCATCACATGCATGATCGTAGCGTAAGGGTTTGTCTGCACGAAACAAGGCGCTATCCGCGCGTCTCTGGAAAATCTTCGGCGTGGAACTGTGACCTCTAGACGCTGAGCTTCGGGATCACGCGCTCGAGCGGTTTCGGCAGCCACCAGACGCGGTCGCCGATCAGCAACATCAGAGCCGGCAGGAGGACGATGCGGACGACGGTGGCGTCGAGCAGGACCGCCACGGTGAGGCCGATGCCGAGCTGGCTGACGGTGGCGATCGGGGCGCCGGCGAAGGCGATGAAGACGACCATCATGATCAGCGCCGCGCCGGTGATCACGCCGGCGGTGCGGGAGAGGCCGAAGTCGACCGCGGCGGCGTTGTCCCCGTGGGTGTCGTAGTGCTCGCGCATGCGGCTGAGCAGGAAGACGGCGTAGTCGATCGAGAGCCCGAAGACGAGGCCGAAGATCAGCGTCGCGCCGACCGCGTCGACGTAGTTGTGGCCGCCGAGCGGCCAGCTGTCGGGAATGTGGAAGAGGAGGACGAGGACGCCGAAGGCGACCGCGACCGTGAGCAGGTTGAGGGCGACGGCGATCGCCGCCAGCAGCATCGCCCGCAGGACGACCATCAGGACGAGGAAGGTGACGATCGTGATCGCGATGATCACCCAGGGCATCCGCTCGCGGGTGACCTTGCTGTATTCGTTGAGTTCGGCGGCGCCGCCGGCGACGCCGGTTTCGAGGCCCGAGTCCGCGGCGAGTTCGCCCGCCTCCTTGTTCAGGTCCTTGTTGAGCTGGATCGAGCCAGGGCTGTTGAAGGTGTGGTCGGAGATGACCAGCATCGTCGCCGCCTGGCCGCCGCGGTTGAGGTCGATCGTTTCGTTTATCTGGGTGCGCGTCGTCGGCGGAGTGCCGTCGAGGGCCGAGAGCACGAAGTAGCCGGAGTTGAAGAGGCCCGGGCTCGACTTGGAGACGCGGCCGATCTGGTCGGTGATCCGGTCGCGGCCGTCCAGTACCTGCACGCTCGCTTCTTCGAGCCCGGTTTCCAGCGGCGCGCTTTCGTCGACGCCGGTGGCAAGGCCCTCTTCCAGGGCGCTGGCGCCGTCGCCTAGTTCGCCGAGGCCTTTGACCAGCGCCAGGGTGCCGCCGCTGAGCTGCGAGAGCCCGTCGCCGAGGCGGGCCGCTTCCCGCGCCAGCTTGGCCGAGCCGGCGGCCAGCCGCTTGCTGGCGCCGCGCAGTTTTTCCAGCCCGTCGCTGAGCTTTTCGGTCCCGGCCAGCAGCTGCTTCAGGTTGCTCTTGGTCGAGCCGATCGCGAAGGTGATCTTCTTCGCTTCTTCGTGGTCGGCCAGCAGCCGTTCGTTCAGCGCAACCAGTTCGGCCGGCAGGCCGGTGTAGGGCTCGACCTCCGGCGTCTCCGGCACCGGGTCGTACGGGGCGCCGGTGACGGGGTCGGTCCCGGTCAGGGCCGCGACCGCCTTGCGCGTCGCTTCCAGCGCCGCCGCGTACTCGGGGTCGGTCTTGCCGACGCCCATCGCCTGCAGCCGGGCCAGCGCTTCCTTGGCTTCGGCTTCGGCGGCGCGCGCCGGGCCGATCAGTTCCGGCAGCTTGCCGTTGGCGTCTTCGTTCAGCGCCTTCTGCAGCGATCGCGACCGCCGCAGGGCGTTGGCGTCGAGGTTGGGGATCACCCCGTCGCGCAGGCCGAGCTTGAGCTGGAGGGCGCCGAAGGAGGCGGTTTCGATCGCGTCGGCCAGCCGCTTGGTGCCGCTGGCGAACCTGTCCAGGGCGTCGATCGCTTCGTCGCTGCCGCCGACGGCGCGGGTCAGGCCGCGGCCGATCTGCGTCGCCCCTTCGACCGCGCGGTCGGAGCCGAGCGCCAGCAGGCCGGCGCCGTCGCTGGCTTCGGAGATGCCTTCGCGCAGCTGCCCGACCCCGCCGGCGGCGGTCTTCAGTTCGCGACCGAGGCGGGCCAGCTGTTTGATCTGCGCGGTGTTGCCTTCGGTCGAGAGGTAGGTGTTGCCGAGCTGCTGCAGCGGTTCCACCTGTTCGACCACCGGGCCCGGGCCGATCACCGCCCGCACGCCGGGCCGCTTCGCCACCTTGCGCTGAAAATTCTGCAGGGCGCCGATGCTCTTCGGGTCGGTGATCGGGCCTTCCTTGGAGACCGCGACGACCTGGAACGGCGCTTCGTAGCCTGGGCCGATCGCGCTGTTCACCAGTTCGGCGTCCTTGCGGGCCGGCGCATCCGGGTCGAGCTGTTCGGTGTCCGGCGGGCCGGTCTTCAACCCGAGGGTCGGGGCCGCGAGCACCAGCAACACGCCGCCGATCACGACCGCGGCGAGCGCGGGCTTTCGCAAGGCCGCCCCCACCAACGTCATCAGCCGCGAGCGGCCTCCCGCCGGGGCGGTGGCGCCGAAGCGCCAGCGGTCGACGTTCGGCCCCAGCAGGGTGAGGACCGCTGGGCCGACGAGGATCGCCTCGACGACGCTGAGGACCACCACCATGCAGACGGTGCCGGCGAGCGAAGCGAGCAGGGAGCCGGGAAGGATGAAGAGGGAGACGATCATCGAGATCAGCAGGGTGCTGCCCGCGAAGCAGACCGTGCGCCCGGCGTGGAACCGGGTGGCTCGGGCCGCGACGACGGGCTCGCTGCCCCCGGCGAGCTCCTCCCGGAATCGGGAGACCATCAGCAGCGCGTAGTCGACCCCCAGCGCCAGGCCCATCATCGAGCAGACGACCAGGGCGAAGGAGTTGATCTCGAACCAGCCGGTGAAGAAGTAGAGGATCCCGCGCGAGGCGACGACGGTGATCGCGCCGATGAGGAGCGGGATCGCGGCGGCGATCGGCGATCGGAAGACGAGCAGGAGGATGATCAGCAGGAACGGCAGGGCGATCAGCTCACCGCGGTGGGTGGCGTCGAGGTTTTCTTCCTGGATCGCCTGCGTCAGGGTCGCGTAGCCGGTCTGCGTCGCCCGCACCGGTGAGGCGATCGTCTGGCTCAGAACCGCGTTGAGGTGCGGCACCGACTCGTTGACCGCGGTGCGGCCGTCGACGTGGAAGTCGGCGAGGATCAAGGCCTGGGTCGGCGTCGGGCGCAGGCGCTGGACCGAGCCGACGTCCCAGGGCGAGAGCGTCGTCACCCGCGGGTCCTTGCGCAGGGCTTCGATCAGTTCGGGGCCCTGTTCGTCGAGCGCCTTGGTCGGGCCGCGGAGGAGGATCACGAACGGCGCCGAGTCGCCGAAGTGTTCGCGCAGGATCTCGTTGCTGCGCGAGGCTTCGGTGCCGGGGATGTCCAGCGTGGTCGGGTCGAGGCGGTCCTCGGTGCCGGTGCCGATCACCGCCAGCGCGGCCAGCAGGATCGCCGCGATGGCGAGCACCGAGCGCGGGTGGCGGAGCAGGAAAGGGTGCTCGCGGCCGGCCGCCTTCCGCGAGGATGCTTTCCTTGCCCTGCCGATCCTCCTTCCCACGGCTGGTAGTTTGGCGGTAGAGGCCTACGGGAGGAGGATTTGGTGCGGAAGACTCTGTTAAGAGCGCATGTACTGGGACTGGTGCTGGTGCTCGTCGTCGCGGCGACCGCGGTGGCGCTGAAGCTGGAAGCGGCGAACCTGGTGATCACCACCGACGGCGGGTTCAGCCCGACGACGCTGCCGAAGAAGGGCTACGCGCCGATCAAGCTGCACGGCTACGGCTCGATCAAAACCAAGGACGGCTCGCCGCCGCCGGTGCTGGAAACGCTGACGATCCTCTTCGACAAGCACGGCAAAGTGGAAACCGAAGGGCTGCCGAAGTGCACCCCCGGGAAACTGAAGGCGACGACCACCGCGCAGGCGCGCAAGCTCTGCCCCGGCGCGATCGTCGGCAAGGGCTTCGGCAAGGCGGTCGTGATCTTCCCCGAACAGGGGCCGATCCCGGCGTCCTCGCCGATCACCCTGTTCAACGCGGCGCCCAAGAACGGCAACCCCGTGGTGCTTGCCCACGCCCACCTGACGGTGCCGGGCCCGACCACCTTCGTGGTTCCGATCGAAATCCAGAAGGTGCACCAGGGACGCTACGGGTTCAAAACCGTGGCGAAAATCCCGAAGATCGCCGGCGGGTTCGGGATCCCGCTCTACGGCCAGGTCACGGTCAACCGCAAATGGACCTACAAAGGCAAGAAGCGGAGCTTCGCCAACGCCGGCTGTCCGGACGGGCGCCTGCAGGCGAAAATAAATCTCCACTTCAAAGACGACACCGATCTGACCGGATCCGTGTTCAAAACCTGTACGGGGCGCTGATTGAAGAGACCGATTCGCAGAGCAGCTGTACTGGCCGTCGCGCTGACGCTGGCGCTCGGCGCCACGGCGTCCGGGATCGAGGCTTGCATCGGCCCGCTCTGCGTCAGCTCCACGGTTGATATGCAGCCACGGGCGTTGCCCGCCAAGGGCAACGCCCCGATCACCCTCAGCAGCATCACCCGGGTGAGGACCAAGGACAGCTCGACGCCGCCCACCCTGGACACGATCGACTTCCTGATCGACAAGCACGGCAGGGTCGACAGCAAGGCCTTCCCCGTCTGCCCGAAGAGCAAGCTGGAAGGGGCGACCACGGCGCAGGCGCGACAGCGCTGCGCCAGGGCGTTGGTCGGGACGGGGACCGGCAAGGCGGTGGTGACGATGCCCGACCGAGCGCCGTTCCAGATCAAGTCCGCGGTCTCGTTCTTCAACGCGGCGCCGACCGGCGGCAAGCCGACGCTGATCGCCCACGCCTACGAGACGGTGCCGGCGCCGAAGGCGCTGCTGGTCCCGATCGTGATCGAACGGGTCGCCAAGGGGCGTTACGGGTTCCACGTCCGGGTCGAGATGCCCGAAGTCGCCGGCGGCTTCGGGGCGCCCACCCTGGCCGAAGCGAGCGTCGGCGCGACGATCAAGCGCAAGGGGAAGAAGATCGGCTTCATCAGCGCCCACTGCTCTGGCGGGCGGCTGCAGGTCGAGGGGCACCTGACCTTCACCAACGGCGATCGCTTTCCGACGACCCTCACCTCGCCATGCCACACCCCGGGCTGAAGCGCCTTGCCTTCCTGGCGCTGGTCGGGCTGGCGCTCTTCGGCGGCAGCGCCAGCGGCGCCCTGGTCGAAGTCGAAAACCTGGTGCTGCGGGCCGACGGCGGCTTCAAGCCGCAGTCGCTGCCGCGCCACCGCTTCGCCCCGATCGACTTTCAGGGCCACGTCGACCTCAGCGCCAGAGACGGCGGCAAACCCTCGCCGCTGCGGCAGGCGCTGATCGACTTCGACCGCGACGGCCGGCTCAGCGTCAACGGCCTGCCCACCTGCGCGCCGGAAACGATCGAGCAGCTGGGCACCGAAGAAGCGCGGCGTGCCTGCCGCGGGGCGATCGTCGGCACCGGCCACGTCGAAGCGCTCGTCACCACCAGCGCCGGCAACGTCCCCGCCCGCTCGGAGCTGACGGTCTTCAACGGGCCGCGGCTCGAAGGGCTGCCGACCGTCGTGCTCCACGCCCGCACCACGGTCCCGGCCATGCAGACCTACGCGATCGTGGTGCCGATCGAAAAGCGGCCGGGCGGGTTCCGCTACCGGGCGCGGATCGACCTGCCGCCGCTGGCCGCCGGCTTCGGCGCCCTCACCCACCTCGACGTCAAGATCGGCCGCCGCTACCGGGCGGGCGGCAAGCAGCGCAGCTACGTCTCGGCCCGCTGCAGCGACAACGTCCTCCAGACCCACGGGCGCTTCACCTTCGAAGACGGCACGATCGTCGACGGCCTGGTCGAAAAATTCTGCCACGCCAAATAGCCACGCCGACCTTCACCCGAGCAGCCGACCTTCCTATACTTGCCCGTCCCCGGGCCGTTAGCTCAGTTGGTAGAGCAGGAGACTCTTAATCTCAAGGTCGAAGGTTCGAGCCCTTCACGGCCCATCGCGGAGTGTCCGCGCCGTGTCCCTATAATGTCCCAAGTAGCGCGCTTTCTTGAGACGAAAGGAGGACCCGGTGGCAACGACTCTGACTCCCGAGCAGCGTCTCGGCCGTGCCGACGAGGAGCTCCAAGACCTGAAGGACGGCTTCGTCGAGGCGATCGCGCAGCTGCAGGATCACCCCGAAGTCGACGGCTCTTTCCGCGACCGGCTCGAGAACATCGACGAGCGGCTCGGAGCGCTTCGCGATTCGCTGCGCCTGGAAGACCTCGACAAGGCCCAGCTGTTCGAGTTCCACGGTGCGCTCTGGGAGGTCAACAGGCTGCTGCGCGGCGAGGAGGGTCCGCCGTCCAACCTCGACGTGATCGACCGGCTGCTCGTCACCATCGAGCGGGTGCGCCACGTGATCCGCGACGCCCTCGACGAGCATGTCGTCGGCCTCCCGACCGATGCGGGGCTGGTCGTCGGCGAGCTGAAGAAGTGGCTCCCCAAAACCTCCAACGAGGTCATCGCCCGGCTCGTGGGAGTGGACCGGCGGACGCTGAACCGATGGACGAAGGAGCACCGGAAGCCGCCGCGGCGCCTGCAGCTGGTCGCCCACCTAGTCGCCATCCTGCGCCACAACTGGACCGAGGAGGGGATCGTGGCCTGGTTCGACCGGCCGCGCCGGGGCTTGGACGGAAAGCGGCCGATCGCGCTCCTCGACGACGCTGGGGCGGAGGAGAGGCTTCTTTCGGAGGCGCGCGGAGGACGGTCGCAAGATGCCTAGCGGCAACCTGCCGCCTCATTTCTCGCTGCAGGCCCGCGTATATCGGGCGACCAGCTATGACGTTCCGCTGAGGGTCGCCGCGAACAGGAGATCCGGCCGCTGGAACATCGCCGGGGCGGGGACGGTCCAATACCTGTGCCTCGACGCCGAAGCCCCGTACGCCGAGAAGATCCGGCACGAGGATCTGCGCTCCGAGGCAGAGGCCGGCACCTACACCGTCGCTCTCTGGGAGCTCGAAGTCAACGAGGGCCTGGTGGTGGATTACGGAACCTTCGAGAAGGCCGAGGCAGCGGGCTTCCCTGCCGAGGCCCTTGTAGACGACGACCACGAGCGCTGCCAAAAGGAGGCCCGGCGGCTTGCGAGCCTCGGCGCCCGGGGAGTGCTCAGCCCCTCGGCAGCGCTTCCCGGAAGCACGAACCTCACCCTGTTCGGCCAGCGGGTCGAAGTGCGGTGGGGGGCGAGGCCGGGGGTCGCCTCAGCGGTCCCCGCTCAGCGCCTCTCCGTCGGTCACGCCCCGCCCGGTTTGGTCGAAAGAGTCCGGTTCTTCGGTGCCGAGCACCCACTGCTCGCCGAGCACGTCGCGGCGAAAGCTAAGCGGAAAAGAGGCTGACGGGGCGCCGGTCCGGCGCCGCTTAGCCGCCGAGCCCGCCGCCGGGGGTGAGCGGGTTTTCGAGGCTTTCGGGGGACTTGCCGCCGGCCGCTTTCTGTTCTTTTTCGGCTTGCTTTTTCCTGGCGACGTAGCTGCTGGCGTTTTTCTTGTATTCGTCCAACACTTCGTCGATTTCTTTGCGCTGGCCGTCGGTTTTGGCGAGCTTCTTCGCTTCGGCTCGCACTTTTTCGGCGGCCGCGGTGTCGCCGGTGAAGTAGGTGTAGAAGGCGAGGGTGACCAGCGCGTTCGCCGTCGGCCGGTCTTCGGCGGCGATCTTCTGCGTTTCGGCCGCCGCTTTGATCCGCAGGTCGGCCTGCGCGTAGCTGGTCGAGGTTTCCGCCAGCTGGATCTGCATCGGTGCCACCAGCGCCGCCAGCGCGGGGTCCGGTTTGTCGGTCGCTTTCAGGTATTCCGACCAGGTCTGGTCGGCCTTCTGATAGGCCTTGACCGAGTCGGCGGTGAGGATGACTTCGCCGTTCGGTTCCTTGACCGCGTCGACGTTGCCGGCGTTGAGCTGGGCCCGGGTCAGCGAGACCAGCATCTGCGGGTTGCCGGGGTCCTTCGCCAGCCGCGCTTCGATCCGTTCGGCTTCTTCTTCGTAGGGCTTGGCGAGATCGGTGCTGCCACCGCCGCCGTTGAAGATTTCGGAGATGCTGAACGGGCCGACGGTGAGGAAGAGGCTGGCTCCCATCAGGACCGCGAGGACAGCGTAGACGACTTTGACCATATTGCGGCGGTGCCCGCCACGCAGGTCGAACAGCATCTTGTGCTCCTTGTCGCCTCCGGCCACTTCTGTCTCTCCCTTACTCCTGCGGAGAGGGCTGCGCCACGCCTCCGCTCGTTCCCGGACGTCCCAGGACCCGAGCGAGCAGGATAGCCAGCTCATACAAAACAAGCAGCGGCACCATCTCGATCAGCATGGTCACCGGGTCCACTCCGGGCAGCGCGGCGGCCACGATCGCGATCACCAGATAGGCGTAACGGCGGTTCTGGGCCAGCTGCTCGACGCTGACGATTCCCAGCCTGGTGACGGCGAGAATCATCAGCGGCAGCTGGAAGATCGCGGCGCAGGCGATCTCGGTCATCGAAAAGAAGCTGTAGTAGTCGCGGGCGCGCAGCTGGATGTTGAACTGGCCGTCGTTGAAGTTGAGGAGGAAGCTGACGGCGGCCGGCATGACGACGAAGTAGGCAAAGGCGAGGCCGGCGATGAAGAGGAACGGGAAGAGGAGCAGGATCGGCATGATCGTCCGCCGCTCCGACTGGCTGAAGGCGGGCAGGACATAGGCGTAGAGCTGCCAGAGGACGACGGGCAGGGTGAGGACGATGGCGCCGTAGGCGGAGACGGTGAGGGTGGTCGTGAACGGCTCGGTGACCCCGAAGGTGATCAGCTGGTCGTGGTCGTTGGGCAGCGGGTGCTGGGCGATTTCCAGCAGCAGGTGGTTCTGCCAGAAGCAGAGCGCCAGGGCGACGCCGAGGGCGGCGATGCAGACCAGCAGGCGGGAGCGCAGCTCGTCGAGGTGCTCGACGAGGGTGAGGCGGTCTTCGTGGGAGACCGCCTTGACGCGACGGGCCATCTTGACCCTGCCTCAGCTGGTCTTGTTGCGGACTATCTCCGCGTCGGCGGGGTCGCCGTGGACCTTCGCCGACTCGGACTGCGGCAGGCTTGGCGCCTCGTCGTCCTCGTCGTGGCGGTTGTCGTCGTTGTCGCCGCTGATCGAGCCTTTGAACTCGCGGATGCCGCGGCCGAGGCTCTGGCCGAGCTCCGGGAGCCGTTTGGGCCCGAAGACCAGCAGGGCGATGACGAGGACGATTGCGATCTCTGGAAGTCCGATGTTTCCTGGCATCTTGCCCCATGGTAACGGGGTGGATCGGCGCACGGATCAGTTTCCGTCCCGGTTTTAGATTCGGGCCTGGGGGCCTCGGGGCAATCGATGGGGCCTTTTACGGATAACCGGACCCGGTTCAGCGACGATATTGCCGTCATGGCAGAGCCCAGCCCCCAGAAAACCGCGGCCCCTCCCCTTCACCTCTGCCCCTGCTGCGGGTCGAACCTGGTGCAGCCGATCTCCTGGGAGCAGGCCAGCGACCGCTCCAGCTGGCGGGTCGGGCGGCGCTGCCCCGAGTGCGAGTGGCTCGGCGAGAGCGTCCACAGCATCCCGGAGATCGACGCCTTCGACGAGCAGCTGGAACTTGGCTCGCGGGAGCTGGCCGACGAGCTGCGTTCGCTAGAACACGCGAACATGAGCGAGATGGCGGCCGTCTTCATCTACGCCCTGGCCGACAACCTGATCGGCGCCGACGACTTCGGCAGGTGAGTTTCCCGACCCGGGTCCGGGTATAGGCCCCGGATGAACGCTCCCGCGCGCGACCTCGATCAGACCGTGGCCCTGGTGACCGGTGCCTCGAGCGGCATCGGCGAGGCCGCCGCCAAGGCGCTGTCGGCGCGCGGGGCGACGGTGGCGCTGGTCGCCCGTCGCGCCGACCGGCTCGACCAGCTCGCCGGGGAGATCGCCGACAGCGGCGGCACCGCGCTGCCGATCGAGGCCGACGTCACCGAGCGCGAGCAGGCGACGGCGGCGGTCGCCCGGGCGGTGGAGGAGCTGGGTCGGCTCGACGTCCTCGTCAACAATGCCGGCGTGATGCTGCTGGGGCCGGTGGTCGACGCCCCGGTGGAGGAGTGGGAGCAGATGGTCCACGTCAACCTGCTGGGCCTGCTCTACACCGCGCACGCGGCGCTCCCCCACCTGCTGAAAGCCGCCGAGAGCGATCCGCGCCGGGTCGCCGACCTGGTCAACATCTCCTCGGTCGCGGGGCGGATGGCGCGCAAAGGCAGCGGCGTCTACAACGCGACCAAGCACGGCGTCGGCGCCTTCAGCGAGTCTCTCCGCCAGGAGGTGACCGGCCGGCATCTGCGCGTTTCCCTGGTCGAGCCGGGGGCGGTGGCGACGGAGCTGCAGAGCCACAACCGGCCGGGTGTCCGCGAGGAGATCGAAAACCGCTTCGTCGACATGGACATCCTCCAGGCCGAGGACATCGCCGACGCGATCGCCTACGTGGTCACGCGACCGCGCCACGTGGCGATCAACGAGGTGCTGGTCCGCCCCACCCAGCAGGAGCAGTAGCTCCGCCCCCGAACTGCATCAACTTCTACTTCTGCTGGGTGTAGAAGTTGATGCAGTTCGGCTCGGTGGTCAGCTGTAGCGCTGGACGACGCCGTCGGCGACGAGGTCGAGGAGCTGGCGCTGCTCGGGGGCGAACCCGGCGCTCGCCAGGGCCGCCTTCGCCGCGGCGACCATCTCGATCGCGCGGGCGCGGACCCGCTCCAGGGCGCCGGTGGCGGCGATGCGGTCGCAGAGCGCCTCGGCGCTGCCCGCGTCGAGGGCGTGCAGGTCGGCCTCCCGAATGCCCGGGTCGCTCTTCGCCGCCTCGATCAGCGGCAGGGTCACGGTGCCGTCGAGCAGATCGGTGCCGCGCGCCTTGCCGGTCCGCTCCGGCGGCCCGCTGACGTCGAGGACGTCGTCGAGCAGCTGGAAGGCGAGGCCGATGCCGGCGCCGAACTCGCGCAGCGCCTCCGCCGGGCGGCCGAGCAGGCAGGCGCACTCGAACAGCCGCGCGGTCTTCAGGCGGCAGCGCGAGAGGTAGCGCTCCTCGTCGAGTCCGAGGTCGAAGGCGTCGTGGCGCTGGGCCAGCTCGCCGCGGGCGAGCGCGACCGAGGCGTCGGCGAGGAGCGCGACCGAGCGGCTGTCGCCGGCGTCGGCGAGGAGGGCGAAGGCGCGAGAGAAGAGGAGGTCGCCGGTGGCGACGGCGCGGTCGCGGCCCGAGGTCGCCGCGACGGTCGGCAGGCCGCGGCGCAGCGGCGCCGCGTCGAGGACGTCGTCGTGGACCAGGGTCGCCATGTGGACCAGCTCGATCGCCGTCGCGGCGCGGACCGCCCGCTCGTCGCCCTCGGGCCCGGCGCAGAGGAGGACCAGCATCGGCCGCAGCCGCTTGCCGCCCGCCTCGAGCGTCGCGGCGGCGTCGGCGCCGAGCGTCTCGCCGTGGCCGCCGAGCGCCGCCCGCAGCAGCTCCTCCACCTCGCCCAACCGCGCCGGCAGCCAGCGGCTGGAAGCGTCGAGGACCGCGGTTACCGGGGGCGGAACCGACGAGGGGCGGGTCACGCCCGGGTGCCGCTGTGAATCGCGATGATCCCGCCGGCGAGCACCGTGTAGCGGATCGCCTCGAAACCGGCGGCGTCCATCTTCTCCGCCAGGCCGCGGGGGCTGGGGAAGCTGCGCACCGACTCGGGCAGGTAGGAGTAGGCCTCCGGGTTGCTGGAGAAGGCGCCGAGCAGCGGCACGATGCGGTCGAACCAGAGGGAGTAGAAGAGCGAGAGGGGCGGCCGCGTCGGCTGGGTGATCTCCAGGATCACCGCCCGCCCGCCGGGTTTCAGCACCCGCGCCATCTCGCGTAGGCCGCGGTCGAGGTCGGCGAGGTTGCGGACCCCGAAGCCGACGGTGACCGCGTCGAAGCGCTCCGCGTCGTAGGGCAGCTCCAACGCATCGGCCCACTCGAAGCGGGCTCCCTCGACGCTACGCTCGGCGGCCTTCTCGCGGGCGAGGTCGAGCATCGGCTCGGAGAAGTCGCAGCCGACGACGTGGCCGCCGGGGGAGACGCGACGCGCCAGCTCCAGCGCCAGGTCGCCGGTGCCGCAGCAGACGTCCAGCGCGGCGTCGCCGGGGGCGAGATCGGTCTGGTCGGCGGCGCGCTCGCGCCAGCGATGGTGCAGGCCGGCGGTCATCAGCGAGTTGAGCGCGTCGTAGCGACCGGCGACGCGGTCGAACATGCGGTTCACCTGGCCGGCGAAGTCCGGCGATTGGCGGTTGTCGTTGATCGTGTCCATGGGTCTCAGGGCACCTGCCCTGTCCCTACCGCCCGGCTAATCGAGAGACGAGAGGAAGTCGGCGAGCTGTTCGATCTTCTGCGGCGGCAGGTCGCGGAAGGAGGGCATGATGCCGGGGCCGATTTCGACCGAGCGGATGATCGCAGCCCGCGGGATCCGCGAAGCGATGTGGGTCAGTTCGGGGCCGGGGCCGTTGTTGCCGTTCTCGCCCAGCTTGTGGCAGGCAAGGCAGCCGGAGCCGGCGACGACCTCCTTGCCGGGCTCGTACTGCTTGGCGACCTGCATGTCGATCTCGGTCGGCGAGCCGCCGGTGGCGCCGAGGTAGGTGAGGTAGCCCATCGCGATGATCGTGATGATCCCGGCCGTGGTCGCGATCGGACGGCGCTCGGGCCGGCGCTCGGGGCCGCGGTCGTAGAACGGCAGCAGCAGCAGCAGGACCATGCAGATCGTTGGGATGCCGATCGTCGCGATCGGGACCAGCTCCGGCGGCTTGATCACGCGCAGAAGCTCGAAGAGGAAGAAGAAGTACCACTCGGGGCGCGGCACGTAGGTGGTCGAGGTCGGGTCCGCCTTCGGCCCCTGCTCGGCGCCGAGGATGATCGACATCGCGATGATCACGGCGACGACGATCAGCGCCATCACCGAGTCCTTCATCACCGCGTAGGGGAAGAACGGCTTCCCCTTCTTCTTCAGAAGCTCGTACTCCTCCAGATAATCCTGCTTGTCCTGCGGCTTCACAGCGACCCGTTCCCCTCGCCGTCGACGGGAGCGCCGTCGACCCGATGGCCGTTGACGCGGCCGTTGCCGTTGCCGCCGGCGTCGAGCTGGGCGAGCGGGGAGGCGACCTTGGGCCGCTGGGCTTTGACCCAGGGAGGCGCCGTGGTGCCGAGCTTGACGACCAGGTACATGTGGGCCCCGATCAGGGCGATG